>JAJDXK010000103.1 GCA_022823305.1 Alphaproteobacteria bacterium
CAGCGGCAGGGGCGATCAGGCGCGCGTCGCGACGCCTGCGGACGCCGCCCGCGCCGGCGCGACCGCGCTCGTCGTGGGCCGCCCCATCACCCAGGCGCCCGACCCCCTCGCCGCGGCCCGCGCCATCGCCGACGAGATCGCCGCCGTGTCCTGAGGGCTCACGGCCCGGCACGGTGATCGGCGCCGACCGCGTCTGCGATCGAAGCGAAACCGTCCGCCGCCAGCAGCCGCGAGAGACCCCGCGTGATCCCGGCGACGAGGCCGGGGCCGCGATAGGCCAGCGCCGTGTAGAGCTGGACCAGGCTCGCGCCGGCACGGATGCGGGCATACGCGGCCTCCGCCGAGTCGATCCCGCCGACGCCGACCAGCGGCAGGCGCCCGCCGGAGAGCGCGTAAGTACGTCGCAGCACGTCGAGCGCGCGAGGCGCCAGCGGCGGGCCGCTGAGGCCGCCCTCTTCCTCCCGGTGGCGCGAGACAAGCTCCGGCGGGCGGGCCGTGGTGGTGTTGGTGAGGATCAGCCCGGCGATCGGCGCATCGCGTATGGCCTCCAGCAGCGCCGCCAACGCCGCGTCGTCCAGCTCCGGCGCGAGCTTGAGCAGGAGCGGCGGCGGGCTGTCGAGGCGAGCATGGGCGTCCGCGAGCGCGGCGAGCAGGCGGGCGAGCGCATCGCCCTCCTGCCAGGCGCGCAACCCCGGCGTGTTGGGCGAGGAGACGTTGACCGCCACGTAGTCGGCGAACGGAGCCACGCGCATGACGCCGGCGGCGTAGTCGCGCGCGGGCTCGGTGCTGTCCCAGTTCACGCCGACATTCACGCCGAGCGGGCAGGGGATCGGGCCGCCCCTGGCCCGCCAGCGCTCCAGCCGCCGCGCGACGACGTCGAGGCCTGCGCTGTTGAAGCCGTAGCGGTTGATGAGCGCGCGCTCCCGATGCAGGCGGAACAGACGCGGTGCGGAATTCCCCGGCTGCGGCCGGGGCGTCACCGTGCCGAGCTCGCCGAAGCCGAAGCCCAGCCCGGCCACGCCCGCCGGGCATCGCGCGTCCTTGTCGAAGCCGGCGGCGAGCCCCACGGGCGTCGGGAAGCTGAGCCCCCAGAGGGTCCGCGCCAGTTCGGAATGGGGCACGCCGGGCCGTCCCGGGGCCAGCGCCAGCAGGGCGAGCGCGGCGTTGTGCGCCGTCTCCGGCGGCAGGCGGCGGAGCGCGGCGGTGGCGATGTCGGCGTAGGTCACGGTGTTTCTGCCTGAGGCCGGCCCGCGCCGTCGGCGGCGAAGAGCGTGCGGCCGTCCACCACCGTGCGCAGCACGCGGCCCTGCACCGGGCGGCCGTCGAAGGGCGTGTTGTCCGACTTGGAGCGGAAGGCGTCGCGGTCGATGCGCCAGGGCGCGTCGAGGTCGAAGAGCACGAGGTCGGCGGGCGTGCCGCGCCGGAGCCTGCCGGCGTCGATGCCGAGCAGGTCGGCGGGCGCGCAGGTGAGCCGGCGCAGCACCTCGCGCAGCGAGAGGTGGCCCGCGTGGTGGAGCTCGAGCGAGAGCGGCAGCATCGTCTCCAGCCCCACCACGCCGTTGGCCGCGCGCTCCATGGGCAGCCGCTTGCTCTCCTGGTCGTGAGGGGCGTGGTCGCTGGCGATGGCGTCGATGGTGCCGTCCTTCAGCGCCTCCACCATGGCCTGCCGGTTGGCCTCGCTGCGGAGCGGCGGGGCCATCTTGGCGAAGGTGCGGTAGTCGCCCACGTCGTGGTCGGTGAGCGCGAAGTGATGCGGCGCGACCTCGCAGGTGACGGGGAGCCCTGCGCGCTTGGCCCGGCGCACCGCGTCCACCGCGCCGGCCGTGGAGATGTGGGCGACGTGGTAGCGCCCGCCGGTGAGCTCGACCAGGCGGATGTCGCGCTCCACCACCACGATCTCCGATTCGTCCGGGATCCCCGGCAGGCCGAGCCGGGTCGAGACCTCGCCCTCGGCCATGCAGCCGCAGCCGGTGAGCGAGAGGTCCTCGGCATGCTGGCTCACGATCAGGCCGAAGGTGCGCGCGTAGCTCAGCGCGCGGCGCATCACCTGGCTGTCGGCGACCGGCCGCCCGTCGTCGGAGAATGCCACGGCGCCGGCTTCCGCCAGCATCCCCATCTCGGTGAGCTGCGTGCCCTCCAGCCCCCGGGTGACGGCGCCGAAGGGGTAGACCTTGACCCCCTTGGCCTCGCGCGCGCGGCGCTGCACGAACTCGACCAGCGCCGCGTCGTCGATCACCGGCTTCGTGTTGGGCATGCAGGCGATGCTGGTGACGCCGCCGGCCGCCGCCGCGAGCCCGCCGGTGGCGATGGTCTCCTTGTGCTCGTGCCCCGGCTCGCGCAGGTGCACGTGCATGTCGATCAGGCCGGGCGCGAGGCAGTGGCCGCCGCAGTCGATCGTCTCGATTCCGCTCGGCACGCCGTCCGTGAAGAGCTCCGGCCCGAAGTCGGCGATCGCGCCCTCCTTCGCCAGCAGCGCACCGGCGGCGTCGAGGCCGCTGTCGGGGTCCAGCAGGCGGGCGTTGACGTAGGCTGTGGGCGGCTCGGGCGTCACGATCCTCTCTCCCGTTCAGAACACCGGCGCGGGGCCGAGGTTGCGGCTCAGCGCGTCGAGGCAGCCCTGGCGCACGGCGACGCCGAGCTCGACCTGATCGAGGATGGCGCTCCGCGTGATGTCGTCGGCGACGGCGCTGTCGATCTCGACGCCCCGGTTCATCGGCCCCGGATGCAGGATCAGCGCGTCGGCGCGGGCCTCGGCGAGCTTGGTCTCGTCGAGCCCGAAGAAGCGGAAGTACTCGCGCGTCGACGGGACGAAGCTGCCCTGCATGCGCTCCTGCTGCAGGCGCAGCATCATGATCACGTCGCAGCCGGCGAGCCCCGCCCGCATGTCGTGGAAGGCGTCGACCCCGAGCCGCTCCACCGCCGCCGGCACCAGCGTCGGCGGAGCGATGATGCGCACCTGCGCGCCCATGGTGTTGAGCAGCAGGATGTTGGAGCGCGCGACGCGGCTGTGCAGCACGTCGCCGCAGATCGCGACGCGCAGGCCCTGGATGCGGCCGAAGCGGCGGCGGATGGTGAGCGCGTCCAGCAGCGCCTGGGTGGGGTGCTCGTGGGAGCCGTCGCCGGCGTTGACGACGCCGCACTCGACGTGGTCCGCGAGCAGCCGCGCGGCGCCGGCGTCGGGGTGGCGCATGATCAGCATGTCGGGGTGCATGGCGTTCAGCGTCATCGCCGTGTCGATCAGCGTCTCGCCCTTCTTGATGGCGGAGCTGGCGACGGCGATGTTGATGACGTCGGCGCCGAGCCGCTTGCCCGCAAGCTCGAAGGAGGTGCGGGTCCGCGTCGAGGTCTCGAAGAAGAGCAGCACCACGGTGCGCCCGCCGAGCAGGCTCTTGCGCTTCTGCACCTCGCGGTTGAGCGCGACGTAGCTCTCGGAGAGGTCGAGGAGGTGGGTGATCGCGTCCGCCGAAAGCCCCTCGATCCCCAGCAGATGCCGGTCGCTGAACACCGAGGGCAGAAGCGCGGGCTGCATCGCTACCCCTTGTAGGGCAAGCGACACGAAACCGCAAGGTTTCGTGTGTGCCGCTAGTCGGGGAAGGGCATCTCGAAGTGGCTGTCCACCGTGGTGTAGTCGGCGTAGCCGAGGCGCGCGATGGGGCGGAACCTGGACTGGTCGACCATTCCGTCGGTGATGACGGAGTCGTCGATGTGCACGCCCACCACGTGGCCCAGCACGATCCAGTTGCGAAAGCGCGCGGGGTCGTCGGCCAGCAGCTCGACCACCCTGTTGAGCCGGCATTCGAGGTGGATCGGCGCGCCCTTGACGCGCGGCGGGCGCACCAGCCGCGAAGGCGCGGTTTCGAGCCCGGCGAGCGCGAACTCGTCGACGCTGCGTGCCACGTGGCTGGAGGAAAGCCGCATCGCCTCGCGCTGCTCCCAGGTGGCGAGGCTGGCGACGAACTCGCCGGTCTCCTGCACGTTGTGCAGGCTGTCCTTGGCGCCGCCCTCCGCGTGCTTGCCGCTGGGGGCGTACATCACCTGGGGCGGGTGGTCGCCGCAGGCGTTGAAGTAGCTGAAGGGCGCGAGGTTGAGCGCGCCCGCCGCATCCATCGTGGCGATCCAGCCGATCGGGCGCGGCACCACGCAGGACTTGAAGGGGTCGTGCGGCAGGCCGTGGTCGTTGCGCGCGGTCTCGTAGAACATTACGCCTTCGGCCTCTGGATGAACTCGACGGTGATGCCGTCGGCATCGCGGGTGTAGACCACGAGTCCGCCCTTGTTGGGCCCGGCGTTGACCGTGACGGGCGTGCCCAGCGGTTCCGAGCCTGCCGCACGCACCGCGGCGACGGCCGCGTGGATGTCGTCCACGTCGAAGGCGATGTGGGCGAAGCCCGCGTCGCAGGGGCGAGACTCCACCTGGCCGCGGTCGGCCGGGCCGCGGTACTCGATCAGCTCGAGGCGATGACCCGGCGCCTGCAGGTAGGCGACCTCGATGTCGGCGCCCTCGACGCCCACCACCTGCTCGATGAACCTGGGGTCGCGCGGCGAGCGGTTGAGCAGCTCGAAGCCCAGCGCGTCGCGAAACAGCCCGATCGCGCGGTCGAGGCTCGAGACCGTGAAGCTCGTGTGGTTGGTCGAGGTGATCGTGAAACCCGCCATCGTCGCTGCTCCTCCCCTGCGCCTGTGCCCCGGCCGAGCTTATCACGAGCGCCGGATTCGCTCGCGCCAGCCGCACGGACCTTGACCTCGGTGCTACCCAGTATTACCGTGCGTCGAGGAGGTGCCCGTGACGGTCAAGTCCTCGATCTCGCTCAGCGACGAGCAGCACGCCTTCGCCAGGACACTGGTGGAGGCCGGGCGCTATTCGAGCGTTAGCGCGGTGCTGCAGCAGGGCGTCGACCTGCTGCGTCAACGCATGGAGGCGGAGGAGGCGGAGACCGTGGCGTTGCGCGCGTTGCTCTCGCGCCGCCGCGAGGGCGCGTTCGTCGACGCGGAAGGGATGGACGCGCGGCTGGCCGCGATGATCGCCGACAAGCGCCGCGCGCATGGTCTGGAGGATTGAGTTCTCGGCCGAGGCAGAGAGCGACTTCGGCCTGATATTCGACCATCTTCTGCAGAGCTACCTGGGCTTCGGCGAGAGCCTGGAGAGCGCGCTCGATCGCGCAGGCGCGCGCATTCTGGAGATCCGGGCCGAGGCGGAGCGCATCCTGCCCGCGCCCCACCGGGGCGAGCGCCATGACGACATCCTGCCCGGCGTGCGTCATCTCGCCATCGGGCGGGCGATCTACTGGTTCGACGTGGACGACGCGCGCGAGACGGTCCGGGTCCTCGCGGTGTTCTTCGGCGGGCAGGACCACGTGCGCCACATGATGGCCCGGCTGCTCGAGGAGCGATGATCCACGAGGGAATGCGCCGGGAGGCGCAGGGGCGGGCGCCGTCCCTCACTCCGCCGGTGTCGTGCCGGCCTCCAGCCCCGGGCGCACGAGCTCACCCGCG
>JAJDXK010000099.1 GCA_022823305.1 Alphaproteobacteria bacterium
CGTCCGGTCGGGGAAGATCCTGTAAAGGGATCGAAAGTAGCGCTCCCGCTTGCGCCCCTTGTCGTCCTCGATGATCAGGCGCACGTCCGAAGTCTGCGCGTCGTGCTGGCGCGCCTGGTCGTAGACGTCCTGCATGAGGGCGTGCGCGTCGAGGGCCTCTGCATGGGCGGAGGGCGGCTCGGCGAGGAGGAAGGCCGGGGCGAGCAGCAGAGCGGCGATCATCCGCAGGCGCCATCTCGGCGTTCTCTGCATTACGCGCATGGCAACAACTCGCTCTGCCCGGTATTCCTCGAACGCGAACGATCGCCGGACGTGCGGTGGAGCGGATGGGACGGAATGTGCAATTCTTCGGATTTGGGAGAAGCAGTCGCCCGGGCATCGTTCGGCCACCGGACGAGGTGGTTTTCCTGCCCCTTCTTCCATGCATTGACAGACAGCGCCCCTGAAAGCCCTCACGTCGCCTCACGCAGGGTTCGGCCCCGCAGCGGCGGTTCGCGCGTGGCAACTTAGGCGGTAGCGCGCATTCGCGCGTCCCCAACATTGGGGAGATTTGGCGAATTCCCTGGGGAAGAACTACGGTTGATCGAGCAGAACACGGCCGACGAAAGTGCCGTCCTGCGGTCTCCCTTATCCTCGCCTTCGAACGCCTGGAGCGTCGGCCGGGGCCAATGCCATTCGTACCAGCTCGGCCTGCCGCGAGAGCCCGTGCCTGGCGAACATGCGCTTCACGTGGGAGCGGATCGTGCTCTCCTTGCGGCCTGTCACCGCACCCTCTCGCGCATCCTCGCTTCAACCAGGAAGGCGAGCGCGTTGCGGATGCGCATCAGCACCGCTTCTTCCGGCTCCGCCGTCGCCGTGCGCTCGGCGGTCCCGGTCACGCTGTCGAGCAGGCACCGCTGCTCCGACTCGTCCAGCACGAGGCGGGGCGGCTTCGGCGCCTCCGTCCTCGGGTCCACGTCGAGCCCGCACTCGACCATGTGGCGCGAGACGGACAGTTCCCGACGCTCCGCCGGCACCCGTACACGCTCCCACTCCGCGTCGGTGCACGAGATCGAGTGGATCTTCGGCTGTAAGAGGTGACTATAAGCTGGGCATTCGCGCCTTTTATTTGGCGCACACCTCGTCGAGCAGGCGGCGCATGAAGCTCTCGCAGGCCTGCACCTGGCTCAGCTCGATGTACTCGTTGGGCTGGTGCGCCTGGCGGATGCTGCCGGGCCCGCAGATCACGGTCGGAATTCCGACCTCCTGGAAGAGCCCCGCCTCGGTGCCGTAGGCCACCACCTCGGTGTGGTTGGTGCGCGCGAGCGCCATCACGATCGCCTCCGCCGGCGAGCCGTCCTCCGGCACCAGCCCCGGCACGTAGCAGCGCAGCTCCGTGTCGATCGAGGTGCCGGGGTCGACCGCGTGCATGCGGGGCAGCACCGTCTCCTCGGCGAAGCGCTCGAAGCGGGTGCGGATCTCGTCCGGGTCCGCCCCCGGTATCAGCCGGTATTCCCAGGTGAAGGCGCAGTCGAGCGGCACGATGTTGTGCGCCGTGCCGCCCCGGATGGTGCCGACGTGGACCGTGGTGTAGGGCGGGTCGAAGCCGCTCTCGGGCTCGGCGCGCGCGGCCATCTCGTCCGCCATCTCGGTCAGGAAGTGGACCAGGACGGCCGCGTACTGCACCGCGTTCACGCCGCGGTGGGTGGCGCTCGAATGGGCCTCCAGACCCCGCACCCGGGTGTTGAAGCTGTAGACCCCCTTGTGCGCGTTCACCACGGCCATGTCGGTGGGCTCGCCCACGATCACGATCATCGGCTTGACGCCGAGCTCCGCACCGAGCCGGTCGATCATCAGCGGCGCGCCCAGGCAGCCCACCTCCTCGTCGAAGGAGAGCGCGAAGTGGATCGGCGTCTTGAGCGGGCGGGCGACGAATTCCGGCACCAGGGCGAGCGCGACGGCGCTGAAGCTCTTCATGTCGGAGGTGCCGCGCCCGTAGAGGCGCCCGTCCTTCTGCACCAGGCTGAAGGGGTCGCTGTCCCAGGGCTGGCCGTCCACCGGCACCACGTCGGTGTGGCCCGAGAGCGCGACTCCCGGCACGTCGGCCGGGCCCACCGTGGCGTAGAGATTCGCTTTGTTGCCGCTTTCGTCGTGAATCAGTGTAGAATCAACCCCGTGCGAGGCGAGATAGTCGCGCACGAAGTGGATGAGCGCGAGGTTCGAATCGCGACTCGTCGTATCGAAGGAGACGAGCCGCTCGATCATCTCGATGGGATCGTAGCGGGTGCCGGTCATGCGCGTCACCGTCCGTGCGTGGGGCGGCGATTGTCGCCGCGCCCTCGCGTCGGCACAAGGCCGCCCGTGGCCGCCAGTCACCGCCAGAGGCGTGATCCGGGCCTCTGACGCAGAGAACGCCCGAAGCCCCGTAGCGAACGAGGAGAGAGGCCGCCCTTGGCCCGTCGCCGCCACCGCACCCTGAAGATCGTGCTGCCGCTGCTGACCGTGGTGTGCGCGGTGCTGGCGGTCGGCTATCTGCGGGCGACGAAGCCGCAGATCGAGCGCACGGGCGCGGTGGAGCGGGAGCGCCCGATCGCCGCGGCGACCGTCCGCATCGCCGACATCCAGCCCTTCATCGAGGCCTTCGGCGAGGTCATGGCGCACCGCGACGTTGAGATGCGGGCCCTGGTGGCGGGGCCGGTGGCTGCGGTCGGCGAGAGCTTCGTCAACGGCGGCAGCGTGCGCGCCGGCGCGCTGCTGGTGGAGATCGACCCCTTCGAGTACCGCGCCGCGGTGGCGGAGGCCGAGGCGGCGCTCAAGGAGGCGCGCGCGCTGCTGGCGGAGACCGAGGCGGAGCTCGGCGCCGAGGAGGCGGGGCTGGTCGAGGACCGCACCCAGCTCGCGCTGGCCGAGCGCGAGCTGGAGCGCAGGCAGGCGCTGCTGGCCAAGGGAACCGCGCCGGAGAAGGCGGTCGACGACGCCCTGGTGCGGCGCAGCGACCGGGCGCGGGCGATGACGGCGACGGAGCGGCGCGCGGCCGGGCTCAGGGCCCGCCTCGCCCGCCAGGAGGCGGTGATCGCGCGCAGCGCCGTGGCGCTGGAGCGGGCCGAGCGCGACCTCGCGAACACGCGCCTGGTGGCGCCCTTCGACGGCTACCTGACGGAGGTGTCGGCGGCGCTCGGCAAGCGCCTCGGGGTGAACGACCGCGTGGTGCGGCTGCTCGACCAGACGCGCCTCGACATCCGCATCCACCTGAGCGATGCGGACTACGGCCGGCTGGTGTCGTCCGCGGCGGGGCTCGGGGGGCGCCCCGTGGAGGTGACCTGGCGCGCCGGCGACAGGAACTTCCCCTTCCGCGCGGTGATCCAGCGGGCCGACGGCGAGGTGGATGCGGCGAGCGGCGGCGTCCGCGTCTACGCACGGATCGAGGACGGTGCGGCGGCGACGCTGCCGCTGCGCCCCGGCGCCTTCGTCGAGGTCAGTATCCCCGACCGCATCTACCGCGGGGCCTCGCGCCTGCCCGAGACGGCGCTGGTGGGGGGCGACACGGTCTATGCCGTGGTCGAGGGCCGCCTCGAGCCCCGGCCGGTGGCGCTGCTGGCCCGCGTCGGCAACGACGTGGTGGTGAGCGGCGGCATCGCCGAGGGCGACCGCATCGCGACCACGCGCTTCCCCGAGATCGGACCGGGCGTCAAGGTCGAGGTGCGGTGAGCACGGCCGCCGGCGCGGGCCGGGGCGTCATCGGGTTCTTCGCGCGCCATCGCACCGCCGCCAACCTCGTGATGGTGCTGATGATCCTGTTCGGCGTGCTCGGGCTCGCGCGCATGAACACCCAGTTCTTCCCGGCCTTCGGCATCGACTGGGTCTCGGTCAGCGTGACCTGGCCCGGCGCCAGCGCGGAGGACGTCGACGCCAACATCGTCGCCGCGATCGAGCCGGAAGTCCGTTTTCTCGACGGCGTGAAGCGCGTGGTCTCGCAGTCGGTGGAGGGCGTCGGCTCCGTCATCATGGAGTTCGAGACCGCGACCGACCTCGACACCGCGCTCGCCAACGTCGAGAACGCCGTGAGCCGGGTCGAGACCCTGCCCGAGGATTCCGAGAAGCCGGTCGTCGCCCGCGTCTACGTCTACGAGCCGATCGGCAATCTCGTGGTCTCGGGGCCCTTCTCCGAGGCGGCGCTGCGGGCCCATGCCAAGGGCATTCGGGACGGTCTGCTCGCCGCCGGCGTCGACAAGGTCGACCTGTTCGGAAGCCGGCGCGAGGAGATCTGGGTCGAGGTCGGCGAGGGGCGCCTGCGCCAGCTCGACCTCACCCTCGGCGACATCGCCGCGCGCATCGGCACCAGCTCGGTCGATCTGCCCTCCGGCATCGTGCCTGCCGGCACCAACAAGCAGATCCGCAGCCTCGGCCTCGCCGGGTCGGTCGAGGAAATGGGCCAGGTCGAGGTGATCGCGCGCGAGGACGGGGCCAAGGTCCACCTGCGCGACATCGCGACCGTCAGCGAGCGGTTCAACGAGCGGGATGCCATCGCCTTCAGGGCCGGCTACCCCGCCATCGAGCTCAGGGTGCGCAGGGCGCCCACGTCGGACGCGCTGGAGCAGTCCGACATACTCGACACCTTCCTCGAGGAGCTGCGGCCGTCGCTGCCGCCCACACTGGTGGTCGAGCACTACGGCAGACAGGCGGAGCTCATCGACGACCGCATCGAGATGCTGCTCCGCAACGGCGTCAGCGGCCTCGCGCTGGTGGTGCTCGTCCTCTTCATATTCCTGAGCACGCGGGTCGCCTTCTGGGTCACGGTGGGCATCCCGGTGTCGCTGCTCGCCACCCTCGGCGTGATGATGCTGATGGGGCAGACCATCAACATGGTGAGCCTCTTCGCGCTCATCATGGCGGTCGGCATCATCGTCGACGATGCGATCGTGGTCGGCGAGCACGCGGTGACCCAACGCGGCGCCGGTGCCGGCCCGGCCGAGGCGGCGGAGCGCGGCGCGCGCCGCATGCTGGCCCCGGTCATGGCCGCGACGCTGACCACCCTTGCCGCCTTCCTGCCGCTCTTCATGGTGTCCGACCTGATCGGCCAGATGATCCGCGCCATCCCGCTGGTGATCGTGGCGGTGCTGATCGCGAGCCTGATCGAGTGCTTCCTGGTGCTGCCGGGCCACCTGCGCATGGCGCTCAGCGCCGATCCGCACCGGGAGAACCGCTTCGCGCGCTGGTTCAACCCGCGCTTCGAGGCCTTTCGCGACGGCCTTTTTGCCCGCATCGTGCGCGGCTGCGTGGCGTGGCGATACCTCACCGTGGCCGTCGCCGTCGGGCTGCTGCTCGTGTTCCTGGGCCTGATCGTGGGCGGGCGCGTCAACTTCGTCTTCTTTCCCTCGCCGGAATCGGACGCGGTGCTCGCCAACGCCACCTTCGTCGAGGGCACCAAGCGCGAGACCACCATCGCCATGGTCGACGAGCTGGGCCGCGCGCTGCAGGAGGCCGAGGACGCGCTGACCGAAGGTGCCGGCGGCCTCGTGGTCATGAGCCTGGGCCAGGTCGGCAAGCCCGCGGCCCGCGCCAACACCTATTTCCTCGGCACCGGCGATCACATCGGCGGCATGCGGGTGGAGCTGCAGCCCTCCGACCGGCGCGCCATCCGCACCCAGACGCTGATCGAGGAGTGGCGCAGCCGCGTGCGCCCGCTGCCCGGCCTCGAGACCATGACGATTCTCGAGCAGCAGGCCGGGCCGCCCGGCCGCGAAATCGACATCCGCGTCACCGGCGACGACCTGACCGCGCTCAAGGCGGCGGCAGGGGACGTGCGGGTGCTGCTCGACCGCTTCCCCGGCGTCAGCGACATCGAGGACAACACGCCCTACGGCAAGCAGGAGGCGATCCTCACCGTGACCCCGCGCGGCCGCGCGCTCGGCTTCACCACCGAGAGCGCCGCCCGCCAGGTGCGCGCGTCCTTCGAGGGTGTGATCGCCAGGCGCTTCGCGCGCGGCGACGAGGAGGTCGCGGTCCGCGTCCGCCTGCCGCACGACACGCTGACGGAAGGCGATCTCAGGCGCTTCTACCTGCGCAGCCCCGCGGGCATCGAGGTTCCGCTCGCCGAGGTGGTGAGCTTCCACGAGAAGGCCGGCTTCGCCAGCATTCGCCGCGAGGACGGCCAGCGCATGATCGCCGTCACCGCGGAGATCGACGAGTCCGTCACCACCACCGACGAGGTCATCGACGCGCTGCGGGCGGAGGAGCTGCCTCAGGTCGCGGAGGAGCACCGCGTCGGTGTCCTGCTGCGCGGCAAGGCCGAGGAGCAGGCGACGACCATCGGCGACATCACGACCGGCGCGATCGTCGGCCTGATCGCGATCTATCTCATCCTCGCCTGGGTCTTCTCCAGCTACGCGCGGCCGCTCTTCGTCATGGCGGTGATTCCCTTCGGCGCGGTGGGCGCGGTCTTCGGGCACATGGTCCTAGGCTACGACCTTACCGTGCTGAGCATGGTCGCGCTGCTCGGGCTCGCCGGGATCGTGGTCAACGATTCCATCATCCTGGTGCGCGCGATCCAGGACCGGCTCGATGCCGGCGAGCCGCTGATGGACGCCCTGGTGAATGGCGCGCGGGACCGTCTGCGCGCCGTGATCCTTACCTCCGTGACCACCATCTTCGGCCTCACGCCGCTGCTCTTCGAGACCAGCCTGCAGGCGCAGTTCCTGAAGCCCATGGCGGTCACCATCGTCTTCGGCCTGCTCGGCGTGACCCTGATCGTGCTGATCCTGGTGCCGAGCCTGCTCGCCATCCAGGGCGACATCGCCGCCTTCTTCGGCCGCGGGCCTGCGGACCGCAAGGCCGCGCCGGAGGGCGAGCCCGCCCGCCTGCAGCCGAGCGAGAGCGACGGTTGATCGCCGCCTGAATGGCGACTACACAGCGCGCGGGCGGCCGGCGGGCCGCCACGGCAAGCCAGCGAGAGCAGGGAGGGCGGGCGTGAACGGTATTCTCAAGGGCCTGCGTGTGGTCGAGGGCTCGGCCTTCGTCGCGGCCCCGCTCGGCGGCATGACGCTGGCCCAGATGGGCGCGGACGTGATTCGCTTCGACCCCATCGGCGGCGGCCTCGACTACCGCCGCTGGCCGGTCACCGACGACAACGAGAGCATCTACTGGGCCGGCATGAACAAGGGCAAGCGCTCCTTCGCGGTCAACCTGCGCGAGGCGGAGGGGCGCGAGCTGGTCGCCGCGCTCATCACGGCGCCGGGGCCCGAGGCCGGCATCTTCCTCACCAACCTCCAGGTCGGCGACTGGCTCTCCTACGAGACGCTCCGCGCCAGGCGCGCCGACCTCATCATGCTGCGCATCATCGGCAACCCCGACGGCACCGTGGCGGTCGACTACACGGTGAACGCGCGCATGGGCTGGCCCTTCGTGACCGGGCCGGAGGACCTCGACGAGCCGGTCAACAACGTGCTGCCCGGCTGGGACCTGACCTGCGGGCTCACCGCCGCCATCGGCCTGCTCGCGGCCGAGCGCCACCGCAGCCGCACGGGCGAGGGGCAGGAGATACGCCTCGGCCTCGCCGACGTCGCCTACCACATCACCGGCTCGCTCGGGTACATCGGCGACGTCGAGATCAACGGGGCCGAGCGGCCGCGCATCGGCAACGACATGTACGGCACCTTCGGCGGCGACTTCGCGACGCGGGACGGCCGCCGGGTCATGCTCGTGGTGGTGACGCCGCGCCACGTCAAGGCGTTGGGACAGGCGACCGGGCTCGCGGACGCGTTCAGGGCGATCGAGGCGGAACACGGCGTCGACCTCGCCGACGAAGCCGACCGCTGGGCCGTGCGCGACGAGCTCCGCGCCGCGCTCGTGCCCTGGTTCGCAGGCCACGGCCTGGAGGAGGTGGGCGCCCGCCTCACCGAGGCCGGCGTGCTGTGGGGGCCCTTCCGCACCCACACCCAGATGGTCGAGGAGGACCCCTTCTGCTCGACCGCGAACCCGCTCTTCCAGAGGGTCGATCAGCCGGGGATCGGGTCCCTGCTCACGCCGGGCTCGCCGCTGGATTTCACCGCCGCGCCGCGCGGGCCGGTCGCGCCGGGGCCGCAGCTCGGCCAGCATACCGACGAAATACTCGCGGAGGTGCTGGGGCTCGGCGACGGCGCCATCGGCGCCCTGCACGAGCGCGGCATCGTCACCGGGCCGGCCTAGGGACGGGGCTCAGACGCCCTCGACCAGCACCGCGCCGCCGGCCGCCTGCCGATCGGCAAGCGACGCGCTCCAGGCGCGCGCGGCCTCGCTGTCGGCGAACGCGACCACCGTGACGCGCTCGCCCGACCAGGTGCCTTCCTTGACCTCGGGCGCGCGCGCCGAGACCAGGACGTGCCCGTCATGGGTGGCGGCGTCAGCCAGATCGGCGCCGTCGACCCCGTGGCGGGCGATCAGGTAGGTGGCGCCGGCCGCCTGCGCCTCGCCGTCGCCGTCGAGCAGCACCAGGGTGCCGGTCGACGCGCGCTGGCGGATCGCCCGCGCCTCGGTGTAGGCGGGCGAGTCGTACCACGCCGCGGCCCGCGCCGGGCTGTCGAATGCCAGCAGCACCAGCCGCCCCGGCGCCCACGCGCCCGCGATCACCTCGTGCGCGCCACCACGCACGAGGAAGCGCCCGCCGAAGGCCTCGATGGTGCCCGGCGTCAGCTTGCGGTAGCCGGCGTAGGTCTCCGGGTCGGTCACGGTCACGTCGGCGATCGCGTAGCCTGGCATGGCGGGCGTCCTCAGAAGGGCTCAGGGTCGGCGAAGCGGCGGAGCACGTTGGTGGTGAGCTTCGCGATGTTGTTGTCGTAGCCCTTCCACGGCAGGCTCGCGGGATAACAGATCGAGCCCACCGAGAAGACCGCGCCGCCACCCGGCGTCTCGTAGAAGACCATGTCGGCGTGGACCTTCTCGTGCTCGGTGCCGCCGAGGCCCGAGTGGTTCACCAGCACCTCCTCGTTCACCACGAGGTAGAGGTCGGTGTGGTTCTCCGAGCGGGCCACCACGAGCGCGTGCGGCGGCGTGCCGAGGCGGGCGTCGGCGTAGTCCAGCTCGTTGCCGGCCGCGCCCTCGCCGTGGTAGCCGAAGTCGCCGATGATCTCCTCGTCGATCCCCTCGAAGATGAAGCGCGCGCGGGGGTCCCTGCTGGCCGGCAGGCGCCGGTAGTAGGAGGACTTGTCGAAGCCTTCCGCCACGAAGCCGACGCCGGCGAGGCGCTGCGGCGCGGTATCCCCCTGGTGGCGCCAGAGCCCGCCGTACTCGCCCGTGAAGCTGTGGTAGTACTCGCCGGGGTCGGCCTCCCAGGTGCGGATCGCGGCCTCGCAGCGGCGCACCTCGATCACCCCCGGCACCTCCCCGTGCATCGCCACCCGCCAGTAGAAGCCGTTGCCGCCGAGGTACATCAGCCGCCCGCCCTGCTGGGTGAAGCCGTGGACCGCGTCGCGCATGGCCTTGGAGTAGTACTCCGGGTGGCCGCCGGTAATCAGCACGTTATAGGGCTTGAGCAGGTCGATGCCCTCGCGGTGCACGTCCTCGTCGGTGATGACGTCGTGCTCGAAGCCGAAGTGGGTGAGCCAGTCCTCCACGTACATGTCGAGGATGAACTCGCGCGCGTTGGTCGATTCCTCGCCGGCGCAGGCCCAGGGCGTCTCCACCTTGGGCCGCATGTTGAGGATCGGCCGCAGCCTGGACGAGTAGCAGACGCCGCTGCCGTCCGAATGGGTGTCGTAGAGCGAGGCGCCGTACTCGCGGTGCTCGTTGAGGAAGAGCTGGTTCGGGTTGAGCGCAGGCAGCTGCCCGGTGAGAAGCTCGCCGAGCGACCCGTCGAAGGCCATGTGCTCGTTGGCATAGGCCATGTACTCGACCGTCGGCAGCAGGAAGGCGATGCGCGCCGCCTTGCCCGGCGCCGGCAGCACGACGAAGGGGACGTACTCCTCCGCATCTCCCTTGCCCCTGAGCCGCGCGGCATAGACTCCGCTCGCCGTCCGCGCCGGCACGGTCCAGGTGAAGTCGACATCCCAGCCGGCGTCGTAGAGGTCGTCGTCGTGGAAGTGGATGGCGCCGTACTCGTGCGGCGCGTGGCGCCAGCACACCTCCTCGCCCGAATAGTTCCAGCCGGTCATGCCGCGCGCCGGCAGGTTCACGATCTCGCCGTGGCAGTGATGGGAGGAGCGGTCGGAGATCCTGATGGACGTGATGTCGCGCGAGAAATCCCAGGCGCAGAGCACGTCGGGCGCGAGCGAGGCGGGCATCGCCTCGTTGCGCATGCGCTCGATCTCGACGCGCCCGAGCGCGCGGCCGACGAGGCGGGGCGAATCGATCTTGCCGTTGTAGAGCGCATCGACCAGCGTCCTGCCCTTCTGCCGCCGCCTGAAGGCGCCGGCCATCACGACCGGCGCGCCGTTGTTGGCGGCGGCGGGCCCGAGCGTGCGGCGCGCGGTGCCGCTGTCGCTCGCCCGCGCGTAGGGCAGCAGCGGCTCCTGATGCACCGTCACCTTGCCGCTCGCCGCGTCGTAGCTCGCGGCGGCGAGATACCAGTGACGCTCGTGCAGCGGCCTGCCGACCGAGACCGTCTCCACCCTGCCGTCCGCCATTCCGAGGCGGAGCGCGACCGAGCCCGCATCGTCGATCATCAGCGCGAAGCCGCTGCGGCTGCGCGGGTCCCACTTGGTGAGGATGCCCTGCTCGCCCTTGCCCGGCGTGGTCGGCCAGATCATCGCCTGGACGGTGAAGCTCGCGAGCGACTCCAGCAGCGGCCGGCTGTCCACGATCGCGTACGAGCCCGCGTGGATGACCTGCCGCCGCCCCTTGTGGCGCCTGCTCGCCGGGGTGCGGACCACACGCTCCTTGAATCCCGGGCCGGAGGGCGAATTGTCGGCGCAGGTGAGCTGCACGATGTCCGCCCGGTAGCTCGGGTGCTCGCAGTTGACCATGAACGCGATGGTCTCGCCCGGCCGGACGCTGATCCGGTCGGCATAGCCCGTGATCGTCAGCATGCCGCGCTCCCTCGCCGCGCCGCTTCCCCGCCGCGAGCATAGTCAGCGCCCGGAGAGCGAACAACCGAGGGGCCCCATGCCGCGCCGTGCAAGGGCGGGGCGGGTGGTGCACAATGGGCGCGCGGCCGGGGTGGACGCCCCCAGCGCGGACGGATCACGGGGAGCGCACGATGGCGACGCTGATCATTCACGGGATACCGCTGAGCACCTACGTCAGGACCTGCCGCATGGCGCTGATGGAGAAGGGGGCCCCTTACGAGCTCGACCCCCTCGTGCCCCAGTCGGCGGAGCAGCTGGAGAAGCAGCCCTGGGGCTCGGTGCCGGCGATGACCCACGGCGACGTGCGCATGTACGAGACGCTGGCCATCTGCGGCTACATCGACCGCGTCTTCGACGGGCCGCCCATCCACCCGGAAGACCCGCTCGCCAACGCCCGCTGCCTGCAGTGGACCTCGGTCTTCATCCAGTATCTCTATCGCCCGGCGATCGACATCGTGCTGCAGCGCCTGATCGTGCCGGCGCAGGGCGGCGAGCCCGACGAGGCGCTGGTCGAGAGCAGCGTGCCGAAGAGCGACAAGGCGCTGGCCGCGCTCGACGGCGCGCTCGACGGCCAGGCCTATTTCGCCGGCGCGGAGGCGTCGCTTGCCGACTACATGGTGCTGCCCGTCCTGCACTACCTGAAGATGACGGCGGAGGGCGCGGACCTGCTCGCGCCCAGGGCCAACCTCGCCCGCTGGCAGGCCGCCATCGACGCGCGCGAGAGCGCGGCGGCGACGGTGCCCGAGTTCGGTTGATCCGGCAGGCGAGGGGACCGGCCGCGCCGTAAGGGGAGGCCCGCGATGTACGACCTGACGAAGCTGGAGCCGGCCGAGCGCTCGCGGCTCTACGAACGGCTGGCAGAGGAGTTCAGGACGACTCCGGTGGGCGAGTACAGCCTGGACCTCCAGCGCGTTCTCAATTTCTTCCGCGGCTCGCCCGACAAGGTCAAGTACGGGCTGGTGTGCACCGACGACCACAGGGAGTGGAAGCTCGCCATGATGCCGGACAACCGGGGCGAGCCCGTGAAGGTCTTCGAGGACAAGGTGTACCGGCGCCTGGAGGATGCCGAGTGGGAGGTCTTCAACCTCCGCTGGAAGGCCCACTTCGGCGACTGATCGACGCGTAGCGGGGCGCCGCGCCGCGCGCGAAGGGAGAGGACAGCTCGGCCATGCTCAAGATCACGGGATACAGCGACGAAATCAGCGTGCGGCCGGGCGAGACCGTCAGCCTCATGGTGAGCTGCGAGCTGCCTGACTACCAGGCCGACATCGTGCGCCTCATCTGCGGCGACACCAATCCCGACGGGCCGGGCTACAAGGAGGAGCCGGTCGAATCGCCCGCCAGCGGGCGCTACGAGGGCCGGCGGCAGGCGATTCACGCGGGCTCCTGCGCCATCGTCCCGAGCAGCGACGTGCTCGAGCGCCTGGAGAGCTTCACCGTCCAGGCCATGATCTGGCCGACCACACCGGCCAGGGGCGAGCAGGGTCTGGTGACCAAGTGGAACGAGGCGGAGCAGAGCGGCTTCGCCCTGATCGTCGACGAGGGCGGCGCGCTCGCGCTGCGGCTGGGCGACGGCCGGAGCGGCGCGCAGGTGGTGAGCACCGGCAAGGCGCTGGTCGAGCGCAAGTGGTACTTCGTGGCCGCGAGCTACGATACCGCGAGCGGGCGCGTCTCGGTCCATCAGGAGCCGCTGATGGCGCACGCGGGCGTCGACGATGCGGGCAGCGCGGTGGGCGACGCTCCCTCCGGATTCGCCGCCAACGACAGCCCCTTGGTGATGGCGGCGCAGTTCGTGCGCGAAGGCGAGGGCAGGACCTTCGTCGACCGCCACTACAACGGCAAGATCGATGGTCCCCGGCTCGCGAACCGCGCGCTCGAGCGGGCCGGGATGGAGCAGCTCAGGGTGGAACCCTTCCCCGACGACGTGCGGGCCGCCGTGGTCGCGGCATGGGACTTCTCCCGCGAGATCCCCTCGACCCGCATCATCGACAGCTCCAGCAACCGGCTCGACGGCACGCTGGTCAATCTGCCGACGCGCGCGATGACCGGCCACAACTGGAGCGGCGAGGAGATGTGCTGGCGCCACGCGCCCGAGCAGTACGGCGCCATCCACTTCCACGACGACGACCTCTACGACGCGGGTTGGGAGGTCGACTTCTCGTTCACCGTGCCCGACGATCTCAGGAGCGGCGTCTACGCCGCGCGGCTCCGCTCGGGCGAGGAGGAGGCCTACATCCCCTTCGCCGTGCTGCCGCGACCGGGCCACGAGGCCAGGGCCGCCTTCCTGCTGCCCACCTTCGACTACATGGCCTACGCCAACGAGCACATGATGTTCAACGCGCCCGCCGGCGAGCTCTGGACCGGCCAGCTCATGGCGCTTCAGCCGGTGCACATGTTCCTCAACGAGCACCGGGAATACGGCCTCTCGCTCTACGACAGCCACTCCGACGGCAGCGGCGTGAGCTATTCGTCGCGGCTCCGGCCCATGCTCAACATGCGCCCCAAGGTGCAGACCCAGTGGTCCGGCACCTTCGGCTCGAAGCTCCGCGAGTTCAACCAGGACCTCTTTCTGACCGACTGGCTGGAAGCCATGGGTCACGAATACGACGTGATCACCGACGAGGACCTGCACGAGCGCGGGCTCGACCTGCTCCGGCCCTACAGCGTCATCCTCACCGGCGGCCATCCCGAGTACTACACCAGGCGGATGTGGGACGCCGTCTACGACTACACGCAGCAGGGCGGGCGGCTGATGTATCTCGGCGGCAACGGCTACTTCTGGCGCTGCGCCACGCACACCGAGCTTCCAGGCGTGCTCGAGGTGCGCCGCAACGAGAACGGCACCCGCACGTGGGAGGGCCGGCCCGGCGAGTTCTATCACAGCTTCACCGGCGAGTTCGGCGGCGTCTGGCGCAGCCAGGGGCACACCGCGCCCCAGGTCATCGCCGGCGTCGGCTTTACCGCCGTCGGCTTCGACCGCTCGTCATACTACCGGCGCACCGAGGCGAGCTTCGATCCGCGCGCGGCCTTCATCTTCGAGGGCATCGGCGACGACGAGCTGATCGGCGATTTCGGCTATCACGGCGGCGGCGCCGCCGGCAACGAGATCGACCGGGCCGACCAGCGCCTCGGCACGCCGCCCCACGCCCTGGTGCTGGCGTCCTCGGAGAACCACGGGCCGCTCTACCTGCTGGTGGTGGAGGAGATCCTCATGTCGTCGGCCTCGATCAGCGGCATCGACAACGACATGGTGCGGGCCGACCTCGTCTTCTACGAGACGCCGGGCGGCGGCGCCGTCTTCTCGGTCGGCTCCATCGCCTTCATCAGCAGCCTGCCCTGGAACGGCTACGACAACAACGTCTCGCGCATGGTGGACAACGTGCTGAGGCGCTTCGCCGACGCCACGCCCTTCCCGGAGCCGGGTGCGGCGTAACAGGCCATCGAATGGCGCAGGGGCGCCGCGCTCCTCAATCGGCGAAGGCGTAGCCGGCCGAGCGCACGGTGCGGATCACGTCTTCCTCGCCCTTGTCGTTCAGCGCCTGGCGCAGACGGCGGACGTGCACGTCGACGGTTCGCCGCTCGATGTGCACCGCCCGGCCCCACAGGGCCTCCAGCAGGTGGTCGCGCGAGAGCACCCGGCCTGGATGCTCCATGAAGTGGCGCAGCAGGCGGTATTCCGTCGGCCCGAGATGGACCTCGCGCCCGTTGCGCACGACCCGGTGGCTGGCGAGGTCCACGGTGATGTCGCCGACGCCGAGCGCCGACGCGTCGCTGCCCGGCCTGGCCCGGCGCAGCACCGCGCCGATGCGGGCGATGAGCTCGGAGACGCCGAAGGGCTTCACCACGTAGTCGTCGGCGCCGCAGTCGAGGCCGCGAACCCGGTCGCTCTCCTCGCCGCGCGCGGTGAGCAGGATGACCGGCACTTCGTGGGTCTCGGGATCGCGCCGGATCTTGCGGCAGATCTCGATGCCGGAGAGGCCGGGCAGCATCCAGTCGAGCAGCACCAGGTCGGGCTTCGCGCCGGCGATGGCGGCCATGGCGTCGGTGCCGTTCTCGACCGATGCGACGCGGAATCCCTCGCTCTCCAGGTTGTAGCGGAGCAGGGTCGTCAGCGAGGTCTCGTCTTCGATCACGAGGATGAGCGGATGGTCCGTCATCGGGAGCGCTCCTGCCGGTCTCCCTGGTGTCGGGCTTCGGCGTGCGGCGCGGAACGAACGCGGCGCCCGCCCCCCGGGAGGAACGGACGCCGCCTTCTCACGATTCGGGGTCTCGTGTGTGGCTCGCCCCCTTACATGGAGAGCTGCGCGAAGCTCGTGGCCTGGGAGCGCATGACCTCGCGGTCTGCATCGGGGAGCGGGATGAGGCCCTTGTCGGCGAGATAGCCGTAGGGGCCCCACGCGTCCTCGTCGGTGAAGGTCGCGACGTACTCGTCGATGCCGGGGATCACGCCCACGTGGGCCTTCTTCACGTAGAAGTACATGGAGCGCGAGACCGGATAGCTGCCGTCGGCGATGGTGTCGAAGTCGGGCTCGATGCCGTTGACGACGCTGCCCTGCACCTTGTCGCGGTTCTGGTCGAGGAAGCTGTAGCCGAAGATGCCGAGCGCGCTGGGGTTGGCCTCCAGCTTCTGGACGATGAGGTTGTCGTTCTCGCCGGCCTCGACGAAGGCGCCGTCCTCGCGGATCGCGTGGCAGATGGCCTTGTAGGCCTTCTTGTCCTGCTTCTTCATCGCCTTGATGTCGGGGAAGGTCTTGCAGCCTCCCTCCATGGCGAGCTCGACGAAGGCGTCGCGCGTGCCCGAGGTCGGCGGCGGGCCGAGCACCTCGATCTTGGCCGTCGGCAGCGACGTATCGATGTCGGCCCAGGTCCGGTTCGGGTTCGGCACCATGCCGCCCTCGGAGGGGACGTCCTTGGCCAGCGCCAGGAAGAGCTGCTGCAGGGTGATCGAGAAGGGCTCGGTCGCCTTGGAGTTGGCGAGCACGATGCCGTCGTAGCCGATCTTGACCTCGGTGATGTCGGTCACGCCGTTCTCGGCGCAGCGCCCGACCTCCGAGGACTTGATGCGGCGCGAGGCGTTGGTGATGTCGGGGTGGTCGACGCCGACGCCGGCGCAGAAGAGCTTCAGCCCGCCGCCGGAGCCCGTGCTTTCCACCACCGGCGTCTTGTTGTCCGTGGTCTTGCCGAACTCCTCGGCCACGGCTGTGGCGAAGGGGAAAACGGTCGAGGAACCCACGATCCTGATCTGGTCGCGGGCCTCTGCGGCTTGTGTCAGCGCCACGGATGCGGTGAGCGCGAGCGCTGCAGCCGCGGCGATGGCGAGGGGTGTCTTCTTCACGGCGCGTCCTCCGGGTTCGCTTCCATCCCGCCGGTCGTGGCCGCACGCGTGCGCGGCCGCCCGGGATGGCACGCGAACGCTAGTCCCGCGCGACGATGGAATTCATACGGTTTTGTGACAGTTCCTTGACGCCGCCCCGCTGCGGAGGCCGCGCCGCGCCCCAATGGCGCTACTTCATCTCCACTTCGATGAAGATCACGTCGTCGGTCTCGCTGGGGTTGATGACGTCGTGCTCGACGCCTTCCTCGCGGAAGTAGGGCGAGCCGTGGACGATATCCACCGTGCGCTCGCCGTCCGGCTCCTTGAGGTGCAGCTTGCCGGTGGTCACCGGCACCACCACGTAGTCGTACCCGTGGCGGTGCCATCCCGTGGCCTCGCCGGGCTTGAAGCGCCACTCGCTGACGCGCACGCGCTCGTTGTCGATCATCACGGTTTGCGTCGCCGCGCCCATGGCTCCCTCCGCTGCACGATTCCGTCGCCGCGAAGCGTCGCAGCTTGGCGACACGCGCGCAAGCCCGCGCGCCGGCGGCGGCGATCCGCTCGGCTCATTCGCGGTGCCAGGCGCACTCGGTGGTCGTGACCACCTGGTTGTTGGCCAGGTAAGAGGTCTCGTAGGCGCACTCGCCCGCGAGCCCGGCATAGCCGCCGGTGCCGCCCGCGAGTTGCAGCATTCCCTGCCCGCCGCCGCCGGCGTCCACGCTGCCCGCGCGCCGTTCCGCCAGGAGATAGAGTGTGTCGCCGGCCGCGTTGGTGATGTTGCAGGCCGTCTGCAGGTCGACGCCCGCGGCCGAGCGCTTGCCGTAGACCACGCAGGTCGAGAGGCTGTGCCCGCCCTCTGCGAAGGGCTCGCCGCTGCTCGCGAGCGTGGTGACGCTGCCCTCCATGCTGCCGGCGAAATACGTCCCGTCGGCATGCTCCACCGCGGTGAAGTCCCGCACGTAGGTCGCGATCGCGCTGAAGCTGCCGCTCTCCTGCGCCAGCACGCCCTGGGCTCCCCACACGAGTCCCGTCACGGCCGCCAGTGCCGCGGCCATTGCCTTGCAGTACGTCATGTCGCCCTGCCCCCTCTTCGGCGATCGTCTCGCCCGGGGATGGTAAGGGCCGGGAAACCTTCCGGACAACCCGAAAGCCCGCCCTGACGCTCAGATATCGTCCTGCTCCGCCTGCACCAGCGAGGCCGGGTCGACGGCGACGCTCTTGACCAGCGCATAGACCGCCCGGCCGGGGGCAAGCGCAAGGGCATCGGCCGAGCGCGCGGTGATCCGCGCCGTGAGGCGGGCGCCGATGTCGACCGCCACGTCCACCGAGGCGCCGCGCCGCGGCCCGATCTCGACGACGCGGCCGCGAAAGACGTTGAGCACGCTGGTCTCGCGCGGCTCGGCCGTGGCGAGCGACACGTCCCGCGCCCGCACCCGTACCCGCAGCCTGCGCCCCGGCTCGAGCCCGAGCCGGGGCACGCGCAGCGTGCCGCCCGGCACCGCCAGCAGGGTGAGCCCGTAGGCCGCGTCGTGGCTCTCGACGGTCGCCTCCAGCACCGCGCCCGCCGCCTCGATGCCGGCCAGCGGGTCGAGGTCGAGCCGCGCCATCACGTCGGCCGCAGGGCCCGCCGCCGCGACCCTGCCCTGCGCCATCACCACGACGGTGCCCGCGAGCCGCGCCACCTCGTCCACCGCGTGGCTGACGAAGACGATGGGCACGCCCATCTCGTCCCTGAGCCGCTCAATGTAGTCGATGACCTGGGCCTTGCGCGGCACGTCGAGCGCGGCCAGCGGCTCGTCCATCAGCAGCATGTCGGGCTGGGCCATGAGCGCCCGGCCCAGCGCCACGCGCTGGCGCTCGCCGCCGGAGAGCGTGCCCGGCCGGCGCGTCAGCATCGCCTCGAGGCCGAGCAGGTCCGCGATCCTCTCCAGCGTGGCGAAGCGCCGCTCCCGCGGCGCGAAGCGGCGGCCGTAGAGCAGGTTGCCGCGCACGGAGAGGTGGGGGAAGAGGCGCCCGTCCTGGAACACGTAGCCGATGCGGCGGCGCTCGGGCCTGAGGTCGATCCCGGCGCCTGAATCGAAGAGCACGCGGTCGCCGAGCGCAATCCGCCCCTCATGCGGCCGCACCAGGCCGGCGATGGCGTCGACCAGCGTGGTCTTGCCGGCGCCGGAAGCGCCGAAGAGCGCGATGACGCCTGCGGTCTCGGCGCTGAAGGCCGCGTCCAGCGCGAATTCGCCGCGGCTGAGCCGTGCGTCGACCGTCAGCATCACCCCTCCAGCCGGCGCCGGAGCGCGCGCGCCAGCAGCTCGGAGGCGACCAGCGCCGCGAAGGCGATGACGATGGCGATCACCATCAGGCGGAAGGCGCCGTCCAGCCCGCCCGGCACCTGGGTGTAGGTGTAGAGCGCGAGCGGCAGCGTGCGGGTCTCGCCGGGGATGTTGGAGACGAAGGTGATGGTCGCGCCGAACTCGCCGAGGCAGCGGGCGAAGGCGAGGATCGTGCCGGTCAGCACGCCCGGCGCCATCAGCGGCAGGCTGATGCTGAGGAAGACCCAGACGGGCGGGGCGCCGAGCGTGCGGGCTGCTGTCTCCAGCCGCTGGTCCATGCCCTCGATGGAGAGTCGGATCGCGCGCACCATGAGGGGGAAGGAGACCACCGCCGAGGCCACCGCCGCGCCCTGCCAGGTGAAGGCCAGCGTGATGCCGAACCAGTCGTCGAGCCAAGCGCCGAGCGGACCCTGCCGGCCGAGCAGCAGCAGCAGCACGAAGCCCACCACCACAGGCGGCAGCACCAGCGGCAGGTGGACCAGGCCGTTGACGATGGAATGGCCGGGGAAGCGGTACCGCGCCAGCAGCCAGGCGACGGCGATGCCGAGCGGCAGGCTCACCAGCACCGCCCAGCCGGCGACGCGCAGGCTGAGCATGATCGCCTCGACCTCCAGCGGTGTCAGCGCCACCGGCCCGGTCCCCTCAGTCGACGATGAAGCCGGCGCGGGCGAAGGCCGCCCGGCCTTCCGTCCCGGTGAGGAAGGCGAAGAAGCGCGCGGCCAGCGGCGAGCCGCGGCCCGCGATCAGCGCCGCCGGGTAGACGATGGGCTCGTGCAGCGCCGCCGGGATTGCTGCGACGGCGCGGACGCCTTCGGCAAGGGGAACGTCGGTCGCGTAGACGATGCCGAGCGGCGCCTCGCCGCGTGCCACCAGCGAGAGGGCGGCGCGCACGTCGGCCGCAGGCGCGAGGCGGTCGCGCACGCCCTGCCAGAGTCCCAGCGCCTCCAGCGCCTGGCGCGCGTAGATCCCCGCCGGCACGTGGTCGGGGTCGCCCAGCGCGAGCCGCCCGCGGCCGAGCAGCGCCGCGAGGTCGAGCGAGACGGAGGGCTCGAAGGGCGCGATACCGGGACTTTCGCTGACGAACACGAGGCGGTTGCGCGCGACGACGCGGCGGCTGCCCGGTCGGGTCAGGCCCTGCGCCTCCACGTGGTCCATCCAGGCCGCGTTGGCCGCGAGGAAGATGTGGGCCGGCGCGCCGCTCTCGATCTGGCGCGCGAGCGCCGAGGTGCCGGCGTAGGAGGCCGCGACACGCCCCTCCGGCCCGGCGTCGAAGGCCGCGATCGCCGCATCCAGCGCCTGCGCGGTGCTGGCCGCCGCGAGCACCACCACGCGCTCGGCCGCGGCCGGTCCCGCCGCGCAGCAG
>JAJDXK010000115.1 GCA_022823305.1 Alphaproteobacteria bacterium
GCTTCACTTCCTGATGGCGCAGGGCTTCGTTTCCAGGATCGAGAGCCTGAACGCCTACGTTCCGTGCGCCCATCCCGAGCGCGACCACGATTGCCTGTTCTTCATCTGCAGCGGCTGCCGGGCATCGGTCGAGCTTGAGGACCCGCGGATCGGGGGCCTGCTTGCCGAGGATGCCGCCGGCCTCGGGTTCGTCGCGACACGCCGCACGGTCGAGGTCCAGGGCATATGCGCGCAGTGCGCGGAAGCCGGCGCCGCGGCCTAGGCGGGAACGAGGAGCCGCACCCGTGGAGAGCCGGTATCCGGATGAACCGTCGTGGCGGATGGGCATGAGCGCCTCCGCTCGGCAGGGAGCGCTGACATGAGAACCCGGCACACGCCATCGATCCGGCTGCTGCCGCTCGGCGCCGGCCCCCGGCTGCTCGGGGCAGCCCTGATCGTTGTCGCGCTCTGGGGCGCGTTCTTCTGGGCGACGTCCACGCCGGGTGGACCATGACCTACGCCCTCAAGTTCCAGGACCTGAGCCTCGGCTACGATCGGCAACCGGCCGTGCATCGCCTGCGCGGCGAGATCGCCGAGGGCAGCCTGACGGCCATCGTCGGACCGAACGGGGCCGGCAAGTCCACGGTGCTGAAGGGGGTGACCGGCTCGCTCCGCCCGCTCCAGGGTCGGATCGCCTTCGGCGGGCTCACGCGGAGCGAGATCGCCTACCTGCCGCAGCAATCGGACGTCGACCGGTCTTTCCCGGTCGCCGTCGCCGACCTCGTGGCGATGGGCCTCTGGCGGGAGATCGGCGGCTTCGCGGGCCTGCGGGCCGCTCACCGCGCACGCGTCGCCGAGGCGATTTCCGCGGTCGGCCTCGAAGGGTTCGAAATGCGGCCGATCGGGTCGCTGTCGGGCGGGCAGATACAGCGTACGCTCTTTGCCCGCCTGCTGCTGCAGGACGCGCGGCTCGTCCTGCTTGACGAGCCCTTCACGGCCATCGACGCGAAAACGGTGGCGGACCTGATCGGCGTGGTGCGGCGCTGGCACGGCGAAGGCCGCACGGTGCTCGCCGTCCTGCACGACGTCGACACGGTGCGGGCTCACTTCCCCCGCACGCTGATGCTGGCGCGCGAGCTCGTCGCCCATGGACCCACGGGGCAGGTGCTGACGGCCGAGAACCAGTTCCGCGCGCGCCAGATGTGCGAGGCCTGCACCGGCCCCCCGCATACATGCGGGCGAAGCCCTGCGTGATGTGGGAGCTCCTCGTCCAGCCCTTCGCCGATTTCGGCTTCATGCGGCGCGCGCTGATGGGCTGCATTGCGATCTCGGTCGGCGCGACGCCGGTCGGGGTATTCCTGATGCTGCGCCGCATGAGCCTGACGGGCGACGCGATGGCCCATGCGATCCTGCCGGGCGCTGCCGTCGGCTATCTCGTCTCGGGCCTCTCGCTTGGGGCGATGACCATCGGCGGGCTGATCGCAGGCATGGCCGTGGCGCTGCTTGCGGGCTTCGTGACCCGCGTCACGGCGCTGCGCGAGGACGCGAGCCTGGCGGCCTTCTACCTGATCTCGCTGGCGGTGGGCGTGCTCATCGTGTCCACCCGGGGCAGCAATGTCGACCTGATGCACGTGCTCTTCGGGACCGTGCTGGCGCTCAATGACGATGCGCTGGTCCTTCTGTGTTCCATCGCGAGCATTTCGGTCTTCGCGCTCGCGGCCCTGTTCCGGCCGCTCGTGCTCGAATGCGCGGATCCGCAGTTCCTGCGCTCGGTGAGCGGGCTCAGCGCCATGACGCATTTCTCGTTCCTTGCGCTCGTCGTGGTCAACCTCGTGGCCGGCTTTCACGCGCTCGGCACGCTGATGGCCGTCGGCATCATGATCCTTCCCGCCGCCGCGGCGCGGTTCTGGGCGGTCAGCATCGGCGCCCTGATCGCCGTAGCGGTCTCGGTCGCGATGCTCTCGAGCCTGAGCGGCCTTCTGCTCTCCTACCACTTCAGCCTGCCCTCCGGGCCGGCGATCATTCTCGTCGCGGGCCTCGCCTACGCGCTGTCGCTGGTCTTCGGGCCGGTGGGCGGCCTCGCCGGGCGGGCCTTCCCGCGTCGCCATCTCGAAGCCTGAAAAGAGTTCCGCTGCTTGCCCGCGGAGCGTGTCTGACATCCGCCACCGCCCTTCTCGCCCTCGCGCAGGCGCTGGCTTCGCAGGGCGCGGCGGCGGTCCACCTGCCCACAACTACCAGTCGAAGCTTCAGCTCCTACACCACGCCTGGGGACACGACCGCGCTCTTGCCCTTCATCGTCTAACTGTCTCGCGCCACGGCTTCGTGGAGACCGCGCACCAGTGATGACAAGCCCGCGGTACGCAGCGGCACGAAGGGCTTCGCTGTTCGTTTGCAGAATGTTTTCGCCTTGAGACAGGCGCCGTGGCTTACGCAATCGACGGGGCAGAGCACCACGTCCGCCTGGCTGAGCACGCCGCCCAGACGTCCGATATTGTCGTCGACGCCGCCATCATGGTGGCTGAAGCGGCCGTTCAGGCCCTCGACCACGGCACGGAAGTGGCCGACCGTGCTGGCTCTTCCGCCCACGTAGGCGATGCGGCGGCCGCAGAGATCGATGGCCGGCCGCGTCGTGCGAGCCCGTTCGGCCGAGTCGATATTGTCGGCCTGCACGATGGCCTCCAAAGCCGAACACTCGTTGCGGAGAGCCTCGAGGCTTGCCGCCCCCTCCCGGTTGGCTTGCCGAAGCTCTGACACCTCCTGCTCCAAGTCGCCGTAGCGCGCCTGCACGCTCTCGCAGGCCCGCCGCGAGGCTTCCAGGTTAGCGCCAAGAGTCGCGTTGGCGCGTACCAGGGCGCGGTGGGCGGCGCCGCTTTCGAGTTCACTGAGCCGGGCTTCGGCGGCGGCGCGCGCCGCCTCGTCCGCCTCCGCCGTCTTGAGGCGGCGTTCCAGCCCGGCGACCTCGTCCGCATGTTGCGCCGCCGCGCGCCGCTGTTCGGCCACCTGGGCCGCCAGGCTCCTCCTGGTCTCGGCGAGCGTGGCCTCCAGGCTGGTGAGCCGCTTGGCATCGGCCCTGTTGGCCGCACCCGTCAGGTGCGAGAGCATGTGCACCTCGCCGAAGGCCCGGACCAGCAGCTCGTCGGTGACCAGGGGATGCGTCACCAGCGCCCAGTAGGGCCCGGGAATGTCACCCCTGGCGAGCGCGGCGGACCAGAACGCCTCCAGGGACGCCCCGCACTGAGCGTTCCGGCTGGCATGGATGGCGGCGCGGTACTTCGCGTCCAGCATCTTCTGCATCAGCCGTGCGAGCCGGTCGGGCTCCTCCGCACAGTGCACGAAGTACTTGTGCACCTCGTATTCGCTGGCCTGTTCCTTGGGAACGTAGCCGGCCCTGCGACCGATCTTGAGCAGGTCGGCATAGCTGAGGCAGGTGCCGAGGATGCTGCAATGCAGGTCCGGCCGGACCTCCCACAGCTTGCGGCGCTGGCCCACCGGGGTCGGGTTCGGTGCGGCACGGAGTTCGCACATGACTGGCCTGTCCGTCGTCGTGCAACCGGGTTGTCCGATGCGGCAGACGCCGAGGGCCGCTCCGCAATGGGAGCCGTGCGAAGCGGCCCTCAGTCTGCCGGCCGTCCGTGCGGTCGACGGCCGGTGAGACGCCTACTCGAAGACCGCCTCGGGATCGTCGAGGCTGTCCGAGCCCTCGAACTCGATCGCGGCGAGGTTGAGCGCCGCGACCGCGCCTTCGATCGCGCTCGTCTGCGCCGTCAGCGCGTCGATCGCCGCCTGCACGCGCGCGTTGCCGGCCGCGTTGCCTTCGCCGATCTGCTGGTCGTAGGCCTCGCCGGCCTCGGCCGCGCTCACGACCGCGCCCATCGCCGTCATGGTGGCGTCGAGGCGCTCACGCAGCGCCGCGTCCGTCTCGGCCGACGCTGCTGCGACCAGGTCGGACACGCTCGGGCCCTCTACCATCGAGCCGTCGATGCGCTCGTACGCGCCCAGATAGATATTCCGGATGCCGAGCGCGTCGTAGTAGTGCGAGGCGTGGGTGTTGTCGCTGAAGCAGTCGTGCTCCTCCTCCGGGTCGTGCAGCAGGAGGCCAAGCTGCATGCGCTCGCCGGCGAGCTCGCCGTAGGAGAGACTCCCCATGCCGGTGAGGATGGTGGAAAGTCCCTGCGCGGCATCGCCGCCGACCAGGCCTTCGCGGGCCTCGCCGCCGGACGCCCACTGGGCCGTCATCCACGCGAGATCGTCGATCAGCAGGTCGGTGGCCGTCTGCAGGTATTCGGCGCGGCGATCGCAGTTGCCCCACGAGCAGTTGGCCGGGTCGAAGTCGCTGGCCGGCCGTGCGCCCGCGCCGGGTCCGGTGCCATTCAGGTCCTGGCCCCAGAGCAGGAACTCGACGGCGTGATAGCCGGTCGCCACGTTGGCCTCGACGCCGCCGAGCTCGTGCAGCGTGTCGGCCAGCAGCTCCTTGGTGATCATGCCGGCATCGACGGTCTCGCCCGAGAAGGTGAAGCTCGGGTTGGCGATGAGGTTGGCGCGACGGACCGGGTTCTCCTCGGAGTCCCCGCCGTAGCTCGCCGCCACGTAGTCGATCAGGCCTTCGTCGAGAGGCCAGGCGTTCACCTTGCCCTCCCAGTCGTCGACGATGGCGTTGCCGAAGCGGTAGACCTCGCTCTGCTGGTAGGGCACACGCGATGCCACCCAGGACTCCCGCGCCGCCGCGAGGTTCTCCTCGGTCGGGTCGGCGAGGAACTGGTTCACCGCGCCTTGCAGGTCGCGTGCGGCGATCAGCGAGTCCTCGTAGACCGCATGGGCGAGGTCGGCATAGTGCGAGAGCACGTCGCGCTCCGACGTCGCCGCGAAGGCCGACGCCGGCAGCGCCACGAGCGCAATCGCGGCTACAAGTGCTTTCATGGTTGTTCTCCTTTTCTCCTGGTCCTCAGAACTCGGCGCCAAGCAGCAGTGTCACCGTGTCGGCTTCCTCGTCGGTCCCGCCGTCGCGTATGCTGTAGTCGTCGTCGCGCGCCCACTCGAAGGCGAGCGT
>JAJDXK010000001.1 GCA_022823305.1 Alphaproteobacteria bacterium
GTGGGCGGCTCAGGCTGTGGACGCCGCTCGCGGAGGGCGCCGACCCGCGCGCCGGGTGGCCGGGACAGGCGGTGCCGGGCGCCGGCCTCGGCGGGGTGCGCGCGCCATGACGCCCGCCCGCCTCTTGCATTTCCTCGCCGCCTTCCCGACCGCCGGGACGTCCGCGAAGCGTCGCCGCGAGCGCGCCGCGGGGTCCGCGGCTTCCCCGTCCTTGAAGCGAGCAGCGCTGGCCGTGCTAGTGGCGTTTCTGTTCACGACCGTCGGCGCCGTGTCGGCGCTGGCGCAATCGACGACGCTGGTCAGCAACACCGCACAGACGCAAAGCGGAACCACCAATTCCTTCGGCGCGCAGAGTTTCGCCACAGGTTCCCAGGGCGCCACAGTTTCGGAGATTCAGGTCCAACTCCTGGAGGCTGCGGCCGATGACGCGAGCGTTTCGGTCAAGATCAGGGAGAACAACTCCGACGACGAACCGGGCGATCTCGTGGCGACGTTCACGAATCCCTCCACCATAGTCACTGGATTGAACACGTTCACCGCGCCGGCCAATACGACACTCGCCGCCAACACGACCTACTGGGTGACCATCCACGAGGGAATCTCGCCCAGACATACGATCAGCAGGACAAGCAGCGACGATCAGACGGGCGAGTCGGGCTGGACCCTCGGTGACGGCAGACTTTTCAGAAACAGCGAAAGCCACAATTGGAGCACTTCGAGCACGACGATCCGCATGGCGGTCGTCGGCACCCTCTCGACCTCCACCGGCCCGTCCATCACCATCGCCGCCGGCACCTCCCCGGTCACCGAGGGCACGGCGGCGTCCTTCACGCTGACAGCGGATTCAGCCCCGAGCGCCGCCCTGACGGTGAACCTGACGGTGTCGGAATCGTCCAACGGCGACTACGTGGCGTCGGGCGACGAGGGCTCCAAGACGGTCACGATCAGCTCCGGCTCCACCACCGCCACCTACTCGGTGACGACGCAGGACGACACCACGGACGAGACGAACGGCTCGGTGACGGTCACGGTCGGGACGGGCACCGGCTACACCGTGGGGTCGACCTCCTCCGCCACCGTGTCGGTGAACGACAACGACGATCCGGCCAACAACGCGCCGACGGTGGCGAACGCGATACCGAACCAGACGGCGACGGTGGGGACGGCGTTCAGCTACGCGTTCCCGGCCAACACCTTCAACGACGCCGACAACGACACGCTGACCTACACGGCGACGAAGTCGGATGACACGACGCTGCCCGCCTGGCTGACCTTCACCGCGAGCACGCGGACCTTCTCGGGCACGCCGACGGCCGCGGGCACGGTGTCGGTCAAGGTGAAGGCCTCCGACGGCACCGCCTCGGTCACCGACACCTTCGACATCGCGGTGAGTGCGGCCAAGCCGGCGGCGCCGGCGGCGCCTACCGTGGGAGCGACGTCGGGCTCGAACACCAGCCTGGACGTGAGCTGGAGCGCGCCGGCGAACAACGGCGCGGCGATCACGGACTACGACGTGCGCTACAAGCTGTCCACCGCCAGCTCCTGGAGCACCCATGCGCACACCGGCACGAGCACGTCGGCGACGATCACCGGGCTGACCTCGGGCTCCACCTACAACGTGCAGGTGCGGGCGACCAACAGCGCGGGCACGGGCGACTGGTCACCCTCGGGCAACGGCACCACCAGCACGCCGACGAACAGCCCGGCGACGGGCGCGCCGACGATCTCGGGCTTCCCGCAGGTCGGCAATACGCTGACCGCGGCGACCAGCGGAATCTCGGACAGCGACGGCCTGACGAGCGTCAGCTACAGCTACCAGTGGATCCGCGTGGACGGGACGACGGACACGAACATCTCGGGCGCGACCTCGAGCACCTACACGCTGGTGGCGGCGGACTCGGGCAAGAAGGTGAAGGTGAAGGTGAGCTTCACCGACGACGCGAGCAACGCGGAGGAGCTGACCAGCACGGCGACGGGGACCGTGGCGGCGGCGGCGGCGGCCTGCACCTCGGGGAACGCCTGGTGCGGGACGTTGACGGTGGGCGCAGACCCGAAGACGAACGGAGGCGCCAAGGGGTACTGCAATTCCGCCAGCAACGGCGACCACGGCCGGTGCGCCACGACCTACGGCGCGCTTAGCGACACGGACTTCACCCTGAACGGCGTGACCTACGATGTCGAGAGCGTCCGGTGGGGGACGAAGGCCGGCAAGAACAAGCTCCACCTGACCCTCGACAAGGACCTGCCCTCCGCCCACCTGTCGAAGCTGACCCTGAAGGTGGATACGCACTCCTTCACCCTGAACAACGCGACCAAGGCCGGCAACCCCAACACGACCGACCACAACTACCACTGGACGGGCAACGCGACGATCCGCGGCTACGCCACCGGCCTGAAGGTGCGGGTGGAGATCCTGGACTCCAACACCGCGCCGACACTGGACAACGCGATTCCGGACCAGTCGGCGACGACCGGCACGGCGTTCAGCTATGCCTTCCCGGCGAACACCTTCAGCGACGGCGACAGCGACACGCTGACCTACACGGCGACGAAGTCCGACGGCACGGACCTGCCGTCCTGGCTGACGTTCACCGCGGGCACGCGGACCTTCTCGGGCACCCCGGCGGCGGGGGATGTGGGCACGGTGTCGGTGAAGGTGACGGCCAGCGATTCCATCGTCTCGGTCACCGACACCTTCAACATCGTGGTGAGCGCGGCGGGCACAGCGCCCACCGTCTCGACGGCGACGCTGCAGGGCAAGAGCCTGAAGATCACGTTCAACAAGGACCTGGACACGAGCAAGGTGCCGGCGGGGAGCGCCTTCGCGGTCAAGCTGGGCACCGCCGCGCAGAGCCTCGCCAGCATGAATCCGGTGGCGATCAGCGGCAAGGTGGTGACGCTGACGCTGGGCTCGGCGCCCGGCGCGGGGACGGTTACGGTGGACTACACCAAGCCCGGCACCGGCAACAAGCTCACGGGGACCGGCGGCAACGAGGTCGCGAGCTTCTCCGGCCAGGCCGTGACGCGCGTGGCGGCCACGTTCTCAAGCGCGACCACCACGGCGAGCGGGACGACGGTGATCATCACCTTCAACGGGGACCTGATGGGCCCGGACCCCGCCGCCGGCAGCTTCACCGTCACCGCGGGCGGCACGGCCCGCACGCCCACAAACGCGCTCCATCAGGACGCCACCCTGACCCTGAACCTCCCGGCCGGGCAGCCGATCCTCGCGGGCCAGACGGTGACGGTGAGCTACGCCAAGCCCGCCACCGGCAACAAGCTCCTCGACGCCAGCGGCAACGAGGTGGCGAGCTTCAGCGGCAAGACGGTGACCAACACGGTGCCGCTGACGGTGACGGGGGTGGAGATCACGTCGGACCCCGGCGCGGACGACACCTACTCCGGGGGCGACCTGATCGAGGTGACGGTGACCTTCAGCGCGCCGGCGACCGTGGACACCACCGGCGGCACGCCCACCCTGAGCCTCAGGCTGAACATCGCGCACACGATGGCCTCCCAGCTCAAGTCGATGTCCTACAACCGCGGCAGCGGGACGACGAAGCTGGTGTTCCGCTACACGGTGAACGCCTTGAACGATTCCGAAGACCCGACCGACCCCGGCAAGGGCATCGGCCTGCCGGAGAACGGGCTGGCGCTCAACGGCGGCACGATCAAGGCGGGGACCGTGGACGCGACCCTGACCTACAGCGCGGTGGCCCACACCACGAGCCACAAGGTGACCCCGGGGACGACGGACACCACGGCGCCGGTGCTGTCGAGCGCGGCGGTGAACGGGGCGACGCTGACGCTGACCTTCGACGAGGCCCTCGACACCGGGGCCTCGGCGACGCCCGCGGCGTCCGCCTTCACGGTGAAGGTGAACGGCAGCGCGGTGAATCTTGCGGCTTCCACTCCGGTGGCGATCTCCGGCAGCGTGGTGACCCTGACCCTGGCGGCGGCGGTGATCGACGCCGACACGGTGACGGTGAGCTATGCGAAGCCGGCGGCGAACCCGCTGCGGAACTTCTCCGCGGGCCTCGAGGCGGCGGACTTCACCGACCAGGCGGCGACCAACAGCACGACGGGCGTGGCGCCGACGGTCTCGGGCACGCCGACGGTCTCCGGCGCCACGCTGGTCATCACCTTCGACGAGGCCCTCGACACCGGCTCGGTGCCGGCGGCGAGCGCCTTCGCGGTGACGGTGGCGAGCAACAGCCGGAGCGTCTCGAACGTCGCGGTCTCCGGCAGCAGGGTGACGCTGACGCTGGCCTCGGCGGCGGTCTTCGGCGAGGCGGTGACGGTGCAATACACCAAGCCGGGCACCAGCCCGCTCAGGGACAAGGCCTCGCCGGCCAACGACGTCGCGAACTTCGGCCCGCTGACCGTGACCAACAACGACGCCACGGCGCCCACCTATTCGAGCTCCTCGGTGAACGGCTCGACGCTGACGATCACGTTCAGCGAGAACCTGGACACGGGCTCGGTGCCGGCGGCCGGCGCCTTCTACGTCACGGTGGGCACGGCGCGGCGGACCGTGTCGAACGGCGGCGTGGCGATCTCGGGCGCGGACGTGACGCTGACGCTGGCCTCGGCGGTGCGCGCCGCCGACACGGTGAGGGTGCGCTACACGAAGCCGTCCGCCAACCCGCTGCGGGACGGGGCCTCGAACGAGGTGGCGACCTTCGCCGACCAGACCGTGACCAACGACACGCCGTTGACGGTGACGGGCGCGCTCGCGGTGTCGCGGTCCCCGTCCGGCGAGGACACCTTCAGCCTGGGCGAGCCCATCGAGTTCCGGGTGACGTTCAGCGAGCCGGTGACGGTGACCGGCGCGCCGCGCATCGCGTTCACGCTGGGGACGGCGACGAAGAACGCCGCCTACCGCTCGGGCAGCGGCACGGCGACCCTGACGTTCCGCTACACGGTGGCGGCGGCGGACACGGACACGGACGGCATCGCGGTCGGCGCGGACCCGCTGGCGCTCAACGGCGGCACGATCCGGGCGGGGAGCAAGGATGCGACGCTGACGCTGGCCGCCCTGGGGACGCTGTCGGACCGCAAGGTGAACGGCGCCTTGATCCGGTCCGACCCGCCGGCGGCGCGGGCGGGGGCGGACCGCACGGTGAACCCCGGCGCGTCGGTGACGCTGGACGGGTCGGGAAGCTCGGACCCCGACGGCACCATCCAGAGCTGGGCCTGGAGCCAGGTGTCGGGCACGACGGTGACGCTCTCCGGCGCGGATACGGCGCGGGCCACCTTCACCGCGCCCACGGCGGCCGGCGTTCTGGTCTTCCGGCTGACGGTCATCGACGATGCCGGGGTCTCGGCCTCGGACGACGTGACGGTGACGGTGCGCGACGCGCCGCCGCGCTTCGCCGGCGGGGTGGCGGCGCTGCGGCTGCAGCCCGAGGAGGCGATGGCGCCGGTGACGCTGCCGGCGGCGTCGGGCGGCAACGGCGGTCCCTACAGCTACAGCCTGACCTCGAGCCCGGAGGGCCTCGCGGGGCTGGAGTTCGACGAAGACACGCGGGTGCTGTCGGGCACGCCCCCGGAGGAGGGACGCTGGAGCTTCACCTACCGGGCCCATGACGGGGATGCGAACACGGAGAACAGCGATGCCGCGACGGCGACCTTCCGGGTCGTGGTCTCGAAGATCTCGCCGGAGCGGCGACGGGTTGTGAAGCGCTCGCTGGCTGCGGTGGCGACGCGCACGGTGACGTCGGCGCTCGACAATATCGGCGCGCGGCTGGGCGACGGGGTTCCGGCGGCGACCCTGACGCTGGCCGGCGAGCAGATGCCGCTCGGCGCGTCCGGGGCGGCGGCGGATACACCGGCCGGGGCCTGCGCCGCCGGGTTCGGGCAGGCCGGCGTCGGCCGTGGGTTCGGGGACGGCGTTGGAGACTGCGCACCGGCCGCCCGCAGCCGGGGCGTGGAGGCCGATGCGCTGCTGACCGCGAGCGCCTTCTCGCTCGCGCTGGGCGCGGCCGGGGGGGACGGGGCGGTCGATCCGAAGGCGCCGCGCTGGTCGGTATGGGGCCGGGGCGACTTCGGGTCCTTCGCGGGCCGCCCCGAGCCGGGGATGCGCTACGAGGGCGAGCTGTGGACGGGCTGGCTGGGGGTGGACGCGCGGGCCGGAAGCTGGGTCGCGGGTCTCGCGGCGTCGCACGGGAGGAGCAAGTCGGAGTACAGCTTCGACGGCGGCGACGATCCCGACGAGCGGGGCCGCCTCGAGACGGGGCTCAACGCGCTCTACCCCTACGGGCGCTGGACCTTCGCCGACGGCCTGGAGCTGCGCGGCATGCTGGGCGCCGGGACGGGCCGGCTGCGCCACTTCCCGGGCGGCGAGGACGCGCCGGAGGAGATGAGCGACCTGACGATGCTGATGGCCTCGCTGGGGCTCAGGCGGACGCTGCCGCCGCTGGCCGGGATCGCGCTGGCGGCGCGGGGCGATGCGAGCTTCGCGCGGATAGAGACTGCAGGGGGGCTGCAGGAGATCGACGGGCTGCGCGCCGACACCTGGCGCGGCCGGGTGGGCGTGGAGGCCTCGCGGCGCTTCGAGGCGGCGGGCGGCGGGTCGCTGACGCCCTTCCTGGATGTCGCGGCGCGGCGGGACGGCGGGGACGGGCTGACCGGGAGCGGGCTGGAGGTCGCGGGCGGGCTGCGCCACGGCGCGCCCGGCATCGAGGCCGAGCTGCGCGGCCGCTGGCTGGCGGCGCACACGCGGGAGGACACGCGGGAGCGCGGCGCGAGCCTGACGGTGCGGATGCAGCCGGATGCGTCGGGGCGCGGGCTGTCGGTCTCGCTGGGCCCGCGCTGGGGCGCCGGCACGGGCGGGGCCGAGGCGCTGTGGCGCGAGGAGATGCCGAAGGCCGCGCCGGACGCGGACGCGGACGCGCGTCGGGAGACCGGCGCCGTCGACCTGCGCGTCGGCTACGGGTTGCCCCTGTTCGGCGGCCGCGTCACGGGCACGCCCAACGTCGGCTTCGGGCTGTCGGAGGGCGGCGCGCGCGACTGGCGGGTCGGCTGGCGGCTGACCCCGGCGGTCCGGGACGGTCCCGGCTTCGAGGTCAACCTGGACGCCACCCGCGGGGAACCAGCCGACGACAACGGTCCGGTCGAGCACGGGGCGATGCTGCGCAGCACGATCCGTTGGTAGCGGGGCGCTTCCTCGGGCGAATCCTGCGCCATGCCGGCGGCGGGGACGCGGATCGCGGCCTGTCCGGGCGCGGGCCTGCGCTGCGCGGGCCGGGCGGCGGGTAGGCCGCCGGACGCGGCGACGGTGGCGCGCGGGGGAACGCGGGCGTGGGAGTATCTGCGGCGCTGGTCCGCCTATGGCAAGGCGTGGCGCCGGCGCCGGGCAGGACCGGGGCTTGCCGAAGCCGCTCCCTTCCCGCTCAGGCTGCAGACGGGGGCGGACCTCAAGGCGGCGCGGTGGGGCCTGCTGGCCTGGGAGGATCCGGAGGGGCCGGGCGGGAGTTCGCCCTTCTGGGCGGTGGCGCCGACGCTGGAGGCCGGGACATCGCCGGGGGCGACGCCGCTGATGCCCTGGCTGGATGAGCTGGGGGCGGCGCTGTCGGGGCTGCGTCTCGCCGGCGGGGGGCTGATCCTGAAGATCGAGCTGGGGCGCGCAGCGGCGCAGTTGCGGATCGCCACGGGCCGGGTGCCCGGGCCGCAGGACGGAGTGGTGGGGGAGCACGACCTGCTCCGGGCGCCGTCGGCCTTCATCGCCGGCCTGGAGGACGCCTGTGCGCTTGCGTCGGGCTCAGACCCTCCGGAGGGTGGGGGATGGGGGACGAAGACGAGGAACTGCTGAAGGCGCTGGACGCGGTGAACGCGGGAAAGAGCCCGCGCGAGGTGGCGATCGAGCTCTACGGCGCCGACGAGGTCGCGGAGAACTGGTACTCCGACGGGGGCTTGCGCGCGAAGACCAGGCGGCGCATCGCCAAGGCCGTCCGCCTGATGAAGGGCGGCTACAGGAAGCTCGCCGCCAGGCAGTAGCGCCATCGGCTGCGCGATCCCGGAAACGGCGCCGGGCGCTGGCTGTGCAAGCCGGCACCCGCCTCGGGTCCGGTCCGGAGACCGTCCGTTCGCGCGGTCCGGCGCTTCCCGTTGCAGTTGACGGTCGCGATCGCCTTCCTGCTGCTCAGGGCCGGGCACGGGTGATGCTTCCGGATGGTCGTGGTCGTCCGGAGTGGCGACGTCCCGCGCGACGAGGGTTCTCGTCCGTTGCATGTGGCCCTGAAGAGCGGTTGGGGGAAGTCCGCAGCCGGGCTGTAGGGGCGTAACGGCGCATCGGCGCATCGGCGCGGTCTCCGGCGGCGCCGGCGGCCGCTTCCCATCTCGATTCCTTCCACAATTCTCTACGACTTCGGGCGGCTGCCGGGTTCGCAACGATGGCCGGCGGGCGATCCGGCGCCCGGCCTGTCCCCGTCTGGCGTCGTCCGGCGTCGTTTGTCCTGGTTTGGGTGGCCGAATTCGCAAATTCGAGAACGGCCATTCTCGGGAGCGTCGGTGCACCGCTTCAATGCGCCCCGATTGCTGCCGGACCCGGGCCTGGCGCCCGGCCGGCGGCGGACGGGCTCCGGAGACAGCCGGAGCGGAACGCGGGGCTCAGTCGGGGATGACCGTGGAAGGGAACTACCTCACGCCGCTGGAGGCGGGCCGCTACCTGGGGCTCTCGCCGCGCACCCTCAGCCGCTACCGGTCCTCCGACAGGGGTCCGGCGTTCCACCGCTTCGGCGGCCTGGTGCGCTATCTGATGGCCGATCTGAAGCGCTGGGCGGCGGCGCAGCGGACGCCGGAGAGCGAGCCCGGACCGGCGCCGAACGCGGAGGCCGGGCGGACCGGGAAAGGGTCGGGGCCGGCGGCGAATGGCCGCCCGCACGGTTCCGCCGGGAGCGTCATGGCGGTGCTCGTCTGCCTGGTCCTGCTGGGGGGCTGCGGCGAGGCGGCGTTCGAGGAGGCGCGCACCGAGGCCGGCGAGACGTCGGAGCGGATCGCGGCGCTGAGGGAGGCGCCGGAGCGGGCGCGGTTCTCCGCCATCCACATGGTCGAGCGGCGCCCCTGGCTCGGGCTCGAGCGCCGCGAAGCGGAGCCGCGCCCGGCGCTGCCGGCCCGCTTCCTGGAGGCAGATGCCGTGACCCTGCCGCTGGCCGGGAGCGGCGCGGCGGGGACCCTGGGGCCGGAGGCGCTGGCGCGGCGCATCCAGGCGGCGACGGGATTGGCCGTGCGCTTCACCGGTACGGTTGCGGCGGACGGGGACGCGTCTTCCACCGGCTCCTTCGCGGGCGCCGGCATCGACGACCTGGCGCCCGACGGCGGCGTCTGGACCGGCCCTCTCGATGCGCTTCTCGACGCCTGGACGGAGCCCGACGGCTACGCCTGGCGCTACGACGAGGATGACGGCGCGATCGAGATCGTGCGCCGGCAGGCGGTGGCGTTCCGCATCAACGCCCTGGCTGGCCGGCAGAGCTACGCCGCCTCGGCCTCGACCGACGACGGCGCGTCGGGCGGTGAAGAGGGCGGAGCGGTGACGACCAGCCAGTCGATGGCGGCGGAGACCGAGTACGACCCCTGGCCGGAGATCGCGGAACAGGCGACGGCGCTGGCGGGGCCCGGCGCCTCGGTGACGGCGGCGCCGTCGAGCGCGTTGCTGCTGGTGAGCGGCACCCCCGGCGACCTCGCCCGCGTGCGGGCCTGGCTTTCCTGGCTCAACCGCGAGGTGCTGCGCCCGGTGACGCTGTCCGTGCACGTCTACGCGGTGCGCATCGAGCGCGAAGCCGATTACGGCATCGGGCTCGCGACCCTGGTGAGGGAGCTCTTCGGAACCTCCGCCGAGCTCGCGGTGACGCCTGAGTCGGTGGCGGTGGTCAGGCCCTCGGCGGCGGTGGGCGACACGCTGTCGGCGACGGTTCGGGCGCTCAGCCGTGCGGGCACGGTCTCGCGGGTGCTGTCGGCGGACATCCCCTCGCTCAACGGCAAGCCGGCGCAGTTCTTCGAGCTCTACAAGGAAGCGTACGTCAAGGAGAGCCGCACCACGGCGGGCGAGGGCATCGCCCAGACCGAGATCGTGCCGGGCACGGTGTCGTCGGGCTTCGCTGCGAGCTACGTCCCGCGCATCACCGGGCCGGGCGAGGTGCTGGTGCGCCTGTTCGCCTCCCTGCGGGACCGTCCGGTGTTCCGCGAGGTCGGCGCATCGGGCACCACCATCCAGCTCCCGGCCTATTCCAGCCGCGCGGTGCAGGTGACCCAGCGGATCCGGCGGGGCGAGACCCTGCTGGTGACGGGGTTCACGTCGCGGCGTGCGGAGGCGGACGGCGCGGGGACCTTCCACGAAGAGGTTCCCCTGCCCGGCGGCACGCGGCGGGGGGCGCTGGCGCGGACCGAGCAGGTGCTGCTGGTGAGGGCGGAGATCGGCGCGCCCATGGGGATCGCCGAGCGCCCCGGAGAGACCCTGTGAGCGTCATCGCCGTCGGCGGCCGGCGCTACGCGGCCGGTCTCTACTGGCTGGAGCGGGGCGGCCCGCGGGCGACCGCGCGGACGGCGCGCCGCCTGGGGCGGCCCTGGTGCGTGCATCACGGCGAGCGCACCGGCTTCGCCGCCGACGATCCGGCGGAGACCCTCGGGCCGGAGAGCGCGGAGGGCGCCGCCCCTGCGGGTCGAGAGGCCGCGGGTTCCGGCCCTTCGGGTCTGCCGGCGCTGGCGCTGGCGCTCGGGGCGCATATCGAGGGCGCCTTCTGGATGGCGCTGGTCGAGGGGGACGGAGAATCGTCCGGCGACGGTCGCGAAGGAGGCGGGCGCTACGCGTTGGTGAAGGCGCGGGGCGGCGCGGTGCTGGCCGACGGTGACGAGGTGTTCGAGGACCGGCAGGCGGCGGTCGCCGCCTTCGAGCGTGCGCGCGGGCTGGGCTGGGCGCTCTTCGCCACGCCGGGGCTCGCGGAAGAGACATCGGGGCCGGAGACACTCGAGCCTGAGACCCGCGTGCCGGAGACCCTCAGGGCGAGGATCGGCGGCAGGGACGTCGCGGTACTGGACCCGGCGGCGCTTGGCGAGGCGGCGGACGCGGCGGGGATGGCGATCGTGCTCCGGCCCGCCGCTCCCGCGCGCGGCGGCCGGAGATTGCTCGCTGTCGCGCTCGGAGCGGCGGTCCTGGCTGCCGGTGCGGCCTGGTTCGGGCGCGAGGCGCTGGTCGACTGGCTCGCGGCCCCCCAGCCGGCGCCGATGGCTCCGAGGCCGGAGCCCACTGTCGCCGTCGCGGTCGACGGGGCTGCGCTGGTGGCCGCCTGCCGGCAGGCGCTGATCGAGAACGCCCCCTTCTTTCCGGCCTGGCGCGTCGAGCGCATCGCCTGCGCAGCGCGCTTCGCCGATCCGGTACTGACGGGGCTCGTGCCGGAGCTCGCGGGCCGGCCGGTTCTGGTCATGCGCTGGCGGCTTTCGGCGGGCCATTCGGAAGCGCTGCAGCGTCGGCTGGCGGAGGCGCATCTGGCGCGCCGGCACACGGCGCAGGTCTCGGACGGAAGGGCCTGGGTCATGGCGCCGCTCGCTCCGGTGCTGCGGATCGCGAGGCCGGGGACGCCGTCCTTCCTGGAGCTGCGCCGCGATGTGGACCGGGCCTTCGGTACGGGCGGCGGGCGCATCGGCTATGCGCGCAATGCGGACGGGGCCTGGTCGGTACGGATCGACGCCCCCGGCCCGCTCGCCCGGCTGGGGCCGCTCGCGGGCGGCATCGACGGGCTGGAGATCACCGAGGTCGCGCGCGGCGAGGACGGCTCATGGCGGCTGGAGGGCCGGCCGGCGGCGCCGGAGACGGTGGCCCTGGCGGAGCTTGCGGCGCTCGGCATCGCCCATGAAGCGGCCCCGGCGGGGGCCGCTGCCGGGCAACCGGAGACACTCGTGCCGGAGAAGGAGACGGACGATGGAAGGGATACGCATGAAGCACCGTGAGCGGGGCAATTCCCGCGAGGACGTGTTCAGGGCCTGGCTGCTGTCGGGTGCAAGCGCGGCGGTGCTGCTGGGGGCGGGAGCTCTCGCGGCGGGGCCGGCGCTCGCGCAGGTGTCGGCAGACGAGCGGGTCTACCGCCAGGAAGCGCTGGCGCACGCCGGCGCGGTGGAGGCCGCGTGGCACAGGCTCGAGACCTTCATCCTGGAGGAGTCCGCGGAGGCCACGGCGTGGCCGGGCGCGGTGCCGCCGGCATCGACCGGCTGGCAGGCGTCCTGGACTGAACGCGGACTGGAGGCGCGCTACTGCGAGGACACGCTGCTGGTCTACCTCGCACCGGAGGCGCTCAAGGGGGTCGGACGGGACCACCGGGCGGTGCACGCGGCGCCGCACGCCTATGGCGACGGAGATAAACCCGTCCTGCACTGGCTGGAGAGCGACGTGGCCCAGGGTGGCGCGGGGCGCGGCGCGGTGACGCTGCCCGCGTGCCTGTCGGAATCGGCGCAGGGCGGCCCTCTTCCCTCGGGCCGCGCCGCGCTCGCGGGCCCGGTGCGCGATCCGTTCGTGCACACCGCGGAGCGAGTGACGCGCGAGCGCATGGAGGAGCCGTGTCCCGAAGGCCAGCACGGCGAGGGCCGCACGCTGGTGCGCGAGGTGACACGGACCGAGAACGGCCGCGGCGATCCGGCAGGCGATCCCGTCGAAGGGGCCTGGGAGGTCCTGATCGAACTCTGCCGGGCCGACTACAGCCGGTGGGAGCACTACACGCTCGACTGCCACTGGGACGCCGGTCCGCCCCACGACCGGCGCATGGAAGGGCGCGAGGTGTGGCGGAGGCTGCGCACGGTGACGGCGGCGGGCGAGACCCTCGGCGAGCCGGAGTTCGTGTCGACGAGCTGCTGGACCGGCAACGCGCTGCCGCCCGCGCCGACCCCGGAGATCTCCGAGACAGCGAGCGAGGAGACGAAGAGCCGGAGCTGCCCCGCCGGCTACACCGGCAGCATCGGCTACCGGCGCACGGTGACGCTTCGGACCACCCGCTTCCCCTGGGACGAGGCGCCGGTGACGCAGACGATCACTGGCCCC
>JAJDXK010000018.1 GCA_022823305.1 Alphaproteobacteria bacterium
CGACTTCTACCGCACCTGGGTCGAGGACCCGCGCCGGGCGCAGCAGATGGTGGAATCCATCACCCGCGATTCCATCGGCGTCACCGGCTGCCCCGTCGACGGCATCCCCCAGCCGCAGAAGATGGCGGCGGAGTAGGGGGCGACCTCGCTTCCGCTACGCCGGAGCACGAACCCGGACCCCGGCACCCCGCCGGGGTCCTTCTCGTCCGGCGCCCCGCGCCGCAGATCGGCGCCTGTCGCGGCTCGAGTGCGCGTTCAGACCTCGGGTCCCCAGTCGTCGTACGCTGGCAGATCGTCGGCCAGCCGGAGCCACGGCAGCCTCGTGTCGGCGAAGATGTGATAGGCTGGCGCGGCCGCCGCCCGGTAGCGCAAGGCGCCGCAGAAGAAGCCGCCTTCGTGGGCCATCGTTCGTTCTCCCTGATTCGGTGTCGCCTTCAGCCCCGTCCGCCCGACCGCAGCTCCCGAGCCATGGCGTCGAGGGCGCTCCGGATGGTCTCGACGATCCGGTCGATCTCCGCCCCGGTGACGATCAGCGGCGGCGCCAGGACCACTCAACGGTATATTCGGACGACGAACTGCCAGAGCCTTAGACAAGAGGGAGTGTAATTCGAAACACTCTCTAACCTATTGTATTTGCAGGAGTGTTCGTCCCATCCCGCTGGCAGCCCCACATACTTCCCAACACGACCGACAGGGTGAGAGCGGGTTTCCCAATCCGATGCCGCGCCACTTCACGACGCTGACCGGTGCTCGGCCGGCGTTGCTCACGAGGAATCAGGCCCGTGGGAGATGACAGGGGCGGCGGAATTATGTGCCAGAGAGGCGGTAGCCGCGCTTCCCCTCCGCTTCTTGGGGCAGGTAAGCATGCCTTTTGCCGCGGAGAGGCTGACGCCAATCGGCGCTGTAATCTGTTGAGAAAGCCAAATTCTGGGGAGGGCAGAGTTCCACGCTCAACTACACAATTCATGGCCGGCCCTTACTGGCACACAATTCACTCGCCGATAGGCGGCGAGCAGGGCGCCGGGTTCATCACCATCACGTCCTGCTCCTGGATCGCGTCGAGCGCCCAGACCGACTGGATGAAGGCCTGCCATGCGGGGTCCGCGCTCATCGCGGCGCGGCGCCGCTCGCGGTCGGCGAGGCTCTCGTAGGCCCAGATCAGGACGACCCGGTGCAGCCGGCCGATCTCGGAGACGTAGACGCCGATCAGGCGGCCGAGATGGCGCTCCTGGATGGGCAGGCCCTCCACCTCGTACTTCTGCAGCCAGCCCTCCACCGTGCCGGGGCGGAAGGTGTAGGTCCTGTGCTCGACGATCATTCCTCGCTCTCCCTGGCTGCCGCCTGAGGTTCGACCCCACCTCCAATGAACGCGGCCGCCTTCTCGCCGATCATGATGGCGGGCGCGTTGGTGTTGCCGCTCGTGATGAGCGGCATGACGGAGGCGTCGGCGACCCTGAGCCCGGCGATGCCGCGGACGGCGAGCCGGGCGTCCACCACCGCCATCGGGTCGGTGCCCATGCGGCAGGTGCCGACGGGGTGGAACGTGGTCATGGCATTGGCACGGAGCCACGCGGTGAGCTCCGCATCGCTCTGCACCGCGTCGCCGGGCGCAAGCTCGGGGCCGCGGTAGGCGTCGAAGGCCAGCTGCGCGACGACGTCGCGGACCATGCGGATGCCCGCGATGGTCGTGCGGCAGTCGGCCTCGCTCTGCAGATAGTTGGGCTGGATCAGCGGCGCATCGGCGGGATCGGCGGAGCGCAGGCCGATCCAGCCCCGGCTCTCCGGATTGACCGGGCCGACGCGCATGCTGAAGCCGTGACTCTTCTCCACCGGCGCCTCCTTGAACGGATTGGGGAGGTGCAGGCTCGCGGCGCTCTCCAGCGCCGGCATGAAGTGCACCTGGATGTCCGGCGCCAGCGCCTCCGCACGGCTCTTGAGGAAGGCGCCGGCCTCGTAAGGGAAGGTCGTGGCGACGCCGCGGCCGAGCAGCATCCCTTCGATGACTGAGCGGATCAGCCTGTCGGCCCTGAGCTCGCGGTAGAGGGTGATCGGCCTGGTGCAGGCGTAGGCGAGGACGCAGTCGACGTGGTCCTGCAGGTTGCGGCCGACGCCGGGGAGCTCGTGAACCACCCGGATGCCGTGCCGTCTCAGGTCGTCGCCGGTCCCGATCCCGGACAACATGAGGAGCTGGGGCGAGTTGACCGTGCCGGCGCAGAGGATCACCTCGCGCTCGGCGCGGAGGGCTCGCGTCTCGCCACCCTGCGCGACCTCGATCCCCGTCGCGCGGCCCGCCTCCACGATCACGCGGCGCACCAGGCTGTCGGTGAGAATCGCCAGATTGCGCCGCTGTCGGATCGGGGAGAGGAAGGCGGCGGAGGCGGAACAGCGCCTGCCGCGCCTGATGGTGAAGTCGTAGCGGCCAACGCCCTCTTGTTCCGCGCCGTTGAAGTCGTCGTTGAGGGGATGCCCCGCCTGTCGGCCCGCCTGGACGAACGCGTCGAAGAGTGGATTTTCACCGCGTGCGCGGCAGACCGTGAGTTCGCCGCCCGTCCCGTGATAGGTCCCGTCCCGCTCCACATGCCCTTCGGAGCGGCGGAAGGCCGGCAGCACCTCCTCGTAGGACCAGCCGGCGAGGCCCATCTGAGACCAGCGATCGTAGTCGTGGCGATTGCCGCGCACGTAGATCATGCCGTTGATGGTGGAGGATCCGCCCAGCACCTTGCCGCGCGGCCAGTAGAGCGAGCGGCCGTTCAGGCTCGGCACCGGCTCGGTGTGGTAGCGCCAGTTGTAGATGCCGGACTGGAACAGCCGGCCCATCAGCATGGGCAGACGGAAGAGCGGATTGCGGTCCCGGCCGCCGGCCTCGATGAGGAGAACGGAGCGGTCGGGATCGGCGGACAGCCTGTTGGCGAGCACGCATCCCGCCGAGCCGGCGCCGACGATGACGTAGTCGAAGGCGCGCTCCCGGGGCATCGGCTACCAGTCCACAGGCCGGGCGCCCATCGCCTGCAGGCGTCGGTTGCAGAGGACGAAGGGGTTCTCAAGTGCCAGCACCTCGTCGGCCTCTGCGGGGTGCGGGCGCAGGATGACCCGCACCGAGGCGCCCGCATCTGCTGCACCGATGCCCGCCGCCGCGAATGTCTCCGCTGCCGCGTCGCCGAAGCCGATGAAGACGGTGGGCGATCCCTGTTGCACGAGACGACCGAGAACCCGGACCATCACCGGCCGCCAGAGCGGCAGGTGGCCCTGCATCTGGTGCGGATCGCCCTCACGGCGGAAGCGGGAGAGCGTGAGCGAGGCGTTCAGCAGCAGCGCGCCGGAGGCGACCCAGCGCTCGGCCAGCGCCTCGGGCGCCTCTAGGTCGACCGCGCCTGCTTCGATGACCGCCAGCGTCTCCGGCCACCGCGCGAAGCTCTCGGCGTAGTGCGTCGCGCCGGTGCGCTCCGCGACGACGAGCTGGATGACCGCGCGCACGCTGGGGGAGAACATCTTGTCGAGCTCGCTCCAGCGGGCGACGTTGCCGGCCTCGAAGGCCCGCCCGGTCGCGAAGGCGGGGCAGGGATAGGGGTCCTGGCCCAGGATCACGCAGCGCACGTCCTCGGGCGCAATCCCGTCGAAGGCGCGCAGCATGTGCGCGCCCGCCGGCGCACCGGGGAAGCTCCTGCCGCGCCGGGCCGGAAAGATCGGCTCCCAGGGCTCGAGCGCGAGCGCGGCGTCGACTGCGTCGAAGGCCAATGAGACATCGCCGATGACATCGCGCCAGGGCGGATGAATGTCCTCATGCCAGCCCTCGAGCATCTCCCGGAGCGCAGTTCTCAGTTGCATCGCCACGGCGCTGGCTTCTCCCACCTCCCGCAGAGCTTGACACTTGCGTTAAGTTCCACGATTCTGAAACTTGACTGAATCGTCAACTTTTTTCTGGCCTGACGTGGAAGACACGGCGGATCATGTCGGGATGTCGGTGAGGTGGTTGCGAAACAGCCGGCACTACGTCACCGCTCCCGCAGACGGGCCGTCCCGGATCGCCGGAGGTCGGGACGGGTCGCCTCTCGTCAAACGGATGCGGCAAGGAGGCTCCAATGAAGAGCAGTCATGAACCGAGGAATTCCGATCTCACCGGCCCCAGGGTCAATCGACGGACCCTGCTGAAGGGCGGTGCGGCAGCGGCGGGTGCTGCGGCGGCGGGCTCGCTCACCATCTTCTTGCGCACGGCGCGCGCCGCCGACACGCTGCGGGTGCTGTGCTGGCCGGGCTACGAAGAGAAGGACGTGATCCAGGAGTTCGAGGACACGCACGGCGTCAAGGTCGAGTTCAAGATCTACATCGGCGGCGAGCAGATGCTCCAGTTCTTCAACCAGACGCCGCGCGGGACCTACGACAACGTCCTGGCCGACGCCGAATACATCCGCAAGCTTGCGGCCATCGATGCGGTCGAGCCCTACAACCCCGGCGAGGTGCCCGAGCTCGCCAACTACCACCCGAAATTCAACAACATGCACCAGGTGCAGGCGGGCGACGGGATGGTCTGGGGCACGCCGACGCGTTTCAGCTTCTACGCCATCTCGTACAACTCGGATCACATGAGCTTCGAGGAGAGCGGCGACTGGAACTCGCTCTTCCTGCCCAAGTTCGAAGGCAAGATCGGCATCTTCGACTGGTACCTGCCGAACATGGGCAACGCGAGCCTCGCGGTCCATCCCAACAAGGAGAATCCCTACGACCTGACCGACGAGCAGCTCGGTGCCGTGCGCGACTGGCTGCTGAGGCTCAGGCCCCAGGTCAACATGTTCGGCTCGGGCGCCCAGGCCATCGTGCAGGCGATGATCAACGGCGACGTCGTCGCGGGGATGATCGGCGACCTCGACATCGACCTGAAACTCGCCGGCTACACGAACATGGAATCGACCATTCCGGTGCAGGGCGGCATCCGCTGGCAGGAAGTGGCCACCCTGTGCAAGCAGAGCGAGAACAAGGAGCTCGCCCTGGAATGGATCAAGTACATGAGCCAGGCCCACGTCCAGGCCAAGCTCGCCTACACCAAGGCGTTCAAGGCGCGCGGTCCCAACCTCAAGATCGCCGACCACTGGACGGAGGAGCAGAACCAGCTCCTGGGCTATTATCCCGATCCGAACAACCCCGGCCAGATGTGGGTGGAGACGCTGATCGACCGCAGCGTCGGCCGCGACCTTCCCGTACAGCAGGAAGAGAAGGCTTGGATCGACATCTTCAACGAGTTCAAGACGGGCTAGATCGCCGCAACCCCGCACGCAGAGGGAGGGTGCCGCGCGGCCGCGGCGGTGCGCCGGCCCCTTCCCGTGCCTGATCCGGGCGAGCCCGGCCGACGATGGTGCATGAGCGCGCGCGGGCGGTGACGGGAGACACGGTCGCCGATCTGGAGGCGCGCGGGATCGCCAAGCGCTTCGGCTCGGTGATCGCCATCGAGCGGGTCGATCTCGACGTCCGGCGCGGCGAGTTCGTCGCGATCATGGGCCCGAGCGGCTGCGGCAAGACGACGCTGCTGCGCATCATCGCGGGGCTCGAGAGGGCGGATGCAGGCACGCTGCTGCTGCGGGGCGAGGACATCGGCGACGTGCCGGTGCACAAGCGCAGCACCCGGCTGATCTGGCAGGACTACTCGCTCTTCCCCTTCCTCAACGTGCGCAAGAACATCGAGTTCGGGCTGACTCTCAAGCGGCACGACAAGAAGGCGGTGCGGAGCAAGGTGGAGGCCGTGGCGGAGCAGGTTCACCTGGACCATCTGCTTTCGCGCCGCATCGGCCAGTTGAGCGGCGGCGAGAAGCAGCGGGTCGCCATCGCCCGGGCGCTGGTCACCGAGCCGGAGATCCTCCTCCTCGACGAGCCGCTCAGCTCCCTCGACGCGCACCTCAGGATCAAGGTGCAGAGCGAGCTCACGGCGCTGCAGCGCGAGCTCGGAATCTCCTTCGTCTACGTCACCCACAACCAGAGCGAGGCCTTCGCGATGGCGGACAGGGTGGTGGTGATGAACAAGGGCGTTGTGGAACAGGTCGGCCGGCCCGCCGAGATCTACAACCGGCCGGCGACCCACTTCGTCGCCGAGTTCGTGGGCGCCAACAACATCTTCGAGGGCCGGGTCTCGGACGCGGCGGATGGCACGGTCGTCGTCGACTGCAGCCACGGCGTGGTCCGCATCGCGGGATACGGAAACACGATCGAGCGGGGTGCGGCAGTCGAGCTCGTGGTGCAGGCGGACAAGCTGCGCCGCCACCAGGACGGCGACGACGGCCAGAATACGATCCGAGCAATCCTCAGGGGCCGCGAGTTCACCGGCTCGCAGGTGATCTACCATCTGGAAACGGCGCAGGGCGTCGAGGTGAAGATGGTCCTTCAGGAGCCCTTCACCGAGGGCGAGGGGACCGAGATCAACGCGGAGATGGAGCTCTGCTGGGCGCCCGAGGACACCGTCATCCTCGGGCACAGGGACGCCGGCCTGCCGTGAGCGCGGCCTGCGCAACGCCTCGCTGAGGACGGGAGTCCCGTGACCGAGGGCAGCGTCATCCCCCCCTCCAACAGGAGCCTGCTCAAGCCCGCCTTCCTGGCGCCGCCGGTCGGCTACTACCTGATCTTCTTCGTCGCGCCGCTGGCGTTCCTGGTCGTTCTCGGCTTCTGGATCGTGCGCGACTACCAGATCGTCGCCGAGTTCTCGGTCGGCAACTACGTGGACATCTTCTCCCAGTTCTTCAGCCGCTCGCGCTTCGGCTGGGCGCTGGTCCAGTCGATCTACATCGCGGTGACCACCAGCGTGTTCGCCGTCATCTTCTGCTACCTGCTGGCGATGGGGATCGTCTTCTGCATCCCCGAACGCTACCAGCGGCTCTTCCTCGTGCTCGCGATCCTGCCCTTCTGGAGCAGCTACATCCTCAGGCTCTTCGCCTGGCAGCTGATCCTGGCGCAGAAGGGGGTGCTCAACCACGTCCTCGGCGAGCTTGGCCTCGACGATCCCCTGATCATCACCAACACGCAGATCGGCACGCGCATCGGCCTGATCCACTACCTCGCGCCGATCCTGATCATCATCCTCTACGTCACGCTCATCAACGTGAACCGGAACCTGATCGAGGCGGCGCGCGAGCTGGGTGCCACGCGCCTGCAGGCGTTCTGGCGCGTCATCGTGCCGCTCAGCCGGCTCGGGCTGGTCTTCGCCTTCGGCTTCGGGGTGATCGTCAGCTTCGGCGACGTGCTGTCGGGCCTCCTGCTGGGCGGCGGGATCGGCCGGTCCTGGCTCGGCTCCTACCCGCTCTACTCCAGCATGATCATGGCCGATTACAACAGCTACACCAATCTGCCGCGCACTGCTGCGCTGGCAACGATCATGGTCATCATCATGGTGGCGATGCTGGTGGTCGCCTACCGCATGGCCGACCGGGCCAAGCGGCAGCTGGCGTGACGATGGGCCGCCCCGGCTACTATCTTCGCGAGAACGGCTATCGCATCGCCGGCCGGGTCTACCTCTTTCTCGGCTTCGTCTTCCTGCTGCTGCCGATCGCCTTCCTGATCCTCTTCTCGTTCCAGAAGAACGTCTATTCCTCGCTCCCGCTGCAGGGCTGGTCCCTCCAGTGGTACGACAAGCTGGTCGACGACGGGGTCCTCTTCGACGCGCTGCTGAACAGCCTCTACGTGTCGCCGATCGCGGCGACGTGCGCCTCGGTCATCGGCTTCCTCGCGGCCTATGCGCTCAACCGCTTCGTCTTCCCCGGCCGCATCCTGACGGCGACGATCCTGATCCTGCCGATCCTGATCCCGCCGCTGATTCTCGGCGTCTCGCTGCTGGGCCTGCTGTCGCGCCTCGGCCTCCACGGCGAGCTCTACAGCATCATCATCGCGCATACGCTGCTGCTGACCGCGCCCGCCATGGCGATCATCCAGCTTCGCCTCGCGCAGATGCCGCCGACGCTGGAGGAGGCAGCCTGGGACCTCGGTGCGAACGAGCTTCAGACCGTCTGGCGCGTGGTGCTACCTTGGGCACTGCCCGGCATCGCCGGCGGCTGGCTGCTCGCCTTCACCTTCTCGTTCGACGAGTTCATCATCGCCTGGTTCGTGTCGGGCTTCGACCAGACCCTGCCGGTCGCCGTCTACAACGTGATGATCGCCTCGCACGACCCCTCGCTCAACGCGATCGGAACGATCGTCTTCGGTCTGCTCCTGCTCACCCTGCTCGGCGCCGAGCTGCTGATCATTCCGCTTTTCATGCGACGCCGCAGGGTGTGACGGCACCGCACTCAGCGCAAGGAGGACACCATGGACAAGAAGGACTACATGCAGCGCGCGATCGACCTCGCGCGGACGAAGATGCTCGAAGGCCGCGGCCACTGGCCCTACGGCTGCCTCATCGTCAAGGACGGCGAGATCGTGGGCGAAGGATGCAACGACATGGGCTTCTCGCTCGACCCGACGGGCCACGGCGAGATCGTGGCCATTCGCGACGCCTGCAAGCGCCTCGGCACCATGGACCTCACCGGCTGCGAGCTCTACACCAGCTGCGAGCCCTGCTCGCTCTGCTCCAGCGCGATCTGGCTGACGAACATCGCCAAGGTCTATTACGGCGCGTCGCTGAAGGACTGCCGCGGGCACGGCTCGGACTTCGATCCGCTGCGCCACGACGTCGGCAAGCCGATTCACGAGCGCAGCATCCCGGCCGAGCGCGTGCTCGGCCAGGAGGGGAGCGCGCTGCTCGCCGAGTGGGCCGCACTCATCGAGAAGACACCCGCCATGCAGGAGGAGCGCAGCCGCCACGCGCCAATCGGCGAACGGTCCCGGTCCGAATAGCCGTTGGCACAGCGAGACCGGGAAGCGGGAGGGGAGCGATGAGCCTGGATGCCCTGCGAAAGCTGACCGACGTCGGTCTCTTCGTCGCCGATCTCGAGCGCGCCATCGCCTTCTATGGCGGGACGCTCGGTTTCGAGCTCAAGCGCCGCGACATCGGCTTCGCCGAGTTCCGCACCGAAGGTGTCGGCCTCGCCCTCTGGGAGGTTGAGGACGTGACCCAGGCGCTCGAGCTCGCTGATACGCCGCGCCAGGGTCTTGCGGCGATGGTCGCGGTCCGTGTGGAGACGGCGGAGGAGGTGGACGCGCTCCACGACACGCTGGTCGCCAAGGGCGTGACCATCGTCCAGGCACCGATGACGCACGCCTGGAACGCGCGCACGACCTACTTCAGCGACCCGGACGGCAATCTCTGGGAAATCTACGCCTGGGTCGACGCCCCGCGCACGATCTGAGCCTCCGGACTGTGGTCGGGCGCGCCCTTACCGCCCTGAGAAAGGCGGGCCGCAGCAGCCGTCCAGGATGACCCGGGTTATGGTTTCGGCCGCAGCGTCGAAGTCCCTGCGTGTGAGCCGGCGCTTCTCCAGCACGTCCGCCGCCGTCGCGCCGAAGTCCGCGTAGAACTCGGTGGCGGACCACAGCATGATGAAGAAGTGGCGCGGGTCCACCGGCGCCATCTGCCCCCGGCGGATCCACTCCTCCACCACGTGAGCGCGCTGGGTGGTGACGTCCCGGATGTGCTGGCGCTGACGCCGTTCCAGAAGCGGCGCACCGCGCAGTATCTCGTTGGCAAAAAGGCGCGAGTCGGCAGCATGGCGGCGGGAATACTCGAGCTTGGCGCGGATGTAGGCGGCGATGGCGTCGCGCGGCTCGCGCTCGGACACGATATGCTCGAAGGCGCGGTCCCAGCCCTCGATCAGCCGTTCGATCAGGGCCCTGTAGATGCTCTCCTTGGTCGGGAAGTAATAGTAGACGTTGGCCTTGGGCAGGCCGCTCGCCTGCGCGATCTCCTCCATAGGGGTGCCGTGAAAACCCTTGCCGGCGAAGAGACCGACGGCGGCGTTCAGGATTCGCTCCTTGTTCCTGGCCCGGATTCTCGGCTCCGGCCCATCGTTTCCCGCCTCTGCCCGCATCGTGTTCGTCATGCTCGTTTCCCGCGTCACAGGGACCTCCCTGCGTGTGCCCGCGACGTATGCAGTCTAGCCGCCCGGCATGGACGTGCCAGGCTGGCGAAGTTGCGACCCGGTTGCTTGTCGAGGAGGTGCTGAGGGGTCGGCAGCAGCGGGGTGAAGAGAGATGGTCGACCGACCGGAAAAGGAGGCGGTGCGCTAGTTCAAGGCGTCGGCCGGCAGCTTCGCCCGCTCCTTCGCCGCGCAGGATACCGCCCGCACCCTGAGCTATGTCTTCGACAGGCTCTACGTGCTGCGCAACCAGCTCGTACACGGCGGCGCGACCTGGAACAGCGCCGTGAACCGGGATCAGGTGCGCGACGGCGCCGCGATCCTGGGCTTCCTCGTGCCCGTCTTCGTGGACGTGATGATGGACAACCCGCACGAGGACTGGGGACGGCCCTTCTATCCCGTCGTGGAATAGAACGACCCGCCTCCCGAACGAACGCCGGAGCCGAGACCCCGGCGAACCGTTCATTCAGGTCGGTAAGCTCCAATACGAGTACGCCGAGTCAGCGGATTGAGCCGGCCTCACCACCATCCGGTGCCCGCGCGATGGCCATCCCGATTCGTTCCGCCGCTGCTTCAGTCTCGCGGTCTCTGACATGGGCGTAACGCATCGTCATGCTCGGCCGCCTGTGGCCGAGCAGACGGGAGACGACGGGCTACGGGATACCACGAAGAACGGCGTGGCTTGCGAACGTGTGACGAAGGTCATGCAGGCGGACGTCTTCAGATGCGGGGGAGCATGCGTGGGCATGGTCTGTGGGTCTACGGGATCAAGGGTGGCCGCAGCATCCGTCCAGAACGATCCCGGTCATGGTCTCGGCCGCGGCGTCGAAGTCCTTTCTCGTGAGCCGCCGCCGTCCGAGCACGTCGGCGGCCAGCATCCCGAAGTCCGCATAGAACTGGGTCGCGGACCACAGCATGATGAAGAAGTGGCGCGGATCCACCGGGGTCATCTGCCCGCGCCGGATCCACTCCTCCACCACGTGGGCACGCTGGTCGGTGACCTCTCGGATGTGCTGACGCTGACGCCGATCGAGGAACTGCGCGCCGCGCAGAATCTCGTTGGCGAAAAAGCGGGATTCGGTGGCGTGGCGGCGGGAGTAGTCGAGTTTCGCGCGAATATAGGCGGCGATGGCCTCGCGCGGCTCGCGCTCGGGCACGATATGTTCGAAGGCGCGGTCCCATCCTTCGATCAGCCGCTCGATCACGGCCGCATAGATGCTCTCCTTGGTCGGGAAGTAGTAGTAGACGTTGGTCTTCGGCAGGCCGCTGACCTTCGCGATCTCCTTGACGTGGGTGCCGTGAAAACTCTTGTCGGCAAAGAGGCCGACGGCGGCGCGTAGAATCCTCTCCTCATTTCTGGCCCGGATTCGCGGCGCCGTCGCTTCCTGTGCTGCGTCCGCCTTTTTCGTCTTCGTCATGTCCCGCCTCGCACGCCAACCGGCAGCCTTGTCGCTGCGGGGCCGCAGTCTAAACCTGTCCGCCCGCCGTTGGGCCAGAAAAAACTTGACGACCGTGTCATGTTCAAGAATCGTATTACCTGACACGCGTGTCATGTTTGTGTGGTCTCTCTGCAATCGGACGTCATGACCATGCGACTGAGGGCGGCGCTGCGGGAGACGCTCGAGGGCTGGCAGGAGGATATCGACCCTTGCTGGCGCTCTCTCGTGCACGACGTCGCGTTGGCCTTCGACGCAGTCGACGCCGCGCTCGAGCTGGAGCCGTGGGAGCCGATCTTTCCCGCCCGGCGCGGCAGGAGCTTCCCCGGCGCACCGGCCGGCGCGCACATGCTCCGCGCCTTTGACGGGATTGCGCCCGAGGACGTGCGCTGCGTGGTCGTGGGCCAGGATCCCTATCCCTGTCCCGCCTTCGCCACCGGGCGGGCCTTCGAGGCCGGCAACGTCGCCCGCTGGCGGGAGCTCGACAAGATGTTCTCGCCCAGCGTGCGCGCGGTGATCCAGCTCGTCGTCGCGGAGCGCACCGGCGCGGCGCACTACGCCGAGAGCTTCGCGCGGTGGCCGGGGACGCTGGCGGCCATCGAAGCCGGCGCGGTCGATCTGGAGGCGCCCGAGGCGCTGGCCGGGCACTGGGTCGCCTCCGGTACGCTGCTCCTCAACAGCTCGCTCACGCTCTCCCGCTTCCGCCGCGAGGGCGATCCGCACCAGGTGCAGGGCCACCTGCCGCTCTGGCGGCCCTTGCTGGTCCGGGTTCTCGGTCGTCTCGCGCAACAGGGATCGCCCGTCGTCTTCATCGGCTTCGGCGATGCGGCCGCCGGGACGCTGGCTGCGGCGGGACTGGGAGAGGCGGATGCGAGCGCGGCCGGGCGCGTCATCCTCCGCCCGCACCCGGCCGCCGCCGACGAAATGCTGGCGCAGGAGAACCCGCTCTCGCTCTGCAACCTTCGCCTCAAGGCGATGGGCGCGGCGCCGGTGGACTGGTAGCCGATGCCCCGGGAGCGCACCTTCGACTACGTCATCGTCGGCGCCGGCTCGGCGGGATGCGTGCTCGCCAACAGGCTCTCTGCCGATCCCGACCGCTCCGTTCTCCTCATCGAGGCCGGCGGCCGGGACCGCAATCCGCTCTTCCGTCTGCCCATGCTCATGGGCCGGCTGTTCCAGTCCGGCATCTACAACTGGCGCTACCACACCGAGCCGGTGGCGAGCCTGGAGGGCCGCTCGCTCTACTGGCCGCGCGGCAAGGTGCTGGGCGGATCCTCCACCATCAACGGCATGATCTACGTGCGCGGCAATCGCCACGACTACGATCGCTGGTCTCAGATGGGGCTTTCCGGCTGGTCCTACGAGGAGGTGCTTCCCGCGTTCCGCCGCTCCGAAGGGCACGTGGAGCGGGACGGGACCTATCACGGGACGGGCGGCGAGCTCACCGTCTGCCGCGCGCGCGGCACCAATCCGCTCTTCGACGTGTTCCTCGAGGCGGGCCGTCAGGCCGGCCACTCCGTCAACGACGACTTCAACGGGCCGGCGCAGCAGGGGGTCGGTCGCTACGACTTCACCATCAGGCGCGGCAGGCGCTGCTCCACGTCGGCCGCCTTCCTGCGCCCGGTCCGGCACCGGCGCAACCTGTCCATCGCCACCGGAAGCCTCGTCCGCCGCGTGGTCGTCGACGGCGGCCGCGCGACGGGGGTCGAGATGACCCACGGCGGCGGCACGCGCACCGCCCGCGCCGCGCGCGAGGTGATCCTCTGCGCCGGCACCGTCAACTCGCCCCAGCTCCTCATGTTGTCCGGGATCGGGACCGGCGACGACCTGAGACGGCACGGCATCCGGGTGGTCCACGAGCTCCCCGGCGTTGGGCGCAACCTGCAGGATCACGTGGACTGTGTTCTCTCGTACGCGTGCACGAAGCCGGTCACCCTCTATCGCGAGCTCCGGGCGGACAGGATGATCCGCTCGGTGGCCGAGGGGCTACTCTTCGGCCGCGGGGTCGCCACCACCTTCCCCTACGAGGCGGGCGCGTTCTTCAAGAGCCGGTCGGAACTGGTGGCACCGGATGTTCAGGTGCACTTCATGCCGGCGCTGGAGAGCACGGCGAGCTTGCACGTTCCCAACCCCTTCGGGAAGGCTGCGTCCGACGCCGGCCACGGCTTCGCGCTCCGTGTGGGTCCGGTCAACCCGGCGAGCCGGGGGTGGGTGGCGCTGCGTTCCGCCGATCCCGCCGATGCGCCGCTGATCCAGCCCAACTATCTGCAGGACGACGCCGACCGCGTGACGACGATCGCGGGCATCCGCATGGTCCGCGAGGTCATCGGGCAGCCCGCCTTCGACGCCTGTCGCGGCCCCGAGCTCGCGCCGGGAGCGGAAGCGCAGAGCGATACGGAGCTGACCGCCTGGCTCCGCGCCAACGCCATGACGACCTTCCACCCCGTCGGCACCTGCCGCATGGGCACCGATCCGATGGCGGTGGTGGACGCCCGGCTCGCCGTCCGCGGCATCGCCGGGCTCAGGGTCGCCGACGCCTCGGTCATGCCCGTCATCACGAGCGGCAACACCAACGCGCCCGCCATCATGATCGGCGAAAAGGCGGCCGAGTTCATTGGAGGCGGGGTCGAACCTCAGGCGACAGCCAGGGAGAACGAGGAATGATCGTCGAGCACAGGACCTACACCTTCCGCCCCGGCACGGTGGAGGGCTGGCTGAAGAAGTACGAGGCGGAGGGCCTGCCCATCCAGGAGCGTCATCTCGGCCGCCTGATCGGCGTCTACGTCTCCGAGATCGGCCGGCTGCACCGGGTCGTCCTGATCCGGGCCTACGAGAGCCTGGCGGATCGCGAGCGGCGCCGCGCCGCGATGGGCGCGGACCCCGCGTGGCAGGCCTTCATCCAGTCAGTCTGGGCGCTCGACGCGATCCAGGAGCAGGACGTGATGGTGATGAACCCCGCGCCATGCTCGCCGCCGCTCGGCGAGTGAACGGCCCACCGTTGAGGACTTGCCAACGAATTCCAGCCGGGCGCAACGGGCGCCCGCGGGAGAGAAGGAGAAACGCCATGTCGAACAAGCCGAACGCGAATGGTCTCGGCGCGCCGCTCGCGCGCCTCAGCCGCCGCCGGTTCCTGGCGGCTACCGCCGGAGTCTCGGCGGTCGTTGGGGCGGGTACCACGTTTCCGCTCGCCGCGCGTGCGGACGCCGGCCTGGTCGCCCTGGTTCATACCCAGGCGGCGGGCGACAGCGGCCCCATCGATTCCATGATGGGCCGGCTCAACCAGCTCTCTGAGGCGCAAGGCTTCGAGACCCGCGCCATCTACGCGCAGGACCCAGCGACCTACGAGACTGTGCTGAGGACCCTCGGCGATGCGGGTGCATCCATCGTGCTCGGGACCTTCCCGGTCATCTCCGAGGCCTTCAAGGCGGTGGCCCCGATCTACCCCGACACCAGGTGGATCCAGCTCTTCGGTGACGCCGTCGACCCGCCGATCGGAAACCTGGTGACGGTCTCCTACGACTACTATCTCGGCTGCTATCTGTCGGGCATCTTCGCCGCGCACGTCTCGCAATCGAAGCAGATCGGCTTCATCGGCGGCATCAGCATTCCGCCGATCAACGCCGACTTCAACGCGCTTCAGGCCGGCGTCCACGCGGTCGATCCGGAGGCCAGCGTTACCGCCGCCTTCGCCGGCTCCTTCCAGGACCCGGCCAAGGGTTACGAGATCGCGAGCCAGATGTTCCTGGACGGGATCGACTACATCCAGACCGATTCTGCCGCGACCGACGGCGGCATCATCCAGGCGGCCAATGAGCGCGAGGGCGCCATGGTCAGCGCGCTCGACCCGGCCCAGTACCCACTCGGGCCTGCCTCCGTGATCGGCGTGGTCAGCCTCGACTTCGGCCAGTCGCTCCATAACGAGACCAGCGCAGCGCTTGGCGCCGACTGGCAGGGCGGGCGGCATGTGCCGACCGGCCTTGGCAGCGGCGTCATCGACTTCCTCCGATCTCCGCTCTATCAGGAGCAGGGGCCTGCGGCTATCGTCGCGCGGTCAGACGAGGCGTGGCCTGCGGTCGAAGCGGCGCGGGCGGGTATCCTCGACGGATCGGTTTCGGTGCCGTTCAACACGGAGCTCTGATCGCACTCGCGGACCAGGAGGCGCTCTCGGCACGGATGACAGACGCGGACCCGCCTGCCCTCCACTGCCGCGGGATCCGCGTCACATACGGCGAGGTCACGGCGCTCGCCGATCTCGAAATCGCCTTCGCGCGCGGCGCCATCCACGCCGTGGTCGGCCAGAACGGCGCTGGCAAGACGACCTTCGCCCGCGTCGCGGCCGGGCTCGTCCGCCCTGACGCGGGCTCTCTTGCCATCGACGGGCACGCGTTGCGTCTCGGCCGCGTGGCCGGCGCACGCGCGGCAGGGGTCGAGCTCGTGCACCAGAGCTTTGCGCTGCCGCCCTCCTTCACCGTGGCGGAGGCGTTGGAATTCGGCGCGGGCGCCGGCATTGGCGTCTACAGTCGACGCCGGCTCCTGCAGCGATGCCGCGAGCGGCTCGCAGCCCTCGATCTCGACGTCGATCCGCGCCGGCGCATTCGCGACCTGCCGGTCGAGGTCCAGCAAGGGGTAGAGATCGCTCGCGCGCTGGTCACGGATGCGCGGCTCCTGATTTTGGACGAGCCGACGGCGGTGTTGCCACCCGCCGGCATCGAGGCGCTGTTCGAGCGTATCCGCAGACTCAAGCGGCATGGGGTCACGGTGATCCTGATCCTGCACAAGCTGCGCGAAGTGATGGCGGTCGCCGACACGATCTCCGTCCTTCGTGGCGGCAGGCTGGTCGCGGGGCCCGTCCCCTGCGACCAGGCAGACGAGAGGCGCATCGCCGAGCTGATCGTCGGCCAATCCGCGGCGGGTTCCGTCAGCGCCGACGATGCCCGGGCGCTCGTGGGGGCGGCGCCGGTTCGGGGCGCGGCCGCCCGGGATACAAGCGCCTCTGCGGCGCTCGACTCTCACGAATCGGTCCTCGAACTGGCGGACGTGAGCACGGCGAAGGACCCGGAGGAGCCGCCGTTGGATCGGGTCTCGCTGCTGGTCAGGCCGGGAGAGATCGTCGGCGTCGCCGGCGTTCAGGGCAACGGCCAACGGACGTTGGTGCAGGCGATCGCCGGCCTCGCCGGCATCACGGGCGGCGACATCCACCTGGGTGGCACGCGCGTGAGCCGCTTGAGCCCCGTCTCCCGCCGCGCCCTCGGGCTGCGTGTTATTCCCTTCGAGCGCAACAGCGAGGGACTCAGCCTCACCAGCGCGCTGTGGGAGAACTGGTCCGTCCGCGAGCTTCTCCAAAAGCCGCTGTTCAGTTTCGTCGATCCGTCCGCTCTGCGGCTGCGTTGCGATGAAGCGCTACGGACCTGGGGCGTGCGCTATGCGTCCGCGACCCAGAACGCCGGCGCCCTCTCTGGTGGCAACGCGCAGAAGGTCATCCTCGCGCGGGAAATCGATGAAGACGCGCGCCTCATCGTCGCCGCGCAGCCCGCGCGCGGGCTCGATATCGGTGCCACCGCTTTCGTCTGGTCGGCGCTGCGCGAGGCGGCCGGACGAGGCTGCGGCGTGTTGCTGATCTCCTCTGACCTCGACGAGCTGTTCGACATCAGCCACCGCCTGGTGGTGATGCTCTCGGGCCGCGTCGTCGCAGAGTTCGTCCCGCCCTACGACATCGGGGCGGTGGGCCGCGCCATGACCGGGGCGTCCATGTGAGCGGCATCAGCATCCGCGCGGGCGCGGTGGTCCGCACGCTCGCGTTCATCGTTGTGGCGCTCGCGCTTTGCGGCATCGTCTTCGAGCTCGCCGGCTACTCGGCGCTCCTGATGCTAGAAAGCGTCGTCGAGGGCGCCTTCCTGCGCACGGGCGGATGGGCGCAGAGCCTGCGCTGGGCGCTCCCGCTCTTCATCACCGCGACTGGCGTCGCGATCTCATTCCGCTGCGGCTTCTTCAATATCGGTGCACAGGGCCAGTTCTATGTGGGCGCCATCTGCGCCGCCTTCGTCGCCGATGTTCTCGGCGGCGCACCGGCCGCCCTCGTGCTGCCGATGACCTTTCTCGCCGGCATGGCGGGCGGCGCGCTCTGGGCGCTCTGGCCGGGATACCTCAGGCTCCGCTCGGGCACTGACGAAGTCATCACGACGCTGATGGGCAATTTCATCGCGGCGCTCGCGCTGGTCTACGTCACGTCGGGTCCGCTCAAGGACCCCTCCGGCACCGGCCAGCAGGCGGCGAGCCCGCTACTGCCGGCGGTCTATCGCATCAGCGATTCCCAGGGTATCTCGCCCGCGATCATCGGCATCGCAGCCGCCGTCGCGCTCGCCATGTGGGTGCTGGTCAACCGCACGCCTTTCGGCATGCTGGCGAGCCTGGCCGGGCGGAACCCGACCATGGTGCGCTTTCAGGGTGCGCGCCTCTGGACCCTGGGACTTTCGAGCTTCCTCATCAGTGGCGGGCTGGCCGGGCTCGCAGGTACCATCGAGCTTCTCGGCCCGACCGGGCGCATCGCGAGCGGCTTTTTGCCCGGCCACGGCTTCACCGCAGTGCTGATCGCGCTGGTCGCGAACCTCTCGGTGCTCGCGACTGCGGTCGTCAGCATGTTCTTCGGCGGCCTTGCATCGGCTGCGCTCTACCTGCCGATCCTCGCCGGCCTCCCGGCCGCCGCCATCGACATCTTCAACGCCTCCGTCGCGCTCTTCATCACCGCGAAGTCGGGATTGCTGGACCGCCTGCTGCGGGCAGCGAGGCTCCCGACATGACCGAGTTCCACGAGTTCATGGTGGCGATCCTGCGCTCCGGCACGCCGCTGGTCTACGTCACCATGGCGGGCGTCATCGCCCAGCGCGCCGGCGTCTGGCACCTCGGCCTCGAGGGCGTGATGATCGTTGGTGCCTGCGCGACAATCCTCGGCATCGTGCTCACCGGCTCGTTTGCGGCCGCCATCGTCATCGCCTGCGTGCTCTGTGTCGCCGCCTCGGTCCTGCTCTGGTTCGTGATCGAGAAGCTGGGCGCCAACCCCATCATTGCGGGCCTCGGCCTCACAGGGCTCGGAATCGGCGGGACGGCGCTGGCCGTCCAGGCGCTCTTCGGCAGCCTCGCCGCCGTGACCGCACCCTTCGGCGTGCCCAGGCTGGGCGCCGCCTTCGGCCCCTACGGCGCGCTCTCGATCTTTGTGCTGATGATGCCCTTCGTCGTCTGGGGCATGTGGGTGCTGCTTTGCCGCACGCGCTTCGGCCTGCGGCTGGCCGCTGCCGGAGAGCACCCGCTGGCGGCACGCAGCGTCGGCACCGATCCGGCCCGTGTCAGGCTCATCGCGCTCGCGGCCGGCGGGGTTCTCTGCGCCATCGGCGGTGCCGAGCTCGCGGCCGGCGGCCTCACCATATTCGCCCAGAACATGACCGCCGGCCGCGGCTTCATGAGCTTCGCCGCAGTGATCTTCGGTGCCGGCCACCCCATCGCGGCCGCCTTCGCCGCGATGTTCTTCAGCCTGGTGGGTGTTGCGGGCATCAGGCTGCAGCTCCTGTTCGGCGCGAGCATCCCGCACGACGTGCTGCTCTCGCTGCCCTATCTGGCGACGATCCTCGGCGTCTGGATCAGCGGCCGTATGCGCGGCGGCGCCAAGGCCGCCACCGAGGCCTCGGAGCTTCGCGACTATTAGCGTGCAGAGTCATTGGCTCACAACCAGACAAGGAGTGTGGCGATTTGGACCGTTGCGAGGTGGTCGGCGGCGAGTCTTTCGTAGCGTATCGGCGCTGGCGCGTGTGATTGCTGAGGCGCCGTTCGTGAGCATGTGGCTCACATGCAGTGCCGGGAATCATGATCCTCGTTGCCGGCCGTGCGATGGACCCGCCACCGGAGCGCGAGATCGCACCCTGGCGGATAGGATGGATCCAGTCGGCGATGGAATCACGAACCCGCTTTCTCGTCGTAGTTGGTGTTCCAGGATGCAGTGGACTTGAGCGTTTTGAGGACCCGGGGGTGAGTGCATTGAATCAGTCGTTCTCGTCGGCTGCACCGCCATCCAACGCCCGCGCGATGGCTATCCCGATTCGCTCCGCCGCCGCCTCGGTCTCGCGGTCTCCGACGTGGGCGTAGCGCATGGTCATGCTCGGCCGCCTGTGGCCGAGCAAGCGGGAGACAACCGGCAGCGGGATGCCTTGCAGGACGGCGTGACTGGCGAACGAGTGGCGAAGGTCGTGAATTCGGACTTCGTGCGGGTCCGCCTCTGCCCTCATGCGATACCAGAGCTGGTCGACCGTCACCGTGGTGATGGAGCTCTTCGTCCAGGTCGAAGGGAAGATCCAACCAGACTTTCGGGGCAGGCCGTCGAGGATCGCGCGCGCCGCAGACGAGAGCCAGACCGTGCGTGGCCCGGTCTTGCTATCGGGCAGGAACAGTTTACCTTCGCGATAGAATCGCCATTTCAGGGTGACGATCTCGCCCTTGCGGCAGCCGGTGAGGAGAAGCAGTCGTATGATCGCTGCAGCCTGCGGGTGTTCGATTTCATGGCGCGCCAACACCTCGCCCAGTCGGCGAATCTCGACGGTCGACATGAATTGCTGCCGTCCCTGGCGGCGATATCGCCTGATGCCCACGCACGGATTTGTTCCCTCCGGCCGGTAGCCGTAGACCTCCGCCTGGCGCATGATGACCGAGAGAATTGGGGCTGACCGGTCCGCCGCCACCGGGGTATTGTGCAGCGACGCGAACCAGCGCCGGACGTCGTGGGCGCTGATGTCGGCGATGGGGCGTCCTTCGAACCAGGGCAGGATATGGTTGCGGTAGTCGTTCCGGTTGACCCTGAGGGTCGAGGGTTTCCAGTTTCGGGCGTATCGCCGGAAGACTTCGTCGGCGACGGTCTCGAACGGGATGGCCGAGGGCAGGACCCTCACGCCGAAGTCCTCGAGATTGCGGTCGCGGACGTCGTAGGCCGACTTGCGGGGCTTGAGCGCGTCGACGCGGCGTTCGGTGAGGCGAGCGATTGCCATGGAATGTCCTCCCGGTTTCAGTTGCAGCCGGGGAGAATTCGCGGGCGAGTTTCGCGAATTACATCCGAAAAAGGACTAAAAAAGCAGCTCTATATCAGTGCGTTAGCGCCCAAAAGTGCGGAGCGGGTGTGATGATCGACGCCTCGACGCCGCTCATGCTGCGCATCCGGCAGTTCTGGCCGCTGGTCAATCTCTGCATCGGCCTGCTCATCATCACCGCGATCGTGGTCGCGCTCGACGACCGCATCCTGGCGCGGACGCTGACCGAGGGCCTGATCCGCGTCGTCATCGTCGTCGCGCTCTACATGTTCATCGGCAACTCCGGGATCATGTCCTTCGGCCATATCGGCTTCATGATGGTCGGCGCCTACGCCACGGGCTGGCAGACCTGCTGCCCCTTTACCCGCGACATGTTCATGCCGGGGCTGCCGGGGTATCTGCTGAGCAACAGCCACCACTTCGTGCTGGCGATATTCCTGGCCGGGCTGCTCAGCGCCTTCGTGGCGCTGATCGCGGGCTACGCATTGATGCGATTGTCGGGCATCGCGGCATCGATCGGCACCTTCGCCTTCCTGATGATCATCTATTCGGTCTACCTGCGCTGGAGCACCTGGACCTCGGGCGCGAGCTCGGTGATCGGCCTGCCGCAGACGACCACGCCCTGGGTCGCCTACATCTATGCCGTGGTCACGATCGTGGCGGCGTTCTTCTATTCGCGCTCCAAGTTCGGGCTCGCGCTGCGCGCCTCGCGCGACGACGAGGTGGCGGCCAAGGCGGCCGGCGTCAACGTCTTCGGCCAGCGCCTGCTCGCCTTCGTCATCAGCGCCTTCTTCTGCGGCATGGCCGGCGGCCTCTTCGGCCACTTCCTCGGCATGCTCACGGTCGACACCTTCTTCCTCAACATCACCCTCATCACGCTCGCGATGCTGGTGATCGGCGGGATGCAGAGTCTCTCCGGCGCGGTGGTGGGCGTCGTGGTGATGACCGTCGTGATCGACCTGCTGAAGAACCTCGAGGCAGGGATGTTCGGCGACGACGGCTTCACGCTGCCCGTCAGCAGCACCTGGGTGGTGGTGGGCGTCGTGATGATGCTGATCATCATCTTCCGCCGCAGCGGAATCACCCGGAACGCCGAGCTCTACTGGCCCTTCAAGGGCGACATCACCGCCGAGGGCGCGCTCAAGCGCCAGTCCTGACGGCCGAAGCCGTCCGCCCGAAGGGGCCGGCCGCCAGCTCCCCTCAAGCACGCAGGCGCGCTCGCGCGATACGGGCCGCGGGCCTGCCGAGAGATCTCAGCTAGGGCGAGACCCTGTAGGCGAGCGCCGCCGCGAAGCGGTCTTCGCCAAGGTCGAGCAGCCGCCAGCTCTCGGCCGAGGCATGCGGGAAGCGGAAGAGGCTCGAGCGCACGCCCTGCAGCATCGGCTCCGGCACCTCGAAGCGGGAGGGGTTGAGCGAAAAGCCGGACCCGAGAGCCTTGATCAGCGCCTCCTTCATGCTCCACAGCCGGAAGAAGAGATGCACCTTGTCCTGCCCCTCGGCGCACGCCAGCAGGCGTCGCTCCGCCGGGCCATAAACCAGGCTGCCGATGCCGTCCAGATCGCGCCGGGGGACTCGCTCCTCCACGTCCACGCCGAGCGCCTCGCGCGGCGCCAGGGCGATCAGGCCGTGGGGACCGCTGTGGCTGACGTTGAAGCCGATGACCGCGGGCAGGCCCTTCACCCGGGCGAAGGGCTTGCCGTGCTCGCCGTAGCCGAAGGAGAGCAAGCGATGGTCGCAGCCCAACCGCTCCGCGAGGACGATGCGGAGCGCGGCACGACAGAGCGCGAACTCGCGCCGGGCACGCGCTGCCAGGAAGCGCCGCCAGCGCCCCTTCTCCTCATCATCCAGCAGCGCGAAGGCGTGCGCCTCACGCTCCGCGTCCGGCGCGAGGTCCACCTGGAGGATGGTGGCGCCGTCCACCTCGCGCCAGGGAGCCCACCAGCGGCCATCGGCGGCGGCCATCGCTCCCCGGGGATCGCTCACGACGTGCCGGCTGCCCGCGGCCGGGCCACCACCAGCAAGTTGTAGCCGAGGGTCGCAGGCACAAACCGGCAAGCCAGATCGTCCAGCCAGCCCGGAAGGGAGTTGCCGACGACGGTCCGTTCGGAAAGCAGGCTCTCGGGCTCTACGCTGACGACCTGAAAGCCGGCTTCCGAGAGATCGCGGCACACCTCGTTGCGGGTGTAGAGGTGGTAGAACATCGGGATCGTGCCGTCATCCTGGACGCGCTGGTAAAGGACGTCGCCGGGCTCCAGCGCTCCGGCGTCGATCAGCGGCGCGGCAGCCTTTTGCTCGTCGCGAAAGCGCCGCCTCGCGTTGGGCACGCTGAGGATCAGGGTCCCGTCCTCCCTCACCATCCTGCGCACGGCCCGCAGCATGCGCATGCGCTCGGCATGCCAGGGGATGTGGCCCAGGACACCGAAGGCCAGCAGCGCGAGGTCGAACGCGCGCGGATGCTCGGCGGCGAGCACGTCCGCGTCCTCGCCCCGGATGACGAGGCGGCCGTCGCGGGTGAAGCGCTGCAGGCGTTCTGCCATCGCCTTGCGGGCGACCGGGCAGATGTCGTGCGCCACGCCGCTTGTCCCGCCTAGCTGCAGGAGGGGGAGGGTGTAGCGCCCGGTGCCGCTGCCGATGTCGACGAAGCGACCCCCGCCAGACAGGTGGCGCCTCATCCGGCGCAGCGTGCGCCTGTTCGGACGTGGGTAGCGCCGGTCGTAGAGGCCGGAGGAGATGTAGAGCTCGTAGCTGCCGGACATGTTCGGCATCGCCGCATGCCGCGGTGGCATATCGTCGGGCACAGCCGAGTCTGCGGATTCGGAAGCGTTCATGCTCCTCCGCTCATTGAAGCGTCCACGCCGCCGTTGCCGGATATCGCGCGGAGACGCCGGCACAAGCGTCGCCGGCCGGGGGAGACATGGGGTGGCTCATTGACCGATGCAAGCCCCCCGTCCCGGCTTACCTGGCGCCATCTCACGCGATTGCGGCACTGCATCGCAGGTCCGTCGTCTGCGCGAGCCGATCCGCGCCCGCGGCAGGCCAGGGTCGACGATCCAGATGACGACCGAGGGGTCGGCCTCGATGCCGTGTCTGAGAGCCGGCGTGAGCCTCACGTCCTCGGGTGTCGCGACGTGGCCAAGTACGGTAGCCGCGCGGTTGGCCGCGACAGCGCAGGCACTCTCCCCCAACCTCATGTCGGGCCTCCGGTGCCACCGGCAGGCTGTCTGCCTGCACGGTCCTGTCCTCGAGCATCGGCGATAGCCGGCCGCCACGCGGTCATCCTATCACAGCCGGAGGCTCCGTGGACAAGCCGCCGGGGCATGGCGGCAATACAATTGCGCCAGAACGGTTCAGTGGACGACTGCAGATGCGCAAGGCTCCGGACAAATGCTCCGCCAGAGGCGCAGGTCGTTGTGCCACCGGACGGTTCGGCGACGTCGCCTCGCCTCGTCACCGCAGCCCGCCCCGTGGCCGGAGCCACACGTCACCCTGCAATGTGCCGGAGAGTCCGGCGATTCGTCCGGGAGCCTGCTGCTCGCGACGACCGCGTCGGTTGTCATCGCGATCAACGACGAGGCGCGTCTTGGCAGGCCTTTTATCAGCTTTACTTATATATTGTACGAGCATAACCAATATTATAATATCTCACCATTGACGTCCGCCACACGTCATTTGATATATGTCAACCTCTTCTGTTTGAGTAATCCAACGATATATTGCTATTGTGAGTCTGAAAGTATATCCATCAGGGTATGAGTAACCGTGGACCATATCGAATTCCACCGACCAGCGCGCTGATCGCTTTCGAAAGCGCAGCGCGGCACGGCAATTTCTCCAGGGCTGCCAGAGAGTTGCGTACCTCACAGTCCGCCATCAGCCGCCATATTGCGGGTCTGGAGCAGCAATTGTCGACCCGGCTGTTCGATCGCTCTCGCACCGGGGTAAAGCTGACCGATGCGGGAAACCGCTACCGCGATGCCGTCGCGACCGGCCTCGGGGCAATCCATGCGGGCGCCGCCGAGGTCGCCGAACTTTCGGACGACGAACAGGTGGAGGTGGTGATCGCCTGCTCGGAGGAGGTATCGCATATCTTCATGATGCCGCGATACGACGCCCTCCGAAAGCTCTTCGGCGAGCGGGTGCGTATACGCATCCTGACCTATCACTACAGCATGCAGTACCTGCCGCCCGAGCCGGTCGCGGACCTGATCCTGGCCTGGAACGCGACGGGGGTCGCGCACGAGGATCACGTGGTCATCTACCGGGAGGCGGTAAGGCCCTACTGCTCGCCCGGCTTTGCCGAAGCCAATTCCGATGTCCTCAACGGGCCCGTGACGGGCTGGGGCGGGCTGACCTTTCTCGACCTCGCACGTCCCAACGAAGGCTGGGCGTCGTGGGACGATTGGTTCGAGGTCGTCGGGCGGCCGGGTACGGCGCCACGATACGTGGGCTACGACAGCTATCTCTATGTGCTGGAAGCGGCTTCCGCCGGGCACGGAATTGCCATGGGATGGCGCCACTTCATCGAGCGGAATGTGGAAACGGGCGCGCTCGTGCCGCTCACCCATCGCTTCCTGGAGACCGACAACTACTACCACGCCGTGCTCACCGAGAAGGGACGACGGCGGCCTCTCGCGCGCAAGTGTCTCGCGTTCTTCTCGGAGACGACCTAGCCCACAGACGGCGCGCGCTTCTCTCCACGGTCATGCCCTGCCTCGCGCTCCCGGGCGCGCGGCGTCAGGCCTGCGCCGTGTCGTGGCTGATGACGACCTTGCCGACATGCGCGCCGGCGGCGAGGTGGCGGTAGGCGGCCGGCGCCTCGGCAAAGGGGAAGCGCCGGTCGATCACCGAGCGAAGCCCGTTCTGCGCGATCGCCTTCGTCATCTCTTCCAGGCTTCGCCGGCTGCCCACCAGGATGCCCTTGAGGTGGAGGTTCTTCCAGATGAGGGCGAGCGGGTCGCTCTCGATGCCGACTCCGCCCAGCATGCCGATCAGTGCAATGCGGGCGTTGAAGGCCGCTGCCTCGATGCTCTGCGCGAGCGTGGCGGCGCCGCCGGTCTCGATGATGAGGTCGGCGCCCCCGGTCTTCCCGGCGACGGTCCTGCCCCAGGCGGGATCGCGCACGTAGTTGATGCCGTGGGTGGCGCCGAGCGCGCGGGCGCGGGCGAGCTTCTCGTCGCTGGACGAGGTCACGACCGCGTCCGCGCCCATCATGCGCGCGAACTGCAGGCCGAAGATCGACACCCCGCCGGTGCCGAGGAGCAGCACCGTGTCGCCCGCCTTCATCCGCCCGAATTCGACCAGCGAGACCCAGGCGGTGAGCGCGGCGCAGGGCAGGCAGGCGGCTTCCTCGTCGCTGAGCGAATCGGGAACGGCCACCAGCGACGCAGCCGGGAAGAGGGCGAGCTCGGCGAGCGTCCCGTCGCGGCCGCCGCCAAGGTCCGTGCCGAAGTGCGAAGGCCGCAGCGGGCCATCCAGCCAGCCGGTGAAGAAGCTCACCATCACCCTGTCGCCGGGCCTGACACTGTCGACGCCCTCGCCCACCGCCACGACCTCGCCGGCGCCATCACTCAGCGGGATCCGACCCGCAGTCTTCGGCGCGCTGTCGATCAGGTTGATGATCATGTGATCGCGGTAATTGAGCGCGCTGGCCCGAATCCTGACCAGGGCCTCGCCCGGCGCCGGCTCGGGCTCGGGCCGTTCGACCAGCCGCAGGCTGTCGGCGCTCCCCTGTCGCTCGCCGATCTCCCACGCCTTCATCACATCGTCCTCCGTCGTTCACCCTAGTCGGGTACGGCCTATCACCGATGCTGGATTATTGGGAGATTGCAAAGGCGACTGCATTACCATACTTGTTCTTATTCAACTCGTAACCCCGTCACCCCATCCAATCTCCAACAACTACAATCACAGAGACAAGAGGTGAGTATAATGCCGCGACACGAAACCGTGCTAACTGTATTTGTCGCATCTCCGGGTGATGTGGAAGAAGAGCGAAATCGCTTAGAGGACGTAATTCGCGACCTAAACATTTCTTGGTCAAAGCATCTCGGTATCAGCCTTGAATTGATTAAGTGGGAAACACATACTTATCCTGACTTCGGTGACGATGCACAGGCGGTGATAAACAAACAGATTCCCCAAGATTATGACGTTTTCATCGCAATATTTTGGAGTGTTTTAGGGACGCCTACGGAACGGGCACCATCCGGCACAATGGAAGAATTTCAGTTGGCAAAAGCTCGCCACGACTCTGATCCCAATTCTGTGAAGATAATGATCTACTTTAAGGACGCACCTCTGCAGCCTTCTCAATTGGACCTCGATCAGTTACAGCGAGTTCAGAAATTCCGCTCAAGTCTCGGTGAGGAAGGTGCGCTTTACAGGCAGTTTATTGATGTTGACGAATTTGAATCTCTTGTGCGCCGCCACCTTGAGCAATATGTTCAAGATTGGCGACACCGTGAAGAAAGCTCAACAAGCCCCCATTCGGGTACTGGGTTGCTTTGAAAGATAGAAAGATAAGACCGCTTCTTTGCCCCACTAATTTAACAGTAGGAGTTTGAGGGAACAAAACAATGCTAAAGAGAAAGCGCCCGACAAGGGCTGACAGATGGGGAACTAGGGAGTACTTTCGGAAGCAGAAAGAAGCTAAACTGCGCAAGAGAAATAGTCGCCGCTCTCGCAAAAGATAAAGGTGCCATAGATATGACACCCCTGTTATCGAGGCAAGCTATATAGGGAAAAATAATGCGCAGAATACCAGATCCACCCAAACCTATGTGTGATTGTCCCTGTAACGAGCCGATTTTCCCCTCAAAAGAGTCATTACGAAAATTCATCCAACTTCTTGAGGACAGACTTAGCAGCGGTTACTACACTGGGGCTGAGTCCCTCTCTCCCGAGAAGTTTAGAGAGTAATTGTTGACCGCCCGGACCTTTGTAGGACTTGACCAGTGGGAAATTGCACCCCAAGACCATTAGTAGTATTTCGTGAGCTTCTAGTTGATCTTTGAGTTTCTGTATCTCGACGTCACGCTCATCATCAGTCATCGTTCTTCTCCTCACTTTCATCAGGTCCAGATTCAACGCCTAGATATTTTTCCTGTATCTCCAAAAGGAGCTTTTGTAGCATTCTATCTGTGATGAGGCAACGGTAGGCGCGCTTGTGCCCGCGGAAGTAAACATCATTGCTGGCTCTTCGCTCTATACCGCAGTAGATATATAACTCGAAACACTCACGATCGTGCGCGTAGAGTCCTACATCTTCGACGTTGATCTCTTCGACGGTACGACGCATCATGTTAATGTTTTTAGGCATCGCATGTTCCTCCCACACAATCAGTTACGGACTAGCTTTTTCCATACAAAATCCAATACGTAAGAGTCAGGATCGCTCTGGTCTTGATATATGGTGTAGATGACATCGTACATTTTGATTTCATTGGTCCAATACCCGTCAATAAACTGGTCCACGATACCTTGCTGGCGTGCATACTCTATATCCCTAGTCCCCACCACAAACGTTTTGCATCGTATATATTCAGCATCGTGATTATTTTCTATCATCACTCCATGCGTGAGATATAGTGAACTCAAGTCCCAAGGAGTCAAATATTGAGAGAGTGGTTCTTGTTCCCAAGCGCTAACGAAGTGTTCATGGATCATCTCCATTACGTTCTGCCGCGCGATTTCATCGGCACAATTTGGCAAGTCTAAATGATCTGCGTGTATTTTCTTGATGGGCAATGCTAGAGCTACGAACGCCAGCAGAATTCCAATAGACAATATTATGCACTTGAGGCAGCGAGATACTGGCATTTGGTTTCTCCATCCCATTAGAGCCGACCCGGCTGGTGCCGGGCCGTTGCCAGTATCTCTCGGGAAAGAGAAACTCCCCGCCTATTCACCTTTAGGTCAGGGAGCTACCCCAACCTTGGATCAAGGTTATTTTATTCAGCGGGCGACCCGACCTAGCGGGATGCCCGAAAGATACTGGCAATCGTATTGTTAGTTCCTTTTTCCCCACTGTCAAGGAACCCTGCAACCCACTGAAGCAACACAAGGATTCGCTGATTGACATGCTTCTCGCTCCATGTAATGCTGGCGCATCATGCCAGTATCGTTCCAGTGTACGGGAGGGAGAGTGCAATGAATCAGCTATCGAGGGAGAAGCGAAAGCTGATATTACACTTGCTTGTCGAGGGGTTATCTATCAGAGCTATTTGTCGAGTAGTTGGTGTATCTAAATCTACGGTTACAAAACTATTGATAGACGGAGGCAAGGCTTGTCAGAAATACCACGACAGAAAGGTGCGCAGGCTAAACTCGCTGGTGATCCAGTGCGATGAGATATGGTCATTCATCTATGCCAAGGACAAGAACCTGCACAAGTGTATAGCCGCTCCAGCTTGGGCGGGCACCGCATGGGCATGGACCGCGATAGATGGTGAGAGCAAGCTAATAATCTCCTACCGGGTGGGAGATCGGTCGGCAGAGACCGCCATCGCCTTCATGCAGGACGTGGAATCGAGGCTGCTGAACAGGGTACAAATAACTACCGACGGGCATCCGGCCTATAGGGACGCCGTGATAGAGGCGTTCGAGGGGGACGTAGATTTTGCTCAACTGGTAAAGACCTTTGACGATAATTGCCCCGGTATAAATCTAAGGACGGTAGAAGGCGATCCACAGGAGAAGGATATCAGCACGTCATTTGTAGAGCGACAGAATCTAACCATGCGAATGGGTATGAGGAGATTTAGCCGCAAGACCAATGCTCACTCTAAAAGTCTAGAAAACCACTGCTACATGATAAGCCTGTATTTCGTCTACTATAATTTTATCCGTATCCACGAGACCTTGGGAACCACGCCCGCACAAGCCGCCGGGGTGAGTAAAAGGATACGAGACCTAGATTGGCTGGTTAGATTGATAGATAAAAATGCGCCGAAACCTAAGCGACCCAAGAGATATAAGACTAGGAAAAAGAGACGTTGTAAATGACTAGTATAAGGTAGCTAATTTATAGTGTTGACGGATAAATGGGATTATGGTAGCTTGGCTTAGTTTTCTATTCAAGTGAGGATGTGACGTGAGCGACGACAAAGAAAGGCCCACAACTCCACCGCGCCCTCAACCAGATGAGATTATTCCGTTTAGAAGGCGCGACGAGAGAATTGGCGATGACATACACGAGTCAGAGTGGGAACCGCCAAGGGACGAGGATGTACCATTGGATAGGGAAGAATCAGACTAGAGATGGCAACTGACCAAAACGAATGGGGGTATAAAGCGAAAGGTATTTTACACGACTGCGACCGCAGTGCCAGATACCATGTCTTGCGCAAGGCTTTTTACAGCCGCATTCATAGCTGGATGATGGTGATTGTCGTATTTAGCGGCAGCGCGGCGGCGGCAATTATTAGCAAACAACTACTAACAGACAGTCCGCAGATAATTCTCATAGTACTGATACCTACACTAATGGGAGCGATTGATCTAGTGTGGAACCCTTCGGGGCGGGCTAGGGACCATGAGGTATTGGCAAGGAGATTTTATTGGGTCGCAAAACTGGTTGATGTTGAGAAAGCAGATCAGGATCAAGTCAGAGAATGGAATAATAGTTTGTTGAGCGCATATGAAGATGAGCCCGACATTTTTCATGCCCTAAACGCGGAATGTTATAATGCTGCCACAAAAGCTCTTGGCGTTGACAAGAAGAAGTACAAGACTATTGGTTGGTGGCCCAGACTGTTTCGGCAATGGATACGGTATACAGCAGAGGATTTTCCGACGCGCGAGAGAAATGAGAGCTTAAAGTCAGCTTTAAGCTGATTTTCTACTACATTTTCGGCTTATCTTTCTATCTTTCAAAGCAACCCAGTACCCCCATTCGGAAGGCAGCCAACTGGTAGCTGCTAATGTTGATGACTCAGCTGCTTCTTCCGCGAGTTCTCAGACTGAAGGAGCACTACGAGAAGACGAGGAGGAGCCGGGGCTATTGGATTTGGAAGATGAGATGACCGAAGAATTCTCAGCGTTGGGTGAAGTAACTGATCGAATTGGGGAAGCTACAGCAGAGATTGGGGATCACATCACTCAAAGAGCTACAGAAATTAAGCAAATAGATCAGACGGGATCGACAAAAATGACGCGGACTTCCTTGCGACGTGTAATCACAAAAGCTGCTTCTGACATGGACAAATATGTGTCACGTATGGACGCAGAGTTACCTCTCTTTAACAAACATTTTAAAGCTGGTATGGCGGCGTTTACCGATGCCGTGCCAATTTTGATGAGCCTTTCAAGAGAGAGTGACAGTGGAGAAGATCGAGAAAGGCTGCGACTAACTATTAGGGAGCTACGCGAGACAATGAGCAGTTCAGCAGACAGCCTTGAGAGCTTTAGAGATGCTGTATCCTCGCTGCCCTCAATGACCACAAGAATGAACCGTTCTAGGAGACAAACAGCAAGAGTTCTTCAGAAGTGGATTGGAGAAATTCGCAGCGCACAACTAGAATTGGCGGATGTAGAGCGCCTGATTGAGTTGGAGCCGCAAAAAATAGAGATTGCCCCAATGTCCCGCGGGGCGCGGGGTGTCAGGCGATGGCGGCGACCGGCTCGTAGCCCGGTTCCTGCTCCGCCCCGGTAAGCCGCCAGGCCTCGGGATCGCCCAGCAGGGCGGAGAGCAGCGCGTGGTTCATGCCGTGGCCAGTGCGCCGGCAGTGGACATGGCCGAGGATCGGCGCGCCGGCGAGGTAGAGGTCGCCGAAGCAGTCGAGCGCCTTGTGCCGGGCGCACTCGTCCGGATAGCGCAGCCCGTCCTCGTTGAGGGGGCCGTCGTCCCCGATCACCACGGTGTTCTCCAGCGAGCCGCCGCGGCCCATGCCGGCGGCGAGGATGCCCTCCACATCGCTCTCGCGGCAGAAGGTCCGCGCCCGCGAGAGCTCCGTGCGGAAGCTGGTGCGCGTGGGCTCGAACAGCACCGACTGGTGACCGAGCATCGGGTGGTCGAAGTCGATATCGCAGCGGAGCGAGAAGCTCTCCGCCGGAGCCACGCTGATCCAGCGGTCCTCGTCACCGAGCTTGACGGGCCTGAGCACCTCGATCGCGCGCCTGGGGGCGCACTGCTCCACGATCCCCGCACATTCGATGAGGAAGACGAACGGCGCGGCGCTCCCGTCCATGACGGGTACCTCGTCGCCGTCCAACTCGACCACCGCGTTGTCGATGCCGCATCCGGCGAGCGCCGCCATGAGGTGCTCGATCGTCCGCACCGAGGTCCGGCCGTTGCCGATGGTCGTGCAGAGCCGGGTGTCGATGATGTTGGTGTGAATCGCCTCGATCATCCGGGTCGAGCCGGAGGGAAGGTCGCTGCGACAGAAGACGATGCCGGTGCCCGGCGCCGCCGGGTGCAGCTCCATGTGCACCTTGCGGTTGCTGTGCACGCCGATGCCGGTGCAGTTGATGGACGATTTGAGGGTCTGCTGCGGAATCATTGTTGCCCTTGTGCGCTGCCCCCGATCTCCCGTATCGGGTCGCCGCAGCCTCGGCTGACCGGCCGGGCCGCAGCCGACGGTGCGTTTGCCGGCCCGGCCCGATGCCGCCGCAAGGCGGGATCGGCAACCCGAATCGCGGGCGATGGTGGCAAACGCGCCGCCGGTGCGCAAATCACTGTTTGTTACACTTTGTTACCGCTCTGTCCGGTCCGTACCGCCTCGTTCGAGCGTCAGTTGGCCTGGCGGCGGAGGAACGCCGGGATGTCGAGCGGGTCCTCGGTGCCTCCGGGCGCCCTGGTGGCCTGCGAGTAGAAGTCGAGGGAGGGCTCCTCGGCCGCCGCCGTCGCAGTCTTGCGCGCCTCCCCCGTCAGCTTCGGCGGAGACGCAGCGGCGGTGGTCGGCGCGGTCGGCGATTCGGCCCGGAGCCGGGCCTCCAGGCCGCCGCTCCTCGGGGCGCCGGGCTTCGCGGCCGGCGCCTCCGCCTTGGCGCGCGGCGCCTCGCCGGCGGAGGTGGTCTCGCCGTCGTGGCCACCGTTCCGCCGTGCCCGCCCGGTGCCGGTCATGCGCTCGAAGAGCGAGGGCCTGCCGGGGGGTGGTGCTTCGCCCTCACCTGCGCGACGCGGCGCGGGTGCCGGCCTCTCGAGCGGAGGGCTCATCTTCTTCTCGGGCGCCCTGGCCTGGGGATGGCCGCCGCGCGCCACGGGCCGGCTGGGCTTGGCGCCGGCATCCGACACCTTGGCGCGGGCGACGACACCGCCGCCCGCGCTCGCGGCGACCGCCTTGTGCTCGGGCTTGGCCCGCGCTTCCGTCGACGGCGCACCCTGTGCCCGCGGCGCAGGTGAAGGGCGCGGCGTGGTGGAGAGCGCCGGCGCGGGGCTGAGGGAGCCGCCGGCGACGGCCGCCGATTCGGCGACCTGCTCGGCCACGGGGATGACGAGGTCCGGCGTCTCGCTTCCGACCGGGCCGGTGGACGGCTCGGGTGTGGACTCCGTCTCCGCGCTCTTGCTCTCCGCGGCCGACAGCGCACCGCTGCTGCCGCTCGTGCCCTTGCGGTCGGAGAAGCCGAGCACGTGGATGTTGTCGGTGGACTCGGGGAGCGGCGCGCGAACCTCGCCTTCGTCGATGCCGGTGGCGATCACGGAGACCCGCATGTGGCCGTCCATCTTCGAATCGAGGCTGGTGCCGAAGATGATGGTGGCCTCGTCGTCCACGTCCTTGCAGATCCGCGTCGCTGCCTGGTCCACCTCGTGGAGGGTGACGTCGGTGCCGCCGGTAACGTTGATGAGGACGCCGCGCGCGCCGTCGATCGAGGCGTTGTCGAGGAGCGGGTTGTTGATCGCCGCCTCGGCCGCCTCGGTGGCGCGATTCTCGCCCTCCGCCTCGCCGGTGCCCATCATGGCCTTGCCCATGGTGCCCATGACGGTGCGGATGTCGGCGAAGTCGAGGTTGATGAGCCCGGGATTGACCATGAGGTCGGTCACCCCGCGCACGCCGGCGTGCAGCACGTCGTCGGCCATGCCGAAGGCATCCGCAAAGGTGGTCTGCTCGCTGGCGACGCGGAACAGGTTCTGGTTCGGAATGACGATCAGCGTGTCCACGTACTGGTGCAGCTCCTGGATGCCGCGCTCGGCGATACGCATGCGCTGCGAGCCCTCGAAATGGAAGGGCTTGGTGACGACGCCGACCGTGAGGATGCCATGCTCCCGCGCCGCGCGGGCGATCACGGGCGCTGCCCCGGTGCCGGTGCCGCCGCCCATGCCGGCGGCGATGAACACCATGTTGTTCCCCTCGAGATAGCCCTGAATGTCGTCGAGGGCCTCCTCTGCCGCCACCTTGCCGATGTCGGCGCGGGCACCGGCGCCGAGCCCCTGGGTGATGTTCACGCCGAGGCGGACCCGATGCTCGCACAGCGACTGGTAGAGCGACTGTGCGTCGGTGTTGGCGACGACGAATTCGACGCCCTCCAGCTCACCCTCGATCATGTTGTTCACGGCATTGCTGCCGGCACCGCCGATTCCGAAGACCGTGATGCGCGGTCTGTTTTCTGGATGCCTTTCCGGCACGAAATCGATGGTCATGATGTCCTCCTCTAACGTGTTTGCTGTTCCGTGTGTCCTCAGAAGTTGCTCCTCAGCCAGCGGCCGAGGCGCAACAACGGGTTGGCGAAGGGCCCGGCAGGCTCGTGGCGCGCGGGCCCGGCCCAAGGCTCTGCGTGCTTGCGCGCGGCGTAGACGAGCAGGCCGGCGCAGGTTGCGAATTCGGGACCCGATACCGCCTGCGCGAGACCGGGCAGCGAAAGGGGGCGGGCAAGCCGGATCTGCTTGTCCAGGATGCGGCCGGCGAGCTCTCCCAGACCGGAGGTCTGGCTCGCGCCACCGCTGATGACGACCCGGCTGCCTGTCCACTTGTCGAGCCCGCTGGCCTCGATGCGCGTGCGGGCGAACTCGAAAATCTCCTCCAGGCGGGCGTGGACGATGCGGGCGGGCATCGCTCGGGGCACCTGGTGGCCCGGGCCGGAGCGGCCCTCTTCGGGACCGATCTCCGGAACCTCGATGTCCCCGCTTCCGTCGGTTGAATCGATTGCAGGACTGCCGTGCAGCCGTTTAATGCGCTCCGCGCTGGCGAGCGGGGTCGACAGTCCCTGGGCGATGTCGTTGGTGACGTGCTCGCCGCCAATGGGAACCGTCTCCGTCCAGGCCAGGTTGCCGCCGCCGAAGATGGCGAGCTTGGTGGTGCCGCCGCCGATGTCGATGCAGGTCGTGCCGAGGTCGATCTCGTCGGAGACCAGGCAGGCGAGGCCGGAGGCATAGGCCGCCGCGACCGGGGCGGCGATCTCCAGGTCGCAGCGGGAGACGCAGGTGAGCAGGTTGCGCAGGCTGCCGTGGGCGACGCTCACCTGGTGCAGCCGGACGCGCAGGCTGTTCGCGAACATGCCGCGCGGGTCCTTGATCCCGGAGACCCCGTCGAGGGCATAGTCGATCGGCACCGCGTGCACGATGTCGCGGTCGATGTCGTCTTCCGACGTCTGCAGCCGGTCGAAGGCGCGCTGGATGTCGCGCTCCACGACCTCGCGCCCGCCGATGTCCACGTCCGCGTCGGCGAAGCTCGAGCACGGCATGCCGCCCGAGGTGCCGACGAAGACGCTGCGCACGGTCTCGCCGGCCATGCGCTCGGCGCGGTGCACGGCGGTGCGGATCGCGCCTTCGGCCGCCTCCATGTCGACCACGCGGCCGGCGTGCATGCCGGCGGCGACCTCCTGGCCGCTGCCGATGATGGCGAGCGCTCCATCGGCATCGCGGCGGGCGACGAGGCAGGCCACCTTGGTGGTTCCGATGTCGAGGGCGGCGATCACGTTACGCGGGCTCCTCGCCTCGTCAGGTCCGGTCGTCGGCCGGCGGCACGGGCGGCCGGGCGCGCAGGATGGTGCGGTCGGGCAGGCGCAGATCGACCACCGCGATGTGCTCGTCGAGGAGACGGCGGTCGCTGATCTCGCGGACGAGACGCGCCCATGCGGGCCCGATCTCGCTCTCCGGCAGCTTGGCCTCGAGGCCGCTGTCGAAGTGGAGGGTCCAGCGCCGCCCGCCGATCCAGATGGCCGCCTTGACCCGCCCGGAGAGAGTCGGGTCGGTCGCCATCGCATCGAGCAGCGGCGGCATGCGCAGCAGCGCGCCGTCGCCCACGATCACCGGCAGGTGGCCGAAGCGGGAGACGGGCTCGGCACCGATCTCGACGCCGGCGCGGTCGACCATCACCAGCGTCCGGTTGCGCTGCCAGAGCGCCACCGGCACGCGCTCGACGACGCGCAGGTGCAGCGTGGACGGCAGGCGGCGCTCGACGCTCGCGCTCTCGACCCAATCCATGGCCTGAATGCGCTCGCGCACGGCGTCGAGATCGACGGCGAAGATGGGCGTGCCGATCTCGACACCGGCGGCGGTGCGGATCGCGTCGGCCGAAACCCGCTCCTGTCCTTCGGCGCGCACCTGCTGCACGGTCATGCCTGCATCCGCCGTGACCGACACGAAGCCCGCCTGGATGTCATCGCCGACGCCCGCAAGCGTTCCGGGCCGGACGACCCAGATCAGCGCGGCGACGAGGGCGGCGGCGCAGAGCCCGTAGGCCGTCCGCCTGAGCATCCGCCGCGAGGCGAGAGGCGGCACGCCCCGGCGGGTGCTGCGGCGCGCGGCCTTCTGCTTCTGCGTGCCGAAGAGGCTCATCTGCCGCATGCGGCGTTCTCCACGAGCCAGACGACGAGATCCTGGAAGCTGATGCCGACATCGGCGGCGATCTCCGGCACCAGCGAGAGCGGCGTCATGCCGGGCTGGGTGTTGATCTCGAGCAGGTAGAAGCGGCCCGGCTCGCCTGCGATGTCGTCGTAGCGGAGGTCGGCGCGGGTGACCCCGCGGCAGCCGAGCGCGCGGTGCGCGGCCAGCGCGATCTCCAGCGCCTCCTCGTAGGCATCCGGGTGGATCGGGGCCGGCATGTAGTGATCGGCCCGGCCGTCGGTGTACTTCGCCTCGTAGTCGTAGAAGCGCCCCTTGGGCCTGATCTCGATGGCCCCGAGCGCACGCTCGCCCATCACCGCCACCTGGATCTCGCGCCCCGGGATGTAGCGCTCGACGAGCACCTCCTCGCCGTAGGGCCACTCACCATTGGGGGGGGCCGCGTTGTCGCCGGTGAAGACCAGGTGGACGCCGACGCTGGAGCCCTGGTCCAGCGGCTTGATCACGTAGGGCGGCGGGCCGGCGGCGCCGGCGGCGATCTCGGAGCGGCGCATGACGCGCCCCTCGGGGCAGGTGAGGCCGGCGCCGGCGAAGAGGCGCTTCGCCGCGGGCTTGTCCATCGCCAGCGCCGACGCGAGCACGCCGGAATGGGTGTAGGGCAGGCCCATGATCTCGAGCAGCCCCTGGACCGAGCCGTCCTCGCCGGGGGTGCCGTGCAGGGCGTTGAACACGACGTCGGGCCGGACCTCGGCCAGCACCTGCGGCAGTTCGCGGGTCATGTCGACGCCGGTCACGCGGTAGTCGCGGGCTTCGAGCGCGCGCTCCACGGCGTCTCCGCTCACCAGCGAGACCTCGCGCTCGGCGGACCAGCCGCCCTTCAGCACGGCGACGTGCGTGGCCGGGGCGCTCATGCCGCGTCCTCCCCGCCATCCTGGGGCCAGCGCCCGTGGCGGCCGATCCTGCGGATCTCCCACTGCAGCGAGACCCCGGTCTTCTCCTCGACCCGGCGGCGCACCTCCTCGCCGAGGCCCTCGATGTCGGCGGCGCTGGCGCGATCGGCGTTGATGATGAAGTTGCAGTGCTGCTCCGAGATGCGGGCGCCGCCGCGCACGAGGCCGCGGCAGCCGGCTTCGTCGATCAGCTCCCAGGCCTTGCGGCCCGCGGGATTGGTGAAGGTGCTGCCGCCGGTGCGGGCGCGGATCGGCTGGCTCGCCTCGCGCTGGGCGTTGATCTCCTCCATGTGCTCTGCGATCGTCGCCGGCTCCTCGCGCCGGCCCTCGAGCGCCGCAGAGACGAAGATCCAGTCCTCCGGAACCGTCGAGTGCCGGTAGCTGAGGCCCATCGCATCGGGCGCGAGCACGTGCAGGGCGCCGTCGCCGTCCAGCGCCTTCGCCTCGACGACGACATCCGCCATCTCGTGGCCGTAGGCGCCCGCGTTCATGCGCAGCGCGCCGCCGATGGTGCCGGGAATGCCGCTCAGAAAGGCCAGTCCGCCGACCCCCTGGTCGCGACAGTGGCGGGCGACGTTCATGTCGAGCGCGCCTGCGCCCACCTCGACCAGCGCGCGCGCGCCGTCCCAGCGCACCTGCATGCCGCGGAAGCCCTGGCGCAGGCGGACGACCACGCCCTCCACGCCGCCGTCCCGCACCAGCACGTTGGAGCCGAGGCCCACCACCGTCACCGGCACGTCGGCCGGACGCGTGGCGAGGAAATGCGCGAGGTCGTCGACATCGGCCGGGCGGAAGACCACGTCCGCATGTCCGCCGGCGCGGAACCAGACGGTGCGGGAGAGGTCGACGTCGAAGGCGTAGCGCCCGCGCACCCTGGGCAGGCTCTCGACCCAGCCGGCCATCTTGCCGTTCGCCATCATGACGGGTGCCCCGCCGGGCCGGCGGCCCTGCGTTCGTCGCCGAGCGCCGCCAGCGCATCGGGAAGCGCCCGCGCCCAGTGGGTGATGCTGCCGGCGCCGAGGCAGACGACCAGATCGCCGGGCTCCACCAGCTCGGCGATCAGCGCCGGCAGTTCGTCCGGCGTCTCCAGCGGGAGCACGTGGCGGTGGCCGTGGCGCCACAGCCCTTCCACCAGCGCCTCCCGGTCGATCCCCTCGATGGGCGGCTCGCCGGCGGGATGAACGTCGGCGACGACGACCGTGTCGGCGTCGTTGAAGCAGCTGCAGAACTCCTCGAAGAGGTCGCGCAGGCGGGTGTAGCGGTGGGGCTGCACCACGGCGACGATGCGCCGCTCGTAGGCGCTGCGCGCGGCGCTCAGCACCGCGGCGATCTCGACCGGATGGTGCCCGTAGTCGTCGATCACGGTGACGCCGCCGGTGACGCCCACCTTGGTGAAGCGCCGCTCGACGCCGGCGAAGTCGGCGAGCGCCCGGCGGATCACGATGTCCGACAGGCCCATCTCGCGGCCGATGGCGATGGCGGCGAGCGCGTTCTGCACGTTGTGGGCGCCCAGCATGGGCAGCCGCACCCCTTTCATGGCGCCCCGGCGCTCGCGGACGTGGCCGGAGGCCACCACGTCGAAGGTGGACCCCAGCGCGTCGCCGGCGAGGTTGACCGCCCGCACCTCGGCCTGGGGGCTCATGCCGTAGGTCACGATGCGGCGGTCCTCGATGCGCCCGATCAGGGCCTGCACCTCGGGGTGGTCGATGCAGAGCGCGGAGACGCCGTAGAAGGGGATGTTCTCGACGAAGGACTGGTAGGCGTGGCGCACGGCGTCGAAGTCGCCGTAGAATTCCATGTGCTCGCGGTCGATGTTGGTGATGACCGCGGCGATTGCCGGCAGCTTGACGAAGCTGCCGTCGGATTCGTCGGCCTCGACCACCATCCACTCGCCGGCGCCAAGGCGCGCGTTGGTGCCGTAGGCGTTGATGACGCCGCCGTTGATGACGGTGGGGTCCAGGCTCGCGCCGTCGAGCACGGCCGCGATGATCGAGGTAGTGGTGGTCTTGCCGTGGGTGCCGGCCACCGCCACCGACCACTTGAGCCGCATCAGCTCGGCCAGCATCTCGGCCCGGCGCACCACAGGGATATGCCGCTCGCGGGCGGCCACGATCTCGGGGTTGTCCTCGTCCAGCGCCGACGAGACGACCAGCACCGCCACGTCGTCGACGGCCTCGCCGCTGTGGCCGAGGGAGATGGAGATGCCCTGCGCGCGCAGCCGGCGCACCGTCGCGCTCTCGGCGATGTCGCTGCCCTGGATGCGGTAGCCGAGATTGTGCATCACCTCGGCGATGCCGCTCATGCCGATCCCGCCGATGCCGGCGAAGTGGATCGTGCCGATGCTGAAGGGAAGCGCCTTCATGCCGCGCCCCCGGCGGTCTCGGTGACCGCTGCCCGCGCCGGACCGGTGCCGATCAGGCTCTCGACCAGGTCCGCCAGCGCGCGCGCGGAATCGGGCCGGGCGAAGCTGCGCGCCGCGGCCGCCCGCTCGGCGAGCTGCGCGGGCCCGTCCATCAGCGCCGCCAGCTCGGCGGCGAGGCGCTCGGGGGTGAACGACTCCTGCCCGATCATGATCGCGGCGCCGGCCGCGACCAGGGCACGGCCGTTCGCGCTCTGGTGGTCGTCGGCGGCGATCGGCAGCGGCACCAGGATCGACGCCCGCCCGGCCACGGCGAGCTCGGCGATGGTGGACGCGCCGGCCCGGCAGATCACCAGGTGCGCCTCGCCGAGCCGCGCCGGCATGTCGTCGAAGAAGGGCGCGAGCCGCGCCGTCACCCCGGCCTCGGCATAGCGGCGCTCGACGTCCGCGAGGTCCTCAGGGCGGCACTGCTGGCTCACCGAGAGCCGCTGCCTGAGCGGCGCCGGCAGCGCGGCGACGGCCGCAGGCACGACCTCGGCGAAGACGCGGGCGCCCTGGCTGCCGCCCGTGACCAGCAGGCGGAAGGACCCGTCCGGCACGGGCGGATCGAAGCGGGCGCCGCGCAGCGCCGCGATGGCGGCGCGCACCGGGTTGCCCACGTGGGTGACGAGGCCCGCGCGGCCCTGCGGGATGCGCGCGGTCTCGGGGAACGAGGTGGCGATCGCCGAGGCGCGGCGGGCGAGCATGCGGTTGGCGCGGCCCAGCACCGCGTTCTGCTCGTGCAGCACGCTCGGGATTCCGAGCCGCCCGCTCGCCACCAGCGGCGGCACCGAAGGATAGCCGCCGAAGCCCACGGCGGCGGCCGGCCTGATGCGGCGCAGCACGCGCGTTGCCTGGACCACCGCATACGCCAGCCCGAGGATCGCGCCGATGCGCGCCACGAGCCCGCGCACCTGCGGGCTGCGCGCGGCGATGGCATGTCGCTCGATGCGCCCGAGAACGTCGCCGAAGGCGGCGCCCCTCCGATCCGTCATGAGGACAAGACGGCGGCCACGCGCCTCCAGTTCGGCCGCGAGGGCCTCTGCCGGAAACACGTGGCCGCCAGTTCCGCCTGCTGCGAGGAGTATGGGAGGGTTGGGCGCAGGCGTTCTCACAGTGCGTATCCTTGCGCGTTCCGCCGCTCGCGGGTCAGCGCGAGCACCAGTCCGAGGCCGATGGCGGTGGCCATGGTCGACGAGCCGCCGTAGCTCAGGAGCGGAAGGGTCATCCCCTTGGCGGGCAGGAGCCTGATGGCGACTCCCATGTTGATCAGGGCCTGGAAGCCGAACTGGGCGAGCAGGCCGGCGACCGCGACCAGCGCGAAGAGGTCGCCGCCGCGCATGGCGCGGGCGAAGCCGCGGAAGACGATGAAGCCGAAGAGCCCGATGATCACGATGCAGGCGATGACGCCGAACTCCTCCGCCGCGACGGCGAAGATGAAGTCGGTGTGGGCATCGGGCAGCACGTTCTTGACCACTCCTTCGCCGGGGCCGCGGCCGAACAGACCGCCGGCCTCGAAGGCGCGCAGCGAGGTGTCGACCTGGTAGGTGTCGCCGGTGGTGGGGTCGATGAACTGGTCGATGCGGCTCTTCACGTGGGTCAGGTGGTGATAGGCCGCGTAGAGGCCCGCAGCCGTGGCCGCCGCGCCCAGCACGGCCAGGATCAGCGGCATGCCGACCACGAACATCTGCACGAACCAGACCGCGGCCACCGTCGTCGCCATCCCGATGTCCGGCTGCAGCACGAGGAAGAGCGCGGCGAGGATCACAGGCAGGATCGCGAGCAGCCTGCCGTGACGCGGCAGCTCGCTCGCCGGTCGGGTGAGGACGGCGGCTATGAACACCGCGAGGCAGGGCTTGACGAACTCGGAGGGCTGCAGGTGGAAGCCGCCCAGCACGAGCCAGCGGCGTGCGCCGTTCAGCTCGACGCCGACGATCAGCGTAAGTGCGAGCAACCCGATGCCGAGCACGGTACCCGCCGTGCCGACGCGCCGGATGCCGGTGCGGGAGAGCAGCGAGACGCCGATCATCACGACCAGCGCGAGCGGCAGGAAGAGCAGCTGCTGACGGGCGAAGTGGAAGGGGTCGAGGCCGATACGCTCGCCGGCAGCGGGGCTCGCGGCCAGCGTGAGCGCGGCGCCCACCAGCATGAGCAGCAGAACCACCGTCAGCATCCAGCGGTCGACGGCCCACCACCAGCGCCCGAGCAGGCTGGTGTCCGTGCGCGAGAAGGGTGTCACCGGGTTCACGGCGAAGCCTTCCCGGCCGCGACGGCCCGGTCGACGGGAACCAGCGCGCGGAACGCGTCGCCGCGCTGCTCGAAGTTCTGGAACTGGTCGAATGACGCGCAGGCCGGCGAGAACAGCACAACCGTGCCGTGCCGCCCGTTGCGGCATGCCGCGTCGAGTGCGGCCGCCACCGCGCGGTCGAGGGTGCCGCAGCGGGTCACCGGCAGGCGGCCCTCGAGCGTCTCCGCGAAGCGGTCCTCCGCCTCGCCGATGAGGAAGGCATGGGCGATACGCGGCAGGACGGGTGCCAGCGAGTCGATGCCGCCCTTCTTGGGCCGGCCGCCCGCGATCCAGTAGACCTTGTCGAAGCAGGCGATGGCCCGCGCCGCCGCCTCGGCGTTGGTCGCCTTGCTGTCGTTGATGACGGGGATCCCGTCGACGCTGCCGATCCGCTCCATGCGGTGGGGCAGGCCGGGGAAGTCGAGCAGCGCGCGGGCCAGCGGCTCGGGCGCGTGCCCGCAGGCGCGCACCGCGGCGTAGGCGGCGGCCGCGTTCTGCCAGTTGTGCGGGCCGGGCAGCGTTGCGGCCTGAGACAGATCGCAGACCGGCTCGCCGCCCTCGTGAAGGATGCCATCGGCGACGGAGATGCCCTCCGCCGACACCCCGGTCGCGGTGACCGCCGCCACGCGCAGGCGACCGCGCTTCGCGAGCGAATCGTGAACGCCGCGCGAGATCGCATCGTCGATGCCGACGACGGCGGTCTTGAGCCGGCCGGGGCGGAAGATCTGGCGCTTGGCGTCGACGTAGGCCGCCATGCTCTTGTGACGGTCGAGATGGTCGGGCGCGACGTTGAGCAGGACCGCGATGTCGAAGGTCGCCTCGAGGGTCAGGTCGAGCTGGTAGGACGAGAGCTCGAGGACGAAGGTTCCGTCGCCGACGATGGGGTTGAGTGCGAGCGCGGGCGTGCCCAGATTGCCGCCGACACGGACGTGACGCTCGCCGGCGGCGCGCAGCAGATGGCCTATCAGCGCCGTCGTCGTCGACTTGCCGTTGGTACCGGTGACGACGATGTAGCGGGGCTCGGGCAGCGTGCGCCAGAGCAGTTCGACGTCGCCCACCACCTCGATGCCCGCTCCTTGCGCATCGGCAACGGCCGGGTGCGAGAGCGGAACGCCGGGGCTCGGCACGAGCGCCACGATCCGGTCCTCGACCTCCGTCCGGCGCACGTCGAAGCCCAGCTTGCGCGCCGCCGCGCGCGCCGCCGGCAGGTCGTCCCAGCAGAGCGTCCGGGCGCCGCCGGCCTGCAGCGCGCGGGCAACCGCGATGCCGGAGCGCGCGAGCCCGAGCACGGCCACGGAGCGATCGCGATAGAGGGGCACCGGGATCACGGGCTCACCTCAGCTTCAGCGTCGAGAGCCCGATCAGGGCGAGGATCACGGCCACCACCCAGAAGCGGATGACGATGGTTGGCTCCGCGAACCCCTTCTTCTCGAAATGGTGGTGCAGCGGCGCCATGGCGAAGACGCGGCGCCCGAAGAGCTTGAAGGAGGCGACCTGCATGATCACCGAGACCGCCTCGAGCACGAACAGGCCGCCCACGATGGCGAGCACGATCTCGTGCTTGGTCATGACCGCGATGATGCCGAGCGCCGCGCCCGCCGACAGCGAGCCGGTGTCGCCCATGAAGACCATGGCGGGCGGCGCGTTGAACCAGAGGAAGCCGAGGCCCGCGCCCACCAGGGCGCCGCAGAACACCGCGAGCTCGCCGGTACCGGGCACGTGGTGAACCTGCAGGTACTCGGTGAAGACGGTGTTGCCGACGATGTAGGCGATCAGCGCAAAGCAGGCCGCGGCGATCATGATCGGCACGATGGCGAGTCCGTCGAGCCCGTCGGTCAGGTTGACCGCGTTGGACGAGCCGATGACGACGAACGCAGCGAAGGGCACCGAGAACCAGCCGATGTCGACCAGCAGCGACTTCACGAAGGGCAGCGCGAGGCCGTGGTCGAGCGGCGCCTCCAGGATCGACGTGACCCAGAAGACGACTCCCACCGCCAGCACGAGCTGAGCCGCGACCTTGATGCGAATGTCGAGGCCGCGGTGGCTGCGGTTGAGCAGCTTCAGCAGGTCGTCGGCAAAGCCGATGGCGCCGAAGCCGATCGTGGTCACCAGCAGCACCCAGACGAGCGGGTTGGTGAGGTCTGCCCAGATCAGCGTCGCCACCGTGACCGCGAGCAGGATCAGCATCCCGCCCATGGTGGGCGTCCCCTGCTTGGCGAGGTGGCTCTCCGGCCCGTCGCTGCGGATCGGCTGCCCGGAAGCCTGGCGCTCGCGCAGCCTGCGGATCAGCCAGGGACCGAAGGCGAAGCTGATGAGCAGTCCCGTCATCACCGCCCCGCCGGTGCGGAACGTCAGGTACTGGAAGACGTTGAAGAGGTGGATCGAATCCGAGAGCGGATAGAGCAGGTTGTAAACCATCGCCCGGTGCGCCCCTTCCGCTCATGACCGCGGGGCCGAGGGGACGTCGGCGGCGGCTGTGGCGACCAAGTGCCGCACGATCAGGCCCGTGCGGCTGCCCAGCGAGCCCTTGACCAGGACCACGTCGCCGGCCCGGATCTCGGCCTCCACGATGGCGGCCAGGCTCTCCGCATCCGGCGCATGGACGCCGCGACGGGCGGGGTCGACGGCCTGGTGCAGGTGGGCCATCAGGGGGCCCGCCGTGAAGACGAGGTCGACCCCGGCCCGCTCGAGGTCGCAGGCCAGCTCGGCGTGCCAGCGCTTGGCCTCCGTGCCGAGCTCGAGCATGTCGCCGAGCACCGCCACGCGCCTGCCACCGGGCGCAGGCGTCGCCGCCTCGGCCAGCGTCGCGATCGCGGCGCGGACCGCAGCCGGGCTCGCGTTGTAGCTCTCGTCGATCAGCGCGCAGTGACCGCCGGGGAGCGGAATGCGATGGCGCACGCCGCGGCCCGCCCCCGGCGCGACCGCACGCAGCGCGCGAGCCGCGTGTGCGAGCGGAGCGCCGGCGGCCTTGGCCGCGGCCAGCACCGCCACGCTGTTGAAGGCCCAGTGCCGGCCCGAGAAGGCGATCTCGTACTCGACCTCGGCGCCGTCGATGGCTGCGCTGACGCTGCCGCCCGTCGCCGCCGGCCGCCAGGCGAGCAGGCGCGCGTCGGCGTCGGCGCCTTCGCCGAAGGAGACGATGCGGCCGGCGCCGGCGGCCCGGGCGGCTTCGGCCAGATGCTCGAAGTAGGCGTTGTCACGGTTCAGCACCGCGGTACCGCCGGGCTCGAGACCCTGGAAGATCTCCGCCTTCGCGTCGGCGACGCCGTCGAGTCCGGAGAACGCCTCGGTGTGGGCCGGCGCGATGGTGGTGATCAGCGCGGTGTGGGGGCGGATCAGGCGCGAGAGCGGCGCGATCTCACCCGGATGGTTCATGCCGGCCTCGAACACGCCGTAGCGCGCGCCCTGCGGCAGGCGGGCGAGGCTGAGCGGGACGCCGATGTGGTTGTTGAGGTTGCCGGCGCTGGCGTGGGTGGGGCCGCAGCGCCTGAGCGCGCCGGCGAGCAGCTCCTTGGTCCCGGTCTTGCCGACGCTGCCGGTAATTGCGACGACGTGGGCGTGGCTCCGCTCGCGGGCGCGGGCGGCGAGCGTGTTCAGGCCCTCGTAGGTATCGACCACCAGCAGCAGCGGCCTGGCGCCGGCACGCGCGCCCGGCCGGCGACTCACCAGCGCCGCCGCGGCCGAACGCTCGAACGCTGCCTCGACGAAGTCGTGGCCGTCGTGGTTGGGGCCGGCCAGCGCGACGAAGAGGTCGCCCGCCTCGACGCTGCGGCTGTCGATGGAGACGCCGCTCGCGCTCCAGGGATGGGATGCCTTGCCGCCGGTCGCGGCGGCGGCCTCGCCCGAGGTCCACAGCGGGATCACGTTGGAGGGCGCGCTCATGCCGCCCTGCCGTTGGCCAGAGCGGCGACGGCGCCGCTGGCCACGCCGACGTCGTCGAAGGCGATCGCGCGCTCGCCCACGATCTGTTCCCGCTCGTGGCCCTTGCCGGCGATCAGCAGGCCGTCGCCGGAACCGAGTCCCTCGATGGCACTGTGGATGGCCCGCGCCCGGTCGCCGATCTCGGTGGCGCCGGGGCAGGCCTCGAGGATCGCCCGCCGGATCGCCGCCGGGTCCTCCCTGCGGGGGTTGTCGTCGGTGACAATGGCACGGTCGGCGAGCCGCGCCGCGATCTCGCCCATCTCGCGCCGCTTGCCCGTGTCGCGCTCGCCGCCGCAGCCGAAGACGACGACCAGCGCGCCCGGCACCAGCGGGCGGATCGCGCGCAATGCCGCATCGAGAGCATCGGGCGTGTGCGCGTAGTCCACGAAGATGGCGGCGCCGGCGGGATGGCCGCTCACCGGCTGCAGTCTGCCCGGCACCCCGACGAGGCTGTCGAGCGCGTGGATAGCGTCTTCGGCGCCCACGCCCGTCGCCAGGGCGAGACCCACGGCGGCCAGCGCGTTGTGAGCCTGGTATGCACCGGGGAGCGGCAGGGCGACCTCGTGCGCTGCGCCCCCTATAACGACGCTGAGCGTCTGACCCGCCGTGCCGTCGCGCCGGTCCAGCAGCCGCAGGTCCGCGCCGCCAGCACCGTAGGTCAGCACCCGCTGCCCGCGCGCGCGGTAGCGCGCGGCGAGGCCGGCCACGCGCGCGTCGTCGGCGTTGAGCACCGCGGTCCCGTCCGCCGCCAGGACCCGCTCGAAGAGGCCCGCCTTGGCGGCGAAGTAGGCGTCGCCGTCGGCGTGGTAGTCCATGTGGTCGCGGCTGACGTTGGTGAACGCCGCGGCGGCGACGCGGACACCGTCCAGCCGGTACTGCGCGAGTCCGTGGCTGGATGCCTCCAGCGCGAGATGGTCGATGCCGTCCTCCGCGAGCTCGGCCAGCACGCGGTGCAGCGCGATGGGGTCCGGCGTGGTAAGCCTGATGGGGCGCCACTCGTCGTCGGTACAGGCGCCGAGGGTTCCCAGCGACGCGGCCTTGCGGCCCGAGGCCCGCCAGATCTGCCGGGTGAACTCGGCCACCGAGGTCTTGCCGTTGGTCCCGGTGACGCAGACCACGACCTCGGGCTGCGCGCCGTAGAAGTGCGCGGAGACGAGCGCGAGCCGCAGCCGCGGGTTGGGGTCGGTGACGAGCGCGAGATCGGGCGCGAGCGCCGGGTCGGTCCCTTCCGGCGCCAGCACCGCGGCCGCGCCGCGCGATGCGGCCTCGGCGATGAAGTCGGTGCCGCAGGCGCGCGTGCCCGGGAGCGCCGCGAACAGGTCGCCGGGCTTCACCTCGCGGGAATCGGAGGCCAGCCCGGTGATCTCCACGTCGTTCGCCGCCGCCGCCTGCGGGATGAGGTCAGAGAGACGCATGCTGTCCCCCGTCCCCGTCCCGCCAGACGATGGGCGGCTCCGCCTCGCTCTCGCCGGGGCCGATGGCCGCCGGGATGCCGAGGAAGGGCGCGATGCGCTCGATCACCGCACCGGCCGTGGGTGCCGCGGTCCAGCCCGCCGTCGCGAAGCCGAAGGTCTCTTCGTTGCCCTTGGGCTCGTCGAACAGGGTGAGCACGGCATAGCGCGGCCGGTCGATGGGAAAGACGCCAACGAAATTGGTGATCATGCTGTCGCGCTTGTACTTGCCGCCGATGGCCTTCTCGGCGGTTCCGGTCTTGCCGCCCACCAGGTAGCCGGGCACGGCCGCCTTGCCGCCGGTGCCCTCGGCGACCACCGCGTAGAGCAGCATGCGCATGATGGCGGAGGTCTCGGCGCTGATGACCCGGCGCCGCTCCAGCGACGCGCCCGCGCCGCGTCGCAGCAGGGTCGGCGTCACCGTGACGCCGCCGTTGACCAGCGCAGCGTAGCTCGCGATCAGGTGCAGCGGCGTCACCGCGAGCCCGTGGCCGAAGCCCACCGTCATGGTGGCGATTGCGCCCCAGCGCCGGGGCGCGATCGGCCGGCCGCGCTCAGGCGCCTCCAGGGGTGCGCGCTCGAACATGCCGAGCGCGTCGAAGAACGCCCTCTGACGTTCCGCACCCACCTGCATCGCCAGGCGCGCCGCCGCGACGTTGGAGGAGTGGATGAGGATCTCCGGCACCGTCAGCCAGCGGTTCTCCGGACGATGGTCGCGGATCAGGTAGCGCGAGGCGCGGAGTGGCCTCGTGGCGTCGTAGCTGTCCTCCAGGCCGGCGATCCCCCGGTCGAGGGCCAGGGCGACCGTGAACGGCTTGAAGGTGGAGCCGAGCTCGTAGGTGCCGTGGGTGGCGCGGTTGAAGCGGGCTTCCGTACCATCGCGATCCGGTGCCTTGGGGTCGAAGGCGGGAAGGCTGACGAGGGCCAGGACCTCGCCGTTCTGCACGTCCATCACGATGCCGGCGGCGCCGCGGGCGCGGTGGGCGGTCATGGTTTCGTGCAGCGCGTCCGCCAGCGCGTGCTGGACCCGGATGTCGAGCGAGAGCGCGAGCGGGCCGCCATCGCTCCCGGCCCGCCGCCGCAGCTCCTCGCCGACCGCCTTCTCGATGCCGGCGAGCCCGCGGTTGTCGACGTCGGTGAAGCCGACCGCGTGAGCGAAGAGACGGCCCTGGGGATAGAACCGCTGCTCCCGGCGCTCCAGCCAGAGGCCGGGATCGCCCAGCCGGTTGATGGCGTGCGCCTGCTCCGGCGTGAGGTTGTGCCGCAGCAGGGCGGTCTTCCTGTCGGAGTCGACGAGGGTGGTGACGCGGCGCAGGTCGAGATCGGGGAACAGATCGCCGAGGGCGGCGACGGCCGCGTCGCGGTCCATGATCTTGCCGGGCTCGACGTAGAGCGCGTGAGTGGGCAGGTTCGACGCGAGGAGGACGCCGTTGCGGTCGACGATGTCGGCGCGGGCGGCGGGATTGAGGGCACCGCCGGCGCCTGTCACCGTGGTACCGACGGGCGCGCCGATCACCGCCACGTCGAGGGTGCGCACCACCAGCGCCCCGAAGCAGAGCAGGAAGACCACCCCGGTGAGCATCAGGCGGCCACGCGCGCGCTCCAGGCTCGGTGGCAGCTCCCTCTCCGCCTCGCCCCCGGGCACGGGAGCATGATGGGGGCGCCACCAGCACCTGACCGCCAGGTCCTTCATCGCTCGAGCTCCGCGGCGGTCGGCGTCAACAGCAGGGTGGGACGGGACGGCGATCGCGGCAGCCACTTGACCTGCGTTGCCTGCACCGGCTCCAGCGAAAGATGACGCGCGGCCAGGTCGGCGATCCTGGCCGGGCGGGTGAGGTAGCTCCACTCTGAGCGCAGCACCCGGATCGCCTCGACATGGCGCTGGCGGTCGAGCTCCAGCGACGCGAGCTCGCGCTCGAGGCCCCTGACCTCGTGCTTGACCAGGAACATCGCGAGCATCGCAACGACGAACGCGGCAATCGATATGACGACCAGGGGCCGCATCACGCGACGAGCCTTTCCTGCCACGGCGGTGCGCCGGTCCGCTCGGCGGCGCGCAGCCGTGCCGATCGGGCGCGGGGATTGGCCGCGACCTCGGCGCCGTCCGGCCGACGCGCCCGGCGCGTCAGCAGCTTGAAGGTCGGATCGGGCGATTTCGTGGCAGCGACCGGCTCGTGGCGGTTCGGCTGCCGCTCCCCGCTGCGCTCGCGGAAGAAGCGTTTTACGGGCCGGTCCTCCAGGGAGTGGAAGGACACCACCAGGGCGCGGCCGCCGGGGCGCAGCAGCCGCTCCATCTGGCGCAGGCCCCGCTCGACCTCGCCGACCTCGTCGTTGACCCGGATGCGGAGCGCCTGGAAGGTGCGCGTCGCGGGGTCGATGCCGCCCCGGGGCCGGCGCGCCGCCGCGCCGCGCACGATCGCGGCGAGCTGGCCGGTGCGGGTGATCGGGGCCTCGGCGCGGGCCGCGACGATGGCACGCGCGATGGCGCGGGCCCGGCGCTCCTCGCCGAAGCGGGCGATGGTGGCGGCCAGGTCGGACTCCGAGCCGCCGTTGACTAGGTCGGCCGCGGTCGGGCCCGGATCCTCGCGGTCCATGCGCATGTCGAGCGGCCCGTCGAGACGGAAGGAGAAGCCCCTCTCGCCCTGGTCGAGCTGGCGCGAGGAGAGGCCGAGGTCGAGCGCCACGCCGTCCACCGCCCTCACGTCGTGGGGCGCGAGCAGGGATTCCATCTCGGCGAAGCGGCCGTGGAGCAGGATCAGCCGGCCGCCGAAGCGCATGGAGAGCGCGTCGCCGGCGCGCAGCGCCTCGGCGTCGCGGTCGATCCCGTAGACGACGCAGGACGCCGCCTCGAGCAGGGCCTCGCTGTAGCCGCCGCCGCCGAAGGTGCCGTCGACGTAGATGCCGCCGTCCTTCGGCGCGATCAGCGAGAGCATCGCCTCCTTCATCACCGGGATGTGGCCGAGCGGGGAGATGTCCGACCGCCCGCCTTCCGGCGGGACGCTCACCCCTCGCCTCCCTGCGGCGGCATCTTCATCCGGGAGAATTCCTCGGGTGACTTCTCCCGCACGGCGCGCTGCGCGGCCGCGGCCGCCTCCGGCTCCCAGACCTTGAACAGCTCGCCCGCGCCGACGAAGGTTGCGTGGGTGGTGATCCCGGCATGGGCGCGCAGGTCCTCCGGCAGCAGCACCCGGCCTTCGCCGTCGAAGGGCAGAGGCTCGACGCTGCCGAAGAGCGCCTCGCGCGCCTCCGAGTACGTGGGAGCGAACGGGTCGGCGCTGAGAAAGCGATCCCGGTACTTCTCGAAGGTGGACATCCCGCTCGCGGTGAGAGAGACGGTACCGTCGACCGAGGGGAAGACCGCGATGCCCTGGAAGGATTGCCCGACCAACTGGTTGCGAAAGCGCGCCGGGACGGAGACCCGCCCCTTGCGGTCCACCTTGCTGTCCAACCGTCCCAAGAAGAGAGGTTCGTTGCTCATTGGGCCCGAGACCCGTTTGCCGTGCTGCCGCTCGCTACCGTGCTATCGCATGACCGTTCGTAATTGGGATGACATGGTACAGCATGGGATTTCATGGGCGCAACAAGAAAAATCAAGTCTTAACTCGACCGCGGCAAGAAAGCGGTCTGACCACTGAGGCAGGGCGGCGGAGGAAGATCGTCGTGGGCGGCCAAAGCGCCAGTCACCGAGAGCGCTGCATCAAGTCCCGGCGGAGATCAACTGTATGTTCACTATACGTTCTATTTACGGTTATTTCAGCATCTGGAAGGACGCACAAGAATAACGGTATATATAGCGGCGAGAGGCGATCATGCCCGCTATATATTGGGGTGGGGTCGGAAAGAGACGCCAGACGGCCTGTAAGCCGGGTTCTGTCGCGGGCCGTGGCCCGCGCGATGGCCATTCATCTGGGACGCCCGTTACCGGACGCCTCGCGCGACCGACCCGGGCGGCAGGTCCGGAAGCCGACCCGGCGGCAATCCGGGGATCGCCGCGCGCCGCCCCTACTTGGTCTTGCTCCCGGAGGGGTTTGCCGTGCCGCTCCCGTCACCGGGCGCGCGGTGCGCTCTTACCGCACCCTTTCACCCTTGCTCGCCGGCCTCGCGGCCCGGGGCGAGCGGTCTCCTCTCTGTGGCACTTTCCCTGGGGTCGCCCCCGCCGGGCGTTACCCGGCTCCGTGCCTCCGTGGAGCCCGGACTTTCCTCCGCCGCGCGCGTTTCCGCGGCGACGGCGGCCATCCGGCCGTCTGGCCCCGTCTGACTACGCCCGCCCGCCGGCCCGGTCAAGCGGGCCCGGCGCCGACGAGGGCGCCGACGCGCTCGAGCAGGGCCGCGGTCTCGGCATCCGCCACGCCGTCGACGCAACCCTGGCGGTAGTGCCGCTGGAAGGCGCGCACCACTGCCGCCGTGGCCGGACCGAAGTCGCCGTCGGGCGCGAGGCCGTAGCCCACGGCGGCGAGGCCCTGCTGCAGCCGCCTCACGGGCTCGCCCTGCGCGCCCTGGCCGAGCGTCCCGCCCGACTCTTCCGGCGCAGCCGCATCCTCGGGCCAGAGCCCGACGCCGGCACGCGCGAGCCCGGCCCAGTCGAAAAGCTCGCCCGGGTCCTGCCGTCGTGCGGGCGCGATGTCCGAGTGGGCGACCACGTTGCGGGGCTCGATCGGGTGGCGGGCCTGGATGGCGCGGGCGAGGTCGACCACCGCCTCCATCTGCGCCGGCGGAAAGGGACGGTAGCCGTGCTCGTGGCCGGGATTGACCAGCTCGATGCCGATGGAACGGTCGTTCACCGAGCGCCGCCCGCGCCAGGCGCTCACGCCTGCGTGCCAGGCGCGGCGGACCTCCGGCACCAGGCGCCAGAGGGTGCCGTCCTCGCCCACGCACCAGTGCGCGCTGACCCTGGCCTGCGGGTCGGTGAGCCTCTGCAGCGCCGCCTCGGCCGAGACCATGCCGGTGTAGTGCAGCACCAGCGTGTCGACGGCCTCGCCGGCGGGCCGCTCGTCATGGTTGGGGGAGGGTCTTTCGATCACCGCCCGCCCGGCGACGCGCTCTTCCGTCACGATCCGCGCCCCCGGCCCGCGTCCGCGCGCGGCATCAGCGGGTCTCCGGCGCGGTCGTCCGCTCGCGCCAGAGCACGATCAGCGCCACGCCGGAGAGCGTGACGAGGCCGCCCACGGCCGTCTGCCAGGTGAGCGGCTCGGCCAGGATGAGAACACCGAAGACCACGCCCACCACCGGCACCAGCAGCATGAAGCCTGCCACCGTCGCCACCTTGTTGCGCGCCAGCAGATAGTACCAGGCCCAGTAGGCGAGCAGGGTCGAGCCGAACACCTGATAGAGGAGCGAGCCGTGCAGGCGCCAGTCGGGCTGCAGCAGGCTCGCGATCTGCCCCTGCTCCAGTGCGAAGGAGAGCGGGAACAGCACGATCGCGGATATCGCCGACATCCAGGCGTTCAGTGCCAGAGGCGAGATGTCGGTGAGGCGCTTGGCCTGCACGTTGGCGACCGCCCAGGCGATGCTGGAGGCGAACATGAGCCCGATGCCGAGCGCGTTGCCGGTGTGGCGCGGCTCGCCCACCAGCACCACGACGCCGCCGAAGGCGATGGCGATGCCGACGAAGGCCGCCCAGCCGGGCCGCTCGCGCAGCACGAGGCCCGCCATCAGCGCGCTGAGCGGCACCTGCGTGATCCAGATGATCGCCGCGGTCGAGGCCTCCACGCCGATGTTCAGCGCGATGTAGAAGAGGCCGAAATGGCCGACGCCCATGGTCAGCGCGAAGAGGCTGACGGCACGCCAGCGCCCGGCCGGAACCGGCACGAACCAGACCAGCATCAGCGTCATCAGCGCGAAGCGGAGCGCGAGGAAGAAGAGCGGCGGCATGTGGTCCGCGCCGTACTTGCTGGTGACGAAGCCGAAGCCCCAGAGCAGCGCCGTGCCGATCGCGATCGGGATGTGACTCGGCTGCATGGGGGGCCGAAAAGGGCGGAAGCAGCGGTGCGGACGCGCGCGGCGCGCGGTCAGCGCAGACCGCGGAGCTTGGCGATCTTGTCATAGGCCGCGTTGATCGCGGCCATCTGCTCGTTCGCGACCTGGATCATCTCCTCCGGCATGCCCTCGGCGATGAGCTTGTCGGGGTGATGCTCGCGGATCAGGCGGCGGTAGGTCTGCTTGATCTCGTCTTCGGAAGCGCTCGGCTCGACGCCCAGCACCTGGTAGGGATCGCTCTCGCCGCCGCCCATGTGGCGCGCCATGATCTGGGCGAAGCCGCGCTCGTCGAAGCCGAAGATCTCGGCCACACGGGCGAGGAAGGCGCGCTCCGCCGCGTGCAGCTCGCCGTCGGCCATGGCGATCTGGAAGAGCGCGCCGAGCAGCTCCTCCCGCATGGTGCTGTCGTGAGGGAAGATCTGGACGATCTGCTCGGCGTAGGGCTCGAAGCCTTCCGCCTCGCGCCGCGCCTCGTCCCAGATGCGCCCCACCGCGGCGGCGTGGGCCTCGGGTACGGCGAAGACCCGCTTGAAGGTGTCGATCTCCTCGCGGGTGACGCGGCCGTCGGCCTTCGCCATCTTGGCCGCGAGCACGACGAGTGCGACGGAGACGGCGGCCTGCTTGGTTTCCTGGTCGGGCGCGCCGAGCCGCCGGACGCGGCGGCCGGTGGCCATGCGGTCCACGAAGTGGCCGGCCGCAACGCCCAGTATGGCGCCGATGGGGCCGCCGAGCGCGAATCCCGCGGCCCCCCCGATCACCTTGCCCCAGATGCTCAACCGACGCCTGCCCCCCTCAACCAAGCCCCGGCCACCATAGCGGCCGCACCGTGTGCGCGCCAGACCGGGCGCCGGATCGCGCGCGGCCGGGATTGCCGCGCAATCGCTGTTGCATTCCGGCCGGGGCGCTGGAAACATGCCGCCGCCGCGACCGCGGGGCGAGGCCCGCCGGCGCTGCCAAGGCTAAAGGGAGATGGCATGACGGAATCGACCGGGGCGCTCAACATCGCGCTTGTCGGCCCCTACACAAGCGGCAAGACCACGCTGCTGGAGAGCATGCTGTCCGTGTCCGGGACGATCGGCCGCAAGGGCAGGGTCGCGGACGGCAACACGGTGGGAGACTGGTCCGACGAAGCGCGGGCGCGCCAGTCGAGCGTGGAGGTCAACACCGCGGGCTTCACCCATCGCGACCTCCACTTCACGGTTCTGGACTGTCCGGGATCGATCGAGTTCTTCGCCGAGACCGCCAACGCGCTGATGGGCGCCGATCTCGCCATCATCGTCTGCACCCCCGACCTGAACCGGGTCTGGACCATGGGGCGGCTCCTGAAGTTCCTGTCGCAGCACGAGATCCCGCACGTGCTCTTCACCAACCGCATGGACGAGACGGCGGTTCGCGTCGGCGAGCTGATCGAGGCGATGCAGCCGGTCAGCGACAGGCCGCTGGTGCCCTGCCAGGTCGCGATCCGCGAGGGCGACCAGGTCACGGGCTACGTCGACCTCGTCACCGGACAGGCCTACCAGTACCGCGACAACGAGGGGGCCGTCGGCGTCGACGCGCCCGACACGGTGCTGGAGCGGCAGGAGGACGCCCGCACGCAGCTGCTCGAGAGCCTCGCCGATTTCGACGACGCGCTGCTGGAGAGCCTGCTCGAGGACCAGATCCCGGAGCCCGAGGAGATTGTGGCCTATCTGCGCGGCACACTGGCCGATGCCCGGGTGGTGCCGGTGCTGATGGGCTCGGCGGAGCGGGACTGGGGCGTCCGCCGCCTGCTCGAATTCCTGGCCGACATGGCGCCGGGCACGACCCTCGCGTCGCGCAGGCTGCCGGCCGGCGCGCAAGGAGCCACGGTCGGACAGGTGCTCAAGACCTACATCACCCAGCACGGCGGCAAAGTCTCGCTCGCACGGGTATGGGCCGGCACGATCACGGACGGCATGGTTCTCAACGACGGCCAGCGCATCGGGGGGATGTACCGGATGCAGGGCCAGCAGCAGAACAAGATCGACAAGGCCGAGGCAGGCGAGATCGTGGGCCTCGGGCGGCTCGAGACGGTCACCACCGGCGATACCGTGGCGCCTTCGGACGGACCGGAGACGGAGCCGCTGCCCCGGGCGGCGCTGCCGCCTTCGGTCTACGCCTATTCGGTGCGGGCGAGCCGGCGCGAGGACGAGGTCAAGGTCTCTGGCGCGATGAGCCGCCTCGCCCAGGAGGACCCCTCGCTGCGCTTCGAGCCGAACCCCGACACCCAGGAGGCGGTGCTCTGGGGCCAGGGGGAGATGCATCTCAAGGTCGCGCTCGACCGTCTCTCCGGCAAGTACGGCCTGGCCATGCAGACGGAGCGGCCCAAGGTCGCCTACAAGGAGGCGATCCGGAAGCCCGTCGCCCAGCACGCGCGCTTCAAGAAGCAGACCGGCGGCCACGGCCAGTTCGGCGACGTGCACATCGAGGTGAAGCCGCTGCCGCGCGGCTCGGGCTTCGAGTTTCAGCAGAAGGTGGTCGGCGGCGCCGTGCCGCGCCAGTACATCCCCGCGGTGGAGGCGGGCGTGCGCGACTACCTCGCCAGCGGGCCGCTGGGCTTCCCCGTGGTCGACCTCCAGGTGACGCTCACCGACGGCAAGCACCACGCCGTCGACAGCTCCGAGCAGGCCTTCAAGACGGCGGGCCGCATGGCGATGGCCGAGGCGCTGCCCAAGTGCAACCCGGTGCTGCTCGAGCCGATCTGCGAGGTCAAGATCTCCATACCTAGCGAGTTCACGCCCAACGTCCAGCGCCTGGTGACCGGCCGCAGGGGCCAGGTGCTCGGCTTCCAGGCGCGCGAGGACTGGTCCGGCTGGGACCAGGTCACCAGCCAGATGCCTCAGGCGGAGATGCACGATTTGATCATCGAGCTCCGCTCCCTCACGCTTGGAGTCGGCACGTTCGAGTCGCACTTCGACCGCCTGCAGGAGCTCACCGGACGGCTCGCCGAAGACGTGCTCGCCGCGGCCCAGGAGACCTGACACCCCGTATGACGGAGAGCCCTTCGCGTCCGCCAGCCGCGCACCCGGCACGCGCCGCGCTCGCAGCCCTGCGGCGTTGTCTCGTGATCGCGCTGTTCGCCGGCGTCCTGCTGGGCTGGGCCGCCGACGGTCGCGCCAGCGACGGCGACAGCGACCCCCTCGAGGGCTACAACCGGGTGATGTTCGAGATCAACCAGACCGTCGACGGGCTGCTGCTGAAGCCGGCGGCGGAGTTCTACGTCTTGGCGGTGCCGGAGGGGGTGCGCTTCCGCATTTCCAACGTTCTCGGCAATCTCGGCGAGCCGCTCAACCTCCTGAACAACCTGGCCCAGGGCAAGATGGAGCGGGCGGGAACGTCGTTCATGCGCTTCACCGTCAACTCGACGGTGGGCGTGGTCGGGATCTTCGACGTGGCCACGGACTGGGGGCTGGAGCGGGCCCCGGAGGACTTCGGCCAGACGCTGGCGTCGTGGGGCGTGGGCGGCGAGCCCTACCTCGTGCTGCCGCTGCTGGGCCCGTCCAACCCCCGCGACGCGGTCGGCTTCGGGGTCGACTGGGTCGCAGACCCCGTGGGTCACCTCATGCCCGCCGAGGGCGGGGTCGCGCGCGGCGTCCTGAGCGGCGTCTCGCAGCGCGCCGAGCACATCGAGAATCTGGAAACGCTGGAAAGGACGTCGGTCGACTTCTATGCTGCGCTGCGCGAGCTATATAAGCAGTATCGCGAAAACGCGATCCGCGACGGTGCGGCGGGAGCCTCCCTGGAGGTGCCGGACTACGATTTCGACGAGGAGCTCGACGGGTACTACGACGAGGACCTCGATTCGTACCTCGACGAGGACCTGGAGAAGTACCTGGAAGAGAAGTGACCCGGGCAAGGGCCTGCGCGGACGCGCAGGCGACCCGGGCGGAGCAGACTTCGCATGAGCATTCCCATCACCAGACGCGCGTTTGCGGCCGCCCTTGTCGCGGCCTTCCTTGTTGCCGCCATGGCGGGGCAGCGGGCGCAGGCGTCCGAAGACGACCCGGCATTCGTCTTTATCGAGGATGTGGGCGGCCAGGCGGTCGCCGTGCTCCGCGACAAGGCCAACTCCACCTTCGAGGAGCGCGAGGCCGCGTTCCGCGCGATCATGGTGAAGGGCTTCGACGTCCCCCTCGTCAGCCGCTTCGTCCTCGGCCGCCACTGGAAGGCGGCGACCGAGGAGCAGCGCAAGGCCTACATGAACATCTTTCTCGACTTCATCGTGCGGGTGTATGCCAGCCGCTTCGATTCCTACGGCGGCGAGGAGTTCGTCGTGCGTTCGGTGATCGACGACGAGAGCGGCGACAAGATCGTGCGAACGCAGGTCCTGCGGCCCTCGGGCGGCCAGCCGGTCCACGTCGACTTCCGCGTGCGCGAGAGGAAGGAGAGGCTCAAGGTCATCGACGTGGTCGTGGAAGGCATCAGCATGCTGCACACCCACCGCGTCGAGTTCACCTCGGTCATCAACCGCAAGGGCCTCGACGGCCTGCTGGGCGATCTCCAGGCGCGGCTCGACGCGCCGGTCGAGTCCGCTGCCGAATAGGGAGTGAGAGGGTGACGATGCGCATCGGCGGCGCCCGGCCGCTGTACCTCGCGCTTGCCGCCGTCACGCTGCTCGGGCTCGCGGCCTGTGGCGGCGAGCCGCTCCACCCCAGCAAGTGGAAGGACCCGCCGGACGAGATTCCGCCCGGCGAAGGCCTGCTCAGCGGGGAAGAGGGCGGGTGGACGATCTATCGGGACTAGCCGCGGCTTTCGCGGCAGGGCGCGCATTCGGGACGGATCACGGGCGGAGTGAATGATGCAGTTCGGCGTTCTCGTCACCTCGCAGCCCAACCTGGACCGGGAGCCCTACCCCCACCGAGACGTGCACGCGCGGGTCACGCGCGAGATCGTGGAGGCCGACCGGCTCGGCTACGACACCGCCTGGATCGCCGAGCACCACTTCTCCAACCAGTACGGTGTGCTGCCCGATCCCTTCGTCTATCTCGCCTACCTGGTGCCCAAGACCGAGCGTATCGGGCTCGGCACCGCGGTGATGACGCTGCCGCTGCACAACCCGGTGCGGATCGTCGAGAACGCCGCCTTCGTCGACGTGCTCAGCGGCGGGCGGCTCGCCCTCGGCCTCGGCTCCGGCTACCGGCCCTACGAGTACGAGGGCCTCGGGATCCCCTTCGACGCGCGACACGACATCCAGGAAGAGGCAATCCCGCTGATCCTCGACGCCTTCCACCAGCGCAGGGTGAGCCACGAGGGGACCCACTTCCAGAGCCGGATCGAGGGCGACTACGAGATCTTCCCGGTCAGCCTGCAGCAGCCGCACCCCCCCTTCTACATGGCGGCGGGCACCGATCGCTCGATCGGGATCGCGGCCCGTCACGGCTTCGGCCTGATGCTCTCCACCCTGCCCTCGTTCGAGACGCTCGCGGGGCAGATCGCCCTCTACCGGGAGCAGATGGCGCAGACGCCGGCCCCGTGGAACGCCAATCCCGCCTTCGGCTCCGTCAACATCGCCCGCTGGGTCTACGTCGCGGAAAGCGACGAGGCGGCCAGGCAGGAGAGCGCGCCCGGCATCGTCCGCCACCTCGAGGCGTTCCTCGGCAAGAAGACCGCGGGCTATCTCGGCCACGTCTCGGAGAAGGAGGGGGCTCGGGCCTTCGACTACGACGCGCTGCTCGAGACCACGCTCGTGCACGGCTCGCCGGAGACCGTGATCGCGCGCATCCGGGCGCTCCGCGCCGCGACCGGCCTCGACTCGCTGCTGCTCCACTACCCGCCCTATTATGGCGAGGCTAACCTCTTGAAGAGCCTGCGACTCTTTGCCGAGGAAGTGATTCCGGCCTTCCGCACCCCTGCCGGCAGCACCGAGGCGGCCGAATAGCCCCTCCCGGTGCCGCGCAGCCCATGATTCTGGTGAGAATTGCGGGCCGATATGAAGATTCGGCTTAGATCGGACGCCCAGATTCGATACAATGTTGCTGACGGACCCTCCCGACCATCCTCGCCAGGGAACTTGCGCTAAACGATGACGATGTCGCTCGCGCCTCAACGGCGGACAAAGTGGGATGCGCGGCGTGAAGCCGCCAGGAATGTGGATCGCGGACCGGGAATGATCTCCCTCTCCGACGAACTTGCCGAACTGGATCGCCTGGAGGCGCAGGAGAGCCAGCGCCAGTGCCTGCGCTGCGGTCGCCTCTTCGACAGCGCGGGGCCGGGCAACCGGCTCTGCGGCTCGTGCCGGTAGCGTCATCGCCGCGATGGCAGACGAGGGTGCGCCCTTCCGCCACCCCATAGACTGGCGAAACCCCGAATTCTACGACCCGGCGGCGCTGGAGGCGGAGACGCGCCGCGTCTTCGACATCTGCCACACCTGCCGGCGCTGCTTCAATCTCTGCGATTCCTTTCCGCGCCTCTTCGACCTGGTCGACGACTCCGAGACCGGCGAGCTCGATTCCGTCGATTCCGCCGGCTTCAAGTCGGTCGCGGACGCCTGCACGCTCTGCGACATGTGCTTCATGACCATGTGCCCCTACACGCCGCCGCACGAGTGGAACGTCGACTTTCCCCACCTCATGCTGCGCCACCGCGCCGCCGACCGGCGTGCGGGCCGGCGCCACACCAGCGCGTCGCGACAGCTCTCGGAGACCGACCGCAACGGCAGGCTCGCCCGCCAGCTCGCGCCGCTCGCGAACTGGGGCTCGGCCCGGGGCAACCGCCTCACCCGGCCGCTGCTGCAGGCGGTGGCCGGCGTCCACAGGGAGGCGCCGCTGCCCCGCTACCACCGCCGCACCATGCTCGACCGCGCGGCCAGGGGGGGACCGGCGGTCAACCGCCAGGCCCCGGCCAACGGGCGCAAGGCGGTGATCTACGCGACCTGCTTCGCCAACTACAACCAGCCCGAGGTGGGCGCCGCGGCGCGCGCGGTGCTGGCCCGGAACGGCGTCGAGACGGCGATCGTCTATCCCCGCTGCTGCGGCATGCCACAGCTCGAGGAGGGCGATATCGAGCGCGTCGCCGAGGGCGCCCGACACACCGCGGCGGCGCTCGGCGAATGGATCGACAAGGGCTACGACGTGATCGCGTTGGTGGCGAGCTGCGCGCTGATGCTCAAGCTGGAGTGGCCGCTGATCCTGCCCGACGATCCCGCGGTCAAGCGGCTTTCCGCGCACAGCAGCGACATCTGCGAGTACGTCGTGTCCATCGCCCGCGACGAGGGGCTGGCGCCGGGGCTCGCGCCGCTCGACGGCGCCGTCACGCTCCACCTGCCCTGCCACGAGCGGGCCCAGAACATCGGTCGCAAGTCCGCCGACATGCTGGCGCTGGTGCCTGATACCGAGGTCACGATCCTCGAGCGCTGCTCCGGCCACGGCGGCTCGATCGGCGTCACCAGGGACTTCCACGAGACCGCGCTCAAGCTGGGCCGGCCGACCGCGCGCCGCGCCCGCGAGGCCGCGAACCCCTATCTCGCCTCGGAATGCCCCCTCGCCGGCGCCCATATCGTGAACGGCATCGCCCGCCAGGCGGCCAAGGACGGCGAGCCTGCGGCCGGCGCGCCCGCCGCCGGCCGCGCCCATCACCCGATCGAGCTGCTGGCGCTCGCCTACGGCCTGGCGTGAGACGGGTCCGGCCATGACGAACGCGCCGCGCCGCGCGCTCAGCCGCGCCGACATCATGGACATGGCGGACTACGCCAGGGTGCGGGCGGAGAAGCGTGCCGCCATCACGGCGCTGAAGCGCCACCGCCGGCTCGCCGTCGGCCCCTTCGCCACCTTCCACTTCGAGTGCTTCGAGACGATGTGGATGCAGGTGCACGAGATGCTCCACATCGAGCAGGGCGGCGAGGAGCAGATCGCGGGCGAGCTCGAGGCCTACAACCCGTTGATCCCGCCGGGCGACGCGTTGATCGCGACGCTCATGCTGGAGATCGACGACCCCGTGCGCCGCGAGCGCGCGCTCTACCGACTGGCCGGCATCGAGGAGAGCGTCCGCATGGAGGTGGGCGGGGCGGCCGTCGCTGCGGAGCCGATCGAGGACGAGGTCGCGCGCACGAGCGAGGACGGCAAGACCTCCTCGATCCACTTCCTGCGCTTCCCCTTCGCGCCGGCCGAGGCGGACCGCATTCGCACGGCGGGCACCCGCGTGCTGCTCGGCATTGAGCACCCGGCCTACGGCCACCTCGCCGTCATGCCGGAGGAGACCCGCGCCGCGCTCGCAGAGGACCTGGACTGAGGTGACCTCAGGGCGCCGGGACCACGGCGCCCCAGATGGCGCTGTCGCGCACCCAGCCCTCCTCGCCGGCGAGCGCGACGCGGCACCAGCGGCCCTCGCAGCCCTTGAGGTCGGCGATGACGCCGGGCTCGGCCCGGAGCACCGCCGCGGCGTCCGACGACGGCTCCTCGAAGACGGTCTGCACCTCGTCCACGATGAGCGCGGTGCGCGCGGTCGAGAGCAGAGAGCGGTGCATCCAGCCCTTGGTGCCCTCGTGGTCCTGCACCCAGCGCCACTGGTCGAAGTGCGCGACCACCAGCAGCGGCAGGCCCGGGCGCCTGTAGACCCAGTCGATGGGATAGCGTCGCCCGGGGCCGACCCGGAGGTTGGCAACCTCGGCCTTGAGCGAGACGAAGCGGGTGCCCTCCTGCGCCTGCACCGGCGGCGCATCGGCCGCGGTGAGCGTGACCAGAACGGCCGCGAGCGCCGCGGCGACGGAGAGACCGACCCACAGGCGGGGGCCGCGTCCCGGCGGGCGGTACCGGCGGTGGCGGTATCGATTTCCGGTCATGACGGGCACCCGTGCCCGCCGGGCAGATTGAGTCGCCATGGGGCGTTTGCTAAACAGGCTGCCGATTGCGGTCGGATCGAGCCCGCCGAGCCGCGCGCGGAGGGTCGATGAGACCTGGCAGAAAGCTCAAGGTGGTCGTGACGCGGCGTCTCCCCCGGGAGATCGAGGCGCGCATGATGGAGCTTTTCGACACCCGACTCAATGAGGATGATCGGCCGCTGGAGCGCGAGGCGATGGAGCGCGCGGTGGCGGAGGCCGACGTGCTGGTGCCGACGGTCACCGACACCATCGACGGCGCCCTCCTCGCCCACGCCGGCCCCGACCTCAAGCTGATCGCGAGCTTCGGCACCGGCGTCGATCACATCGACCTCGCCGCGGCGCAGGAACGCGGCATCCTGGTCACCAACACGCCGGGCGTGCTGACCTAGGACACGGCCGACATGACCATGGCGCTCATCCTCGCGGTGCCGCGCCGGCTCTCCGAGGGCGAGCGGCTGCTGCGCGGCGGCGACTGGCAGGGCTGGGCGCCGACCACGATGCTGGGCCACCGCATCTGGGGCAAGCGCCTCGGCATCATCGGCATGGGACGCATCGGCCAGGCCGTGGCGCGCAGGGCGCGGGGCTTCGGCCTCTCCATCCACTACCACAACCGCAACCGGGTGGACGAGGAGACCGAGCACGAGCTCGAGGCGACCTGGTGGCAGAGCCTGGACCAGATGCTGGCACATATGGATTTCGTCTCGATTCACTGCCCCAGCACGCCTGCGACCTATCACCTGCTCTCGGCCCGCCGGCTCGGGCTGTTGCGCCCGCAAGCCTACGTCATCAACACCTCGCGCGGCCATGCGATCGACGAGGCGGCGCTGGTGCGCCTGCTCGACGCCGGACGCATCGCGGGCGCAGGGCTGGACGTGTACGAGAACGAGCCCCTGGTCACGCCGAAGCTGCTCACCCTCGACAACGTGGTGGCATTGCCCCACATCGGCTCGGCCACGATCGAAGGGCGCCGCGACATGGGCGAGAAGGTGCTGATCAACATCCAGACCTTCGCCGACGGGCACAACCCGCCGGATCGCGTGATCGATCCGGCGAGCTGAGAGGGCTTCGGGCCGGGAGAGCGCGATGATGCTTGCGGAGAAGGCGGCGATCGTGACCGGCGGCGGCTCGGGCATCGGCCGCGCCACGGTGCAGGCGCTGGCCGCCGAAGGGGCGGCGGTTCTGGTCACCGACATCGACGAGGCCGGCGGCGAAGAGGCCGCGGCGGCGGTCCGCGAGGCGGGCGGCAGGGCGGCCTTCATGCGCGTCGACGTGGCCGAGGAGGACCGGGTGACGGCCATGGTCGAGCGCGCCCTGAGCGACTTCGGCCGCCTCGACCTCGCCTACAACAACGCCGGGATCGAAGGCCCGCAGGCGCTGCTGGCGGAGCAGGACATGGCCGACGTGCAGCACGTCTTCGACGTCATGATCGAGGGCGTCTACCTCTGCATGCAGGCGGAGATCCCGGCGATGCTGGAATCGGGCGGCGGCTCGATCGTGAACGCGGGCTCCATGTGGGGGCTCGCGGCCTACCCGCGCTGGTCGCCCTACATGACCGCGAAGCACGCGGTCTCGGGCATGACCCGGGCCGCCGCCCTCGACTACGCCAAGGACAACATCCGGGTGAATGCCGTGGCGCCGGGGCCGATCCTGACGCCGCTGCTGCTGCGCGGCTGGGACAACGACCCCAGCAACGCATCCGGGCGCGTGCCGATGGGCCGGATCGGCCGGCCCGAGGAGGTCGCGGACGCCGTGGTCTGGCTGCTCTCCGACAAGGCGAGCTTCATCACCGGCCACGTGCTTCCGGTGGACGGCGGCATGCTGGCGGAGAAGGGCTGAGCCGCCTCAGTCCCGCCAGAAGCGGGGAACGAAGAGCACCAGCACGGTGAAGAGCTCGAGCCGGCCGAGCAGCATGGCGGCAGAGAGCAGCCACTTGGCCGGCTCCGGCAGGGGCTGGAAGGAGCCGGCGGGGCCGATGATCGGGCCGAGGCCCGGGCCGACATTGGCGATGGCCGTCGCAGCCCCGCTGACGCTGGTCACGTAGTCGAGCCCCATCAGCGCAAGCCCCATGGCGATCAGCCCGAAGATCACCACAAAGAGGAAGAAGAACCCCATCACCGCCGGCGGCACGCTTTCCGGGATCGGCCGCCCGTTGAACTTGCTGAGAAAGACCCCGTGCGGCTGGATCAGCTGGCGGATCTGCATCAGCGAGGTGAGCGCGAGGACCTGGATGCGGAAGACCTTGACGCCACCGGTGGTGGCGCCGGTGCAGCCGCCGATGAACATCAGCAGCGTGAAGACCGGCAGCGCGAAGGTGCCCCAAGCCGAGAAGTCGGTGGTGGAGTAGCCGGTGCCGGTCAGGATCGAGATGCCGTTGAAGGCCGCCTCGCGGAAGGCGTCGGCCGCCGCGACATTGTTGGACGCCATCTGCCAGCCGGCGAGCGAGAGCAGGGCGAAGAGCACCAGCCCGAAGAACCAGCGCACCTGCGTGTCGCGCAAGAGCGCACCCCAGCCGCCGCGCGCGGCCTGCAGGTAGAGCACGAAGGGCAGCGAGCCGAGCACCATGTAGACGGTGGCGATGCCCTCGATCGCGTCGTTCTGGAAGTGGCCGAGGGAGTTGTCGGAGGTCGAGAAGCCGCCGGTGGCGATGGTGGTCATCGAGTGGCACACCGCCTCGAAGGGCGTCATGCCGGCGGCCCAGTAGGCGATGCCGTTGCTGAAGGTCAGCAGCAGGTAGATGACCCCGATCGCGCCCGCGAGCTGGGCCGCGCGGGGCAGCACCTTCTCGGAGCTGTCCGACGACTCCGTATGGAAGAGCTGCATGCCGCCGACCCTCAGCATCGGCAGGATCGCGATCGCCGTGACGATGATCCCGATGCCGCCCATCCATTGCAGCAGCGCCCGCCACAGCAGGATGCCGGCCGGCGCGTCGTCGAGACCCCGGATGACCGTGGACCCGGTCGTGGTGAGCCCCGACATCGCCTCGAAGTAGGCGTCGGAATAGCTCAGCTCGAGGTCGGAGAAGGTGAAGGGCAGAGCCGCGAAGGCGGCGACGACCACCCAGCTCACCGTGGTGAGCACGAAGGCCTGGCGCACCGTGAGCTGCATGTCCCGGCCCCGGTTGCCGAGCACGAGGCAGGTGCCGATGAAGAGCGTGAAGACGCTGGCGACGAGGAAGACCTGCCAGTGCCGGTCGCCCGACACCGCATCGGCGATGGCCGGCAGCGCCATCGCGAGCGACAGCGTGACCAGCAGGATGCCGACGACGAAGAGAACCGGCCGGAGGTCCCTGACCGAGCCCATCGGACGGTGCCTGAGCTGAGCTGGCTGCCCGGCGAGGGAGCCGGGCCGGACGTCCTAGCGCGGCACCGAAGCCGCCGGGTTTCCGATCATGCTGAGAAACTCGCGGCGGGTCTTCGGGTCCGTGCGAAACGTGCCGAGCATCCGGCTCGTCACCATGAGCACTCCCTCCTTGCGCACGCCGCGCGTCGTCATGCAGTGGTGGGCCGCCTCGACCACGACGCCCACCCCACGCGGCTGCAGCACGGCCTCGATGGCATCGGCGATCTCGGCGGTCAGCTTCTCCTGGATCTGCAGGCGACGGGCGTAGACGTCGACCACCCGCGCGAGCTTGCTGATCCCCACCACGCGGTGGTCGGGCAGGTAGCCGATGTGGGCGCGGCCGACGATCGGCGCCACGTGGTGCTCGCAGTGCGAGCGGAAATCGATGTCGCGGAGCACGACCATCTCGTCGTAGCCGTTGGTCTCCTCGAAGGTGCGGCGCAGGATCGCGTAGGGGTCCTGACCGTAGCCGCCGAAATATTCCTCGAAGGCGCGGACCATGCGCTTGGGCGTGTCCTGCAGCCCCTCGCGCGACGGGTCGTCGCCGGCCCAGCGGAGCAGCGTGCGCACCGCGGCCTCGGCCTCATCCCTGCTCGGCCGCGCGTCCGCTCCTCGGGGCATATGGTCCTGGGCGCCGGCTGCGGGCGCGGGCTGGCTGTCGTCCACGGGCGGTCTCCCTTCTCCGGCGCGGGGCCGGCTCTTCGGTACTGCGGGGCCGCCGCGCGGCGGCCCCGGTGTCGTCTGGTTGACGGGTCGGCGAGCCGGCGGCCGGGCTGCCTCAGTTGAGCTGCACGGGCGCGTCCGGCGCGTCGAGCGAGAATGCCGGAATATCCACATCGAAGCGCTCGCCGTCCAGCGTTTCCATCTCGTAGGTGCCCACCATGATCCCGGTCGAGGTGTTGAGCGGACACCCGCTCGTGTACTCGAACGCCTCCCCCGGCCTCAGCACCGGCTGCTCGCCGACCACGCCGGGGCCCCGCACCTCCTGGATGCGGCCCAGGCCGTCGGTGATCTGCCAGTAGCGGTTCAGGAGCTGGACCACGTCTTGGCCATTGTTCTCGATCCGGATGTGATAGGCGAACACGTACTGGCTGTCGTCGGGCTCGGACTGCTCCTCGAGATAGAAGGGCTTCACCGTGATCTGGATGGCGCGCGTCTCCTTCTGGTACATCCTCATCCTCCAAGACAAGCGGCAGGCACTATCTGCCCCGCGCAGGCGTTTGTCCAGAACGGGACAGGCGTACAATCGGCCTCTGGCGCACGCCCTGGGGGCGCTCCTATAGTGCGTGCATGGCGCAGGCGGCGGAATCGGCCGAATCGGCGGAGCGGGCGGCAGCAGGCGAGGGCGCCGCCTTCGAGATCGTGTCTGCGTTCGAGCCGGCGGGCGACCAGCCCGAGGCCATCCGGCAGCTCATCGCGGGCCTCCGGGCCGGCGAGCGCGAGCAGGTTCTGCTCGGCGTCACCGGCTCGGGCAAGACCTTCACCATGACCCACGTGATCCGGGCGCTGGGGCGGCCCACCCTGATCCTTGCGCCCAACAAGACCCTCGCCGCCCAGCTCTATGGCGAGATGAAGGAATTCCTGCCCAACAACGCGGTCGAATACTTCGTCTCCTACTACGACTACTACCAGCCTGAGGCCTACGTCCCGCGCTCGGACACCTATATCGAGAAGGACGCCTCCATCAACGAGCACATCGACCGGATGCGCCACAGCGCGACGCGGGCACTGCTGGAGCGTGAGGACGTGGTGATCGTGGCCTCGGTCTCGTGCATCTACGGCATCGGCGCAGTCGAGACCTATTCGTCGATGGCGGTCTCGCTCGCGCTGGAGGGGCGCATCGACCAGCGCGCCTTCATCCGCAAGCTGGTCGAGCTGCAGTACCGCCGCACCACCCAGACGCTGGAGCGCGGCAGCTTCCGCGTGCGCGGCGACGTGATCGAGCTCTTCCCGGCCCATTCCGAGGACCGCGCCTGGCGCATCTCGCTCTTCGGCGACGAGATCGAGGAGATCATCGAGTTCGATCCGCTTACCGGCGCCAAGACCGACCGGCTGGTGCGCGTGCGCATCTACCCCAACAGCCACTACGTCATCCCCAGGCCCACCGTGCGCCAGGCGATCAAGCAGATCAGGGTGGAGCTCGCCGAGCGCCTGGAGGCGTTCAACACGCACGGCCAGCTGCTGGAGGCGCAGCGGCTGGAGCAGCGCACCCTCTTCGACCTGGAGATGATGGAGGCGACCGGCTCCTGCGCCGGCATCGAGAACTACTCGCGCTACCTCACCGGCCGCAATCCGGGCGAGCCGCCGCCCACGCTCTTCGAGTACCTGCCCGAGAACGCGCTGCTGATCGTGGACGAATCCCACGTCACCGTGCCCCAGCTCGGCGGCATGTTCCGCGGCGACTACCGCCGCAAGTCGACGCTCGCCGAGTTCGGCTTCCGCCTGCCCTCCTGCGTCGACAACCGGCCCCTCAAGTTCGAGGAATGGGACGCCATGCGGCCGGAGACCATCTTCGTCTCGGCGACGCCCGGGCCGTGGGAGCTGGAGCGCACCGGGGGCGTCTTCGTCGAGCAGGTGATCCGCCCCACCGGGCTGATCGACCCGGTCTGCGTGGTGCGCCCGGTGGAGCACCAGGTCGACGACCTGATCGCCGAGTGCAGGGACCGCGCCGCGCGTGGCCTGCGCGTGCTGGTCACCACGCTCACCAAGCGCATGGCCGAGGACCTGACCGAGTACCTGCACGAGGCGGGCGTCCGCGTGCGCTACCTGCACTCCGACATCGACACCATCGAGCGCATCGAGATCATCCGCGACCTCCGCCTCGGCGCCTTCGACGTGCTGGTCGGCATCAACCTCCTGCGCGAGGGGCTCGACATCCCGGAATGCGGGCTGGTCGCGATCCTGGACGCCGACAAGGAGGGGTTCTTGCGCTCCCAGACGTCGCTGATCCAGACCATCGGCCGGGCCGCGCGCAACATCGACGGCCGCGTGATCCTCTACGCCGACGACATGACCGACTCCCTCGGCAACGCGCTGGCGGAGACGGAGCGCCGGCGCAGCCGCCAGCAGGCCTACAACGCCGCCAACGGCATCACGCC
>JAJDXK010000140.1 GCA_022823305.1 Alphaproteobacteria bacterium
AGTCCGATGTTTTTGCTATATAAACCGACGCATTGCGATAACCGGTATCCCAATGCGGGTTACCCCGACATGGTGCTTGTGCATGGCGGCGGCCCCGGCGTCGAGAAGATCGCGGCGCGCTGGGCCGAGCGCAACGGCGTCGACCAGGTCGTCTGCAAGCCTGACTGGGATCGCCACGGCCGCGCCGCTCCGTTCCGCCGCAACGAGGAGCTGCTGCAACTCCTGCCGAAGGGCGTCATCGCGTTCCCCGGCTCCGGCATCACCGAGAACCTCGTCGACCGCGCGCGCCAGCTCGGCATCCCGGTGGCACAGTGCGCTGCGTAGCCCGCGCCACCGTTACGGGCCGCGTCGTCGTTCCGGCGGCGGCGTGGCCCGTCGTTCTTCGCGCCAACGGTGTTGCGGCGGCACCGTCGTCCTCGCGCGCGCTACGCGCCGCGCTCGTGCTCCAGCTCGCTGTCGCTCGCCGATCGCGTTTGCGTTCCGCTGCCGCGTCACGCGCCGCTGCACCATGCTTCGCATGAGTGCATCGCCGGCTGCGCCGATCCCGGCGCGCCGCCCGCCGCACTTCCGCCGGCGCGACTGTCGACGGCACTGCCAGTCCGCTCGGCACGGTGCTTCGCACCCGTGCCCTCGCTCGCGTCGGCGAGGCCGTCCGCTCACTCGCCGCGTCGGCTCCCCTCCGCCGGGTTCCCCGGCGTCGATTTCCCGATCCCCCGTTCAGCGCGAATCAGGCTTCCGACCCGCCGGGGCGGGCTTTGGTTCCACACCCCACGCATCTGCGATGCAAATGACGAATGCCGCATCCGCTGTCTGCCCCGGAACCATTATCCTTTGCAAACAATGAGTTGTTCCATCCGCGGCCCGTAGTTCCTTCCCGTTCCGAACCTCCGATCCCCGCCACGTTCAGGACACGACCCTACTGCAAACCCGCAGGCTTTCAAAGCCCGGAGCATGCCGCGAAGCGGCCCCGTTCATCGTCACTTTCGCCCGGCGGCGATGTCGCGGTAGCCCTTCAGCATGGCGCGAGCCTTTTCGAGACGGCGCCTGATCCTCGCCCGCATCCACCCGTCCTCCCACCAGTCTTCCGCGACGCGCTCCTTGCCCCAAAGCACTTCCGCGATCTCGCGCCAGGTCAGTCCGTTCTGGTCGGCTTCGAGCACGGTTAACAGTTCCGCCCGTTTCCGTTCCCGTGAGCCCGCCCGCCGATCCCGTGCCGAGGGGCCTCGCCCGTCGAAGGGTCCCCGCCGCAGACGCTCCACAGGTCGCCCAGCCGGACGATGGCAACCGGCAGCGCGAGGCCCCAATCGTGGAACAGCCGGACCCCGCCGCCCGCCAGCAGGGGCGCCGGGTCCTCGATGCGCGCCTGTACGGCCCTGTCCCCGGCTTCCACTTTCAGAACCAGCGCGCCGTCGCCGAGGCGGAGCCCCTCGACCCGCGCTCCGGCGGCTTCCAGCATCGCCAGCAGGGGCGTCGCCGTGGACGAGCCTTCGCCCTCCAGCATGGGCGTGTCGAAGAAGGCGGAGACCGCATCGCCCTCGGGGTCCTCGAAGGCGAGCAGGCTCCAGTCCCGTTCGGCGATCCTGTCTGCCCCGGAGCCGATACGCACCGGGAACGCTGTGCCGCCCTCGTATCGGGGCCGGGCAGCGTGTTCGCGCCACGCCGCCCGGTATTCCCTGTCGAGCCGGAGCAAGGCCCAGGCCCCCGCGAGGTCGCCCGCACCCATCGCGCGGCGCGGTCACCCCCGCCTCACCAGCGCGCCCGAAGCTCGAACCCGACGATGTGTTCCGCCGCGGCCGCGTCGCTCTCGCGCCGCGTCCCCTTCACGCCGAAGGAGATATCGGGCGCGTTGGCGTTGGCCGCCGGCGAGAGCCGCCAGCCGAGCGTGTAGTCGCGCGCGCCGGTGGCGAGCCCGAGCCCCACATGCGGGCTGCCGGTGAACCGCCCCGAGAAGGCCGGGAGACCGTAGGCGGCCTCCGCCTGCCAGCGGCTGGTCGCCTCGGCCGTGCCCGCGCGGTCGGCCAGCGGGTCGGTCGCGAACAGCGCGTCGAGCCCGCCCTCGGCCGAGCCGCCCCAGTCCTGGCTGAGCGTGAGCGACAGCCCGCGCTCGCTCGACGGGTTCGGATCGAAGGCAAGCGAGGCGGCGAAGCCCTGGTCCTCCAGGTCGTCGTCGCCGTGCGCGATCAGTGTGCGGCCCGAGAGGTCGAGCGAGAGCCCGATCTGAGGATCGGTCCAGGCGATGCCGCCGCCGACTTCCAGACCCGTGCCGGTCTCGGCGTCGCCGCCGTCGTGGCGCGCGCCAATCTCGACCTTGGGCGTCAGATGCCCGCCTCCGTCGAGCGCCACGCGGTAGCTGCCTTCGAGACCCAGCCGCAGCCGCGTCACGTCGGAGTCCGACGCCGCAAGCTCGTGCGTCTTCTCCGACGAGGTCCGCGCCCACAGCGCATCCGTAGTCAGCGCCAGCGCCGGGCCGCTCCCCTCCTTCGGCGGAGGCAACAGGTCGCCGCGCGCGCCCGCCGCCGCCATCGTCCAGGAGATGTCCGACTTGAGCGAGCCGCCCGTCTCGGGCTTCAGCGTCACTTCGCCCGTGCCGTAACCCAGCGAGCCCCACAGCCTCAGCCGTTCCGACGCCTGGACGGCGGCATAGGGAACCGCCGCCGTCAGCGACGCCTCCACGTCGCCGTCGCCCTCCCGCACCGCGCCATTGCACAGACTCTCGTCCGCGTCCTCCGGGCAGGTCTGCGAGGCGGGGCGGGGGCTGGCAGCCCTGTCGGCATAGCCGCCCTCGCCGGAACTCTGCATCAGCGCCAGCCCGACCAGCCAGTTGCCGCGCGCATAGTCCGCGCCCAGCATGGCGGTGGTCGTCTCGCCGTCGAGCGAGAACGCGCCCTCGCGGCCGTCGAAGCTCGACTGCGCCGCCCGGCCCCAGAAGGCAAGGCTGCCGCCGGTGGCGTCGGTCTCCCCCGTCGCCGTGAAGCTGGAGCCCAGCAGCGCCTCCAGCCCGGTCATGGTGCGGGATTGCGCGAAGCCCTGGCCGAAGCCGTGGGCGTCATGGCCGAAGCCGGCCCCGAGGCCGGCAGGGCCGAAGCGCCCGGCGGGAGCGTCGAGGCCGGACAGCGCCAGCGGCCCGTTGTCGTTCGCCGCGCCGGTCTGCGATCCGGGGGACCCCGATCCAGGATTGAAGCTCAGCGCCTGCCCGGCAATCGCGCCCTGCATGCCCGCCGCGCGCGGCGCCGCGATGCGCCCGGCAATCCCGTCGAGCGCCTGCTCCGCCACCGTGCGCCCGAAGCGCGCCAGCCACGCCGCCGGCATCGGGTCCGAGTTCACGATGGTGCCCACGCCCACCCCGTCGGCGATCCTCGCGCCGCCCGTCGGGCTCGACAGCACCACCTCGAACGTCTCCGCGTCCTCGTCGTGGTTGTCGTTGAAGAGGTAGACCCAGAACCGCTTGCTCGTCTCCCCCGGACGGAAGGTGAGGGACCCGAAGTCGTACTGGAGGAAGTCCTGGTTCTTGCGCGCCGAGACCGGCGTCGATTCCCGGGTCCGGTAGGAGACCGAGACCGGCCGGTTCGAGGCCGTGCCGAGCTTCACCGTGAACCACATGAACCGGTCGGCCTCGTTGGCCGTCGCATCGCCGACGGTGAGTTCGGGCACCGCGGGCGCGGCATCGTCGTCCACCACCTCGACCGAGGCCGTATCGTCCGGCGAGGCCGCCACCGCATAGCCCGCGCCCTTCGCCACCGTCACCGCGATCGGCCCGTCGGCCTCGTCCGCGCCGTCGTTCACCGTCGCCACGGCGAAGGCCGCTTCGGTCGTTCCCTTCGCAATGGTGACGCTATGGGAGCCTTCGGAGGTGGCCGCCAGGAAGTCGCTGCCCTTGGCGTCCGAGACGGTGAGCCCGACCGCGAGGTCCGAGGCCGGCGCCCGGCTCGCCGTCACGGTGAACGTCGCTTCGGCCCCCTCGGTGAGAGAGGCGACCGCCGCGGAGACCGAGACCGCAAGGGGCGGCTCGACGATGGCGAAGGCCGCCGTGCCCTCGCCCTCGGCCCCGTCGTCGAGGCCGGTCGCCGCGAGCGTGCCGGTTGCAACCGTCACCGTCTCGCCCGTCCCCTCGTCGATCCCGTCCGCGGTCGCGGTCAGCACCAGCGTCGCCGATTGCGCCGAGGGGCCGGTGAAGGTCACCGTGGGCGGTGTCGTGGAGTCGGTGCTTGCGAGGTTCGTGTAGCTGACCCCCTTGGGAACCGTCCCCGGCGCGGCCAGCGCGTAGTCGTCGCCGAGCCTCGCCATGCCGCCGAAGGCGAGCGGCACCGTGAGCGCCTCCCCCTGTTCGAGCGCCCGGCCGAGCGCGATGGTGAGCGTCTTGCGCCCGCCCGCCTCGGCCACGTCGCCCGACGGCGCGGAGAGCACCGCCCGCAGCGCCGCGCCCGGCGGCGAGAGGCGCGCGGCCTCGATCTCGTGCAGCGCCTTCGCCACCGGCACCCAGCGCTGCCAGCCCCGGTCCGCGAAGACCTGCGCCTGGGCCGCCGACATCGGCTGGAGCGAGGCGTCCTCCACGTTCTCCCCGAACTCCAGCAGCGCCCGGTCCCAGCGGTCCGTGTGCGCCTTGTAGCTCTTCCACTTCGGGTCGTTGCGCCACCCGTACATCTTCGCGACCAGATCGGCATACGGGCCCGCCGCCGGCGGCGGGCCGTCATGGTTCAGGATCGTGAAGATCAGCCTGTCCGTCGGGCAGGGGCCGCCCCTCGCGCAGTTCTCCTTCACTGCCGCCACTGCATCCTCGTCGTACTGGGGGTTGTCCAGCAGCGGGTCTCTGGCGAATTTGAAGAGCGACGTCCCGGCCACGCCGTCGAGGTACACCTCGACAGTCTCGCCCGAATCCTCGTGCGCGTCGTCGATCACCTGGATGTAGAAATGCGCCCGGTCCTGGCCCGCCGCGAGCCCGGTGCCCTCGCCCCTGTCGTTCAGCGCCGAGCAGCCGTTGCCGTCGAGCGTGAGCGGCTCGTTGGAGCGGTTGAAGACCCGGTAGTCCGCGCCCAGCGTCGCCGTGCCCTCGAAGCACACCCGGAACCCCCAGGGGTTCGGGATCATCTCGAAGTCCGCAGGCGCATTGACAGGCGGCACCCGCACCCGCGTCACGATGAAGTGCGCCCGGCCCGCCGCGCCCTCGCTGCGCTCCAGCGTGTTGTCGTAGCTCGCCAGGAAGGCGAAGTCGCTGCGGCTGCGGGGCGCCGCGGCCGTGTCGTCGTTCAGGATCGTGAAGGTCGCCGTGGCGGTGCCCAGCGACACGTCCGGGGGATT
>JAJDXK010000074.1 GCA_022823305.1 Alphaproteobacteria bacterium
TCTGGTGGCGAACTCGAACATGCGCGCGGGCGAGGCCCCGGCCGACGGCGTGCCCGTCGCCGTCACCAGCCGCCAGAGGTCGGTGGATTCGCGCAGGTCGTCGGCGGTGACGTGGCCGAGCAGCAGCGCGTGGAACACGCACTGCCGGGCGTAGCTCCGGAGGTTGCGCGCGAACACTGCGTCGGTGACCTCGAGCCGCGTCGCCTTGGCCGCGAGCCTCGACCCGAAGATCAGCCCGTGGCGCCGGTAGGCGAGGTCGTTCGGCAGCGCGAAGGCCTGCTCGGTCAGCCGCGTCAGCCCGTCGCCGACCTGGCTGGTGAGCGAGGCGAACAGCGCAAGCCCGATCGGGACGTTCGCCACCACCGCGGGCGCGAGCGCCGGGTCGAGCCGGTCGACCACCCTGACGGTGGCCTTCGGCACGATCATCGCGCCCCACACCGCGACGAACAGCCCGATCCACTTCGCGTTGTCCTTCCACGACCCGCCGAAGGCGGTGCGGAACAGCACCCAGGCGAGCCCGGCGACGCCGGCGAGCTGGGCGAGCGTCACGTAGGCGCCGCCCGAGGTGATCGCGGCGACCGCGTTCAGGAGATCGACGAGATAGGTGCCGCCGCCGAGGGTGAAGAGCTCGTACATAGATAAGGTGTCACCGGTTCATGGCTCAGCGCGACCCGGCCCCGGCGCCGCCGCGCGCAAACGCGAGCGCCGCGCGGAGGTCGGCCGAGAGCGCCCCGGCGAGCTCGGTCTCGATGAGGCGCAGCTTCTCGACCACCGCGAGCGCGGTGTTGAAGCGCGCGAGGCCCTCGTTCCTGTGCCGCGCGAGGGCCACCCGGTTGGCCCGCAGCCCCTCGCGCCACCTGCGCAACTGCTCGCCGTCGGCGATGTCGAGGGTTCCGGCGCGCTCCTCGACGGTGCGGTGGAGGTCCGAGAGCCAGACCTGCATGACGTCGAGCGCGACGGCCTCGGCAAGCGCATCCATCTCCTGGTCGATCACCGCGCCCCGGTAGGCGGCGGCCGCGTTGGCGACCCGGTAGACCGGCAGCGTGGTGAGGTTGACGAGCCCGAGCGCGGCCGGCGGCACGGCGGTGTCGTTGCGCACCGCGTCCACCATGTCGCGCAGCAGCGCCGCGACCCGCGCCCGGAACCCCCCGTTGGCCGGCACCGCCGCCGTGCCGAGCGCGGGGTTGAGGCAGCGCGCGGCCTCGTCGCAAGCGTAGACCGGGAGATTGCCCCCGCCCTCCATCAGCGTCTCGGTGACGCGGCGGTCCAGCGCCAGCGGCTCCAGGATGCGCACCCGCGGGCCAGAGGCATCGCCGTCCGACGTGGGCGCGGTGACGATCACCGTGCCGGTGACCGCCATGGCGAACTCGGCAAGCTGGGTGTCGCCCGAGAGGAACGCCGAGGCCCGGATCGCCTTCCAGGCGTAGTTGACGTTGACCGGCACCTGCTCGGCCATCGCGCCTGCGGCGGCGGCCAGCGTCGAGTTGCGCTTGCCGTCGGCGCCGCAGCCGTGCTTCGCCGCCGCGTAGTCCGAGAAGATGCCTTGCGACGTGCCGACCGCGGCGCAAATCGAGGCCGACGCCCGGTCGTTCTTCGACCACGCGGCGCCGACCAGCGCCTGGGCGGTCTCGCAGGAGTTGAGGTTCTGCGCGTTCACCCACTGCGCCAACGCCCGGAGCTTCGCCATCGTCTCGGCGATGACGGGCGAGATGGTCTCGAGCGCGAGCTCGAACGCGAACCCCGCCGCGTTCTGCGCGACCGCGCGCCCGAAGGCGATCAATTGATCGCTGTTGATGAACGAGAAGGCGCCGGCGAAGGCGTCGATGCCGCCGCAGCCCGCCCGGAAGCTCGGCAGGTTGACGGTGGCGACCTGCTCGGAGCGCACCGGCGACCGCAGATAGAGGTTGCCCAGCGTCCAGTGGCCGGACGCCTGGCCCTGGAAGGCGGTCGGGCCGGTGGTGTTGACCGCCGCCCCCTGCCAGAAGCGGTTCATCTCAGAGAGCACGTCCGCATGCGCGGGAGAGACCGACAGCAGGAGGGCGGACACGGCAGCCGCCGCGATCTTCTTCCACTCAGTAATCATGTCCCGTCTCCAGGGCGGTGAGGGCGAAGATCCGCTCGGCCATCTCGTCCTCGGCCATCACGCCGAAGCCGACCGGCAGGACGCGCTTCGTCTCCGTGTCGAACAGCACCAGGGCCGGGACCGGGGCGTTACCGAGGCCGAGCCGGGCCGCGCGCCCGTTGTCCGCCACCGCCTCCGGCCATCCCTCCAGCGCCTCGCCGGTGAGCGACACGGCCAGCACGTCGAGACCGTGGCGGGTCGCGAAGGCGCGCAGCAGCGGGCCGAACACCTTGCACCCCGCACAGCCGGCATGGCCCAGATAGATCAGCCCGTAGCGCTCCCCGAGGCGGGCGAGCGCGGCATCGCGCGCCTGCCTTCGTTCGTCCGACCAGACCTGCTTGGCGAGCGCGCCCACCGGGCGCCTGAGCGTGTAGTCCAGCTCGGGCGTCGCCCAGACCGTGCGCCGGAACGCGTCGGAGAATGCCGCCGCCCGTTGCAGGGTCTCCTGCTGGAGGCGCAGATAGGCGGTCACGTTTGCCGGGCTCGGATCGAGGATCGCCTCGGCGCGGGCTTCTTCCAGCGCCTTGCGAAGCGCCTGGATGCGCTCCGTCGCGGACGGCGTCGTCTCGTCGGAAGACGGCGCGGGAACGGGTTCGACCGATTGCGGCTCTTGCGGCTCCTCTTCCTGCCGGTCGCAATAGAAGTGCCAGCCGAGCGAAGCGCCCGCGCCCTCATCGGCACACCACGACCGCCATTCCGCGCCCGCCGCGGACGCGCCCAGCGCCGCCCACACGACCGTCGCGGCGAGGACCCGTTTCAGCGCCCGCATGACAGCCCGCGCCATCACTGCCCCCGCTGGTAGAAGTCGCGGATGCGCGTCCGCATGGCCGTGCCGGTGTCGCCCGCGTCCGGCAGCGAGACTGAGGGCTCCCGCGATCCGTCCATCAGGTCCTCGGTGAACTCGGACAGGTCCAGGCTGGCGAAGTCGATGCCCTCGATCTCCGCGACCGTAAGCCCCCGGCAGCTCGACCAGCCGATGCCGAGCTGCGCCCGCCCCTGCTGCTGCAGGATGCGACCGAGCTTGGAGCCGAACACGCACCAGGCCCGCGAGCGGCGGATGCACACCCCGAAGAACGTGCGCTTCGAGCAGTACTTGCCGAGATAGTGGGTGTTGCCGGCGTTGCGCTCCTCGGCGAGCTCGCGCTCCGACGCCGAGCAGTTGCCGAGCCCGACCAGCAGGCCCGAGTTCTTGCAGCAGTTGGCGAGCCCGAACAGCTTGATGTGGCAGGCGCGGCGCTGGCCCGTGAAGAAGCGCATGTCCCGGCGGTCGAACTCGTCGCCGCCCAGCTCCAGCGCCATGTTCAGCCGCGTCGTCGCCTCGACGAATCCGGTGTTGGACCGGCTCGGCACGGTCTCGCAGCCGGCGCCCACGCAATACCTCACCGAACCGCAGGACCCGCCGTCGTCCGCGTCCCGAAGGTCCGCGCCGCAGTCCGCGACGCTGCCCGAGGCGAGACCGTCCGCGCGGTGCGCGGTTGCCTGTGGCGACGCCGAGATCCCTTCCGAGCGCGTGACGGCCGGATCGCCCGCCGTCACCGGCCTCTCGGGGCGCACCGTTACCCCCTCGACCACCGCCCGCCCCGCGACCCCGCCCGGATCCTCGGGATCGGCGAGGCGGGCGCGGGCGGCATCTTCCATGCCGGAGGCCGTCAGGTTCCGTTCGGGCACGTCCGTTCCCGCGTAGCCCGGCACCGTTGCGGCGTTCGAGGCGTCCCGCGCGATGGCGCCGGCCGCCGCTGCCCCGGCCTGTCCGATGGCCCGCGCCGCGGCCTTCGGGTCTTCCGCTTTCGCGACCATGCCCGAGACCACCCACAGCATCAGGCACACCAGCACGAACATCGCCGTCCAGGTCAGCAGCCGGACGATCCGCGTCCCGCGGTCCAGCGCAATCTCGATACGATCGCGCGAACGATCGGATTGTTCCGTCATGGCCGGTCTTCCCCTCTCAGCCGTTCGAGATGGCTGCGCGCCGCCTCGAGGGCGACCGTTCCCTCTTCGGCAATCGCTTCGAGGGCGGCCACGAGGCCGATGTTCCCGGTGATACGGTCGTGGGGCGGGGCCGGATCGTCCATGCAGCCCCGGCTCTCGCACGGCGGCACGGGGGAACGCCCCGGTCCGCCGCTCGGCACCACGACGACCGCCGGCACCCGCTCGATGCCGAACAGGCGGAACAGGCGCGGGTCGATGGCGACGCCGGCCTCCGCGCCGCCGAGGCGCGCGCCGATCTCCTTCGCGGTCTCGCGCAGACCGCCTTCGCCGACGCCGCGCAGCACCAGCGGCGCGCCCACCGCCGCGGCATCGTGCGCCCATTGCCGCCAGCTCTCCGCCGGCACCGAGAGGCTGGTGAAGATGAGGATTTCGGCGGTATTCGTCCGACCCGCCGCGAGCGACGGCGCGTGGCGTTCGGCCGGGAGCGGGACGGTGGACCGACCGGGCGATCCCGGCACGGTCTGCCGCGCGGTCTCGCCGGCGCGGCCCAGGGCGCGTTCGATCACGCCGCGCGTCCATTCGCCCAGCGATCCCTCGTCGTTGGCGCCGGCCTTGCGCAGCACTTCCTCGACAAGGCGCGATGCATCGGCCTTGGCGCCTGCGGCAGGGTTGTCGTCGGCCCAGGCCGGACAGGCGCAGGCGCCGAGCAGCAACGCGGCGGACAACAGAAGGACGGTTCGGAAAGCGGAGAAGGGGATCGTCATGGCCCTGTCAGCGTCGCGGTTGGCGTTGCGTTTCATCGGGTTCAGAGCAAACAGCAAGTGCGTTTGCGAAACAGCAGGTAGCCGAAGCTCTCGCCGGAGACCGGCAGTTCGCGCAAGGACTCCCACAGCACCGAGGACCGTCCCGTCGGGTTGCAGCCGGTCGCAGGCGTCGTCGCCGGCACGGGCTCGGTCATCTGCCAGCGGTACTGGCTCTTGCGCATCACCGGCATCGGGTAACGCCCGCAGAGCGCGGCCGAGCCCGAGGTCCCCCAGGCGATCCCCGCCCGGTGCAGCCGGTAGACCAGGCGCTGGGCCGCCAGCAGCGAGGCCTGCACCCCGCCGACATGGGCCGCCACGTTGCCGGTCAGCGGATACATCCCGCCCTGGCAGCCCGCGCACCAGAACATCGGATCGAGCGGCAGCCCGGCCGAGGCCGCCGCACAGTCCGCCGCGCACGCCGCCTGCGCCGGCAGGTTGGCGAACAGCGCGGCCTCCGGGTTCAGCAGGAACGACAGCTCGTCGTCGAGCCAGGCCGGGTCGAGCTCCGAGACCCAGGCGATGTCGAGGCCGCCGCCCTCCAGGCAGCCGAGATCGAGCAGCACCCCGATCCAGCCCAAGAGCGGATACATGTAGTAGTGCGCGTGCCAGACCGAGCCCTTCGCGCCGTCGCCGCCGGAGGACCCGGTGCGGCCCCTTGCGGCGGGCAGGCCGGGATCGATGGTGAGGCCGCCCAGGTTGGGGAAGCACCAGGGGGTCCGGGTGACGTCCATCAGCCGTGCCGGCTCCCACACGCCCAATGACAGGCCGATGCGGGGGATGGGCGAGCCGCAGAAGCAGATCGGCGAGGACGGGTTGGGCGTATCCACCACGCCGCCGGTGCTGCCGATGGTGAGCGGCCCGAGCGAGATCGGGAACAGGCACTCCCAGCAGACGTCCGAGATCGGGTTCACGAACCGCCCGGTGCAGGACTGCGCCGAGGCCGCGCCGGACCACAGGATCGCCGCCAGGACGAGTGCGGCCGGCAACGCGAAGCGCCGGGTCACGCCGCGGCCTCGCCGCCCTGCGGGTCGTCCGGCGCGCGCCGCCCCGACAGAATGTTCACGGTGTCCTGCCGCCGGGAGACGACGATCTCGGTGACCGTCCGCTCGTTGTCCTCCTTGTCGCGGAAGGCACGCGTCGCGATCCTGCCCTCGACCATCACCGCATCGCCCTTCCTCAGCATGGTCTCGACCCCCTTGACCGCCGGCCCGTACACCACGATGCGGTGCCACTCCGTCGCCTCGCCGGGCCGGCCCTCGCGGTCGGTCCACTTCTCGGTGGTGGCGAGGGTGAACACCGCCGCCCTGCCGCCATTGTTCAGATCGCGCAGCTCGGGATCGCGCCCGGCATGGCCCAGCAGCGTCGCCCGGTTCATGTTCAGCATGGCTTCATTCCTCCCGTTCGGGGTCGTCCCGGTCATCGACCGGGATTTCGGTGATGCGCAGCCGCGTCCCGTCCTGCTCGACCAGGGCGGGCGTGAAGCGCAGCCCGAACCGCGCCGCGAGCCAACCGCCGCTATCGAAGAAGAAGGGGCGGCGATGCTTCCGCATCAGGTCGAGCGGTCGCCCGGCCAGCAGCACGATCTTCGCGGGGCGGTCATGGGCCAACGCCCAGGCGATTTCGGCCGCGCGCCTGCCGTCCACGAACAGCAGGTCGCGTGAGAGCACAATCCGCTCCAGCGGGTTCACCCGCGTTCCGGCCGCCGCGATGAGAATGCCTTCGGGCGTGCGGATATCCTGCGCCACGGTGATGGCCGGATCGAACGGGCGGCTGCGCTCCCGCGTGGCCGGCGCGATCCCCGGAACCGGCTCCGGCTCTTCAAACCGCGAGCGGGCGCGTTCGCGCGCCTCGGCCTCGAAACGCGCCAGCACGCCCGAGCGCTGCATCTCGAGGAGCCGGGTTTCGATCTCTTCTAACAGGTCCGGCTCGACGACCGGCCACGTCGCGCCGCGCACGCCGAGGTCCTTCGCCGACGCGGCGGAGGGAATGCCCGCGACCGGAAGGGTGGCCAGCGTCGCGGCAAGCAGCATGGCGACGGCAGGCACCGTCGGGAATGCGCGCCTCATCGTGCCTCCTCCACGGGCGGCGTTCCCGCAGTCGGTCCCGCCCTGTCGTCGTCCGAGGGCTGCGGCAGGATCGGCGCCGCGCCGGCCTCGTCCACATCCTCCGGGCCGACCAGCGGCCCCTTCAGGCCGAGCCAGGGAATATCGGGCATCGCAATGGCCCGCCCGAGGATGCGCGCGGCAGGCGCCAGCCCGATCTCCGCGTAGCGGCTGTCGTGGGAATCCACATGATCGGCGTGCAGGTAGTAATGCCCCGGCGGAATCGTGCCCGGCGCGATCGCCGCGAGCGGCCGTCCGTCGAGCGCATGCGTCTTCGCGCGCGCAACCGCTACGCCGTCCAGACGGACCGTGCCGTCGTCTCCGACCTCGATGCGCATGCCCGGCACGCCGCGCACCGTCTTGAGATACGGCACCGGCGAGTCGACGGATTCCGGCGGCTCGAACAGCACCCGGTCGCCAACTTGCGGCGCCGCGCCGAACAACGGAAACACGGCGTAGCCCCAGGCTTCGTCGGACCAGCTCGCGTTGACGTGGATGCGCGAGACCGCCGCGAGCCACAGCGCCGCCAGCGCGATCATTGCGCCGAGGGCGATATGGCGGCGGCGCAGCCGGCCGTCCCGCCGCTTGAATATCGGGCGGGAAGCGGTCACGGCTTCTCTCCGACGGGTGCCGCTTCGCGCAGCGCAAGGACAGCCGCCAGTGCCGCCTCCACCTCCGGCGTCAGGTCCGGCGCCCCGGCGGCGACGGCGCGGGCGGGCAGCAGCACGACGCCACGGCGCTCGGCCACGCGATCGAGCGCGCCTTCCAGCGCCGCTCCCCAGGCCCGCACATCCTCCGCCGTGCCGCCCTCGGCTGCGGCGCGTGTCGTGTACGCGGTCGTCATCTCGCCGAGCCGCACGGAGGCAATGCCCGGCGCCGGCTCGACGCCATATCGGAGCATCGCCGCCGCGACCGCCGCCGCCACGGCGCCCGACAGCAGCACGGCGGACAGCAGCACCGGCCATGCGGTGTCGGACCGCGTCATGTCAGGCTTGCGCGGCATCCGCCTCGCCCGGCCCGTCCGTGCGGGAGATGCGCCCGCGCCGCCCGGCCTCCGGCCCGGCGAGCGCCCGGAAGCGGGCGAGCCACGCCGCCGCCGCCCTGTCCGGCGGGAGGCTGCGGATACGGCGCTTCAAGGGCGGGAAGGCGACGCCGGCGCCCACCGGCGCATCCCCGTCGAGCAGGTCGCGGCTTTCGGCCGCCGCCGCCATGCGCGTGACGAACTTCAGCAGCTCCGCCGGCTCCTCCTCGATCACCGCATCGAGGCCCGCCGCCTCGCGCACCGCGGTCTCGATCCCGGTGGCGAGCCTCCCGGCGCGTTCCGCCGCGCGCTGCGAGTCCGCCACGCGCCCCCGGAGCCACGCGGACGGCGCATTCGCGATGAGCGCGTGCAGCGCGAGCTGCCGCCGATCCTCGTCGCCGAGCCCGTCGAGCGCCTCGATTTCTTCCGACACGATCACCGCGTGGGCCGCGACGGAGTGGTACTGCCGCAGGCAGCCGCCCCGGCGGCAGGTGTTGGCCAGCACATGCGCCAGCGCCTCGAAGTCGATGCCGGCGGCCGTGACGTCCTCGGGATCGTCCGGCCAGTTCAGCGCCCGTTCGGCGGCGTCGGTCTTCGCTGTCATGGGGTCTCTCCGGTTTCGGATGGTTGGGATTGGCCGGCAGCGGCGGAGACGGCGTCCCCGTGGGGAGCGTCCCCCGCGAGCCGGTCGATGGCTTCGACCGTGGAGAGGCCCTCGGCCTTCAGGCGCTCGACCGCGGCGAAGGCCGGGCCGCGCGACGAGAACAGCGCCACCGACCAGGGATCGAGCACCAGACGCGCCACCCGCCAGCCGTCGGGGCCGTGCAGCACCAGCTCGGCATAGCGGCCGTCGGCGGTCGTCAGGCTCTTGAGCGCCCGCTCCATGCCGGGATCGCAGTGGATGCGCTTCTCGGATTTCAGAAGCTCGACCGACTCGTCCTTCTGGGCGAGGAAGATCACCCAGTCCGAGTTCTCCCAGGCCGCCCGCGCGGCGGGGTTGGCGTAGTAGTCGTTGACGCTCTGGGTGCCCGTGATGAGCGAGCCGCGATACTTGCGCGCCCGGCGCGCCGCGCCTTCGAGGAAGGCCTTCGAGTCCTCGCCCGAGAGCAGGTCCCAGGCCTCGTCGATGACGATCGCCTTCGCGCGGGTGCGGGGCCCGTGATACATGCGCTGGGTGGCGAGGAACACCACCAGCATCAGCACCACCGCCTGCACGTCGCCGCGGCCCTTCAGTTCCGCGAGCTCGAACACGGTGAGCGCGTTCTCGAGGTCGGGGACGTTCGAGCCCGCGAACAGCCGCCCCATGGCCCCGCCGGGACACCAGGGACCCAGCGCCGTCGCCATGTCGGCCGCGCGCCGGTCGTCGCGCTTGGCGAGATGGCCTCGCACCGTGCCGAGATCGGCGTCGTTGCCGGCCTCGTCCCAGGCCGCCGCGATGGCTTCCGCGATCAGCGCCGCCTCGATGTCGTCGATCGAGCCCCGGCGGCGCGCCATGCGCCCGATGACGCCCGCCAGCATGGCGAAGCATTCCTCGCGGTAGTCGCCGTCGTGCGCGGCGGTGCCCGCGTCGATCATGGCGAAGGGGTTCAAACACGCCGGGTCCTTGCCGAACGCGATGAAGGCGCCGCCGAGCGCCTCCGCCGTGTGCTGGAACGAGCGCCCGTCGTCGATCACCACCGCCTCGCCGCCGGCGCCGATCAACCCGGTCACCAACTCCTGCATCAGCACCGACTTGCCGGAGCCCGACTTGCCGGTGACGGCGACGTTGTAGTTCCCCGCCTCGTTGGCGAACGGCGACCAGCAGGCCGGTTGCCCCCGCCGGCCGATCAGGAACAGCGTCGGGGGATTGTCCGGGTCCGCCGGCTGGCCGCGCCACTCGCCGTGCAGGGGGCTGAGATTGACCGCGCTGGAGGTCAGCAGGGTCTTCATCCGGCCCATGCGTTCGAGGTCGGCGTCGAGGCCGCCGGCCGAAGCCATGGGCAAACACGCCAGCCAGGACGGGAGCTGGACGTAGCGCTCGGCGTTCACCCGCCAGCCCTGGCCGTGGTAGATCGCGCGCACCGCCTGCTCGGCCTCGTCGAGCGCGTCGAGCGGCGCGTAGACGGCGGCCATGTAGCAGGCGCGGACCAGCTTCTCGCCGTCCTTGATCCGCTCGGTGACGGTCTGCCAGTCCCTGGCCTTCTCGGGCAGGCCGGGGAGGTAGCGGGCGATGCCGGTCCCGGCCTGCTGGGTCGCCCGCGCCGACTTCAGGAACGCCTTCTCGCCCGCCGCCTCGTCGCCGGTCATCACGGTCAGGCAGGTCAGCACCGGGCAGCCCGGTTGCAAAAAGTCGCGGTGGAAGTCGCCGATCAGCGCGTTGCCGCGCCAGCCCGGCCAGACCTCCGGGAAGGCGACGGCGCTGAGCACCCGCACGGCGACGTCCCCGCCGTTCGGGGACACGCGTGCCGGGGACCGGGGCGTACCAGGGCGTTCCCCTGTTCCCCCGGACTGGAGCGTACCTCCATGTTGGAAGGCGAGGCCGGTGGGATGGACCGTGAGCGCGCGGCCGGGGGCGACGCACTGCTCGTGCAGCGGATCGCGCGGCGCCCAGCGCCGCCGCGGGCGCTCGGTCTCCCCGTCTCGATACCCCGCGATGTCCGGCGCGACCAGCTCGGCCGCCAACGACAGCAGCGCGTCCGGCTCGACCCGCCGGGCGGCGGCGCCGGCGGAAGCGAGCGTGCCCTCCAGCGCCCGGCGGAAGGCGCCGAGCG
>JAJDXK010000035.1 GCA_022823305.1 Alphaproteobacteria bacterium
AGCTCGCCGAAGGCGACCGTGAGCACCCTGAGCGCGCCGTAGGCCAGCAGGATCGCCACCGGCACCACGATGACCGCGGCCGTGTCGTCGGAGAGGATGTCGACCGCGTCCTTGTAGAGGATCGGGACGTAGACGTTCGCCACCTTGGCGCCGACCAGCAGCAGCACGGCCAGCACCACGCGGCCCCGCATCTCCAGCGAGCCGCGCGGCCAGAGATAGGGCAGCAGCGTGCGGATGGTGTGCAGGTGCGAGCGCTCCGCCTTGTCGTGCGTGCGGGCCTCGCGATCGAGAGCAACCATGGGGCCGTGGGTCCGGTGGTGCGCCCCGCCGGCGGCGGGGTTTCGCGCATGTCACATAAGCGCGAAGGTCTGGCCCTTCACATAAGCACGAAGCGGCGGCGGATCAAATGGCGGCGGCTGGACCTCTGAGCCCACCTCCCCCTGTCCCCCTCCCCCCGGTGGGCGGAGGGGGAACGTAGACGGCGCCGCCCGTTCTCCCTCTCCGCCCCTGGGGGCGGAGAGGGCCGGGGTGAGGTGGGGGCGCTAGGCCGCCTCGGGGCGGCGGATGAGCGCCATGATGTCGGCGGCCGCAGCCGGGATGTTGGTGCCGGGGCCATAGACCGCGGCGACGCCGGCATCCGTCAGGAATGCGTGGTCCTGCGGCGGAATCACGCCGCCGCAGACCACCACCACGTGGCCCGCGCCGGCCGCGCGTAGCGCCTCGATCAGCTCCGGCACCAGGGTCTTGTGCCCCGCCGCCTGGCTGGAGACGCCGACGACATGCACGTCGTTCTCCAGCGCGTCGCGCGCGGCCTCCTCCGGCGTCTGGAAGAGCGGGCCGATGTCCACGTCGAAGCCGATGTCGGCGAAGGCCGTGGCGATTACCTTGGCGCCGCGATCGTGCCCGTCCTGGCCGAGCTTGACCACCAGGATGCGCGGCCGGCGCCCCTCGGCCTCGGCGAAGCGCGCGGTCTCGAGGCGGATGCTCTCGAAGCGGGCGTCCTCGGCATAGGCCGCGCCGTAGACGCCGGAGACGGTGCGCACGGTAGCCCGATGGCGGGTGAAGGCCGATTCAAGCGCGTCCGAGACCTCGCCCACGGTGGCCCTGGCGCGGATCGCTTCGATCGAGAGCGCGAGCAGGTTGCCGTCGCCGTGCGCAGCCTGGGTGAGCCGCTCCAGCGCTGCGCGGCAGGCCTCCTCGTCCCGGCCTTCGCGTACCGCGGCGATGCGGGCGATCTGCGCCTCGCGCACCGCGAAGTTGTCCACGTCGAGCAGCGTCGGCATGTCGTCCTGGTCCGTCCGGTAGCGGTTGACGCCCACCACCACGTCCTCGCCCCGGTCGAGCCGCGCCTGACGCCGCGCGGCGGCCTCCTCGATGCAGAGCTTGGGCATGCCGGCGGCGACCGCCCTGGTCATGCCGCCGAGCGCGTCGACCTCGTCGATCAGGGCCTGCGCCTCGCGCGCGAGCGAGGCGGTGAGCGCCTCCACGTAGTAGGAGCCGCCGAGCGGGTCCACGACCCGGGGCACGCCGGTCTCGTGCTGCAATATCAACTGGGTGTTGCGCGCGATCCGGGCCGAGAAGTCGGTGGGCAGCGCCACCGCCTCGTCCAGCGCGTTGGTATGGAGCGACTGGGTGCCGCCGAGGACCGCCGCCAGCGCCTCGTAGGCGGTGCGCACCACGTTGTTGTAGGGGTCCTGCTCGGCGAGCGAGACGCCGGAGGTCTGGCAGTGGGTGCGCAGCATGAGCGAGCGCGGGTCCTCGGGCTCGAACTGCCCCATGAGCTTCGCCCACAGCAGCCGGGCCGCGCGCAGCTTCGCCACCTCCATGAAGAAGTTCATGCCGATGCAGAAGAAGAACGAGAGCCGGGGCGCGAAGTCGTCGATGGCGAGCCCGCGCGAATGCGCCGCGCGCACGTAGTCGAGTCCGTCGGCCAGCGTGAAGCCCAGCTCCTGCACCAGCGTCGCGCCGGCCTCCTGCATGTGGTAGCCGGAGATCGAGATCGAGTTGAAGCGCGGCATGTGCGCCGCCGTATGCGCGATGATGTCAGCCACGATCCGCATGCTGGGCTCGGGCGGATAGATGTAGGTGTTGCGGACCATGAACTCCTTGAGGATGTCGTTCTGGATGGTGCCGGCCAGCTTCTCGGGTCCCACGCCCTGCTCCTCGGCCGCGACGATGTAGGCCGCGAGAACGGGCAGCACCGCCCCGTTCATGGTCATCGACACGCTCACCTCGCCGAGCGGGATGCCGTCGAAGAGGCGCTTCATGTCGTCGACCGTGTCGATGGCGACGCCCGCCTTTCCCACGTCGCCGCGCACGCGCGGGTGGTCGCTGTCGTAGCCCCGGTGGGTGGCGAGGTCGAAGGCGACGGAGAGTCCTTTCTGGCCCGCGGCGAGGTTGCGCCTGTAGAAGGCGTTGGACTCCTCGGCGGTGGCGAAGCCCGCGTACTGGCGGATGGTCCAGGGCCGGTTGGCGAACATGGTGGCGCGCACCCCGCGGGTGAAGGGGGCGAAGCCCGGCAGCCCCGGCTGGTCCTGCAGCGTCTCCAGGTCGGCGGCGGTATAGAGCGGCTTGACCGCGATGCCCTCGGGCGTCTCCCACGCGAGCGTGTCCGGGTCCCCGCCCTTGAGCTCACCTGAGGCGAGTGCTTCCCAGTCGGCGAGGGTCTTCTCCCCCGCATCGGTCACAGGGTTTCTTCCCTTACGCGCCATCGGCGTCGAGCCCCCAGCCGGTCCACCCCGCCACGCGCTCGCGCGCGAACAGCTCGATCTTGCGTGCCTCCGGGAACATCGCCTCGATGCGCCGGCGCACCTCCTCGGGCTTCTGCGAATGCGCGCCGCGCTTTTCGCTCACCAGCTGGCGGACGTTGCGCGCGCCCCGCGGCGCGGGGATTCGCCCGTGCTTGAAGACGAGGCAGAGCTCGCACTGGCTCAGCGTGTAGAAGCCGGGGTTGACGCGCCGCTTGTCCCAGACGAAGGCCACGGTAGCCCAGGCGAAGCCCCAGCTCTTGCCCAGCGCGATCGCCTGGTCCAGGTGCGGGCTGGAGGACCACATGAAGAGCAGGCTGGCCGGCGCGCGGATGCGGCGCACGTCGAGAGCGGCCAGCGTCTCCAGAGTCACGGTCGGGTAGTGCCGCTCCGCGCCGCCGGTATCGCCGCTGCCGGGCCCGGCGTGCTGCAGCTGGCCGCGGTAATCCCAGGGCGGGTCGGCGTAAATGATCTCGTACCTGCCTTGCGGCAGGGCGGGAAATGCCGGCGTCTCGAAGGGATCCGGTGCCCGCTGCCTCTCAGGCGCAGCTTCGGGTGCCGTTCCCGGAACGTGCCCGTCCATGATCTCGCTTCCTTGCGCCAAGGGTAGACGCCGAGGACCGCTTGCCGCAAGGCGTCGCGGCCGCTCGATTGAAGCCGGGCCGGGCCTTCGGCATCATGCGGCCACGGCCGGCACGCGGAGGCGACCCATGCGCGCGACGATGATGGACTATCCGCTCACCCTCACCCATTACCTGGAGCGGGCCGGCACACTGCTGAGCGACCGCGAGATCGCCACCCGCCTGCCGGGCAGGTCGATCCACCGCTATCGCTACGGCGACTGCCACCGCCGCGCGCGCCGGCTCGCCTCGGCGCTGGCGAAGGCCGGGCTCGGGCGGGGCGAGGCGGTCGGCACCATGATGTGGAACAACTACCCGCACCTGGAGGCCTATTTCGGCATCCCCTGCGCCGGCGGCGTCGTGCACACCCTCAACTTCCGGCTGCACCCCAACGACATCGCCTACATCGCCAACCACGCCGGCGACCGCTTCGTGATCGTGGACGACGTGCTGCTGCCGCTCTTCGAGAAGGTGCGGCCCGAGATCGCGCCGGAGCGTGTGTTCGTGGCGGCGCTCTCCGGCGAGCCTGTGCCGCAAGGCTACGAGAGCTACGAGGACCTGCTGGCGACCGGCGACGCGGACGACGACCTGCCGGCGCTGGACGAGGGCGATGCCTGCGGCGTCTGCTACACCTCGGGCACCACCGGGCAGCCCAAGGGCGTGGTCTACTCGCACCGCGCCATGGTGCTCCACACCATGGCGATGTGCATGGCCGAGCCCTTCGGCCTGAGCCAGCGCGACACCGTCATGCCGGTGGTGCCGATGTTCCATGCCAACGCCTGGGGTCTGCCCTACGGTGCCGTCGCCGCCGGCGCACGCATCGTGCTCCCTGGCCCCCACCTCGACCCGGCGAGTCTGCTGGACCTCTGCGAGGCCGAGCGCGTCACCTTCGCCGCCGGCGTGCCGACGATCTGGAACGGAATCCTCCAGGCTCTCGATGCCGAGCCCGGGCGCTGGTCCCTCCACCCGGCGCTCAGGACCGCGGTCGGCGGCTCGGCGGCGAGCGAGGCGATGATCCGCGGCTTCGACCGTCACGGCGTCCGCACTATCCACGCCTGGGGCATGACGGAGATGACGCCGCTGGGTAGTGCCGCCGTCCTCAAGCCCTCCATGGACGCGCTCGACGAGGACACCCGCTACGCCTACCGCGCCAGGCAGGGGCGCGCCATGCCCTTCGTCGACATGCGGCTGGTCAACGACGCGGGCGTGGTGCCCTGGGACGGCGAGACCATGGGCGAGGTGCAGGTGCGCGGACCCTGGATCGCCGGCGCCTATCACGACTCGGGCGAACTGGGCGACAAGTGGACCGAGGACGGTTGGCTCAGGACCGGCGACGTCGCCACCATCGATGACGAAGGCTTCATGAAGATCACCGACCGCACCAAGGACCTCATCAAGTCCGGCGGCGAGTGGATCAGCTCGGTCGACCTGGAGAACGCGCTCATGGGCCACCCCGCGGTGAGCGAGGCCGCAGTGATCGCGGTGCCCCACGCGAAGTGGGACGAGCGCCCGCTCGCCGTCGTCGTGCTCAAGGAGGGGGAGCACACGGATGGCGACGCGCTGCGCGACCACCTCGCCGGCGGCTTCGCCAAGTGGTGGCTGCCCGACGACTACGTCTTCGTCGACGAGATCCCGCGCACGTCCACCGGAAAGTTCCTCAAGTCGGCGCTGCGCGCGCGCTACGAGGACCGCCTGCTCCCGCGGTGAGGCTCAGGCGGCAGACGCCGGGGCGGCCTGCCGGCGTGCGGCGGTCGCGGCCTCGTCCACCTCGGGCGGATCGCCCGCCAGCACCACGCCGAAGCGCTCCGCCGCCTCGGCGGCCGTGTAGTAGCCGCGCATCACGTCTCGCAGCACCTGCGCGGGCTCGCGCTCGAAGGGCGCGCCGTAACCGCCGCCTCCCGGCGTCGAGACGCGCACGGTATCGCCCGGCTGCAGCGCGATCTCCTGGTCCTTGGAGAGATGCGGCGGGCGGTAGCGGCTGCCGTCGGCGCGGATCACGTCCACGGTGTTGACGCCGCCGGGCGCCCCGCCCCGGGCGCCGTTGGGCCCGCTGCGGCCGTGGTCCATCACCATCGAGGCATTGGCCGCACCCCGCCGGAGCGTGCAGGCGTAGGTCACGCCGAAGCCGCCGCGCCAGCGCCCGGCCCCGCCCGAGCCCTCGTGCAGCGAATACTCCTGGAACAGCACGGGGTAGCGCTGCTCCATCACCTCGATCGGCTGCGACTTGGAGATGCCGATGGTGGAGCAGCCGTTGGTGAGCCCGTCGCCCGCTGGCGAGCCGCCGTAGCCGCCGCCGCTGATGACGTACATCACGTAGTCGCGCCCGCGCGCGGGGTCGCTCCCGCCCACGGCGAAGTTGCCCGAGGTGCCGGCCGGCGCGGCGAAGAGGCGCTCCGGTATCGCCTGGGCCAGCGCGTCGAACACGGCCTCGGCGATGCGCTGGCTCACCTCCGCCGCGCAGCCCGAGACCGGGCGCGGATACTCGGCGTGGAGGAAGGTGCCCCTGGGCTCCGTGATGTGCAGCGGCTCGAAACTGCCGGCGTTGATCGGCACGTCGGGGAAAATGTGGCGGATTGCGAGGTAGATCGAGGACTTGGTGGTCGCGGCGACGCTGTTCATGGGCCCGGCGCAGGGCGGGCTGGAGCGCGACATGTCGAAGTGCATCTCGCTGCCGTCCACGAGGATGCGCATGTCGATGGTGAGCGGCTCGTTCACCACGCCGTCGGAATCCACCTGCGCAAGGCCGTGCCAGGTGCCGTCCGGAATGGTTGCGATCTTGGCCCGCATCTGCCGTGCGGCGCGCGCGCGCATCTCGCGGATCACCTGCTCCACCAGGGGCTGTCCGTACTTGTCGAGCAGCGCCGTCATCCGCCGCGCGCCCACCAGCAGCGCCGACGACTGGGCCTTGATGTCGCCGATGCGCTGCTCCGGCACGCGGATGTTGGAGAGGATGATGGAGAGGATCTCCTGGTCGATGGTCCCTTCCTTGTAGAGCTTCACCGGCGGGAAGCGCAGGCCCTCCTGCACCACCTCGGTGGCGCGGGCCGAGAAGCCGCCGGGCACCATGCCGCCGGTGTCGGGCCAGTGGCCGGTGTTCGACAGCCAGGCGAAGTGCGCGCCCTTGTAGAAGAAGGGCATGGCGAAGCGCACGTCCATCAGGTGGGTGCCGCCGAGGTAGGGGTCGTTGACGGCGAAGATGTCGCCCTCGCGCACCTCCGGCCTGGTGGCGATCAGGTGCTCGGTGGAGAACTGCATGGTGCCGACGAAGACCGGCAGCCCGAGCTCCCCCTGCGCGATCAGCTTGCCGTCCTCCTTCGCATAGATGCCGTCGGAGCGGTCGAGCCCTTCCGAGATGACCGGGCTGAAGGCCGAGCGCACGAAGGCGAGGTCCATCTCGTTGCAGACCTGCTGCAGGCCGCTCTGCACCACGCCGAGGGTGGTGGGATCGAGCTCGCTCACCGCGCGACCTCCAGGATCAGGTTGCCGATGGCGTCGAGCGAGGCCCGGTCGCCGGGCTCGACGACGCTGGTGCAGTCGCTCTGCTGCACGATCGCGGGGCCCTCGAAACGGGCGCCGGCGGGCAGGCGGTCGCGGTCGTAGACCGGCGTCTCCTGCCAGCCGGCGGGGAACCACGCCCGGCGCGTGCCCGCGAGCGCGTCCTCCAGCGTCGCGGCCCGCCCGGCACCGGCGAGCGCGGCGAGCGGCACCGTCGGCCGCGCGCCGATCACCGCGGTGTGCAGGTTGACCAGCACCGGGCGGATGGTGTCGAGCGCGACCTGGAAGCGCTCCCAGTAGGCGGCCTCGAAGGCCTGCTGCAGCGCCTCGCGCGTCACCTCCGGCCCCTCGACGGGCACGGTGAGCAGGTGGGTCTGCCCCTCGAACTGCATGTCGGCCGTGTGGAGGCAGGCGACCTCGCCGACCGCGACCTCCTCGCGCGCGATGGTGGCGCGCCCGTCCCCCGCCTGGCGCTCCAGGATCGCGCGCACGGTGCCCATGTCCACCTCCGCCAGCGGGGCGTTCACCGTGTTCACGTGGTCGTGGCGGATGTCGGCGGTGATGCAGCCGACGGCGCTGGTGATGCCGGGCCTGGCCGGGATCATCACGCGCGGGATGCCGAGCTCGCCCGCCAGCGCCGCCGCGTGCATCGGCCCGGCGCCGCCGAAGGCGAAGAGCACGAAGTCGCGCGGGTCGTGGCCGCGCGCGAGCGTCGCCATGCGGATCGCGCCGGCCATGCGGTCGTTGGCGATGCGGATCACCGCGGCGGCCGCGGCGTCGGCGTCGAAGCCGAGCGGCGCGCCGATCTCCGCCGCGAACACCGCACGCACCTCATCCGGCGCGACCGGCGCGTCCACCGCCAGCAGGCCCTCTGGATCGAGCCGGCCGAGGATCAGGTTGGCGTCGGTGAGCGTCGGCCGCTCACCGCCCCGGCCGTAGCAGATCGGCCCCGGCTGGGCACCCGCGCTCTCCGGCCCTACCTGGAGCAACCCGGCCTCGTCGATGCGTGCGATGCTGCCGCCGCCCGCGCCCACGGTGTGCACGTCCACCATGGGGACGTGGATCGGCATGCCGTGCTCCAGCTCCATCTCCGCGCTCACCGCGGGCACGCCCTCCAGCACCAGGCCCACGTCGGCGCTGGTGCCGCCGGTATCGTAGGTGATGAGGTGGGCGCTGCCGGCGGCACGGCCGATGGCGGCGGCGGCCATGACGCCGGAGGCCGGCCCCGAGAGCACCGTGTTGACCGCCTTCGCCGCCGCCGAGCGGGCCGAGACGCTGCCGCCGTTGCCCTGGATCACCAGCAGCTCGCGCCCGTAGCCGCGCTGCCCCAGCCGGCCCTGCAGGCGGTCGAGATAGCGGTGCAGGATCGGCTGAACGCAGGCGTTCACCGTCGCCGCGACGCCCCGCTCGTACTCGCGGAACTCGGAGAGGATCGCGTGCCCGGCGGTCACGTGCCCGTCCGGCCAGCATTCGCGGGCGATCTCCAGCGCGCGCACCTCATGCGCCGGGTTCTTGTAGCTGTGCAGGAAGTGGATCACGAGCGACTCGCAGCCTGCTGTCTGCAACGCCGCCAGCGCCTCGCGCACCGCGTCCTCGTCCAGCGGCACCAGCACCTCGCCGGCGGCGTCCATGCGCTCCGGCACCTCGATGCGGCGCTCGCGCGGGATCAGCGGTGTGAAGCTGCCGATCAGCCCGTAGGCGTTGGGCCGCGTGCGCCGCCCCAGCTCCAGCACGTCGCGGAAACCCCGGGTCGTGATCAGGCCGCAGCGGCTGAGCTTGCGCTCCAGCAGCGCGTTGGTGGTGACCGTGGTGCCGTGGACGATGGCCGCGACCTCGGCGAGCGCGGCGTCCGCGCCCTCCAGCGCGGCAAGCACGCCCGCCGCCTGGTTCTCGGGCGTCGACGGCACCTTGGCGAGGCGCACGGCGCCCGATTCCGGCTCCATCAGGATCAGGTCGGTGAAGGTCCCGCCGACATCGACGCCGACCACCGCGCCGCTCATGGCCTCCTCATACGGCGGCGGCGCCGGGCTCGGCCGGTGCGAGCGTGCGGCTCTCGCCCCGGAGCGCGAGGCGGGCGGAGTCGATCAGGCCCGCCGCCTGCATCGTCCGCGCCTCCGCAAGGCCCGCGTCGAGCGCGGTTGCCACGGCGTGCGCGGGCAACGCTCCCACCGCGACGGTGACGAGGCGTTCGCCGAGGTCGCTGTCCTCGCGCAGGGAAGACGCCGGCGCGCGCTCGACCGCCGGATGGTCGACCATGACCGCATTGGCGATCGGCGACGCCGCCGCATCGGCCTCTGCCGCGCTTCGAGCGAGCACCGTGACCGCATCGGCGATGCCCAGGGACTGCGAGCGCCCGCGCCAGCCGGAGGTGGCCAGGCCCCGCGGCACGCGGGCGGCGCTGAGAACGATCTCGGCGTCGAGGCCCGGCCGGTCGGAGTCGTTCACCACGCCGGCCGCGAGCATGGTGCCGGGGCCGAGGTGCACCGCGATGTCGCCGCCGTTGTTGGCGTAGGCGCGCTCGAGACGCCGCCCCGCCGTCATCGCCGCAAGCACCTCGTCGGCGACCGCGCCCGCGACCGCGGCCATGGGCGTGATGAAGCGCGCACGGTGCGGCCAGCAGGCGGCGAGCATGCGCCGCGCCACCGGGCCGCGCAGCGCCGGCCGGGCGCCGTCCAGGGGTCGGCGCAGCAGGGCGAGCTCGGCCACCAGGCCATCGAGGATGCCTGCGAAGCAGGACCCGGCCTGGCGGTAGGCGGCGTTCACCTCCGCCGCGGCGCCGAAAGCCTCGGTCACGATGTCGATGGGGCCGTGCTGCAGGTGCAGGCGGCGGCCGTCGCCGAGGAGCGCGATCCGGGCCGCGCCGGTCATCGGCTCTCGTCCTCGGGCAGCGGCCAGGGGTTCGCGGCGGGCCAGGGCTCCGCCCTGTGCTCCGCGTCGTCGAGCGCCCGCTCTAGCAGCACGATGCGGTCGACGTGGCCGCCGAGCGCGGCGAACTCGGCGCGGCTCAAGGTGAACTCGATGGGCGCCACCAGGGCCGGCGTCGGCACGTAGCCGAAGGCGTCGGCCGGCATGCGCGTCACGTCCACCATGAAGGTGATGCCGCCGCCGGGCCAGACGTGCACCGGCGCGCCGCCGGCGGTGACGCGCGTCAGCGCCTCCTTGATCGAGCGCGTGAGCCGCACCGGGTTCTCGGTCACGCCCGCGCGCAAGCTCCCGCCGGCGCCCGCCATGAAGAGCACGGTGCAGAGCGCGGGCTCGCAGTTCTCGGCGATGCGCCCCACCACCGTCTCGATCGCCGCCGGCATGGGCGCAGGCTGCGGGATCAGCGCCTCGTCCAGCTCGAACCAGGCGGCGTCCTCGCCGGTGGTGGAGACCATGTGCAGCCGCAAGCCCGGCCAGGCCTTCTTCGGATCGATCCTCTCGATGATCTCCAGCGGGTCGGCGATCTCGGTGGCGGCCCAGCCACGCCCCTTGCGCGCCACCTGGAAGTAGCGTCCCGGTGTCGAGCGCCGGCCCCGGATGCGGATGCCCGAGGGCGGCATGTCGAGAAAGCGCCCGGCCTGGTGCTCGGTGAGCACGCCGGTGATCTGGTCGTCCACCACGATCACCTCGTCGGCGTGGCCGTGCCACTGGCGCGCGAACATGCCCATGGCGGCCGAGCCGCAGCCGGCGCGCATGCGCTCCTCGCGCTGGCCGTCCACCACCGGCGCGGCGCCCGCCTGGACCACCAGCTCCGCGCCCTCGTCCACGGTGAGCGTCGCCGGCTCGCCGTTGCAGAGGTCGAGCAGGGTGGCGCAGGTGACCGTGCCCTCGCGCTTGGTGCCGCCGGTGAAGTGGCGCACGCCGCCGAGGGAGAGCATCTGCGAGCCGTACTCGGCGGTCGTCACGTGGCCGATGGGCTCGCCGTCCGCGCGCACCGAGGCCTGCTCGGGGCCGACGTGGCGGTCGGTGTCGATCTTCACCTTGACGCCGCAGTAGCTGAAGATCCCTTCGGAGACCACGGTCACCATGTCCACGCCCGCGGCCTCGCTCGCGATGATGAAGGGCGCGGGCTTGTAGTCGGGATAGGTGGTGCCGGAGCCGATGCCGGTGACGAAGCGCTCCGGTCCCGCGATCACGCCGCCGTCCCAGTCCTCGGCGCCGTCGAGGAAGGGCACCAGGGTCTCGGCCCGCTCGGTGACCAGCAGCGGGTCCACGCGCGTGAGCGTGCCGCCGACGTTGGCGTAGCGGTCGCAGGCGCCCACCTTGCCCTCGCGGATGCGGCAGAGCACCGGGCAGGCGTCGCAGCGGATGATGGAGCCCTCGTCCCTGGCTCCGCGCGTGTCCTTCTGCGCGCTCATCGCCCGGCTTCCCGTTCGCGCAGCGCCGCGCGCAGCCGGTGGGGCAGCGCCGGGACCTTCGTGACGCGCACGCCCGTCGCGTGTCGGATGGCGCCGAGGACGGCGGGCGCGGTCGGCACCAGGCCGGGCTCGCCCACGCCCTTGGCGCCGAAGGGGCCCAGCGGCTCGGGGTCCTCGACGATGATGACCTCGATCTCGGGCACGTCGCCGACGGTGGGGATCAGGTAGTCGTGCAGGTTCTCGGTCCGCCCTGGCAGGTACTCCTCCATCAGCGCGAGGCCCAGGCCTTGGGCGATGCCGCCCTCGATCTGGCCTTCCACCTGGGTCGGGTTGATGGCGCGCCCGACGTCGTGAGCGGCGTGGATGCGGAGGGGCTTCACGGTGCCGAGCGCGGTGTCCACGTCGACGACCGCGACCTGGGCGCCGAAGGCGTAGGTGGCGTAGGGTTCGCCCTGTCCCTGCGCGTCGAGCGTCGTCGTCGGCGGGTCGAAGCTGCCCCGGCCTTCCAGCACCACGCCGGCTCCATCGGCCTTGAGACGGGCAAGGTCGATCTCGGTCCGCCGCCCGCCGTCGCGGACCACCACGCGTGCGCGCCCGAGCTCGATTGTGGCGCTCTCCCCGGCATTGGCCTCGCGCAGGATCGCGGCGCGGAGGTTGGCGCCGGCCTGCTCGGCCGCCTTGCCCGAGACGAAGGTCTGCCTGGACGCGGAGGTCTTGCCCGCGTCCTCGGTCCAGTCGGTGTCGCCGATCACCTGGGCGATCCTGTCGACGGCGACGCCGAGCGCGTCGGCCGCGATCTGGGCGAGGATCGTGGTCGAGCCCTGGCCGATGTCGACGGCGCCGTTGTAGAGCGTGAGCCGGCCCTCGCGGTCCAGGGTGATGCGCATGGTCGAGGGGTTGCTGAGCGCGGTGTTGCCGATGCCGTACCACATGCAGCCGATGCCGACGCCGCGCCTGAGCGGCTCCTCCCGCGCGTTGGCCCGCGCCGCGTCGTCCAGCGCTCGCCGCCAGCGGGGCTCGAGCGCCTCCAGGCAGGGGGCAAGGCCGGCGCTGGCCTCCAGCACCTGGCCGGTGGCGGTGGCGTCGCCCGCACGGAGCGCGTTCTTCAGGCGGATCGCCAGCCGGTCCATGCCGAGCTTCTCGGCGAGGTCGTCCATCAGCGCCTCGTGGGCGATCGCGGCCTGCGGCACGCCGAAGCCGCGAAACGCGCCCGCCGGCGGCCCGTTGCTGTAGAAGGCCCGGCCGCGCGCATGAACCGCCGGCACGGCGTAGGGGCCCGAGGCATGCACCGGCACGCGGCCCGCCACGGTCGGCCCCCAGGAGGCGTAGGCGCCGGTGTCGAAGCTGGCGTCCACCTGCGCCGCCAGCAGCCGGCCGTCTGCGTCGCAGCCGAAGCGTGCCTCGATCAGCGAGGGGTGGCGCTTGGTGGTCGCCATCATGCTCTCGGGCCGCTCGTAGACGCAGGCGACCGGCGCGCCGCAGACCCAGGCGGCGAGCGCGGCGAGCGGCTGGATCGAGACGTCGAGCTTGCCGCCGAAGCCGCCGCCGCAGGCGCTGGGGACGATGCGCACCCGCTCGGGCGCGAGGCCGAGCACCTCGGCGGTCATGTCGCGGTCCATCACCGGCGTCTGGGTCGAGACGAAGAGCTCGACCCGCTCGCCCACGCGCCGGGCCCAGCCGGCCTCGGGCTCGATGTAGGCGTGCTCGATGAAGGGGGTCTCGAACTCGCCGCTTGCCTCGATCAGTCCGTCGCGACCGGGCGGAGGCACCGCCCCGGTATGCACGCGTCCGCGGGTGAGCACGTTGTCCCGATGATCCGCCTGGACCGTTGCGGCGCCGGGCGCAAGCGCGTCGCGCGGGTCGGCGAGCGCGGGGAGAGGATGCCAGTCGATCGGAAGCTCGTCGTCGGTGATCCGGTCCAGCGTGGATTCGTCCCCGGCCAGCGCCGCCACCGCCTCGCCGCGGTAGCGTGCGATACCGGGCGCGAGTACCGGCTGGTCCTTGACGTCCGGGTAGATCCCGAAGCCGTTGACGCCCGGGACGTCGTCGGCGGTGAGGACGCGGATCAGCCCGGGATGCCGTGCATGCAGCGCGGCGCAGTCGCCGAGCGTGAAGCGAGCATGGGGGTGCGGGGAACGCACCACCCGCAGCACAAGCGCCTCGCCCGGCGCGGCGTCCGCACCGAAGACGGTCTCCCCGGCGACCTTTTCGATGCCGTCCACGCTCGGGATGCGGCGGCCCATGTACCGTGTCGCGCCGTCGTTCCGCGTCGTCGTGCCCGCGTCGACCGGTCCTTCCGGAGCGGGTGGCGTCGGGCCTGCGTCCGTCGCATCGAGCACCGCTCGGACCGGCCGGTGCCCGGTCGCGTCGCCCGTTTCGGGCGTCGAGGTGGGGATACCGCCCGTCTCGCCACGCAGGGTCGTCCCCCGGCATGTGGCGGCGTCCGTGTTCGACCCGGCCGCACCCGCATCCGGCGGGAGATGCCGGCTGCGCGGCAACGAAGCGGTGTCCGAAGCAGCCGGTTCCGACGGGTTGGGAATCGACGCGCTCGAATTGCCGTTCGTCGCCGAAAGCACTGCCCGCACGATCTTCCGGTAACCGGTGCACCGGCACAGGACCCCGCCGAGCGCATCGAGCACTTCCGGTTCGGTCGGGGGAGCCGCGCGGCCGAGCAGGGTGCTCGCGGCCATCAGCATGCCCGGAGTACAGATCCCGCACTGGACCGCGCCGTGCGCGAGGAACGCCTGCTGCAGCGGGCCGAGACGGCCGTTCTCCGCGAGGCCCTCGACGGTGGTAATCGAGCGGCCCGCGGCCTGGCCGAGCGAGACCAGGCAGGCGCAGACCTGCTCGCCGTCGAGAAGCACCGTGCACGCGCCGCAGTCGCCGGCATCGCAGCCCACCTTGGTTCCGGTCAGCCCGAGGTGGTCGCGGAGCACCCGCGTCAGCCGCGATGCGGAAGCCGCGTCCACCTCGACGCTCCGGCCGTTGACGCGAAAGCGTGCCACGGTCAAAGAACCTGCCCCCGCTGTCGAGCAGGGGAATTTCCATGCAAGCGGGTCGGCCCGGTCATTGCCCGTCGCCCGCCGTGCCGTCCCCGTGCAC
>JAJDXK010000012.1 GCA_022823305.1 Alphaproteobacteria bacterium
TGATGGACCGCGTGGTTGTCGGCCCAGCGCGCCGCGATGCGCTCCGCGCCCGGCCCGCCGCCGTGCAGCAGCACCATGTCGGGGTGGCGCTCCTTGACGCGGTCGAGCGCGGTGCAGATGGCGTTGACGTCGCCCGCCTCCCGGCCGCCTGCGACCGCGACGAGGGTGCCGTCGGGGAGGTGCGCCTCGTTGGCGCGGTGCTCGCGGGCGCGCAGGAAGTCGCGGGCGTCGATGGCGGCGGCGGTCATCTTGCGGGTTTGGCTTGAGTGCGAGCCGCGCCGTGGACGCCAGGTCGAGCCCGTCTCGGTGCGGTAGGCGTCGGCGGCGTGGTCGCGCATCTTCTCGAACGCGTCGCGGCGGTCGCCGAGGGCCCGCGCGCGATCGACGGTGCGCTCGAGCTCGTGGGCGTTGATCTCGGTGCCATCCTGGGCGCGTTCGAGGTCACGGAGCTTCGGTCTTAGTGCATCGACGGCGCGGTCGAGGCGGTTGACCTGGGCGTGGAAGAGGTTGACGAAGCCCCACAGGAACGATTCGCGTTCGTCGGCGAGCTGGGTGCCGTCGCGGGCGATGTCGCCGGCAAAGCTGTGGAAGGCGGAATCGACGGCGTGCATGGCGTCGTCCTGGTCCCACAGGTCGCGGTTGTCGGGCTCGTCGGGGCCGGGGGTTGCGCCGAACAGCTCCGCTTGCTCGCAGGCGATGGCGGTGGGGGAGCTGTGCTGCGTGTCGTCGTTGTGCGGTGCGTCGTACATGGTCGAAGTCCTCGATGGATGTGGATGGAATGCACCGGGCGGTGCCCTTCGTGGTGCGGGGACTTCGCTGGCACGCGCCCGCAGTGCCGTCACCGCCCCGGCGGCCGGAGCGAAGCGGAGGACCCGCGCGGTGCGCGGGTTGACGGTGCGAGGACGTGTGACAGGATGTCCCTGCACTGCGGAGGGCGTGTGGTTGGGGGGATGTCGGCGGCACGACGCGGGGGGAGGCAGCCCACCGGAGCGGGTGGTTCGGGCGCGTCGTCGGGATGGTGGGAGAGGTCGAGGCGGATCGCGCCGGCGGCGATCATGCTCGCGTGCCGATCACCTTGCTCGGGATCGGCGCGATGGCGGTCCTCGTCGGAGGAGGCGGGGATGGCGTGGAAAGCGCTCCAGGCGCCGTCCCCGTGCTTGTGGGGGGACGGCACGTCGCCCGGCCGGGGCCGGCCGGTCCGAAGGGCGGGAGAGGCGGTGGCATCGAGGCCATCGGTGGCCGCCTCGGGTCGGGGTTGCGTGGGGGCGGCACGACGGGACGCGCCCGCCCGCGCCGTGCCGCTCGCCCGCTACCTCGGGTCCGCCGGGGCCTCCCGGTCCGGACAGCGCCGGGCGAGATCGTCGGCCAGCGAGTCGCGCACTGAGCGCAGGTCGAGGCCGAGCTGCTCGAGAAGGCTGCCGCCGGCCGGTGTCACGGGATCGAAGTCGGAATCGTACATGGGTGGGATCTCCTGTGGCGCGCCCGGCCGCGAGGGACCTGCTCCCTCTCTCCTGCCGGGTGCTCGCCCCGTGCTCGCTTCGCTCCGGCTCCAGGCCGAACGGCGTCGAGGGGCAACGGGACGGCCCCGGGCGTCGGGCCGGGCCGCCGGCGTCAGTGCACGGTGCGCCCGCTCGCGCCCGCCGGGTGCATGCACCGCTCCACCAGGGCGGTCCAGGCCGCGCGGTCCAAGCCGAGCTTCCGGTTCAGGCGATCACACGTGGTCATCGCTTCGGTGAGCGACACGGCGAACAGCGAGGTCGGGATGGACACGGCCATGTCCTCGACCGCGATGCGGATCTGGAACGGGCCGTCATGGGAATCACCGGCCGGGCAGAACGCGTAGGCCGGCTCGTCGGACAGGAAGTGGGTGCTCATCGGGGCTTCTCCGAGGGTGGTGGTGGCATGTGGACAGGCGGGCCGGCGGCACGGGCCCCGGTGGGCGACGGCGCAGGGCCGCCCCCCGCCCGCGGGACCCCGGCCGGCAGGACGTTCCGCGGACCGCCGCGGTCGTGCGTCCGCAGCGGTGCGGGCTTATCCCCAAGCGGCATACGTCGCCATCGGGGACTGGTCGGTCAGGACCTCGACCTCATCGAGCGAGAGCCGGGCGAAGGCGAGACACAGGGCCACCTCGTCCCAACTGTCGTAGGTGCCGTGGTCCTCGCCGTTGAAGAGCTCGACGACGGTGTACTGCGGCGGGTAGAGCGGGAGCCCGCGGAAGTGCTGCGAGCGGTGATACGAGCGGCGCGCGCAGGGCTCGCACCGGGCCGCCCCCTGCGAGGGCTCGCCGCAGTCGGTGCAAAGGCCCTGCGCCCGGCGCTTCGCGTAGAGCCGGCGCGCGGCGGCGTTCTTCTTCTCCGGCGACCGTCGTTCGGTCTCGCGCACCGCGCACGGACCGCAGCGCGCGCCGCCGTCGAGGGTCGGCCCTCCGCACATCCCGCACAGCCCCGCAGCCCGGCGTACGGCGTAGCGGTCGCGGTCGAACGCCCGGCGCGCCTCCTGGCAGGGCTCGCATCTGGTGCCGCCCTCCGCCGAAGGCCGCTTGCCGCAGCTCGTGCACAGCCCCGCGGCGAGTCGTGCGGCCAGGCGCCTGGCGCTCTTCTCGCGGCCCATGCGGCGCCGGGTCTCGACGTTGCGCCCGCCGTAGAGCTTGCCCGCGGCCTTGCCCCTGGCGTACTTCGCCCGCTCGCGCGCCCGGCGCTCCTCGGCGCACGCCTCGCACATGGTGCGCCCCTCCACGGCCGGGGATTTCCCGCACCGCAGGCACAACCCCGCCGAACGGCGTTGTTCGGCCTCCCGGCGGGAACGCTTGCGCTCGTAGGCCGTGGCCCGAGCCCGGTCCCGTCGCGGCATGCCGGCGGCCCGCAGCCTCGCGTCCCTGGCCCGGCCGGCGGCGGCGTCCTTCGCAAGACACGGTTCGCACTGGCTGCGCCCGGGCTCGGGCGGACGCTTGCCGCATTTGGGGCAGAGTCCTTGCGCGACCCGCTCGGCGGTGCGGCGGTGGTAGCGCGCGAGGTCGCCGGCCCGCTGCTTCTCGGAGCAGGGCTCGCACTGGCTGCGGTGGGGCGCGGGCGGGCGCTTCCCGCACTTCAGGCACAGGCCCTTCGCTCTGCGCTCGGCGGTGCGGCGGTGGAAGCGCTCAAGGTCGCGCGCGCGCCGGGCGGCGATGTCGGTATCGCACATGGCTCGTTCTCCTTGGGCCGGTGTGGGCATGGGGGCGAGGGACGCCCGGCCGGCGCGGGACCGGCGGGACATCCGGAGCGCGCCGCTTCAGCCGCGCTGCTTGCGCTCGCAGAGAAGGCCCGTCGCGACCACCCCCCAGGCTTGGCGACCGCCGCGGGTGCGAAGGCCGGTGCAGATGATGATTTCGGTGACGTCGGGGCGAAGGGCCTCGGCCTGCCTGCGCGAGACCACGACGCGCTTCGCCCTGGTTCCGCCCTTCGCGTCGGGCGCCCCGGACGGGACGGGGCGGATGTCGCCGTCCGCGAGTGCCTTGAAACGCTCGACCACGAACCGGTCGTCGCCCTCGAGGCCGGAGCCGAAGTCGTGCACCAGAAAGGTCCTCGGCGTGTTGTCGGGTAATGCCATCGCTGTCGTCATGGAGTCGTCTCCCTCGTGCCGGTGGTGGGCGACGGCGGCGATGTCCTCCCCCGGACACCCCGCCCGCCGCCCCGCTCAAGGCCAACCTCTCCTCTGCCCGGCACGGGCCCGCGGTCGGGCACGACGGCGCAATCCCCCCTGCCCGCCGGATGGGGGCCGGGGATGCGGAAGATGTGGGAGTTCGCGTGCGCGGCAGCGTGGCGTCCGCCCGGGGCCGGGGCGTACGCGGGCTCGGGAGGGCGCAGGCCGTCGCACCGCCCGGGCTTTCCTCAACCTGTTGAAAACGCTATGATTTCATTCGGCTGAAAGCGGGACCGACGCACCGGGCCGGACGCACGGGATGAGGTTCATGCGGATCTTCGGAAGGAAGGCAGGAAACCGCGCGGCGGCGCCCGGGGTCGCCGATGTGTTCACGGAACCGGAGCGCGAGCGCGTCGAGGCGCTGTGGCGCCTCACGGCTCTGCCCCGCGCGGAGTTCGAGGCGACCTACGGCGCGATGCTCGCCGGATTCTGGCGGTACGCCGCAAGCGCGCGGGGAGAGTCGTGGGCGGCGCTCAGGCGGGAGACCCTGATATGCGCGGTCGCCGCGCTCCGCGCGCGCCAGGCGCGCGTGCTGCCGCGCTTCGCCGCCGCCGAGGACGCCGCCCGGCTCGCCGAGGTGATGAGCTTCGCGCTCGCCGCCTGCGTGGTCGCCGAG
>JAJDXK010000133.1 GCA_022823305.1 Alphaproteobacteria bacterium
CTCCCGCCGGCGCCGGCGCCCCTCGCGCCGGCCGCGCCGCCCCTCGCCGCCGCTCTCGCCCGCCGGCTCGCGGAAGCGACGGAGCCAGCGCGCGCAGTCGGGGTCGTTGCCGTTCATCATGTCGGCGGCCATGACCGCGGCGATCTCGGCCTCGTGCAGCGGGTTCATGATGGCCGAGGTCAGGCCCGAGCGCGCCGCCATGCAGAGGAAGGCCGCGTTCACGCTCGGCCGGTTGGGCAGGCCGAAGCCGATGTTCGACGCGCCGCAGGTCGAGTTGACGCCGAGCTCCTCCTTGAGCCGGCGCATGATGGCGAAAGCCTGCACTCCCGCACTGTTGATCGCGCCGATGGGCATGACCAGCGGGTCGACCACCACGTCCTCCCTGGGGATGCCGTGGTCCATGGCGCGCTCGACGATCTTCTTCGCGATCGCGAAGCGCTCGTCGGGGTCTTCGGAGATGCCACTCTCGTCGTTGGAGATGGCGACGACCGCGCAGCCGTGCTTCTTCACCAGCGGCAGGACGGATTCCAGCCGCTCCTCCTCGCCGGTCACCGAGTTGAGCAGAGGCTTGCCCTGGTAGACCTCGAGCCCGGCCTCCAGCGCGGCCACGATGGAGCTGTCGATGGAGAGCGGCACGTCGACCAGCGACTGTACCAGCTTGATGCAGTCCGCGAGGATCTTCGGCTCGTCGGCGAGCGGCACGCCCGCGTTGACGTCCAGCATGTGGGCGCCGGCCGCGACCTGGGCCAACGCGTCCTTCTCCACCCGCGAATAGTCGCCGGCCGCCATCTCTGCCATCAGCAGCTTGCGGCCGGTGGGGTTGATCCGCTCGCCGATGATGCAGAAGGGCTCGTCGAAGCCGATCACGACTTCCCTGGTGGCGGAGCTGACGACGGTGCGTGTCACGGCGCCTCGGTGTCCTCGCTGGCGGCGACCGCCGCCTCCATGAAGCCCGCCAGCTCGCCGTAGCCGACATGGCGGTGAACGTAGCCTAAACCCAGTCGATCGGCCGCCGCGCGGGCCTTGGCCTCCAGCCCGGCATCGCGGACCTGGGAGATGTAGACGCAGTTGGTGTAGTTGCCGAAGTAGTCGTCGCGCAGCTCCGGCCAACGGTCGAGGCCCAGCCCCTCGATGATGAGCCGGTCGAAGTGGCGCACCATGTAGTCGGTAAGGAAGAACTGGGTCGGGTCGTCGTCGGTGATGGCGGCAAATGTCTCCTGGCCGGTGTAAAAGGCGTAGCAGTGCGGCCCGTCGATTCTTTCGACGCCCTCCTCCTCGATCACCGCATCCAGCAGGCCGCCGGTGCCGCAGTCGCCGTAGGCCACGAAGATCGCCCGGTAGCGGTCCCTGTTGGCGCGGATCTTTGCGCGCACCGCTTCGGGGATCAGGTGCGGCCTGTTGTGAAGCTTGGCGGGCAGGCAGGTGATGTCCAGGTGCTCGAAGCCGTTGGCGGCACGGAAGTCCACGATCTCGCGCGCCAGCGCGCCGCAGGCGATGATGAGCGCACGGGCGGGGCCGGCGCTCGCGAACGCGGCCTCGGCGTCGACCGAGAGGTCGGCCTGCTCAGGCGTCGCCATTTGCGTCGTCATGGGCGGAGCCTAGGCGGCGTCCGCACCGGCCGCGCCCAGGTTGTGGCGGCGCTTCATCAGCTCCTTCGCCGTCTCCACCGTGATCGCGGCATCGGAGCAGTAGGCGTCGGCGCCGACCGCCTCCGCGAACTCCTGGTTCAGCGGCGCGCCGCCCACCATCACCAGGTAGTCGTCGCGGATGCCCTTCTGCTTCATCGTATCGATCACGACCTTCATGTAGGGCATGGTCGTGGTCAGCAGCGCCGACATGCCGAGGATGTCCGGCTGGTGCTCCTCCAGCGCATCGAGGTAGTTCTCGACCGGGTTGTTGATGCCGAGGTCGATCACCTCGAAGCCGGCGCCCTCCATCATCATCGTCACCAGGTTCTTGCCGATGTCGTGGATGTCGCCCTTGACGGTGCCGATGACCATCTTGCCGGCGCGGGGCGCGCCGGTCTCCGCCAGCAGCGGGCGCAGGATGGCCATGCCGCCCTTCATGGCGTTGGCGGACTTGAGCACCTCGGGCACGAAGAGGATGCCGTCGCGGAAGTCGATGCCGACAATGCGCATGCCCTCGACCAGCGCGTCGGTGAGGATCGTGTAGGGCACCCAGCCGCGCTCCAGCAGGATGTTGACGCTCTCCTCGATCTCCTCCTTGAGGCCGTCGTAGAGGTCGTCGTGCATCTGCTCGACGAGGTCGGCGTCGCTCAGCTCGCTGAGAATGATCTCGTCGTCCGGCATGGGCTCTGTCCTGATCCGGGCAATGGCGGCGCTAGACGATCACTCGGGGGCCGAGCCCTGCGGGGGCGGACCCGTCTCGCAGGGGCGCGGCTCAGTCCCTGAAGCCTGCTCTCTCTTCAACCATACGCGGGCGGGCGGGCTGTTCAAGACGCGTCATCGGCTTGCTGACAAGCGACAAAGCCCGCGATATCGCCTGCCGCGGCCGCGCCGCTGCGGCGCGGGGGCTCGTTCTCACGAAAGGGCGCTCGACACGGGCTCCGATGCAGGCAGGACGGCGTCGTGCGCGCGGAAGGGCGTCGACCCGCTGGCCAGCCGCTTGGTGTCGCGCGGCGCGTGTCCGAAGTGCAGGCGATACGACTTCGAGAAGTGCGAGGCCGAGACGAAGCCCGTGGCCAGCGCCACGTTGGTCACCGACATGCAGGTCTGCTGCAGCAGGGCGCGCGCCCGGTTGAGCCGCATCTCCAGGTAATAGCGGCTCGGCGTGCAGTTCAGGTACTTGAGGAAGAGCCGTTCGAGCTGGCGGGTCGAGAGGCCGATCGCGCGGGCCAGCTCGGTCTGGCTGAGCGGTGTCTCGATGTTCTCCGACATCACGTTGATGCTGGACAGCAGCTTGGGCTGGCTGACCGCGAGGCGCAGGCGCAGCGCCATTCTCTGGTGGTCGTCCTCGCCCCTGATCCGCTCGCACACCAGCGCTTCGGAGACCGCCGCGGCGAGCTCGTAGCCGTGGTCGCGGTTGATGAAGCTGAGCATCATGTCCGACGCCGCCATGCCGCCCGCGCAGGTATAGCGGCTGCGGTCGATCACGAAAATGTCCTCGCTCACCTCGATGTCGGGAAAGTCCTCGACGAACCCGGGCAGGTTCTCCCAGTGAATGGTGCAGCGATAGCCGTCGAGCAGACCGAGGCGCGCGAGGACGTGGCTGCCGGTGCAAAGCGCGCCCAGGTTCGAGCCGCGCCGCTCGATCTGCCGCAGCCATATCGCCAGCCGCGCGTCCTCGAAGAGGTGGGTGTCGATTCCGCCGCAGACGAAGACCGTCGACAGGCGTTCCTCCGTACTCCCCACCGAGAGGTCGGCGGCGACGCTGAGCCCGGCCGACGAGGCCACGGCTTCGCCGTCTGCGGAGAGCGTGCGCCATTCGTAGAGCTTCCGGCCGCTCATGTAGTTGGCGAGCCGGAGCGGCTCGATCGCGCTGGAGAGCGCGCCGAGCGAGAATTTCGGGACCATCAGGAAGCCGAATTGGCAGCCGGGATCGCTGGTGCGCATGGCTTCGCCGCCGCTTTGGCGTCTCCCCACGGCATCGGGTGGCGCCCCAACGGCGCCCGCCCGCGCCCTCTGTTCAAATTACGACAACACTTGACGGATGAGGCAATAGAATTCTTGCGCCACCGCCGGGACCGGTTTCCAGTCCGCAGCCGTTTCGTGCGCGCGCCAAAGGGTCTACAACCCCGGCAGCGCCTTCATCGCAGCGGCGCGCAGGCGGGAGGGTACGGCCCATGAGGGACTTTCAGCAGCCGGGGCGGTCCATGGTTCACGGCACGCGCGGCATGGCGGCCACCTCGCACCCGCTGGCCACGGTGACTGCCGTCGAGATCCTGCGCGCGGGCGGAAACGCCGTCGACGCGGCGATTGCGGCATGTGCCGTGCAGGGTGTGGTCGAGCCGCAGTCGACCGGCATCGGCGGCGACTGCTTCGCCCTCTACGCTCCGGGCGGCCGGGTGCCGCCAGTCGCCGTCAACGGCTCGGGCCGGGCGCCGGCGGCGGCGCGCGTCGACTGGTTCCAGGCGCAAGGGATCGACGCCATCGACTTCGAGAGCGCGCATGCCGTCACCGTGCCGGGCGCGGTCGGCACCTGGTCATGGCTGCTGGAGCAGCACGGCAGCATGGGGCTGGATGCGGTGCTGCAGCCCGCCATCCGCTACGCCAAGGAGGGCTTCGTCGTCCACAGCCGCGTCGCCCACGACTGGGCCGCGAACGCGGACAAGCTGCAGGCCTGCGAGAACGCCCGCGCCATCTACCTGCCCGGCGGGCACGCGCCCCGGGCCGGCGACCTGCACCGGCTTCCGGCGCTGGCCCGGACCCTGCGCCTGATCGCGAAGGAGGGCGCCGAGGCCTTCTACAAGGGCGTCATCGCCGACGAGATCGCGGCCCATCTCGCCGCCCACGGCGGCCTGATGACGGCGGACGACCTCGCCGCCTTCGCGCCGCAGGAGGTCGCGCCGATCAGCACGAACTACCGCGGCTTCGACATCTACGAATGCCCGCCCAACGGGCAGGGGGTCATCGCCCTGCTCATCCTCAACATCCTCGAGGGCTTCGACCTCACCGGCCTCGACCCGGTGGGATCCGAGCGCCTGCACCTGGAGGCGGAGGCCACGCGCCTCGGCTACCGCGACCGCGCCGCGCTGATCGCCGACCCCGACGCGGTGGACGTGCCCACCGACGTCCTGCTCTCGACCCAATACGCTGACGCCATGCGCCGCCACATCAGCGCCGAGCGCGCCATGCCGCCGGAGCTGCCGCCGGGCTATCCGGCCCACGGCGATACCGTCTACCTCACCGTGGTGGACGCCGACGGCAACGCGATCTCCTTCATCAACTCGCTGTTCGCGGCCTTCGGCTCCGGCCTCTGCACGCCCTCCGGCGTCATGCTGCAGAACCGGGGCGCGAGCTTCGTCATCGATGCCTCTCACCCCAATGGCATCGCGGGCGGCAAGCGGCCGATGCACACCATCATCCCCGGCATGGTGGGCGAGGGAGACCATGCGGTGATGCCCTTCGGCGTGATGGGCGGGCACTTCCAGGCCTGCGGCCACGCCCACTTCCTCACCAACGTGATCGACTACGAAATGGACCCGCAGGCGGCGCTCGACTGCCCCCGCGCCTTTCACTTCGGCGGCGTGCTCGCGCTCGAGACCACCATCGCCGAGACGACCGCGCAGGCGCTTGCGGCCCTCGGCCACGATGTCGCGTGGGCGGGCGTCCCCCACGGCGGCGGCCAGGCGATCCGCATCGACCGCGAGAGCGGCGTGCTCACCGGCGGCTCCGACCCACGCAAGGACGGCTGCGCGCTGGGGATTTGAAGGCGGATTCTCGATCTCGCCGCCAAAACCTTCACCGCCCTCGCGCCCGTCGCTTCCCTCGAACCGGGACACCGGCGGATCGCTCAGAACGCGAGGCCCTCGTGGACGCCCGCGAGGGTCTCCGTCCGGCCGAAGCCGTCCCGCACGGCGGCCTTGTCGAAGGAGAGAAGGTCGCGCCCGTCGATCGCGATGTCCCGGTAGACGATACGGCCCTCTTCGTCGACGCTGGCGGCAGAGCGCGCCGTGCCGCGCCGGAGACCGAACGCTCCACCCCGGCGCTCGCGCCGAGGACGAACGACGTCAGCGCCGCCCTGCTTCCGCCCTCAGCGTCGAGCCTCCGGGGCGTCGGCGAGGGACAGAACCAACCGCACCAGCTCCGCCTGCCGCGAGAATCCGTGCTTGGCCAGGATGTGCTTCACGTGGGAGCGGATCGTGCTCTCCTTGCGGCCCGTCGCCGCGACGATCTGGCGCACGGTCATGCCCCTGGCCAGCATCACCGCCACCCGGCTCTCCATCGGCGTGAGGTCGAGGGCGGCCGCAGCCGCAGCCGGATCAATGCGGGTTCCCGTCGCCGGGTCCACGACCAGCACGAGCGCCGCGACGGGCCACATCCGGGATTCCGCTTCCTGCGGGCCTACGGGGTTCACATGCAGCACGAGCGGCGCCAGGCCGCCGAGGCGCCTCACCGTCGTCGAGCCCCCTGCGCCCTGCGTCCCGAACTGCGGCAGCGCGCACGCCAGCAGCGACTGGAGGCGAGCGTCGTCCCTGGGCGTGCGGGCGAACAGGAACCCGCCCCTGTCGACCAGGCCGTCGCCGGCCCGCAACACGTCGCGGGCGCAGTCGTTGGCCGCCACGATCCGCCCGCGCGCGTCGAGCTGGATGATACCGACTCCGGTGGTGTCGAGCAGCTCCGTAAGCGTCGCGCCCAGAGCGTGGGCACCGGTCAGCGTCTGCTGCACGCATGCGGTCAGACGGATATGGGGCATGAGAAGCCGGACCCGGTCGAGTTGCGCGGACGACCAGCCCTCTCCGTCCACCGGGTCGTTGACTTCCCACAGGATGCGCGAGCCGTCGGGCCCTCGCAGGCGCACGTCGATCGCGTTCCCGGCATGGGCGAGGGTCCGCAGCGCGTTGTATGCCTCGGAGGTCCGCAGCTCCTCCTGGGTGTAGAGGTCGGTGACGTGGAACAACCGGTCGTAGGGGAGACGCCGCAGGCGGGGCAGCCGCTCGTCCAGGGGAAGGTGACGCCCCAACCAGGGGCGCTCCAGATCCCGGCGCCGTTGGCCACGGTGGTAAATCCAAAGGTAGTAGACCCGGAAGGCTTCTTCCGACTCTCCGCCACCGCACGCCAGAGTGTTGCCGTGCGTGCCGAGGGCTTCGTCGATCAGCGCCGAGGCGCCCGGCCAGCGGGCAGGATCGAGCGCCGCCTCGTGCAACGAGGCGAGGATGCGCTCGAACGCCTCCGCTTCGCTCATGACGGCATCTTCGCTTGCGACCGTTCGACAAGCTCGACAACCGCCATGTGCAGCGGCATTTGTCCTCCCATGTTGCCGGTATGCCTCGCCGCGACGCGTGCAGATGTCGTCGAGACGGCTCTCGGCTGTACCGGTACAGCTTGAAGGGTATGCGGCTTGCTGCCTCCGCACATCCCCAACATTGGGGAGAATCGCCGCAATGGGGTTTGCGCGTGCGAACTCGCGTCAAGGCGGACGCCGCGGCCGCTAGCCCCGGGACGGACGGCTCTGTTCAACCGCATGGGAAGTACGTCGCTGGCCGTGCGCGGCTGGCTCAGGCCTTTGTGAGCTTCAGGACACGTCCAGCGGTCCGCACGTGGAGCCGCGCACCTTGATCTCGCCCCGCAGCTGGACCGAGGGAATCGGTGTGCCTTTTTCGAGAAAGTCGCAGATCGCCTGCGCGGACTCCCGGCCCATCGCGGCGACGGGCAAGCTTATGCAGGTCAAGCGCGGATGGCTGTGTTCGGACCAGGAGATGTGATCGAACCCCATGATCGACATGTCCCGGGGCAGAATGAGGCCGCTCCGCTGAAGCTCGAACATCGCCCCGAGCGCAACGAGATCGGTGACGCAAAGCAGCGCCGTGGGCCGCCGGCTCCACGCCAGCGCCTGCCTCGCGGCAGCGACGCCGCCCCCGACGCTCAGCTCGGTCTCGATCTTTCGCAGCGAACCCACGCCCTCGACGGATTCCGCGCCGAGAATTCTGAACCGGGCTCGATCGTTCTGCGCCGTGGGCCCGGAAACCAGGGCGACATCCCTGTGGCCGAGGTCGAGCAGATGCCGCATGGCCTGGCGCCCGAGCTCGACGTTGTCGTAGCCGATGGTCGGCAGCGGGGCGGAGGCTTCATAGATCGACGTCGCGACCACGGGCGCCCCGAAGCGCCGGGCCAGGCCGGTGAGTTCAGGTTCGTGGTCCAGCCCGGTAACGATCAGCGCTCTCGCGCCCATTTCGAGCAGCGATCGGGCGCGCTCGAGTTCCACGCGGGGGTCCATGCCGGTCGTGGCGATGAGCAGGCGATAGCCGTTGGCGTCCAGCCTGGCCTCCAGCGCTTCCAGGAACGCCGCGAAGATCGCGTGATTGATGTTGGGAATCACCGCGCCAACCGTGTTGGTTCCGCCTGCGTTGAGCGCGCGCGCGAGCGGGTCGGGCGCGAAGTCGAGCCTGGCGAAGACCCGCAGCACGTCCTCGCGGGTTTCCGGCGAAACGGATGGCGAGCCGTTCAGGACCCGCGATGCGGTGGCGATCGAGACCCCGGCCTCGCGCGCAACATCCCGCAAGGTGATTCTTCCCGAGGATTGTTTGCTCTGCAGTGGCGTGCGTTCGGGCATTCCGGCTCCGGTGCCTATTGTGCAGCGGGCGCCATTCGCGCCTTTGCCAAGGGAACTCTGCCGAGTCCTGCACGGCCCCAGTTGCAGTGGGCCGGGTGCGCCTCCTGCGAACGCGGCGACCGGAGCGGCGCCCGGCCCGGCAGAGCCGCCCATGCACCCGCAGTATATCCCAAAGTCTCGAGTTTCTGTCGTTCGGCGATGAATCAGTCAAGCATCGGGGTGCAGAAGGGGATCACGAGACCGGCAACGCTCCCTTGCCCTGCGCCGGCGCACTGCAGCGCCTTGAGAACGGCCTCCCCGACCTGAATACCGGACACGCTCCCCACCCGGTGCATGCGCCTGCGTCGGCGAATGAGCGAAAGACTCGTTCTTCTTGGTGGCCCTCGTGCCTTCCTTGGCCGTTGAGCCCTGCAACAGGCTTCCTGTAACCGGTCACAAGTGCTACATTTGCACGATGTAACCGGTTTCAGTTGCTGATGCCGGTTAGGGCAGTCACGGGGGGCGGGGCCGCGTGCGTACCGGATTGGGGCCCGGAGGCGATGGCGAGAGGTTGCTATGACCGCATCGGCAAGCAATCCCGGACGTATCGCGGACATTCAAATCGCAGAAATTGCGCATCGAAAGGAGAAATCGGCATGAAACGCACCGGATTCATGGCGGTCGTCGCAGCGGGGGTCGCGATGCTGTTCGCATCGTCCGCGTCTGCCCTCGACAAGATCACGGTGGCCTACTTCCTGGAGTGGCCGACCGCGAACCAGGTTGCGCAGCTCGAGAAGACCTATGACGAGGCGATGGGCGTCGAGGTGGAATGGCGCGCCTTCGGCAACGGCAACGAGATGAGCCAGGCGATGGTCTCCGGCGACGTGCAGATCGCCTATTCCCAGGGGCTGGTTCCGTGGGTGGTCGCGGTCACCAACGGGCTGCCTCTCAAGCTCGTCGGCGTGGCGGTGAGCTACGCCGAGGCCGACAACTGCGTGGTCCACGCCGACACCGGCATCACGCAGGCGAATGCGAGCGAGCTGGAAGGGAAGCAGATCGCGACCCCGATCGGCAACGTGACCCACTACAAGCTCCTGCGCACGCTGGATCATCTGGGGGTCGACGCCTCGAAGGTCGACATGGTGCAGATGAACGGCGCCGACGCCTCGGTCGCGCTTGCGCGCGGAGACGTCGCTGCGGCCTGCGCCTTCGGCGGCCCGCTCCAGCGGATGAAGGAGTACGGCGACGAACTGATGACCCCGGCGGAGCAGGAGGCGATCGGCATTCGCGTCTTCGACGTGGTCTCGGTGACCGAGGACTTCGCCAACAACCATCCCGACCTCCTGAAGAAGTTCATGCAGGTCACCGACGAGGCGAACGCGGCCTACAACGCAGATTCGGGACCGTTCGTGGAGACCATCTCCACCGCCGCCGGCATGGACCTCGCCGCGACGGAAGACATGCTGGCCATGTTCTCGTTCCCGTCTGCGGCGGACCAGAAGTCGGAAGCCTGGATGGGCGGCACCGTTCAGGCCTTCACCAAGGAGGTGGCGGACTTCTTCGTCCAGCAGGGTCAGCTTGAGCGGGCGCTCGACAGCTACGACTCCGCGATCGACGACAGCTTCCTCTAGGCTCGACTGAGCGCGATTGCGGCCGAAGGGCCGCGGCGGCGCAGTTCATCCCTGCCTCCCCCGGCCACCGGGGAGGCAGGGAAAACTCCCCGCTGTCGGCAGCCGGTCCTCGCCCCTGGCGGGGTGGGGGCGAAGCCGTGCGTTCGTGGCGCGGAGAGCCTGCGGCTGTTACGGTCCAGGTCTTTTCGGACCCGGAAAGAAGGGCGGGTGATGGACGGCCTCGTCATCGACAATGTCTCGATGGTCTTCACCCTGCCCGACGGGGGCAAGGTCCACGCCCTCCAGGACGTCTCGCTGCACCTCAAGCCCGGCGAGCTGATGGCCGTGCTGGGGCCCTCTGGCTGCGGCAAGACAACGCTGCTCAACATCGTCGGCGGATTCCTGGCGCCGACCGCAGGCTAGGCGCTTCTCAACGGCCATCAGGTGACCGGCCCGCACAAGGAGCGCGGCGTGGTGTTCCAGCAGGGTGCGCTCTTCGAATGGATGACGGTCGCCCAGAACGTGAGCTTCGGCCCGCGCATGTGCGGCGTGCCCCGCGCCCGGATCAAGGAAACGGTCCGCCGCCTGCTCGACACCGTGGCGCTGCAGGGATTCGCGGACAAGCCGGTCTATCAGCTCTCGGGCGGCATGCAGCAGCGCGTGGCGCTGGCGCGGTGCCTCGCCAACGACCCGGACGTGATCCTGATGGACGAGCCTCTGGGCGCCCTCGACGCGCTGACGCGCGAGAAGATGCAGGGATTGGTGCTCAAGCTGTGGAAGGAGACCGGCAAGACCATCATCCTCATCACCCACTCCGTGGAGGAGGCGCTCTTCCTCGGTGAACGCCTGGTGGTCATGGCGCCGCGCCCCGGCCGCATTCACAAGGAGTACGCCCTCCCCTTCGCCGAGCAGGGGGTGGAAGGGGATGCGCGTGCGATCAAGGCCGAGCCCGACTTCATCTCCGCTCGCGAGGAGATCCTCTCCATGATCTGGGAGATGGAGGAGGAGATCATGGGCGGTGCGGACAGGCGCTGACGAGCAGACCGTGGCAGAGCGCAAGCAAGGCAGACAACCCTCACGATGGGGCATCTGGCTCGGCATCGCGGACAACAGCTTCACCCGGCAGAAGACCGTCAAGTTCGGCGATGCCTCTGCTGTGAACTCGGGCCGCCTGTGGTCGGTCCTGACCCTGATCCTGCTGATCCTGGCCTGGTGGATCGCGACCATCGGCGGGATCATCGATCCCCTCTTCTGGCCGCCGCTCGAAGGCAGTCTCTATCCCTGGGACAACCCCGATCGGGCTCGGCCCGGCGTGGTCGACCGCTTCGTCAGCCTCTTCGTGGACGGCTATCGCAACATCTCGCTCTGGGAGCATGTGGGGACCTCGGTCAAGCGCGTGCTCCTCGGCGTCATCATCGGCGCGATCGTCGGTATTCCGCTCGGCTTCGCCATGGGGCTCAACTCGGTTGCGCGCGGACTCTTCGATCCCATCGTCGAGTTCATCCGCCCGATCCCGCCGCTGGCGCTCATCCCGCTGGTGATCCTGTGGCTGGGGATCGATGAGGTCGCCAAGATCTTCCTGCTCTTCCTGGCCGCGCTCTTCATCATGCTGATCGCGGCCCGGGCCGGCGTGAACTCGGTGCAGATCTCCAAGGTTCACGCGGCCTACTCGCTGGGCGCCTCGAAGTTCCAGGTGCTGCGCTACGTCATCCTGCCGAACGCCCTGCCGGAGATATTCACGGGGCTCCGGACTTCCATGGGCGTGTGCTGGGGGACGCTGGTGGCCGCCGAGCTGGTCGCGGCGGACCAGGGGGTCGGCTCGATGATGATGATCGCGAAGAACTTCCTTCAGACCGACGTGGTGGTGATCGGCATCATCATCATCGGCGCGATTGGCTTCGCCATCGAGATGTTCATGCGCCTGCTCGAATCGTGGTTGATCCCCTGGAAGGGGAAGGGCTGACGCCCCGGCCCCCCCCCCGCCGGGCAGCGGGCCGGTCGCGCGACGGCAGGGCATCGCAACCGTGCAGCATTGAAAGGAACGGGAACGTACTGACATGAGAATGACGACTGAAGAAGCCTTCGTGAAGGTGCTGCAACGGCACGGGATCGAGCACGTGTTCGGCATCATCGGCTCCGCCTTCATGCCGATCTCCGACCTCTTCCCGAAGGCCGGGATCACCTTCTGGGACGTGGCCCACGAGAGCAACGCCGGCTTCATGTGCGACGGCTACACCCGGGCTACCGGCAAGATCGCCATGTGCATCGGCCAGAACGGCCCCGGCATCACCAATCTCGTGACGCCC
>JAJDXK010000110.1 GCA_022823305.1 Alphaproteobacteria bacterium
GCCGGGCGCTCGCACCGCTCGCGTGGCTTGGGGGCGGAGAGGGAGATCAGGCCGTTACAGCCCCGTTCCCCCACCGCCGTGGGGGAGGGGGACAGGGGGAGGTGGGAGACCCTATGCTTCCGGTTGCACAGTTAGGCTCGCGCCGGCGGCGATTCGGGGGCAGGGGATGGAGTGGAGCGATACGGGCATCGTCCTCGCCGCCCGTCGCCACGGCGAGAACGCCGCCGTCGTCTCGCTGCTCACCCGGCATCACGGCCGCCACGCCGGCCTCGTGCACGGCGCGCGCGGACGGCGGGCGCGGGGGCTCTACCAGCCGGGCAACACGCTCGCGGCCCGCTGGAACGCGCGCCTCGCGGAGCACCTCGGCCGTTACACCTGCGAGCTGGTGCGGGCGCGGGCGAGCCTGCTGCTGGACGATGCGCCGCGCCTCGCCGCGCTCGCCGCAATCTGCGCGCTGGCCGAGGCGACGCTGCCCGAGCGCCATCCCTACCCCCAGGTCCATGGCGACACCCTGGCCCTGCTCGACGCGCTCGAAGGCGACCAGCACTGGGCCGAGAGCGTGGTGCGCTGGGAGCTCGCGCTGCTGGCCGAGCTCGGCTTCGGCCTCGACCTCGCGGCCTGCGCCGTGACGGGGGAGGCGGAGGGCCTGGCCTACGTTTCGCCCCGCTCGGGCCGCGCCGTCTCGCGCAAGGCCGGCGCGCCCTACGCCGCGAAGCTGCTGCCGCTCCCGCCCTTCCTCGCCGGAGAGGAGTACGGCCCCGCCGGCGCCGCCGACATCGTCGCGGGCCTCCGCCTCACCGGCTGGTTCCTGGAGAAGCACGTGTTCGCGGAGCAGGGCGGACGCATGCCCGCCGCCCGCGAGCGCTTCATCGACCGCCTGCAACCCGGGGGCTGACGCCGACTCGGCCTAGCCTGTGCTATAGCGCACGCCATGGCGCGACTCGCAGACGAGGCGGCGGACGGCACGGTGCAGCCGGTGCCGCTCAGCGATGCGCTGAGCGAGCGCTACCTGGCCTATGCGCTCTCCACCATCACCGCGCGCTCGCTGCCCGACGTGCGCGACGGCCTCAAGCCGGTGCAGCGCCGCCTGCTCTACGCCATGCGGGCGCTCAGGCTCGACCCCGACGCGGGCTTCAAGAAGTGCGCGCGCGTGGTGGGCGACGTGATCGGCAAGTACCACCCGCACGGCGACGCCGCGGTCTACGACGCCCTGGTGCGCCTCGCCCAGACCTTCGCCGCGCGCTACAGCCTGGTGGAAGGGCAGGGCAACTTCGGCAACGTCGACGGCGACAACGCCGCGGCCATGCGCTACACCGAGGCCAGGCTCACCGAGGTCGCGCAGGCGCTGCTGGACGGCCTCGACGAGGATGCCGCCGACTTCCGCGAGACCTACGACGGCGGCGACGAGGAGCCGGTGGTGCTGCCGGCGGCCTTCCCCAACCTGCTGGCCAACGGTGCGACCGGCATCGCCGTGGGGCTCGCCACCAGCATCCCGCCGCACAACGCGGGCGAGCTCTGCGACGCGCTCGCCGCGCTGCTCAAGGAGCCGAAGCTCTCGGACGAGGCGCTGGTGGCGCTGGTGCCCGGCCCCGACTTCCCTACCGGCGGCGTGCTGGTAGAGGACCCTAGGCAAATCGCCGAAGCCTACGCGACCGGGCGCGGGGGCTTCCGCCTGCGCGCGCGCTGGGAGCGGGAGGACCTGGGCCGCGGCCAGTACCAGGTGGTGGTCACCGAGATCCCCTGGCAGGTGCAGAAGGCGCGGCTGATCGAGCGCATCGCCGAGCTGCTGCAGGCGAAGAAGCTGGCGCTGCTCGCCGACGTGCGCGACGAATCCGCCGAGGACGTGCGGATCGTGCTGGAGCCCCGCAGCCGTACCGTCGAGCCCGGGCTGCTGATGGAGATGCTCTTCCGCCAGACCGAGCTGGAGACCCGCATCGGCCTCAACATGAACGTGCTGGACGCAGCCGGCGTCCCGCGCGTGATGACGCTCCGGCAGGTCTTGCGGGCCTTCCTCGACCACCGGCGCGCGGTGCTGCTGCGGCGCACCGCCCACCGCCTCGACGCGATCGCGCGCCGGCTGGACGTGCTGGGCGGCTACCTCACGGCCTACCTCAACCTCGACGAGGTGATCCGCATCGTGCGCGAGGAGGACGAGCCGAAAGCCGCCCTCATGAGCGCGTTCGGGATCGGCGAGGTGCAGGCCGACGCGATCCTCAACATGCGCCTGCGCGCGCTGCGCCGGCTGGAGGAGGCCGAGATCAGGCGCGAGCACGAAGCGCTGGAGGCCGAGCGCGCGGGACTCGAGAAGCTCGCGCAGAGCACGCGCCGGCAGAAGACCGTGCTCGCCGCCGAGATCGCGGAGATCAAGCGACGCTTCGGGCAGGAGACCGAGCTCGGCGCGCGCCGCACCGCCATCGACAGCGCGCCCGCGCCCAGGGAGGTGCCGGCGGACGCGCTGGTGGAGCGCGAGCCGATCACCGTGATCTGCTCGGCCAAGGGCTGGATCCGCGCGGTCAAGGGCCACGCGGGAGCGGACGCGGCGGTGCGCTACAAGGAAGGCGACCGCGAGCGCTTCCGCTTCCACGCCGAGACTACGGACAGGCTGCTGCTCTTCGCCAGCAACGGGCGCTTCTACACGCTGGCGGCGGACAGGCTGCCCGGCGGGCGCGGCTTCGGCGAGCCGGTGCGCCTCATGGTCGACCTCGGCAACGACCACGAGCCGGTCGCGCTCTTTGCCCACCGGCCGGGGCGGCGCCTGCTGGTGGCGGCGAGCGACGGGCGCGGCTTCCTCGTGCCCGAGGACGAGGCGGTGGCCCAGACGCGGACGGGCCGGCAGGTGCTCAACCCGGCGGCGGGCGCGGAGGCCACGGTGTGCGTGGAGGCCACCGGGGACACGGTGGCCGTGGTGGGCACCAACCGGCGCCTGCTGATTTTCCCGGCCGCCGACGTGCCCACCATGGCGCGGGGCCGCGGCGTCATCCTGCAACGCTACCGCGATGCGACGCTCAGCGACGTGCAGGTGTTCGATAGCGCAGAGGGCCTGCGCTGGCGTTCCGGCGCCGGCGTCCGCACCGAGACCGCGCTCGACGACTGGCGCGGCAAGCGCGGCCAGGCCGGCCGCGCCGCCCCCCGCGGCTTCCCCGCCGCCAACAGGTTCCTTTGAGGACCACTCTGTTGCTTCAGAGGTCCACACTGCCGGCGAGTGGCGTCACCGCGCGCCAGGGATCGGGAGTGCTCGGAAAACCGCTGTGCCATAATGCGCTTCAGTCCAGCAACTCGGCGATTTTGCCTCTGAGTCGTTGCCGTCGCGCCTCATAGAAGGACTCAAAACCGTCTATCTTGTCTGGCACCTCACCCAACAGGTGGGTTATAGCGTAATTTCGGCGTGCTTCGTCGGTGCTGAAAGTCTGGAGCCACTCGGCGGGAAACATGGCTCTTTTTTGCAGGTTCTCATGTCCTTCGAGCAGTTGAAGGTTCGGAAGTCGGTCTGACGAATCTTGAAGATTTTGGATCTTTTCTTCGGAGAGCTCCAGAGTGCCCAGCCTCGCTTTCGTGAAGCGGGATTTGGGAAACACATGATCGATGTGGAAGTGCTGTCGAAGGTCCAGGTGTGGGAAAACGAGCGACAGTAGCGAGAAGGTGCGCTTGTCGCCAAACCGAATTTCGGTCAAGTCGTCTATTTCGTCGCCATCGAAGGTCAAGGGCTTTCCACGCGATCGCATTATCTCCCCGATTTCGCGTGTCGGAAAGCTTGTGTGACATTGCCGGATGGCCTGCCGAAGAGCAGTGAGTAGCGTGTCAAGTCCGCTTCCCCAGATTCCGGAAGGCTTGAGAAGACTCGCGATCAACCAGCGGCGAATCGCCTCACGGTCGGCTTCGGATGTTTGTTCTGTGAGATAGCGGCCTTCGGCCTGTCTCGCGTATAGATAGTAGGCGATTGGGAGGAGCGCGCTATCGGCTCTCAGGGTTGAGCCATTGAAACCGAAGCCAGAAACAAGCTCGACTGTGAGGGTCAGGGCCTCTTTGATTGCCGGCCAGCGACTCTCCAAGATCTCCATGTTGTGGCGGTTGAAGTTGTCGACCTTGAAGCCGACTCTTCCAATGTCGCTGAGCATCAGGCCAGCCTTTAGTACCCAATCCTTAGAGAAGTCGAAACCTGAGCCTGTCTTGTTCAGGTCGTCGACCAACTGGTGTATCTCTTCGCGAGCGTTTGAAGACCACTGAGCCACAGCCACGGAAAGAAGGAGGTCCGAATACGACAGGACTGTTCCACCGCTATTGGTGCGTATGAATATCTGAAGAACTTTCTCCAGTTCTTGACTTCGTTCTTCGTAGAAGGAAACCAACGCCAAGTTGCGGATTACTTCAAACAAACGGTGCAAAATTTTATGGGCGCCCGAGATGGGCTGTTCAAGGTCGCACCCTTCGAGCCAAGCGGTCATCGCCGGACCGCTGTCCTCCAAGGTAAGCACGTCGCATACCCGGAACCAGCATCCGTCTCGCGAGCTGACCTGTTCAGATGTTAGAAATTCGAACTGGTAACGCATCCCAACGTCATCGTCGTCAGATGGTGTCCAGAGCAGGTTCAGATAAAGATATTGCGTGGGAAAGGCATCGTTGCTGCTCCAACGCTTGTATGGCAGCTTCTTCGCCAAAGAACCGCGAAGGCCGATGTTCAGGGCGGTGAGACGTTGCTGGCCGTCAAGAACCGCAACGACATCGCGGTTCGGCATTTCGCCGATTCGGGGGCAGTGTGGCCGATCACGCTCGTGGTAGTCGAGCACGAAGTCATAGAACTGGTAACGGTTGTTGTGCTCTTGATTAACCTTCCAGTAAAGGAATGTGCCAAAGGGATATCCTTGCATCAGGCTGTCGAACAGAGTGCAGATTTGCTCCGGCTGCCAGACGAACTCACGTTGAATTGCAGGCAGGACGATCTCGTGGTGCTCGATCTGTTGAAGCGTGCTTTCAATCGTCACAGGGGTTTGATACGACATACATTGACTCCGTTGTGATTATGAATCCCACGATAATACACGTGCGGCAAAAGCAGCGGAGTGTCGTGGGGTATTTAGGGTCAGTCGATGCCGCAGCTTACCACTCCCAACTGCGTCACGACAACGGGCCGTGCCAATTCGGTTCGGGACTGTGGCCGCTCAGTCGCTCAGGAGGCCGAGCGTTGCGGCTAGGGGCGGGGCGGTGCGCCAGGGCTCGGGGCCGGCGGGGAGGCGGGGCAGGATGGCGATGGAGAGGGGGCCTGCGTGCCGGGCGATGGTTTCCGCGGTCTCGGCGGGCGGGACCGGGCTCTCGGGCGATTCGCTGATGACGAGGCCGGCGACCTCGACGCCGCGCCCGCGCATGGCGGCGAGGGTGGTGAGCGTGTGGCTGATGGTGCCGAGGTAGCTGCCCGCCACCACCAGCGCGGGCGCCTCCAGCGCCGCGATCCAGTCAAGCACCGTGTGCGCCTCGTTCAGCGGCACCATGGCGCCGCCGATGCCCTCCACCAGCAGCGGGTCGCCCTCGGCCGCGCGGCAGAAAGCGACGATCTCCGCGAGGTCGAGACGGCGCCCCTCGCGCGCCGCTGCCATGTCGGGCGAGAGCGGGGCGGCGAAGCGCCAGGGCGTGATCGCTGCCACCGCTTGCTCCGTTACCGCCTCGCCCAGGCTCGCGAGCAGCACGCCGGGGTCGCTCTCGGCAAGCGCCGCCGGGTCGTAACCGCTCAGCACCGGCTTGAGTGCGCGCACCGGGCGGCCTGCGGCGCGCAGCTCGCGGCAGAGCGCGGCCGTGACGAGGGTCTTGCCGATCTCCGTACCGGTGGCGGTGACGAAGAGGGTGCTCATGGCGCCTCCCGCTCGCCCCGGTCGAGGATACGCGCGGCGACGATGGCCGCGAGCCGTTCGATGTCGGCATCGTCGTGGCCGGCGCTGAAGGTGAGCCGCAGCCGCGCCGTGCCCTCCGGCACCGTCGGCGGCCTGATGGCGGTGACGAGAAAGCCCTCGTCCTCCAGCAGGCGCGAGGCGGCGAGCGCGCGCTCCGGCGCGCCGAGCAGGATCGGCACGATGCAGCTCTCCGGCGCCGGCAGGTTGAGCCGGGCGCAGAAGAGCGCGGCCTTGCGCAGCGGCGCCGCCACCAGTTCGCGGTCGGTCTCGATCAGGTCGAGAGCCGCGATGCTGGCCGCCACCGTGCCGGGCGGCAGGCCGGTGGAGTAGATGAAGGGGCGCGCGCGGGTGCGGATCAGGTCGATGACCGGCTGCGCCGCGCAGAGGTAGCCGCCGTAGCTGCCCACCGCCTTGGACAGCGTGCCCATCTGCAGCGGCACGTCGGCCCTGGCGCCGCCCGCGAAGCTGGAGCCGCGCCCGCCGCCGACCACGCCGATGCCGTGGGCATCGTCGGTCATCAGCCAGGTGTCGTGCGCCGCCGCGATCTCCGCCAGCGCCGCCACCGGGGCGAGGTCGCCGTCCATGCTGAAGACGCCGTCGGTGAGCAGCAGCGCGCGCCCGTGACCGGCGCGGTGCGCGCCCAGCAGCGCCTCCGCGTGGGCCAGGTCGTTGTGGCGGAAGACCTCCACGCGCGAGCGCGAGAGCGCCGCGCCCGCGTGGAGGCAGGCGTGGCTCAGCTCGTCCGCGAGGATCAGGTCGCCGCGGCCCACCAGGCTCGGCACGATGCCGAGGTTGGCGAGGTAGCCCGAGCCGAACACGCAGGCGTCGTCGGTGCCCTTGAGCCGGGCGAGGCGCGCCTCCAGTGCCGCGAAGAGGGGGTGGTTGCCGGTCACCAGCCGCGACGCGCCGGCGCCGGCGCCCCAGCGCTCGGTGGCCTCGACCGCGGCCCGCTTGACTGCCGGGTGCTGCGAGAGGTTGAGGTAGTCGTTGCTGCAGAACGAGATCAGCGCCCGCCCGTCGCGCGTCACGTCCACGGGCCCGCAGGGCGCGGTCTCGTGCAGCGTGCGCCGAAGCTGCCGCTCGGCCAAGGATGCGAGCTTCGCCTCGGCGAAGCGTTCGAGCGTCTCCATGCGCGCGCCTGTGCCGATGCCGCCCGGCGCCGCTGCTCCGGCTAGAGCTCGCCCTCGCGGCGCAGCATGCGGATGGTCTCGCGGAAGGCGTCGACGGTGACGGGCAGGTCGTCCGCGCCGTTGGCGGCGGACGTCATGCCGCCGGGCCAGCCCTGGATGTCCACGCCGTTCACCAGCAGTGCGAGGCGGATCTTGTTCACCAGCGCCGGCGGGCGTTCCTTGAGCTCGGTGTAGTCGTAGTCCAGCGGATCGAAGGTGGTGGGCCGGATCGCGCGCCCGCGCGGGTTCATGAAGAGGTGGAAGGACGAGAAGGTGCCGTAGACCGCCCAGGGCACGTTCTCCTCCTCCAGCACCGCGTTGAGGCCGGCGCGCAGCTCGGCACCGAAGGCCGATGCCCGCTCGCACGCGTCCGAATCCCGCACGATCTCGAGCGCGGCGGTACCGGCGGCGGCGGAGACCGGGTTCGCGTTGAAGGTGCCGGGGTGGAAGATCTTCTCGCGGCCGCTTTCCTTCGCCGCGAAGAAGTCGAGGTCGTCGAGAATCTCCTTGCGCCCGGCCACGGCGCCGCCCGGCAGGCCGCCGGCGACGATCTTGGCATGGGTGCTCATGTCCGGCGTCACGCCGAAGTGCGCCTGCGCGCCGCCGGGGGAGACGCGGAAGCCGGTGATCACCTCGTCGAAGATTAGCGCCGCGCCGTGCTGCGCCGTCAGCTCGCGCAGGAAGGCGAGGAACGAAAAGTCGTGCGGCACGAGGCCGAAGGAGCCGCCGGTGGGCTCCAGGATCGCCGCGGCGATGCCGTCGTCGGCCTCGAAGGCTTCGCGCGCGGCCGCCTCGTCGCCGGGCGGCAGCAGCACCACCTGGGCCGCGAGCTCGGGCAGCACGCCCGCGGTCGGCGCGCCGTCGAAGTGCGACATGTAGCCCGAGGTCATGTGGTCGTGCCAGCCGTGGAAGTGCCCCTTGAAGCGCACGACCTTGCGCCGGCCGGTGTGGGCGCGGGCGAGGCGCAGCGCCATGTGGGTCGCCTCGGTGCCGGACGAGGTGAAGCGCACGCGCTCCGCGCACGGCACCATCTCGCGCACGATCTGCGCCCAGCGCACCTCGCGCTCGTGGTTGGCGCCGGGATGGGTGCCGTCGGGCAGCGCGTCCGCGATCGCGGCGAGCACCTCCGGCCGGCCGTGGCCCAGCAGCAGGGCGCCGTGGCCGCCGGCGTAGTCGACGTACTCGTTGCCGTCCCGGTCCCACTTGCGCGAGCCCTCGGCCCGCGTGACGTAGATGCCGTAGGGCTCGAGGTGGCGCGCGTCGTGCACGATGCCGGAGGGCAGCAGCTCCCTGGCCTCGGCCGCGAGCGCCGCCGAGGCCTGCGTCCTGGCGCGGTAGGCCTGGACGATGGCCGAGTTGGAGGCCAGCATCCCGGCGGCCGGCTGCGTCTCGGTCTGGGCTGTCACGGTGCTCATCCCTCGTCCCGCTCGATCCAGGGGTCGACCGCCTCGCGCACGGCCCTGGCGACCGCGACCGCGCCCGGCGTGTCGGAGTGGACGCAGATCGTCTCCGCCCTGGTCGGCACGTCCTTGCCGTTGACCGAGCGGATCACGCCGTCGTTGACCACGCGCATGATCTGCGCCACCGCCCGCTCCGGCGCCACCGACTTGTGCTCGCGGGTGATGATGCAGCGGCCCTCGTCGTCGTAGTCGAGGTCGGCGAAGATCTCCCACACCACCTCGGTGTAGCCGGGCCAGACGGTCTCGTGCATGGTGCCGGTGGTGCCGTACATGGGGATGCCGAAGGCCTGCGCCGCCTCGGCGCAGGCGGTCGCCACGTCCTCGTCGACCCAGGCGGCGCCGTAGAGCGCGCCGTGCGGCTTGAGGTGGTTGAGCTTCATCCCCTCCATGTCGAGGAAGCCCTTGAGCGCCCCCACCTGGTAGATGATGGCGTCGCGCAGCTCCTTGCGCTCCATCTTCATGAAGCGCCGGCCGAAGCCGTCCCGGTCGGGGAAGGAGGGGTGGGCGCCGACCTTCACGCCATGCTGCTTCGCCAACACGACGGTCTCGTGCATCACCCCCGGGTCGGAGGCGTGGAAGCCGCAGGCGACGTTGGCCGAGGTGATGTAGGGCATGATCGCCTCGTCGTCGCCGCAGGTGTAGATGCTGTAGGCCTCGCCCATGTCGCAGTTGATGTCGATTGCCATGGTCTCCCCCGCCATTCCCTGACGCGATCGCTCCGGGCCCGGAGGCGATCGCCAACCCTGGCCCAAACCTAGCAGGAATGCGCCCCGATCTCGATTCCGCCGCCCCGGCCCGTCTTTTCCGGGCCGCGGGAAGTGATTATATGGCGAAGAAAGCGGAGCCCGAGTCGCAATGGATGCGCCCGCAGACGCCGAGACCAAGGCCGGCCGGCACGCGCTGCGCACCCTTGCCCGCCTGAGGAAGAACAGGACCGCGGCGGGCCTCCTCTCCTTCGCCGGCCTGGTGCTCGGCACGCTGCGCGACCTCGCGCCGATCATCGCCGTGGTCGCGATCTTCCAGGTGGCGATCCTGCGCCAGCCCTTCCCCGATATCGGCGGCATGGTGGGCGGGCTCGTGCTCGTGATGCTGGGGCTCGCGCTCTTCATCAAGGGCCTGGAGATGGGCCTCTTCCCGCTGGGCGAGAGCCTAGCCCAGGGCTTCGCGCTCAAGGGCAGCCTGGTCTGGCTCCTGATCTTCGCCTTCGCGCTGGGCTTCGGCACCACGGTGGCCGAGCCGGCGCTGATCGCCGTGGCCGACGAGGCCGCCCGCGTCGCGGCCGGCGCCGGCGTCGTCGCGGCCGAAGCCGGCGCCATGGAGTCCTATGCGCTCGGCCTGCGCTACACGGTCGCGCTCTCGGTGGGCGTCGGCATCACCATCGGCGTGCTCCGCATCCTCAAGGGCTGGCCGCTGCACTACTGGATCATCGGCGGCTACATCGTCGCCGTCGGCCTCACCTTCCTGGCGCCGGACGAGATCGTGGGCATCGCCTACGATTCCGGCGGGGTCACCACGTCGACCATCACCGTGCCCATGGTGACGGCGCTGGGGGTCGGCCTCGCCTCCGCCATCCGCGGGCGCAACCCGATGATCGACGGCTTCGGGCTGATCGCCTTCGCAAGCCTCACGCCGATCATCTTCGTGCTCGTCTACGGCATGGTGTTCTGAGGCGCGGCATGGTCGACCTGCTCACCGTCATTCCCGCCGCCCTGCTGGACACGATGCTCGATGTCGCGCCGCTGATCGGGCTCGTGCTCTTCTTCCAGATCGTGGTCCTGCGCCGGCGCCCCGCCAACATCGGCAGGATGGCGGTCGGCTTCGCCTACGTCGTGATCGGCCTCGTCCTCTTCCTGATCGGGCTGAAGGAGGCGCTCTTCCCGCTCGGCAAGACCATGGCGGCGCAGCTCACCGACCCGGCCTTCCTCGGGCTGGCGGAGGGCGCCAAGGCCCACTGGCTCGACTACGGCTGGATCTACGCCTTCGCCGCCGCCATCGGCTTCGGCACCACCATCGCCGAGCCTGCGCTGCTCGCCGTCGCCCAGAGGGCCGGCACCGTCTCCGGCGGAACCATCAAGCCCTGGGGGCTGCGCATCGCGGTGGCCACGGGCGTCGCGGTCGGCGTCGGGCTCGGGAGCGTCCGCATCGTCACCGGGCTGCCGCTCCACTACCTGTTCATGGCCGCCTACGCCATCGTGATCGTGCAGACGCTCTTCGCTGCCCGCACCATCATCCCGCTGGCCTACGATTCCGGCGGCGTCACGTCGTCGACCGTGACCGTGCCGCTGGTCGCGGCGCTCGGCCTCGGCCTCGCCGCCAACGTGCCGGGCCGCAGCACGTTGCTCGACGGCTTCGGCCTCATCGCACTTGCATGCGTTTTTGCCGTCATTGCGGTGCTGGGCTATGCCCTGCTGTCGTCGGCGCTCGACGCCGCGCGCAAGCGCCGATCATCCCGGAAAGGAACCTGAGCGATGCGCTTCAAGCTGATCATGGCCCTCGTGGACGCCTCCGAGACCGACTCCGTTCTCGCCGCCGGCCGCAGCAGCGGCGCGACCGGGGCCACCATCGTCACCGGCTGCCGCGGCGAGGGGCTCCAGCCCGGGAGGACCTTTCTCGGCTTGCAGCTGACCGGCCAGCGGGACATCCTGCTCTTCATCGTCGAGGAGCACATGAGCCGCGCCGTGCTCGAGGGGATCGCGACGGCAGGCGCCTTCGAGGAGAAGTCGGGGACCGGGGTCGCGTTCCAGATCGCCATCGAGGATGCGGTCGGCCTCTCCAGCCAGATGGCCGAGATCAGGCACGAGATCGAGGACCAGATATGAGCAGCGACGCGAGCACCGCCGCAGCGCCCGTGAGGGAGCTTCGCTCCAACACGGTGCGCGCCGTGATGTCGCCCATGCCGGAGCCGATCGACGGCATGGCCACGGTCCACGACGCGCTCGAGCGGATGCGCGAGAAGGGGGTGCACTCGCTCGTGGTCAGGCGCCGTCGCCCCGGCGACGAGTACGGCCTCGTCGTGGTCTCCGACATCGCCAACAAGGTGATCGCGGAGAATCGCTCGCCCGACCGCGTCAACGTCTACGAGATCATGTCCAAGCCCGTGGTCACGGTCAGCGCGGACATGGAGATCAAGTACGCGATCCGCCTGCTCGGCCGCTTCGGCCTGTCGCGCTGCGTGGTGGTGGACGGCAACGAGGCGGTGGGCTTCATTACCCTGACCGACCTGGTCTTCCGCTACTACGAGCACGCCGCGGTCCGGCAGGAGGGCACGTAGGGTCGCGGCGGGGCCGGAGGCGATGACGGGCGCGATGGACGTATCAGGCGCCATGCCGCGGGCGGCGCTGGTCACCGGCGGCGGCGCGCGCATCGGCCGCGCCATCGTCGAGGCGCTGGCGCAGGAGGGCTGGGCGGTCGCGGTGCACCACCGGGACTCCGGCGATGCCGCAGACGGCGTCGTCGCCGGGATCGAGAACGGCGGCGGCCGCGCCGTGGCGCTGCGCGCCGACCTCGGCGAGGAAACGCAGGTCGAGACCCTGGTGGCGCGGGCGAGCGAGGCGCTGGGGCCGCTCGGCTGCCTCGTCAACAACGCTTCGCTCTTCGACTACGACGATCTGGAGAGCGCGGACCGCGCGAGCTGGGAGCGCCACATGGCGGTCAACCTGCGCGCGCCCCTCGTGCTGATCCAGTCGTTCGCGGCGGCGCTGCCGGCAGGCGCCGAGGGCTGCGTGATCAACATGGTGGACCAGCGCGTCTGGAGCCTGACGCCGCACTTCGTGTCCTACACCCTCAGCAAGGCGGGGCTCTGGACGCTGACGCAGACCGCCGCGCTCGCGCTCGCGCCCCGCATCCGGGTCAACGCCATCGGCCCCGGCCCGACGCTGCCGAGCACGCGCCAGAGCGCCGCGCACTTCGCCGCACAATGCGCGGGCACGCCGCTGGAGCGCGCCGTCACGCTCTCCGACATCGCCGGCGGCGTGCGCTTCATCCTTGCAGCGCGCGCGCTCACCGGGCAGATGATCGCGCTGGACAGCGGCCAGCATCTCGGCTGGGCCATGCCGAAGGGGGAGCCGGTCACCGAATGAGCGGCGAAGGCGCAGGGCCCCGCGCAGGGGGCCGATACCTGCTGATCCGCGACCTCGTGGTGTCCTGCGCCATCGGCGTGCACCCGCACGAGCGCCTCGGCACCCAGCGCGTGTGCATCAACCTCCGCGTGCGGGTGATGGACGAGGGCCGGCCGCTCGGCGACAGCATCGCCAACGTCGTCTCCTACGAGACCATCGTGGACGGCATCCGCGCCATGGTCGCCGGCGAGCACATCAACCTAGTGGAGACGCTGGCCGACCGCATCCTCGACCTCTGCCTCGCCAACCCGCGCGTCCTCGGCGCCCGGGTGCGGGTGGAAAAGCTCGACCTCTACCCGGACGCCGCCGGCGTCGGCGTCGAGGTGGAGCGGAGCCGCTAGCCCGGCACCCGCCCCGCTACCCGATCACAGCGGTTCATCCAACCCACCTCCCCCTGTCCCCCTCCTCCCGGGAGGAGGGGGAACGTAAACGGCACCGCCCTTCTCCCTCTCCTCCCCGGCGGGGAGGAGAGGGCCGGGGTGAGGTGGGGGATTACCGGGCCACACCGCAATTGAAGCAGGGAACGTGCAGCGGCCGAGTACGATCGCGCCCGGTCGGATCGTGCCCTAACCCAGCACCCGCCCCGCCACGGCGTCGAGGCGGCGGACCAGCGCCGGGTCGCGGGCCTCGGGCGCGGTGATCAGCGCGTTCTCCAGCGCCCGGTCGCAGCCGGCGGCGCAGGGTGCACGCTCTGCAGCCAGAGCGGCTGCCAGCGCCGCCACAAGGCGCCGCGCGGCGGCGGCGTTCTCGTGCAGGGTGTGGACGATGGCGTCGACCGTGACCGCGGCGTGGTCCGGGTGCCAGCAGTCGTAGTCGGTCACCATGGCGACGCTCGCGTAGCAGATCTCCGCCTCGCGGGCGAGCTTGGCCTCCGGCATGGCGGTCATGCCGATGACGGAACAGCCCCACTGCCGGTAAAGCTCCGATTCCGCGACGGTGGAGAACTGCGGCCCTTCCATCGCGAGGTAGGTGCCGCCCCGGACGATGCGGAGCCCGAGGCCCTCCGCCGCCGCCAGAAGATGATCGCCGAGCCTGGGGCAGACCGGCTCCGCCATGGAGACGTGGGCGGCGAGGCCTGCGCCGAAGAAGCTCTTTTCCCGCGCGAAGGTGCGGTCGATGAACTGGTCGACGAGGACGAAGTCGCCGGGCGCGAGGTTCTCGCGCAGGCTGCCCACCGCGCCCAGCGAGACGATGTCGGTCACGCCCGCGCGCTTGAGCGCGTCGATGTTGGCGCGGTAGTCGATGGCGCCGGGCGTGAGCCTGTGGCCGCGGCCGTGGCGCGGCAGGAACACCACGTCGGTCCCGGCGAGGCGGCCGAAGAGGAGGCTGTCCGAGGGCGTGCCGAAGGGCGAGCGGACCTCGATGCGCTCGGTCTCGCTCAGTCCCTCGATGTCGTAGAGGCCGCTGCCGCCGATGACGCCGAGGCGGACCGGGGTGCTCTGGGCGGCCACGGGCGCGAGCTAGCCGAGATGGCGTGCGAGGTGGGCGAGGGTGCGGTCGCGCGCGAGCGCCGCGGCCTCCGGGTGGTGGTCCGCCCGGTGATCGCAGTTGAAGCCGTGGCCCGCGTCCTGATAGACGTGGACCGTGACGTCCGGGTGGGTGGTCTTGATCTCGTCCACGTCCGCCATGGGGATGCCGGCGTCCTCGGTGCCGAAGTGGAGCATGGTCGGGCAGGTCGGCGTCTCGCCCACGAACTGGATGATCTGGCCGCCGTAGTAGCCGACCGCCGCGTCGGGCTCCAGGCGGCAGGCGGAGAGCCAGGCCAGAGAGCCGCCCCAGCAGTAGCCCACCACGCCCACCTTGGGCGCGCCTTCCAGCGCGTCCACGCCGGCCTTGATGTCGAGGACGGGGCCGTCCCAGCCGATGTCGTCCTTGAGCGCGCGGCCTTCGGTGACCGTCTCCGCGCTGTAGCCCAGCTCGATCCCCTGCTTCTTGCGGTCGAAGAGCGCCGGCGCCAGCACCAGATAGCCCTGGGCCGCGTAGTCGTCGCAGACGCTCCTGATGTGGCCGTTGACCCCGAAGATCTCCTGCACCAGCACGAGACCCGCGCGCGGCTCGCCATCCGGCGCGGCGCGGTATGCGTCGAGAACGTGACCGTCGTCCGCGGTCAGCCGGACAACTGCGCCCATCCGGAGTCCCTCCCTGATCCTCCACGGGGTCGCGCGTCTGCGCGCGCTTGCGCATGACATAGCAGAAGGGGCATGGCGGCGCTACACATTGAACCGAAACAGCATGACGTCGCCGTCGCGGACCACGTAGGCCCGGCCCTCTTGGCGCATGCGGCCGGCGCTGCGCGCGGCCTGCTCGCCGCCCAGCGCGATCAGCTCGTCTGCCGCGATCGTCTCCGCGCAGATGAAGCCGCGCGCGAAATCCGTGTGGATGCGTCCCGCCGCGTCCAGCGCCGTGCTGCCATCCGCGATGGGCCAGGCGCGGGCCTCGGTCTCGGTCGCGGTGAGGAAGCGGATCAGCCCCAGCAGGCGATGGCCGGCCTCGATCACGCGGTCGAGGCCCGGCGCCGCGAGCCCCAGCGCCTCCAGGAACTCGGCCCTCTCGGCCTCGTCGAGCGCCGCGATCTCCGCCTCGATGGCGGCCGAGACCACGACCTGCTCGGCGCCCGCGGCGGCGGCATGGGCGGCGACCGCCTCGCTCATGGCGTTGCCCGCGGCTGCGCTCGCCTCGTCGACGTTGCCGACGTAGAGCACGGGCTTGGTGGTGAGCAGGTTGAGCGCCGCGAGCGCAGCCCGAGCCGCGGGGTCGGGCAGGTCGAGCGCGCGCGCCGGCTTGCCGTCGCCGACGAGGGCGAGCGCCGGCTCGATCGCCGCGAGCCGCGCCGCCTCCTCCCGGTCGCCGCCGCGCGCGCGCTTGACGGCGCCCTCGCGCTGGCGCTCCAGGCTCTCCAGGTCGGCCAGCAGGAGCTCGGTCTCGACGAGCGCGATGTCGTGCAGGGGATCGACCGGGCCGGAGCTGTGCGCCACCTGCTCGTCCTCGAAGCAGCGCACCAGGTGGAGCAGCGCGTCGGCCTCGCGCACGTGGCCGAGGAAGCGGTTGCCGAGCCCCTCGCCCCTGCTGGCGCCGGCGACGAGGCCGGCGATGTCCACCACCTCCAGCACGCTCGGCACCACCCTGGCCGAGCCCGCGAGCCGCGCCACCTGGGCGAGCGCCGCGTCCGGCACCGGCGCGAGACCTGTGTTGGGGTCCACGGTGCAGAAGGGGTAGTTGCCGACCTGGGCCGCGCCCGCCCCCACCAGCGCGTTGAAGAGCGTGGACTTGCCGACGTTGGGCAGGCCCACGATGCCGCACCTGAACCCCATCTCAGGGCTCCGGAGACTTCGAGTCCTCGCCCCCTGCGCCCGGCGGCGGCGCGAGCAGCGCCACCCGGCTCATGAAGGCGGGGTCGTCGCCCGCGAGCAGCAGCGGGAAGGCGTCAACGATGGCGTCCAGCACGGGCGCAAGCCAGGCGCGGTCGCCGGCGCCGAAGTCGGAGAGCACGTGGCCCGTCATGCGCTCGCGCTCGCCGGGGTGGCCGATGCCGATCCGCACCCGCCAGAAGTCGGCGCCGATGTGGGCGCGGATGCTGCGGAGCCCGTTGTGGCCCGCGACCCCGCCGCCGCACTTCGCGCGCACCTTGCCGGCGGCGAGGTCGACCTCGTCGTGCAGGACGATGACGGCGCCGGGCTCGAGCCGGTGAAAGCGCATGGCGGCGCCCACGGCGCGGCCGGAGTCGTTCATGTAGGTCGTGGGCTTGAGCGCCAGCGCGTCGTCGTCGCCGATGCGGCCCTCGGCGATCTCGCCGTGGAAGCGGGTGCGCCGGCGGAAGGCGCCGAAGGCGTATGCCCCCGCCAGCGCGTCGAGCGCCATGAAGCCCACGTTGTGGCGATGCCGGGCCGCGCTCGAGCCCGGATTGCCGAGGCCGACCAGGAGGCGAGCCGGGGCTCCCACCGGATCGGCCCGGAGCCAGCGGAGAAGGGGCGTGTCAGCTCTCCTCGCCCTCTTCGGCCGCCGCGGCCTCGCCTTCCTCCTCGGCGCCCTCCACGCCTTCCTCCAGCTCCTCGCCCTCCTCGCCTTCCTCTTCTTCCTCGGGCTCGACGATGACCGTGGGCGCGGCGATGGTGGCGACGGTGAAGTCGCGGTCGGTGATGGCGGGCGTCACGCCCTCGGGCAGCTCGATGTCGCTGATGTGGATGCTGTCGCCGATCTCGCGGCCCGTCACGTCGGCCACGATGAATTCGGGGATCGCCTCCAGCGGACACACCAGCTCGACCTCGTGGCGGACGATGTTGAGCACGCCGCCGCGCTTCAGGCCCTCGGACTCCTCCTGGCCCTCGAAGCGGACCTCCACCGAGACCGCGAGCGTCGCGCCCGCGACGTAGCGGATGAAGTCGATGTGGAGCGGCGCATCGGTGACCGGATCGACCTGCACGTCGCGCGCCAGCACGCGGATCGTGTCCCCGCCCACGTTGAGGTCGTAGAGGCGGGCGAAGAAGCCGCGCCGGCCGAGCTCGCGCTCCATCAGGCTGTGGTCGAGGGAGACGCAGAGCGGCTCGCCGCCCCCGCCGTAGACGATGGCCGGCATGCGCCCCTCGCGCCGTAGCGCGCGGGCGCCGCCCTTGCCCCGCGCCTCGCGCGGCAGTGCGTCGATGACTGCTTGGTCGCTCATGGTCCTGCTTCCTCGGGTGTCGGCTTGCCCGCGTCAGTCGAAGAGGCTCGAGACCGAGGTCTCCGAGCTGATGCGGAGGATCGATTCGGCCATCAGGGTGGCGATCGAGAGGACGCGGATGTTGTCGGCATCGCGCACCGCGTCGGTTGACTGGATGCTGTCGGTCACCACCAGCGACTCGAGCGCCGACGACGAGACCCGCTCGACCGCCTCGCCCGAGAGCACCGCGTGGCTGACGTAGCCGTGGACCGCCTTCGCGCCCGCCTCGCGCAGCGCCGCGGCGGCGTTGCAGAGCGTGCCGGCGGAATCGGCGATGTCGTCGACGATGATGCAGCGCCGGTCGCCGACGTCGCCGATGATGTTCATCACCTCCGACTGGCCCGCCTGCTCGCGCCGCTTGTCGACGATGGAGAGGTCGGCGTTGAAGCGCTTGGCCATGGCGCGGGCGCGCAGCACGCCGCCCACGTCGGGCGAGACGAACATCAGGGGCTCGTTGTTGTAGTTCTGCCTGATGTCCTCGACCATCACCGGTTGCGCGTAGAGGTTGTCCACCGGGATGTCGAAGAAGCCCTGGATCTGGCCGGCGTGCAGGTCGAGGGTGAGCACCCGGTTGGCGCCGCTCGCCTCGATCAGGTTGGCGACGAGCTTGGCCGAGATCGGCGTGCGCGGCGCCGACTTGCGGTCCTGCCGGGCGTAGCCGAAGTAGGGGATCACCGCGGTCACCCGCTGGGCCGAGGCGCGCTTGAGCGCATCGAGGCAGACCAGCAGCTCCATCAGGTTGTCGTTGGCCGGCTTCGAGGTCGACTGGATCAGGAAGACATCCTCGCCGCGGACATTCTCCTGAATCTCGACGAACACCTCGGAATCGCTGAAGCGGCGGATAGAGGCGCGCGTGAGCTGGGTGCCGAGCGCCGCCGCGATCGCCTCAGCCAGCGGCCGGTTGCTGTTCCCGGCAACGAGCTTCATCGATGACGGTTCCCTGGAGCGTGTGACCTGATGAAACCCGCCGGGCCGGGCCTCGGGCCCCCGACGGCGCGCGGACTGTAACAATCCGCCACCGCCCTGTAAACGGCATTACCGAACGGTGACCGAGACCGCGAGCGGGGGCTTCCGCCCCGGCGATTCGGCCGCGACCGCGGGCGCGATCGGCGCCTCCACCGCAGCCGCCGGCGGGATCGCCGCCCGGGCCATCAGCCACGGCTCGATGGGGGCCTCCAGCATCGGCGCATCGGCCACGACCGCCGGCGCGATCGGTGCGTCCACCGCCGCCGCAGTCTCGGGCATTGCCGGCGCCTCGGCCGCCAGGCGCGGCGCCGCCTGCGACCCGGGCGCCGGCACGCGTCGCACCAGCTGGGCGATCCCCGGCGCCCCGGCCTGCGCCACCGTCCTGGCGAGCGGCCCCCAGCGGCCCTCCAGGACTTCCGCCGGCACCCGGTTGCTCTGAGTCACGGTGCCGACCTCGGCTCCGTCCGCCCGCGTCACCCGCCACGCGATGGTGACGTCGGCGCCCTCCGGCGCGCTTGCGTTCCCGGCGATCGAGACCTCGCCGCTGACCCGCAGCGCCGCCTCGTCTTCGGCAGGGGCGGCGGCAATGCCGATGCGGGCGAGGGAGTGCCGCATGGCGCGGGCGAGCGCCTGCCCGCCGTCGCCGGGCGCGCCGCTCACCTGCGAGACCACGACGGGCGCCATCCTGCGCGCGCCCGCGGCGACGACCCTGGGTGGCGCCAGGACGGCCTCGACGCGGCCCGCCGCCCGCGCCGCGACGGCCCCGATCTCGGGCGCCGTCGCCACGCCCCAGCCCATGCGGGGCCTGGGCTCGTCGAAGCGGGCCACGGTCTC
>JAJDXK010000157.1 GCA_022823305.1 Alphaproteobacteria bacterium
TCGTCGCCGGTCGCTGCGGCGGGCTACTTACCCACAGCTCCGCCGAGAAAAACCCGCAACCGACAATCACGCAGTACCGGCGCGACAAGCCCGCTCGCCAAAATGATCGAATATCCGCGCTTTTAGATGATCACCGACAACCACCGACGCGTCGCCGAGCGCAGGGAGCGCGGCCTGTGCATCAAATGCGGCAAGCACGCGCCGGCGCCCGAGCGCAGCATCTGCGCGCCCTGTGGCGAGAAGGCCAGGGCCGCCGAGCGCGACCGCGCCCAACGGCTCCGGGACGAGGGCAGGCCGCGGCGCGATCCCGAAGCGAGGCGCCAGGCCGACCGCGAGCGCGACCGCAGGCAGCACGCCGAGCGCCGGACCGCCGGCCTCTGCGTCAAGTGCGGCCGGGCCCCGGCGCTCCCGGAGCGTACCCAGTGCGGACCTTGCGCCGAGAAACGTCTCGCCGCCGACCGCGCCCGTCACGCCAGGGCGAGGGCGGAGGGCAGGCCGCGGCGCGATTCGGAGGCCGCGCGCGAGGCCGACCGCGAGCGCGGCCGTCGCCGTCGGGCCGAACGCCGGGCGGCCGGGCTGTGCATCCGCTGCGGCAATGTCGCGCCCGAGGAGGGCCGGTCTATGTGCGAGCCCTGCCGCGACGACCGGCGGGTCGCCAAGCGCGCGCGCCGCGCCGAACGCCGGTCAGCCGGCCTCTGCGAGGACTGCGCGGAGCCAGTGACCGGCGGGGCGGCCTATTGCGGTCCCTGCGCCGCCGCCCGGAACGAACGGCGCCAGCGCGACCCCGAGGCGGCGCGCGAGGCCGACCGCCGACGCTACGCCGAGCGGAGCGCCCGGGGCGACTGCACGAGCTGCGGCAAGCCGGCCCAGGGGGCGGCCGAGTGCCGGTCCTGCCGAGACGCCGCGCGCGCCCGCTACGACGCCCGCCGGGCCGCCGGGGTCTGCGTCAAGTGCAGCACGCCCACCATCGGCGGCGCCGCCCACTGCGCGTCCTGCGTTACCGCCAAGGCCGCGAGCCACGACCGCGAGGCGGAGAACGCCGCCAAGCGCCGGCAATACGCCGGGCGGCGGGCTAGGGGCCGCTGCGTCGGTTGCGGCGCGCCGTCGCCCGGTGCGGCGCGCTGCGCACCCTGCGCCGCCGTCAACGTCGCGCAGCGCGACCGTGACGCCGAGAACGCCAACCGTCGCCGGCGGTACGCGGAGCGGCGGGCCAGGGGCCGCTGCGTCGAGTGCGATGCGCCGTCGCCCTGGACTGCCCGGTGCGAGCCCTGTTCGCTCCGGCAGCGCGAGCACTCGGGGGCGTTTCGCGGCATCCCGCTGTGGGACCCGAGCTGGACGGTGATCGAGATCGCCACCGGCGAGGACCTCGGCACCTTCGACAGCGAGATGGAGGTCGCGGCCTGCCTCGCCTTCGCGAAGCTCTCACGCGAGGAGGTGGAGGTGATCGCCGACGCCAGTCCCATGGCGAGCTTTACGGCGCCTCCCTGGTGGTGAGCGGTCGTCGGCGCGGCGGGGGGATTCCCCTGCTGCGCCGCCGGCCCGCCGCCCGCCGCCATGCGTATCGCCGGGCAGCCGCCCGCATTCCGACCCCGACAGGAAGGACATCGCGATGACCGGACAGGACATCGAGAAGCTACGCGCCCACTATCGGGAAAGCTACCACCGGAAGACCGCCGCACGCCGCGCGAAAGGGCTGTGCGTGACGTGCGGGAAGCGGCCGCCGACGCCCGGACGCACAAGGTGCGAGCCCTGCGCCGCGAAGAAGCGGCCCGGCGACCGCGCCCGCCATCACCGGCGCACCGCCGAGCGCGTCGCGGCGGGGATGTGCCCCAGATGCGGCGAGCGCCCGCCCGCGCCCGAGCGCAGCCAGTGCGAGCCCTGCCTCACGAAGGACGCCGCCGCCGGACGGGCCAGGGATGCGCGGCTCAGGGTCGCCGGCCTGCCGCGCCGCGACCCCGCCAGGGAGCGCGAATACCGGCGCGAGCACACCCGCCGCCAGGCCGAGGCGCGCCGGGCCGAGGGCCTGTGCACCGCATGCGGCCAAGCACCGGCGGTGCCCGGCCGCGTGTCGTGCGAGCCCTGCCTGGAGAAGCGCCGCGCCTCCGACCGCGCGAAATACGCCGCCGGCAAGGCGGCCGGGAAGCCCTATGGCGGAGCGGATCCCGAGGCCAAGCGCCGCGCGGCCCGCGCCCGGGGCAAGCGGCGCAGGGAGGCGTGGCGCGACGCGGGCCTGTGCGTCCGCTGCGGCGCGCCCCCGGCGGTCGAGGGCGGCACGATCTGCTCACCCTGCCAGGAGAAGCGCCGGGCGAAGGCGCGCCGCAAGTACGCCGAACGTCGCGCAGCCGGGCTCTGCACCAAGTGCGGGAGCCCCGCTTTCGGCGGCCAGTCCTACTGCGGCCCCTGTGCCGTCGCCCGCAGCACCGGCCGCTGCACCGAGCTGAAGAACGCGGCCGCGCGACGGAGATACGTCGAGCGCCGGGCGCGCGGGCTCTGCACCGATTGCGGCGAGCCGTCCCAGGGTGCTGCGCGTTGTGTCCCGTGCGCCGAGCGTTCGTATCACCGCTCGGCGCATTTTAGGGGCATCCCGGTGTGGGATCCGACGTGGACCGTGGTCGAGCTGGACACCGGCCGCGAGCACGGACCCTTCACCAACGAGGCCGACATCGCCCTCTGCCTCGCCTTCGCGAAGCTCGGCCGCGACCAGGTCGAGATCGTGACCGACGCGAGTCCCATGGCCTCGTATGCGAGCTGGGCCTGACCGGGGGCCGGCGCGGCGGGGGTCTCCCCGCCGCGCTGCCGGCCCGACGTCCGCCGCCGTCCATACATATCGCCGGCCGAACGTCCGCCGCTTCCGCCGGCCGCACAGAAGGAGCAACCGTCCATGACTGCCTGCATTCCCGACGAGCCGACCTATTGCTTCTGCCCGGTGAGCGATGCCGACGGCGAGCCGCCGCAGATCAGGATCCTGGTCGAGGGACTCGGCTTCGCCGTCCCGACCGCGCTCGTCGCGCTCAGCCAGGCCGACGGCATCGCCGTGTGCGACCGGCTGAACAGTGCCCTCGGTCTCGACCGTGCCGCCTGGACGGCGCTCGCGGCGCGCTGCCTGCGCGCCGCCGGGGCGGGCAGCACCGCCATCCATTGATCGCCGCGCCGCCGCTCCCATCGCCTGCGGTCCGGCGCGGGGCGGCCGGCCGGGAGGTGGAGGAGAGCTTTCGCGGGGGGCGTGTCCGGCAGGACGGCGGGAGGGAGTTCCGCCGCGCCGATGCCGGGCCGGGCAACGGCAGAGGAGTTCCCCGCCATGTTCCAGTCCGACCATTCCCCCGACCTTCCCGCCGGCGTTATCGCCGAGCTGGGCATCGACCCGGCGGCCGTCCGCGAGGCGATCGAGGACGCGCGCGCGATGCGCTGTCCGGATCGGCCGGCGGTCTATCCCGAGCGCAGCTTCGCCCGTCTCGTCCCGGAGCCGGCGGCGGGGGGCCTCGGCGAGGCGGCGCCGTCCGAGCCCTGGGATCCGGCAGCGGCGCTTCCCCCGGCGTGATGGAGGTGGAGGAGGGCTTGGAGGAAGTGAGCGGACGGGGGTTCGGGAGGGTGTCCCGGCCTCCGGTCGCTC
>JAJDXK010000069.1 GCA_022823305.1 Alphaproteobacteria bacterium
GCAGGTGCTGGAAGGGCCCCCCGACGAAGCGTACTGGCCGCGCCAGGCGCGCGAGCCGGAGCCGGCGGCCGCGGGCGCGGCGGGCGCTGCCGGCACGCGCCGCTACGCGGCCTTCGACGCGCAGAACCCCGAGACCTGGACCAAGGTCGGCCGCAACGCGCCCTGCCCCTGCGGCTCGGGCCTCAAGTACAAGCGCTGCCACGGCAAGCTCGCCTGAGCGATCGCCGGCGCACCGCGTTTCTCACCCCCCCCCCCACCTCTCCCCGGCCCTCTCCTCCCCGAGGGGAGGAGAGGGAGAAGAGGCAACCGCGAGACGCAGAAGATGAGCCGAACCGGGCCGCAGGCTCGGCCGGCGCGACTGCGCCGGCGCGCCGAAGGCGCGTAGCGTCGCGCGTCCACGCGCGCAGGGCGCGCGATCGAGCGGAGCGAGCGCGTCGCGCGGATGCACGCGCAGGGGCGCGCGATGCGCCTGAGGGATATTAGCGAGTCGGGCGAGGGCTCAGATGATCAAGCCTTCGTCCTCGTCCTTGCCGAGGGCGCGGCGCCACTTGTTCTCGTGGTCGGTGCCCAGCACGAGCTCGGTGTCGGCGTCGATGACCGCCCAGTCGCCGCGCGCGAGCTCGTCCTCGAGCTGCGACGGCCCCCAGCCGCAGTAGCCGAAGAGGAGCAGGCTGCGGCGCGGCCCCTCGCCACGGGCGATGTCCTGCAGCACCTCGCGGCCGGAGGTCACGGCGATCTCGTCCGAGACGCGGTGGGTGGTGTCGACGTCATAGTCGGCGGAGTGGAGAACGAAGCCGCGATCCCGATCGACGGGCCCGCCCCAGTGCAGGGTGATGGAGCGGCTGCCTGCCGCGCCGCCGGGGTCGATGCCGAGCTCCTCCAGCAGCGCCCCGATCGGCCCCACGGCCCGCGGCTTGTTGACCACCAGCCCGAAGGCCCCGTTCCGGTCGTGGTCGATCATGTAGATCACGGTCTCCTGAAAGCGCGGGTCGGGCATGCTCTCGCGCGCGACCAGGAGCTGCCCGCTCAACGAGTCAGCCTGCGCGGCACCCGCCGCGGCCCCGAGGAGCAGGACCAGGCTCAGGCAGAGGACTCGCAGCAGGCCCACGGCGCGGCCCTCAGCCGATGCCCAGCAGCGCGGGAAGCTCGGCGAGCGTGGCGATCTCGGCATCGGGCGCCTCGGGTATGCGCTCCTGCCCCTGGCCGAAGCGGTTGCACCAGGCGACGCGGAAGCCGAAGGCCGCCGCCCCGTTGGCGTCCCAGGCATTGGACGACTGGAAGCTCACCCTCTCCGCCGCCACGCCGAGCCGGTCGACCACGAGCCGGTAGACCGAGGGATGCGGCTTGAAGATGCCGACGTCCTCCACCGAGAGCACCGCGTCGAGGTGCGCGCCGATCCCCGCCGCCTCGACCGCGGCTGCGAGCATGCCGGGCTCGCCGTTGGAGAGGATGGCGCACTTGAGCCCGTGCGCCCTGAGCGTCGCCAGGGTCTCGGGCACCTCCGGGTAGGCGTCGAGGGTGCGGTAGGCGTCCATCAGGCCGGCGCGCAGCGCCGCGTCCTCGATGCCGAGCTCTCCCATGGAAAAGTCGAGGGCATCGCCGGTGACCTGCCAGAATCCCTCATAGCGGCCCATCAGGCTGCGGAGCCATGTGTACTGGAGCTGCTTGAGGCGCCAGAGCTCGGCGAGCGGCGCGGCCTTGTCGCCGAGCGCCGCGCCGTGGCGCGCGGCTGCGGCGTTGTAGTCGAAGAGCGTGCCGTACGCGTCGAAGACGCAGGCCTCGATGTCGCCGAAGCGCGGATTGGCCATGCCCTGCTCCTCACGATGCGGGCGCCGCCTGTCCGGGCGCCGCGGCGGCGGACCGGCCGGCGGTCCGGCCGCCCTGCGTGCCCTGCCCCCTCTGCTCGCGCCCTATTTGTGGCGGAAGATGATGCGTCCCTTCGAGAGATCGTAGGGCGTCATCTCGACATCGACCCGGTCGCCGACCAGCACGCGGATGCGGAACTTGCGCATCTTGCCCGCCGGGCGCGCGATGATCTCGTGGCCGTTGTCGAGCGCCACGCGAAACATCGTGTCCGGCAGCTTTTCGCGTACCGTGCCGGAAAACTCGAGCAAGTCCTCTTTGGCCATGAGCGGAGACGCTGCTTCCCGATCCAGAAGGCGGCGGGGCGGGCGGAGGGATGCCCGGAACGCGATGACGGCCGCCGGGGCGGGGTTGTCGCACAGCGCGGCCGCTTTGTTAACCCGTAAATCCTGGCGGGGTCCCGCTCCGCACACTCGGGGCCGCATGGGCAGCCCACTCCACGTTTGGCAGGCATGGCAGGAATGCTATGGTGAGGGCTCGCAGACGGAGGGGCGCAACGGCTGGCGCCGGGCTCCTCCACCGGCCCGGACGGACCCATCGAATGGCGCATCTTCGCCTCACCGGACTGACGAAGAGCTACGGCTCGGTGCACGCGCTGCGCGGCGTCGACCTCGAGATCGAGGACGGCGAGTTCTTCGTGCTCTTCGGGCCGAGCGCGGCGGGCAAGACCACGACGCTGCGCGTCATCGCCGGGCTCGAGAAGCCGGACAGCGGCACCCTGGTGGTGGACGGGCACGACCTCGCCGGCGTCCCGGTCAAGCGCCGCGACATGGCGATGGTGTTCCAGAGCTTCGCCCTCTACCCCCACCTCACCACCTATCAGAACCTCGCCTACCCCCTGCGCGAGATGAAGCTGCGGCGCAGGGAGATCGACACGCGCGTGCGCGAGACCGCCGAGTTGCTGCGCATCACCCATACGCTCGAGCGCAAGCCGGCATCGCTCAGCGGCGGCGAGCAGCAGCGGCTCGCCATCGGGCGCGCCATCATCCGCAGCCCGCGCCTCTTCCTCTTCGACGAGCCGCTCACCAACCTCGACGCCAAGCTGCGCCATGACATGCGGGCCGAGTTCAAGCGCCTCCACCGCGAGATCGGCACCACCACGGTCTATGCCACGCCGGACCAGCTCGAGGCGCTCAGCATCGGCGAGCGCGTCGCCGTGATCCAGCACGGGCGCATCACCCAGATCGACACGCCCGATGCGCTCTACGCCGAGCCGGTGGACCGCCACGTCGCCTCGCTGATCGGCGACCCGCCCATCAACCTGGTCAAGGGCACGCTCAAGGCGCAGGGCGGCAACGTGGGCCCTGCCATCGAGCTGCCCTTCATGGAGCTTGACGGCAGCCGCTGGCGCGAGGGCCTGCAGGCGCTCGACGCCGGCACGGAGCTTCTGGTCGGCATCAGGCCGCACGATCTCGCGCTGGTGGACGAGGGCGGAGCCGGCGTGCCGGCGACCATCGAGATCACCGAGCCCCAGGGGGACATCACCATTCTCGACCTCAAGGCGGCCGGCGTTCCGCTGCGCATGGTGGTGGCCGAAGCCACCGGCGCCCGCTATGCCGCCGGCGACAGCGTGCGTATTGCGCTCGCCGGCGCCGACACGCAACTATTCCTGAGCGACTCCGGCACCATGGTGGCGTAGGATGCGGCGCGCACGCCGGAGCGGCCGGCCGGCATGATCGACGGCAGGCATCGCCGCGGTTCGCGAGGAGACCGAAAAGGGAGACGAGCATGAGACTCATGACGACAGGCAAGGCGGCCCTGCTTGCCGGCGCGATGGCGCTGGTCGGCTCGGCCATGTGGGGCGGCCCCGCAAAATCCGAAGAGATCATCATCAACATGGCGGCGCCCGACTGGCCACCGACCCGCATCATGCAGGACATGGCCAACGCCAGCTACAAGGCGCCGAGCGGCAACGACGTGAAGCTCGTGATCGACTTCATTCCGTGGCCGGACTACTACACGCGGCTCGCGGCCTCGCTGACCTCCGGCGAGGAGAAGTACCAGATGGCCGTCAGCGACAGCCAGTGGCTGGGCGCCAACATCGAGGGCGGCTACTACATGAAGATCAACGAGTTCATCGATGCGGACCCCGGTCTGCAGGCGGTGTTCGAGGATCTTCACCCCAACCTCGTGGCGTCGTACTCCACCTATCCGCATCGCACGGAGAACTACTACGGCTTCCCGCAGATGCCGGACGTGCTGGTGGTCTACTACCGCCAGGACCTGTTCTGCCATGAAGGCGAGATGGCCGCGTTCAAGGAGAAGTACGGCTACGACCTGCCGTGCTCGCCCGAGGAACATAACGAAGTCCACTGGGGCCAGGTGGCCGACTTCGGCGAGTTCTTCCGCCGCGGTACCGGCGACTCCCTGGGCGGCGAGACCCTGAATGACGACTTCTACGGAATCGCCTACCAGGCCGGCAAGGGCTACGACTTCTCCAGCATGCAGATCAACGGCTTCATCTGGCAGCACGGTGGCAGCATCTGGGACGAGACCATGGAGCCCGAGGGCCAGGCGCTCGGCGTCGTCAACTCAGACGTCGCGGTCCAGGCGTTCGAGCACTATCTCTCGCTCACCGAGCACATGCCGCCGGTGGTCCAGACCGGCACCATGGACATCTTCAAGGTCGACGAGCTGTTCCGCGAGGGCAAGGTGGCCTGGATCATCCAGTGGATCGGCTTCGGCGAGTCCGCGATCGCGCCGGAACTCTCGAAGGTCCACGACAAGGTCAACTTCGCGCGGATGCCGGGCCTGCTGGTGGACGGCGAGATCGTGCGCTGGTCCAACATCGGCGGGCAGCCCTTCGTGCTGACCACCTGGAACAGCGACACCGTGATCAAGGAGGCGCTGGACTTCTGCAAGTGGTGGCTGTCGACCCCCGTGCAGCATGAGTTCGCCTCGCGCGGCGGCCAGAGCGGCCTGCAGAGCGTCTACACCACGCCCGAGTACATGGAGTACCGGCCGTGGAACCACGCCTTCGGCCCGAGCCTCGACTGGCAGAGGGACGTCTGGCACATCCCCGAGTTCTTCGAGCTGCTGGTGCAGCAGCAGGAGGAATTCGACAAGGCGATCACCGGACAGATCTCCGCCAAGGAGGCGCTGGACAACATCGCCGTCTTCCAGGATGAGCTCCTGCGCGACGTGGGACGCATCGAGTAGCGATCGAGGCGGTAACGGGGGCGGCTCCGCATTCGGGGGCCGCCCCTTTTCCGTCCCGCCGACTTCCCGGACACAACGACTGACCGGCCCCTGATTCATGGCCGTTACCACCTATCACGCCGAGCACGGCACGCTGCTGGAGCGCTTCTTCGAGCGCAACCGCGGGCCTCTCCTGGTCTCGCCCGCGCTCGCCGTGCTCTTCATCATGAACATCTTTCCGCTGCTCTGGTCGTTCGGCCTGAGTTTCTATCGCTACCGGGCGAACCGGGTGAAGGAACCGGAATTCGTCTGGTTCAAGAACTACCAGAAGGTGCTCACCGACCCGGTGGTGTGGGAGCGCTTCCAGACCACGGCCATCGTGGTGACGGTCGACGTGCTGCTGCAGCTGGTGGTGGGCTTCCTGCTGGCGCTGCTCTTCGAGAAGACCTTCCCCGGCCGCCGCGTGCTGCTGATGCTGGTGCTGACCCCGATGATGCTGAGCTTCGTCGCGGTGGGCGCCTTCTTCCGCTACTACTACGAGCCGACCTTCGGGCTGCTCAGCCAGGCGGTGAAGGCGGTCACGGGCGAGCCCTTCATCCTGCTCGGCTCCGAGGTGGGCGCGCTCGCCGGCATCATCTTCGCCGACGTCTGGATGTGGTCGCCCTTCGTGATGCTGCTGGTGCTGGCGGGCCTCGTCAGCGTGCCGAAGCACCTCTACGAGGCCGCCGAGATCGACCGCGCCTCCTGGTGGCGGCGCTTCTGGACGATCACCTTCCCCTACATCCGGGGCCTGCTGCTGCTGGCGATCCTCTTCCGCACCATCGAGGCGTTCAAGCTCTTCGACATCGTCTTCCTGATTACCGAGGGCGGGCCGGGCACGTCCACCGAGACCATCGCCGTCTACGTCTACCGGGTAGCCTTCCAGTACTTCAAGACGAGCCAGTCGGCGGCGCTCGGCTATATCCTGCTCTTCGTGGTGATCGTGCTGACGAACCTCTATCTCTTCTTCGTCAGGCGACGGGACGTGGAGGAGCAATAGGCCATGGCCCGCAAGCGGCGTGAGATCGGCAAGGCAGGCTGGCGGCGGACCGCGGTCTCGACGGTCATCAGCTTCATCTACTTCTTCCCGGTGCTGTGGATCATCCTGACCGCGTTCAAGAGCCACACCGACGCGCTCTCGACCCCGCCCAAGTTCATCTTCACGCCGACGCTGGAGAACTTCGCCAGCGTCTTCGCCCGCGCCTACGAGCGCGGCGGCGCGGCGGTGGACACCCACTTCGACCTCTTCTTCTTCAACAGCATCTTCATCGCCGGCGCCTCGGTCGGCGTCGCGCTCGTCATCGGCACGGTCGCGGCCTACGGCTTCTCGCGCTGGCCGCTGCGCGGCAACGAGACCTATCTCTTCATCATCCTGACGACGCGGATGCTGCCGCCGATCATCGTCATCATCCCGATCTTCATCATGTTCCGCCTGAGCGGGCTCAGCGGCAGCTACGTCGGCATCATCCTGCTCTACGCCGCCTTCAACCTGCCCTTCACCATCTGGATGATGAAGAGCTTCTTCGACGAGATCCCGCGCGAGGTGGAGGACGCCGCCCGCATGGACGGCAGCTCGGAGATGAAGATCTTCTTCCGCATCTGCCTGCCGCAGGTGAAGGCGGGGATCGCCGCCACCGCGGTCTTCGGCCTGATTCTCACCTGGAACGAGTTTCTCTTCGCCCTGCTGCTCACCGGCCGCGACACGCGCACCGTGCCGGTCGCCATGGCCCAGACCATCGGCGGCGACATCGGCGTGCGCTGGGGCCTGCTGGCGGCGATCGAGACCCTTTTCCTGATCCCCGTGGTGATCGTGACCTTCCTGCTGCAGAACCAGCTCCTGCGCGGCGTCACCTTCGGCACCATCAAGCGCTAGGGGCGGTCGCGGCATGGCCGACATCGAGCTGCGCAACCTGAGCAAGCACTTCGGCACGCTCGCCGCGGTCGACGACATCGACCTCGACGTGGAGGGCGGCGAGGTGGTGTGCCTGCTGGGCCCGTCGGGCTGCGGCAAGACCACGACGCTGCGCATGATCGCAGGGCTCGAGGACGCGACCGCGGGCGACATCTTCATCGCAGGCAGCCGGGTCAACGACCTCGCGCCGCGCGACCGCGACATCGCCATGGTGTTCCAGTTCTACGCGCTCTACCCGAGCCTGACGGTGGCCGAGAACCTGGCCTTCCCGCTCCACGCCGAGCGCATAAGCGAGGAAGAGATCGAGCGCCGGGTCAACGAGATCGCCGCGCTCCTCGACCTCTCCCACGCGCTCGGCCGGGTTCCCGGCCGGCTCGCGGAGGGCGAGAAGCAGCGGGTTGCCGTGGGGCGCGCCATCATCCGGGATCCGCAGTGCTTCCTCTTCGACGAGCCGCTGAGCCGCCTCGACATCGCCGTCCGGCAGGAGATGCGCGGGCAGATCAAGCAGCTCCTCAACGGCCTGCACAAGGCGACGGTGATCGTCACCCACGACCAGATCGAGGCGCTCACCATCGCCGACCGGATCGCGGTGATGCGCGACGGCATCATCGAGCAGGTGGCGAGCCCGCACGACATCTTCGCCCGGCCCGCCAACGTCTTCGTCGCGGGCTTCATCGGCACGCCGCAGATGAACCTGATCGAGGCCAACGTCATCGAGGCGGACGAGGACAGCGCGACCGTGGACACGCTGGGGCAGGAGGTGGTGCTGCCGCTGCACGCCGAGGTCTCGCTGCAGGGCTCGGTCGGCCGCCGCAACGCGCCGCTCACCGTGGGCGTGCGCCCGCGCGGCCTCGCGCCTGCGCCGGAGCCCGGCCCCGCCACGATCTCCGGCCGGGTCGACCTGATCGAGCCGATGGGGGCCGAGACCCTGATCCACCTCCGCATCGGCGAGGCCGACCTGCGCGTGGTCACCGGGCGCGGGCACGCGGCCAGGGTCGGCGACACCCTCCACGTCGCGCCGACGCCGGGGCAGGTCCACCTCTTCGACCACGACGGCGTGAGGATCGCGTCATGAGCGACGTGTCGGCAGAGCCCCGGGAGGCGCCGCCGCAGGACGTCGCGAGCGACGCGCCGGCAGAGGAAAAGCCGGCACGGCGCAACATGTCGCGCCGCACGGCGCAGATGATCGTGATCGCCATCATCGCGCTCTGCCTGCTCGCGCTGGTCTTCATCTTCCAGCCGGTGTACCGGCCGCTTTTCTCGGCCGGCTGCATCATGGTGGTGGCCGGCGGACTCCTCTTCAATCTCATTCCCTTCGCCAACACCCAGAACCCGGTGCGCCGCGTGGTGCGGGTCACCGCAATCGTCGGCGCCATCCTGCTGACCGCCGTGCTGGTCGCGCTCGGCTTCGTCGAGGCGCTGCTCTAGCCCGCGTGCCATGACCAGGGACGACTACGTCGCGCTGGTGGAGGAGCGCTACTTCGGCAACGTGAGCCGGGAGGACATTCCCGCCGTGGTGGCCTGCTTCACCGCCGACGCCACGGTGACGATCTATCACGGCGACGCCGAGCCCCGCGTCTTCAAGGCGAGGCCCGGCGCGGGCGAGACGCCGCTGCCCCGCTTCTTCGAGCACCTGCTCGCCAACTACGCGCCCCGCTTCACCGAGTTCGTCCACTACGTGGACGAGGCGGGCGAGCGCTGCGCCGCCACCTTCCTCGTCACACTCACGCCGAAGCCGGGCTCGGCCTACGGCGATGCCGGCGTGCAGTCCTTGCGCAACTGCAACTTCTTCCGCTGCCGCGACGGGCTGATCCACGAGATGACCATCTACTACAGCAACCCCGGCACCGCGGCAGGCGTGGACGCCCACGGCGCCCGCCCCACCGGCTTCCCGAAAGAGTAAAGTCCCGTCCCCACCTCCCCCTGCCCCCCTCCTCCCAGGAGGAGGGGGAA
>JAJDXK010000138.1 GCA_022823305.1 Alphaproteobacteria bacterium
TGACGTCGTGGATCATCGCCCGTGCTGGCTGGCGGACAGGCGAGGCGCGGACAAAAACACCCCCATCCCACCCCGCCCCTCCCCGCCCCCGGGGGCGGAGAGGGGGACTCTGCCGGTGCCGCCTGCGTCCCCCCTCCGCCCTTCAGGGGGGAGGGGGACAGGGGGAGGTGGGTGTCGTTCGACCCCCATCGCGCTTCGCTAGCGGTGCCAGTCGGCGATGTTCCACAGCTCCGAATCCCACGGGTTCACGCCCACGCCCTTGAGCGTGTTGGCATGCGCCGAGATCCGCGCCCGCCAGATGAGCGGGATCACGTACTGGTTCTGGACGACGATGTCGTTCATCCGCCTGGCGATGGCCGCGCGCTCCTCCAGCGAGGCGGTCACCGCCATCTCGGCGACGAGCGCGTCGTACTCGGCGTTGCAGGCGCGGGAGATGTTGCCGCCCAGCCACTGGTTGTCGGGCCCCGGGATCTCGGAGCAGGACCAGTTGGCCATGTAGGCCTCGGGATCGACGCCGTCGAAGTTGTTCGTGTACATCTGGATGTCGGCGTAGAACTTCATGTAGGTGTCCGGGCTCGCCGGATCGCCGCCGAAGAAGACCGCCGCGTCGATGTTGCGCAGCTCGGTCTCGACCCCGATCTGCCCCCACATCTGCTTGATGAGCGCCTGGGTTCCCTGGCGCACCGAGTTGGTGGAGGTCTGGTAGAGGATCGAGAGGCGCACGCCGTCCTTCTCGCGCACGCCGTCGTCGCCGGGCAGCCAGCCGGCCTCGTCGAGGATGCGCTTCGCCTCCTCGATGTTCTGGGTGCGGCAGGCCTCGTTGGCGTCCGATGCATAGATCGCCGGCGCCGGCAGGATGTTGCAGGTGACCTGGCCTGCGGCGCCGTAGCCGAAGTCGACCAGGATCTGGCGGTCGATGGCGAGCGAGAGCGCGCGGCGCACCGCCGGGTCGGCGAGGAAGGGGTGCGGGTTGGCGCCGTCCAGGTGAAGCGAGCGCGCATCGGGCTCGAGGTCGGGGTCGTTGTCGGTCTGGTTGAGGACGAGGCGCTCCACCATGGTGCCGAAGCCGGCGACGACGACGCCCTTGCCGTTGGTGAGCATCTGCTCCAGCACCTCGGGCTCGATCTGCAGGTTCCAGGCGTAGTCGAACTCGCCGGTGGCGAGCACCGCGCGCGCGGCCGAGGTGGCGTCGCCGCCGCCCTTGAAGGTGACGCTGGCGAAGGCGGGCTTGCCCGGCTCGCGGTAGTGCTCGTTGGCAGAGAAGACGATCACGTCGTTGGCGCGGAACTCGTCCACCTTGAAGGGGCCGGTGCCGACGGGGCCGAAGTTCTCCGCCGTGCAGGTCTGCGCCCGGGTGCCGGTGCAGTTCTCGAACTGCGCCTTCTGCAGGATCGGCGCGGTCGAGCCGACGAAGGGTCCGTAGGGGAAGGGCTTGGCGACGCCGAAGTCGATGCGCAGGGTGTGGTCGTCCAGCGCCTCCATCCCGCTGACGTCGGCGAAGCCGGAGATCGCGTTGCAGCCCATCTCCTCGTTCATGCAGTATGCGCCGGTGAACGCCACGTCGGCGGCGGTGAGCGGCGTGCCGTCGGACCATGTGACGCCCTGCTTCAGCCGCCAGGTGATGGAGCGGAGGTCGGCCGCCACGCCGCCGTTCCCGACCGTCGGAATCTCGGCGGCGAGCGCCGGGATCATGGTGCCGCTGTCGTCGTAGCGGGCCAGCGGCTCCAGCACCAGCGACGCCGCCTCGATGTCCTTGGTGCCGCCGGAGAGGTAGGGATTGACGGTCGAAACCGCCTGCCAGTAGAGGATCTTCAGATGGCCGTCACGGCCCTGCTCGGCGTGGGCGACGCCCGCGAGCAGCGCCACCGCCGCTACCGCGATCGCCGCACGCGACAGGCAATGTCCCAGCATGTCGGCAAGCCCCCCGTTTCAATCGATTGCGGCATGCCCCGACAGGCATGACAGTACGCATCATCCGCCATCACTCCGCCAGGTGACAAGCGACCCGATGGCCGGGGCGGAGCGTGCGCCATTCCGGCTCGCGGCGTGAGCATTCCGGCACGGCCACCGGGCAGCGGGTGCTGAAGCGGCAGCCCGGTGGCGGCGCGGCGGGGCTCGGCACGTCGCCCTCCAGGATGATGCGCGTGCGCCGCGCCTCGCGCTCGGGATCGTGCGTCGGCACGGCCGAGAGCAGCGCGCGCGTGTAGGGGTGCAGCGGCTCCTCGTAGAGCGCGTCGCTCGTCGCCAGCTCCACGATCTTGCCGAGGTACATCACCGCGACCCGGTCGGCGACGTGGCGGACCATGCGCAGGTCGTGGGAGATGAAGAGGTAGGTGAGGCCGAAGCGCTCCTGCAGCTCCTTCAGCAGGTTCACCACCTGGGCCTGGATCGAGACGTCCAGCGCGGCGATCGGCTCGTCGCAGACGATGAACTCGGGGTGGAGGGCGAGCGCCCGCGCGACGCCGATGCGCTGGCGCTGGCCGCCGGAGAACTCGTGCGGGTAGCGGTTGGCGAAGGCGGGGTCGAGGCCCACCGCCTCCAGCAGCGCCTCGACCCGCTCCCTGAGCGCGGCCCCCTTCGCCGCGCCGTGCTCGCGCAGCGGCTCGCTGACGATGCTGCCCACGGTCATGCGCGGGTTCAGGCTGTCCTGCGGGTCCTGGAAGATCATCTGCATGTGCGGGCGCAGCCTGCGCAGCGCCTCGCCCTCAAGCCGGGTGATGTCCTCGCCGCGAAAGATCACGCGGCCTGCCGTCGGCGCCTCGAGGCGCAGGATGACGCGGCCCGCCGTGGACTTGCCGCAGCCGCTCTCGCCCACCAGGCCCAGCGTCTCGCGCGGCTGGATCGCGAAGTCGAGCCCGTCGACCGCCTGCACCGCCCCCACCTGCCGGCGCAGCACGCCCCGCATGACCGGGAAGTGCTTGGTCAGGTTCTCGACCGCGAGCAGGGGCTCATGCTGCACGGGGCACCCCCGCATCGGCGTCGAACCAGCAGGCCACCGCGTGGTCCGCGCCCACCGGGGCGAGCGGCGGGTTCTGCTCGCGGCAGCGGGCGAAGGCATGCGCGCAGCGCGGGGCGAAGGGACAGGAGTCCGGCGCACGGCCGAGGATGGGCGGCTGGCCGGGGATGCTGGCGAGCCGTTCGCCGCGCCCGCCGCCGTCGGGCCGGGGCAGCGCGCGCAGCAGGCTCCGCGTGTAGGGGTGCTGCGGGCGCGCGTAGAGGGAGCGCACGTCCGCGCGCTCGACCGCCTGGCCGCCGTACATCACCATCACCCGGTCGGCGAGGCCGGCGACCACGCCGAGGTCGTGGGTGATCCAGACGATCGCCATGCCGCGCTCGCGTCTCAGCCGCTGCAGCAGGTCGAGGATCTGGGCCTGGATGGTGGCGTCGAGCGCGGTGGTGGGCTCGTCGGCGATCAGCACCTTGGGGTCGCACGCGAGCGCCATGGCGATCATCACCCGCTGGCGCATCCCGCCGGAGAACTGGTGCGGGAAGTCGCGCAGGCGGCTCTCCGCCGCCGGGATTCCCACCAGCTCCAGCAGCGCCGCGGCGCGCCGCCGCGCCGCCCGCCGGCTCAACCCCAGGTGCGTCCTGAGCGGCTCGACGAGCTGGTAGCCGACGCTCAGCACCGGGTTCAGCGAGGCCATCGGGTCCTGGAAGATGAAGCCCACCTTGCCGCCGCGCACGCGGCGCAGGCGCGCGGGCTCCAGCGCCAGCAGGTCCTCGCCCTCCAGCAGCGCCTGGCCGGCGGCGATCTCCGCCGGCGGCTCCGGCAGCAGCCGGAGCAGCGAGAGCATGGTCACGCTCTTGCCCGAGCCGCTCTCGCCCACCACGCCCAGCAGCTCGCCCGCGTGCAGGTCGAAGCTGATGCCGTTGACCGCGTGCACCACGCCGCCCCCCGGCGTGCGAAAGCGCGTGCGCACGTCCCGCACGGAGAGGACGGGCCGGCCATTGGCGGCTTGCGCCATCGGGCGGCCCCTCGGCTCGCCGCGCCGCCGCTCCCTAAGCGGCGCCTCCGCCGCCGGCGCGCAGTGCCTCGGTGGCGGGCTCGTCGGGAGTGCCGTCGGCCGTGACGGCGACGGCGTAGTCGCGCCTGGCGGCCTCGGGCGAGACCAGGTCGTTGCGCACGTCCGCCGCCACGTCGTCCGCCGCGCGCATGAGGGGGTCGCCGTGGCCGGCGCCGCCGGGGAGCCGCAGCCGGAGGCGCCTGCCGGGCGGGATCGTCTGCTGGCCCTTGCCGCGCAGGGCCGTGCCGTCGTCGAGCGCGATGGTGCCGGGCGCGCCGTCGAGCCCGCCGCCCCGGCCGCGCGCGGGGTTGTCGATGCGCTCGAACTGCGCGAGCACGCTGAAGGGCGCGCCGTCGGCGCCGCCGATCTCGATTACCTGGCCGAGCCCGCCCCGGCGCGTGCCGGCGCCGCCGGTGTCCCCGGCGAGCTCCTTGCGCCAGATGACGATGGGCGCGACCGTCTCCGTCGCCTCCGCCGGCATGGTGCGCACGCCGCTGGGGAAGGCGGTGGCAGACAGCCCGTCCTTGGTCGGCCGCGCGCCGGCGCCGCCCGAGTTGAAGAGCGCGACCTCGAACTCCGGCGGCTCGGCCTCGGCGTTGCGCCGCGCCTCGCTGTCGATCGCCGTGGCGCCGCCCCTGAGCTGCACGATCCAGAGCGAGGCCGCGCCCTCCGCCGGCACCCGCTCGGGGATCGCCTGGTGCAGGCAGCCGAACACCAGGTCGGGCAGCATGTGGCCGACGACGTGCCGCGCCGCCACCGGCCAGGGCCGGGGCGCGTTGAGGATCGAGCCCTCCGGCGCGGAGATGGTGAGCGGCGCCAGCGAGCCCGCGTTGTTGGGAACGTCCTTCGCCACGATGCACTTGAGGCCGAAGCTCGTGTAGGCGGTGGTGTAGTTGAGCACCACGTTGATGCCGTGGTTGCTGGCGGGCGAGGTGCCGGCGAAGTCGACGTGGATGCCCTCGCCCGAGACGGTCATGGCGGCGGCCAGCGTGATCGGCTCGTCGTAGCCGTCCATGGTGAGCGTGTTGCGGTAGGTGCCCCTGGGCAGCTCGGCGATGGCGGCGAGCGTGGCTGCGCGCGAGCGCTCGACGATCTCCGCGCCGAGGCCGTCGAGGTCGGCGAGCCCGAACTCGCCCATCATGGCGAGCAGGCGGTCCGCGCCGGCGCGGTTGCAGGCGATCAGGGAGTGCACGTCACCCTCGAGCTGGAGCGGCTCGCGCACGTTCCAGCGCACCATTTCCAGCAGGTCCTCGTTGATCCGGCCCTCGCGCACCAGTGGCATGATCGGGATGTAGAGCCCCTCCTCGAACACCGAGCGCGCGTCCGGCCCGAAGCCGCGCCCGCCGATGTCCACCACGTGCGCCGTGCAGGCGAAGGAGCCGATGATGCGCCCCTTCCGGAACACCGGCGTCACCACGGTCAGGTCGTGCAGGTGGCCGCAGGTGAGCCAGGGATCGTTGGTGATGTAGACGTCGCCCTCGCGCATCGCCTCGTTGGGGTAGCGGGCGAGGAAGTGCTGCACGGCGATGGCCATGGAGTTGACGTGCCCCGGCGTGCCGGTCACCGCCTGGGCCAGCATGCGGCCCTGCGTGTCGAAGACGCCGGCGGAGAGATCGCCCGCCTCCCGCACCGTGGTGCTGAAGGCGGTGCGCAGCAGCGTCTGCGCCTGCTCCTCCACCACCGAGATCAGGCGGTTCCACATGATCTGCGTCTGGATCTGCGCGAGCCCGGAGTCGGTCGTGCCGTTCATCGGGCGTCCTCCCCTTGTGCCGGCCGGCGTTCCAACACGATAGCACCCAGCGCATCGACCGAGGCGGTGAAGGCCGTGCTCACCACGGTCGTGGTGTCGGTCTCGACGATGAGCGCGGGCCCGTCGACGCGGGCGCCGGCGCCGAAGTCGCCGCGCCGGTAGAGCTTCGCCTCGACCACCTGTCCGCTGCCCGGGTCGAGCACCGGGCGCGTGCCCCGCGCCGGCGGCGCCTTCGTCGCGGGCGGCGGGTCGACCCGCGCGACATCCTCCGGCACGGCGCTCACCTGCACCGACCAGCTCACGATCTCGAGGTCGAGCCTCGGGATGATGCGCCCGTAGAGGGCCTCGTAGGCGGCCTCGAAGGCGTCGCGGACGATGCCGGTGTCCTCCCGCGCCCATGCGCGGTTGGGGAGCGGCACCAGGACCTCGTGGCCCTGGCCGAGATAGCGCATGTAGGCGTGGCGCTGCTCCTGCGTCGCCGCGCCCGGCGCGCCCCGGGCCACGATGGCGGCGGCCTCGTCCCGCATCTCGTCGAGCACGCGGTTGGCGGCCTCGGCGTTGAAGGCGCTCAGCACCTGGTAGGCGCTGCGCACGACCTCGTAGGCGACCGGCGCGCGCAGGAAGCCGATGGCCGAGCCCACCGCCGCGGCGGTGGGGATCAGGATGCGGTCCATGTCGAGCTTCTCGGCGAGCCGGGCGGCATGCAGCGGGGCCGCGCCGCCGAAGGCGATCAGCGTGCGCTCGCCGAGCGTCGCCCCGATCTCGATGGCGTGGACGCGGGCGGCGCCCGCCATGTTCTCGCCCACCATCTCGCTGACGCCGAGGGCCGCCATCTGCGGCTCCAGGCCGAGCGGCGTACCGACGTCCGACGCGAGCGCGTCCGTCGCGGCCTGCTCGTCGAGCGCGATGCGTCCGCCCGAGAACTCTGCCGGGTCGATGCGGCCCATCGCGAGGTCCGCGTCCGTTACCGTGGGCCGGATGCCGCCCTGGGCGTAGCAGGCGGGCCCCGGCTGGGCGCCCGCGCTCTCCGGCCCCACGGCGATGCGGCCGAGCCGGTCGACCACCGCGATGGAGCCGCCGCCTGCGCCGATCTCCACCATCTCGATCACCGGGATGCGGAGCGGCAGCCCGCTGCCCTTGAGGAAGCGGTGCGCGCGCGCCACCTCGAAGGCCCGCGTGGTCTGCGGCTGGGCGTCGTCGATCAGGCAGATCTTGGCGGTGGTGCCGCCCATGTCGAAGGAGAGCACGCGGTCGAGCCCGCACTGGCGCGCGACGTGGCTGGCGAAGACGGCGCCGCCCACCGGCCCCGATTCCACCAGGCGGATGGGGAAGCGGATCGCTGTCCCGATGTCGGCGACGCCGCCGCCGGACAGCATGACGAAGAGGGGGCAGCGGAAGCCGGCCTCGCGCAGGCCCGCCTCCAGGTTGCGCAGGTAGCGCGCCATGACCGGCTGGACGTAGGCGTTGGCGCAGGCGGTGGAGAAGCGCTCGTTCTCGCGCATCTCGGGCGCCACCTCGGCCGAGAGCGTGATGGCGAGGTCGGGCAGCGCATCGCGCAGGATGTCGCGCACCCTCTGCTCGTGCGCCGGGTTGACGTAGGCGTGCAGCAGGCCGATCGCCACGCTCTCGATGCCTTCGGCGGCGAGGCGTTCGGCCGTCGCCGCGACCGCCGCCTCGTCGAGCGCGAGGATCGGCTCGCCCGCGGCGTCGAGCCGCTCGGGGATGGGGAAGCGCCACTGCCGCGGCACCAGCGGCACCGGCTTCTCCATGTCGATGTCGTACTGCTCGAAGCGGCTCTCCGTCCCCATCTCGATGGAGTCGCGAAAGCCCTCGGTCGTTATCAACGCGGTGCGCGCGCCCTTGCGCTCGATCAGCGCGTTGGTGGCGAGCGTGGTGCCGTGGATCACCAGCGCCACGTCCGCCGCTTCGACGCCGCAGGCCTCCATCGCCTGGGCGAGGGCCTGGCGCACGCCTTCCTCGGGAGCCTCCGGCGTGGTCAGCACCTTGGCCGTGAAGCGCTCGGTCCCGCGCTCCAGCACGATGTCGGTGAAGGTGCCGCCGATGTCGACGCCGATCCGGACGTCCGCGCCCGCTCCGGCCATCGGCTCAGACCTTGCCCTCGACCGCGGCCTCGATCAGGTAGGGCGCGCCCGAAGCCAGCGCCTCCCGCACCGCGGCGGCGAGCGCGTCGGGTTCCGTGACGCGGGTGCCGTCGACACCCATGCCGGCGGCCATCTCGACGAAGCCCAGAGGCGGATCGACCAGGTCCATCTGAACGTAGGGATGGTTCGTGGCCACGTCGAAGCGCTCCCGATAGATGTCGAGATTGTTCTTGAGGATGCGGTACTCGGCGTTGGCGAGGATGATGAAGACGATCGGCAGCCGGTGACGCGCCGCGGTCCAGAGCGCCTGGATGCTGTACATCGCCGAGCCGTCGCCGGAGAGGCACACTATGGGCCGCTCGGGCATGGCGAGCTTGACGCCGAGCGCGCCGGCGATCCCCTGGCCGATCCCGCCGCCGCGCCCGCAGAAGTAGTCGCCGTGCCCGCCGAAGCTGAAGGCCCGCGGGATCTCGGGGCTGCCCGTGATGGCCTCCTCCACGATCACCACGTCCTCCGGCACCGCCGTGGCGAGCGCCTCCAGCATGACCGGCACCGGCATGGGCCGCTGCTCCCCGATGGCCGCGAGGCACTCCTGCCGCTCTACCCGTTCCTCGTCCCGGAGTGACGCCAAGCCCGCGTTGCGCTCGGCGGCGGCGGCGGCGTAGGCGTCGGAAGCGCCCTCCTGCACCTGCGCGCGGATCGCGTCCAGCGCCGGCCCCAACCCCGCGACGAGGCCCGCGTCGAGCCCGTGGTTGCGGGCGAGGCGCTCGGTCGACTCCTCGATCTGCAGCACCGCGGCGCCGTCGGGGAAGGGGCCCGTGGGCGCGTACCAGACCTCCTCGAAGAAGGGACCGCCCACCATCAGCACCGCATCCGCCGCGCCGAAAGCCTCGGCGATGGCCGCGGGGTCGGAGGGGATGCGCCCGCGGTAGTTGGGGTGCCTGTTGGGGACCGGCTGGTGCTGGTGGATCAGCTCGGTCCAGATGCCGGCGCCTGTGGCCTCGGCCAGCGCGACCAAGGCCTCGCCGGCGCGTGCGCGCGCGACATCGTCGCCGATCATGATCGCGGGCTCGCGCGCGGCGAGCAGGTGCCGGGCGATGGCGGCGACGCCCTCGGCGTCAGGCGGGGGCGCGCGGTGGAGCGCACCGGCGGTTCCGGCCGCGACCTCGGTCTGCTGCTCCATCACGTTGATGGGCAGCGCGACGAAGACGGGGCCGGAGGGCGCATCGTGGGCGATCTTGAAGGCGCGGCGCATGACCGGCGCGATCTCGTCGGCGCTCTCGGCCTGCACGCTCCACTTCACCACCGGCGCCGCCATGGCCACCAGATCGTGGCCGAGGATCGGGTCGCGCAGGCGGAGCCGCGTGTCCTGCTGGCCGGCGGTCACCACCATGGGCGAGTTGGTGCGGAGCGCGCCGAAGATCATGCCGATGGCGTTGCCGAGGCCAGGCGCCACGTGCAGGTTCACCACGCCGGCGCGGCCGCAGGCCTGGGCGTAGTAGCTGGCGGCCCCGATGGCGACGCCCTCGTGCAGCGCCAGCACGTAGTCGATCGCCGGGTAGCGGGCCAGGCTGTCGATCAGCGGGCTCTCGGTGGTGCCGGGATTGCCGAAGAGGTGACGCACCCCGTGCGCCTGCAGGCTCTCCATGAAGACGTCACGCCCGTACATGGCTCGTCCCTGTCGCTGGATCGCCGCCGCCGGCGGCGTGGAGCTAGCGGATTGGCTCCAGGATGGAGCAGTAGTTGGCGACCGAGACGCCGCCCATGTTGAAGATGCCGGCGAGCGTGGCGCCGGGGACCTGGATGCCGCCGGCGCTGCCGGTCACCTGCATGGCGCTCATCACGTGCATCGAGACGCCGGTCGCGCCGATGGGGTGGCCCTTGGACTTGAGGCCGCCGGAGGGATTGACGGGCAGCCGGCCGCCCGGCTCGGTCACGCCGTCGAGGATCGCGTCCGCGCCTTCGCCACGGCGGGCGAGGCCCATCGCCTCGTACTCCAGCATCTCGGCAACGGTGAAGCAGTCGTGGGTCTCGACGAAGTCGAGGTCGTCGAGGCTGAGCCCGGCCCCCTCGAGCGCGCGCGACCACGCCTCGCCGCAGCCCTCCATCAGCACCACGTCGCGCTTGCTCATGGGCAGGAAGTCGTTGACGTGGGTGGCGGCGCGGAAGATCACCGCCTTCTTCATGGTGAGCGCGGTCTCGACATCGGTGAGCACCAGCGCCGCCGCGCCGTCGGAGACGGGCGAGCAGTCGGTGCGCTTGAGCGGCCCGGCCACCTGCGGGTTCTTCTCCGAAGCGTGGCGGCAGAAGTCGTAGCCCAGGTCCTTCTGGAAGTGGGCGAGGGGGTTCTTCGCCCCGTTCCGGTGGTTCTTGGCGGCGATCGCGGCGAGCGCGTCGGACTTGTCGCCGTGGCGCTGGAAGTAGCTCTCGGCGATCAGGCCGAACACGCCGGCGAAGCCGCCCCGGATGTGCGATTCCTCCTTCACGTAGGAGGCCTTGAGCAGGTTGCCCGCGACCTCCTCGCGGCTCGCGCCGGTCATCTTCTCGACGCCCACGATCAGCACGAAGCGCGCGCGGCCCGCGCGGATCGCGCTCATGCCCTGGTGGATCGCGGCGCTCCCGGTGGCGCAGGCGTTCTCGACGTTGGTGGACGGCGTGAAGCGCATCGCCTCGTCCATCTGGAGCGGGAGCGACGAGGGGAAGGCCTGCTCCCCCAGCCGCCCGGTGGAGCCCACCACGATCTCGTCGATGTCGGCAGGCGCGATGCCGGCGTCGTCGAGCGCCGCGCGCGCGGCCTCCAGCGTCAGCGCCTCCGTATCGGCATCCGTACGCTTGCCGAACGCCGTATGCCCCCAGCCGACGATGCACACACTCATGGGACCTCCTCCCGCGCCGCGACCCGATCGGCGCGCATCCTGCCAGAAAGCGCCGCCGCCGTCGCCCTGCCTAGACCACGAAGCGCGGCCGCCGGGCGAGGCCCGCCTCCTCGTCGAGCGGCGGCACGAAGGCGTTGGCGCCGCGCTCGCTCACGGTGTTGCGGTAGGGCTTGAGCTCGAGGCGGGCGATCTGGTTGCGGTGCACCTCGTCCGGCCCGTCGGCGAGGCGCAGGATGCGCGCGTTGGCGTAGGCCGCGGCGAGGCCGTAGTCGGCGGTGACGCCGGCGGCGCCGAAGGCCTGGATGGCCCAGTCGATCACCTTGCAGGCCATGACGGGCCCGGCCACCTTGATCATGGCGATCTCCTTGCGCGCCTCCTTGTTGCCCACGGTGTCCATCATGTAGGCCGCCTTGAGCGTGAGCAGGCGGCATTGCTCGATCATGATTCGGGCCTCGGCGATGCGCTCCTGCGTCACGGTCTGGTCGGCCACGGGCCGGCCGAAGGTCACGCGCATCTGCGTGCGCCGGCACATGCGCTCGAGCGCGCGCTCGGCCGCGCCGATCAGCCGCATGCAATGGTGGATGCGCCCGGGGCCGAGGCGCCCCTGCGCGATCTCGAAGCCGCGGCCCTCGCCCAGCAGCATGTTCGCCGCCGGCACGCGCACGTTGTCGAAGAGCACCTCGCCGTGGCCGTGCGGCGCGTCGTCGAAGCCGAAGACCGGCAGCATGCGCTTCACCGTGACGCCGGGCCAGGGCAGGGGCACCAGGATCATCGACTGCTGCTTGTGGCGGTCGGGATTGTCCGGGTCGTTCTTGCCCATCACGATCAGGATGCGGCAGCGCGGATCCATCGCGCCGGAGGTCCACCACTTGCGGCCGTTGATGACGTAGTCGTCGCCCTCGCGCTGGATCCGGGTCTCGATGTTGGTGGCGTCGGACGAGGCGACCTCGACCTCGGTCATGGCGAAGGCGGAGCGGATCTCGCCCGCGAGCAGGGGCTCCAGCCATTCCCTTCGCTGGGCCTCGGTGCCGTAGCGGACCAGCACCTCCATGTTGCCGGTGTCGGGCGCCGAGCAGTTGAAGACCTCGGGCGCGAAGAGGGAGCGCCCCATCTCCTCGCAGGCCGGCGCGTAGTCGAGGTTGGAGAGCCCGGCGCCGTATTCGCTCTCGGGCAGGAAGAGGTTCCACAGCCCCTCGGCCCTGGCCTTCGCCTTCAGCTCCTCGAGCAGCGGGATGGGCTGCCAGCGGTCGCCCTCGTCGGTCTGCGCCAGCATCTCCTCTTCGTTGGGATAGACGTTGGCCACCATGAAGGCCGCGACGCGATCGCGCACCTCTTTCGCCTTGTCGCCGATGTCGAAGTTCATGGGCCCTTCTTTCAGGAAAGCATCGCTCCGTCGCGGCGCTAACAAAGCATTCCGCGTGTGGCGCCCGCAAGGCGCAGGGGCGGCTGCCGTCTACGGTGGAGGCGGCCCGCCGACTAGGCGGCGGCGCTGCAGCAGGAAGAGGACGTAGCCGAGCAGCGCCATCGATCCCATCGAGAGGAAGGCGAATCCCCAGGCGACCTGTCCGCCCAGCGGCGCGGCGAGGTCGAGAACGGCGCCGACCAGCGCGGGCGCGAAGAGCGAGCCGCCGAACCCCAGCGTCGAGTGCACCGCCAGCGTCGCGCCGCGATGGCCCACGGGCGACGCGGCGACGGCGCCGGCGGTGAGCGCCGCTGAATCGGCCTGGATCGCAGCCGAATAGACCAGGCACAGGACCACCACCGCGGCGAAGGGCAGCGGCGAGGAGAAGCCGACCGCGGCGCTGATCGCGAAGGTCGTCAGCATCGCCCAGGTAATCAGGCGCACGCGTCCGATGCGCAATGCCAGCTCCGCGCCGCCGATGCTGGAGACCACCGCGACGAGGGAGACCGCAGTGGCGAAGAGCGTGGCGTCGAGCTCGAACGCAGCGCCGCTGCCCAGACAGAACACCAGGAAGGGCACGATCCAGGAGCGCATGGCGAAGAGCTCGGCCCCGTGGCCGGCGTAGGCCATGACGTAGCCCATCGTCTCGCGCGAGCGCAGGACCGGGCGGAAGTCCAGCACATGCCTGCGCTCTTCGGCGGCCGCCTCCGGCTCCCGCGCCGCGACCAGCGTCACGAGGGCGACGATGCCGAGGACCGGCCCGGCGGCCACGAGGAGAAAGGCGCCGCGCCAGCCGAACCATTCCAGCGCGCCGCCCGTCAGCGCATAGGACGCCGCCGTGCCGACGCTGAAGCAGGCCGTGTAGAAGGCCACCGCGCGTGCCTGCGGTGCCTGCGGCAGGCGGTCGGTGAGCACCTTGAGGCCCGGCATGTAGATGCCGGCGAGACCGGCGCCGGCGATCACGCGCCAGGGCAACGCGGACCAGAAGCCGGTCGCGAGGAACGCCAGCCCGACCAGAGCGCCTGTCGAGAGCAGCGCGCCCAGAACGAAGACGTGGCGGGCGTCGACCCGGTCGGTCATCGCGGTGAGGAAGGGGACCGCAAGGACATAGCCGCCGAAGAACGCGCCCGAGAGCCAGCCGGCCGAGGCGTTGCTCATGCCCCATGCCGGCTGAAGCACCGGCAGCAGCGACCAGTAGGCCGCAAAGCCGGTCATCGCGCACACTTCGGCCAGGCACATCACGGCGATCAGCGCCGGCGGCCGGCGCAGCACGGCCTGCGCGATCACGGCGCCCGCTCCCTCACCGGGTGGCGCCTCGCCTGGCGTCAGTCGCGGGGATCGCTTTCGGCGATGCCCGAGAGCTCGACGGGCGGCCGGTCGGGAAAGCGGGCGACGAGCGAGAGGCTGCCGCCCATGGCCTCGACGGTCTTCCGCAGCGTCGAGAGCAAGAGATCGCTGCGCTGCTCGAGGCGGGAGACGCCGTCCTGGGTGATTCCGAGCTCGGCCGCGACCCGCGCCTGGGTGAGCTGCCGGGCCTTGCGCAGCTGGCGCAGGGTCATTTCCTCCGCAATGAGCTCGGCCGCCCGCTCCTCGATCCTCCGCCGCCGCTCGGGGTCGAGCTCCGCCATCATTGTTTCAAGGCTTACGGGCATCACGATCCTCCTTCCTGCGCGAGCCGCGCCAGATGCCGGTCGAAGCGCTCGTCGGCCTTGCGGATGAGCGCGCGATAGAACCGCTTGGCGCTGCCCCCCGACTTGTCGCCGGCAACGAGCAGCATGGCCCTGCGCCTCGGGTCGAAGGCGAAGGCCAGCCGCCACTCCCCATCCGCTGCGCTGAAGCGCATCTCCTTCATGTTCGCGTGTCGCGAGCCCTTCAGCGTGTCCACCTGAGGCCGTCCCAATTGCGGCCCGAATTGCTCCAGCAGGTGAGCGACGGCATAGGCTTCGTCCTGCACTCGGTGGTGCAGACTGCGAAACTCCGGCACGAATTCGTCATGGAACTCCACCGTCCAGCTCATCGGCATTTTATGTCTCTCATTACATATGGTGTCAAGTGCATATCCAATGCCTTCCTCGTTGCTCGATGAATCGCGCCACCTTCACCGGAAGTCCCGCGAGCAGGGGATGATGCGCTCGCGAATGTTCATAATTTGTTCTCATGTCGGGCCTGTCAAGCCATGCGTCGATGGCGGTGACGTTGGTCTTGAAGGGGGGGAGGTCACCCCATTCCACTCTGAGGCGTGTGCGTTGTTCGGAGTTCCTTGCTGAGCAAGGTCTTCCGGACGGGTTGAGATTTTTCTTACCCCAGCGGCGTGGCTGATTTCCGCGGGGTCCGGCGCGACGAACGATCCGGATTGTCGATTTTCACCCCATGGC
>JAJDXK010000025.1 GCA_022823305.1 Alphaproteobacteria bacterium
CGGAGCGAAGCGGAGGAGCCGCAAAGCGGCTTGACGCGCCGACGGCCGTCCGACACCCGCGCCGTCATGATCGACCCCACGACCGAAACCCATCGAACAACCCGATCGCCCCGCCATCAAATACCGCGAGCACACTCAGACGGCCGCCCGGTGGCGCGCGCCGAGTGGCACGCGACGGTGCTCACGGGCGGCGAGATCGTGACGCTGCGCACCGTGCTCGCCGGCGGCGGCGGCGGCGAGAGCAAGAACCCGCTCGCCACGGTGTTCCAGGTCGCGCTCCTGGTCGCCGCGATCTACGTCCCGCCGCTGCTCGGCCTCAACGCCTTCTGGACCGCCGCCGCCACCGCCGCCATCGTGGTCGGCGGCACCCTGGTCATCAACGCGCTCTTCCCGCCGCGCCTGCCCGACCGGCCCGGGCCCCGGGCCGGCCCCGACGTGCAGCCGGTCCATACCCTGATCGGCGGCGCCAACCGGGCCAGGCCCTACGAGCCGCTGCCGCTGGTGCTCGGCACGCACCGCGTCTTCCCCGACCTCGCCGGGGCCGCCTACACCGAGTTCGCGGGCGGCGAGCAGTACCTGCACCAGATCTTCCACTTCGGCCTCGGCGATCTGGAGATCGACGAGCTCAGGATCGGCGCCACGCCGCTCGCCTCCTACGACGAGGTGGAGAGCGACCGGGGCGACGCGCAGGGCCGCATCCGGCTCGTCGCCGGCAACGTGGACAGCGAGGCCGGCGCCGAGCTGGAGGACACGCGCTGGCACGCGCGCACCACCGCGCCCGGCACGCGGCGCATCGGCATCGACCTCAGCGCCCGCATCTTCCGCGTCTTCGACAGGCGCGACGGCGCCGGCCGCGGCTTCATCTCGGGCGCCGCCACGCTGGCGGCGCTGGAGGCGCAGGCGCAGGCCAACAACGGCCTGATCGCGCACGCGGTCACGGTCGAGATCGAGATCGAGGCCGGCGACGGCACGGTCGAGCGCCACCGCGTCACGCTCGGCGGCAGGACGCCCGACCTGATCCGGCGCACCCTCGGCTACGACGTGACGCCCGGCACCTACACCGTGCGCGTGCGGCGCGCCACGGCCAGGTCCGGCAACGCCCGCATCACCGACGACGTGGCCTGGTCGGCGCTCCGCGCCTATCAGGCCGACGGCGCCGACTATGCGGGCCAGACCCGGCTCGGCCTGCGCATCCGCGCTTCCGGCCAGCTCTCGGGCCGCCTCGACCGGCTCTCGGCCCTGGTGCGCCAGAAGGTGCCGACCTGGGACGGCGCGGCCTGGACCGCGCCCGAGCCCACCTCCAACCCGGCCTGGCTCTTCCGCTGGTATGCGCGGGGGCTGCACGTCGGCGGCCGCCTGGTCGCCGGTGTGGGCCTGCCGGATGCGCGCATCGACGAGGCCTCCATCGTCGCCTGGGGCCGATGGTGCGAGGCGCGCGGCCTCGGCTGCAACCACGTCCTCGACCGCGCCACCACCCATGCCGAGGTGCTGACCCTGATCGCCCAGTGCGGCCGCGCCAGCCCCACCTGGCAGACCGGCCGCCTCGGCGTGGTGTGGGAGGACCGGGGCCGCCCGGCGACGGCGCTGATCGCCCCCGGCAACATCGTCGCCGGCTCGTTCGCGGTCGAGTACGCCACCGGCCAGGCGGCGGACGAGATCGCCGTGCGCTACATCGAGCCGGACCTCGACTGGCAGTACAACACGCTGCGCCGCCGCGTTCCGGTCACGCCGGAGGCGCGCGAATCGACGGACGCCTCCGGCCCGCCCGGCGTCACCGCCACGGTCACGCTGCACGGCGTGACCTCGGCTGCGCAGGCGGCGATGGAGTGCAACCTCCAGGCCGCGCGCCAGCTCTACCACCGCCGGCGCATGAGCTGGGAGATGGCGGCCGAGGGGCTTTCGATTACGCGCGGCGACGTGGTGCACGTCACCCACTCGCTGATCGACGGCGGCGCCGCCGGCCGGCTCGTGGGCGGCACGGCCGCGCAGGTGGTGCTGGACCGGGACGTGGACCCCGGCGACGGCGATCCGGCTGTCCGTGGCGTGCCTTCCGGCGCGACCATGCTCTTCCGCCTGCCCGACGGCACGGTGCACCAGAGCGCCGTCGCCCGGCCGCCGGGCACGATCGGCGAGACCGCGACGCTCGACCTCGCCGCGCCGCTGCCTGCGGTGCCCGATGCCGGGGGCGCCAATCCGCTCGACACGCTCTGGCGCCTCTACGACGCGGACGCCCCGCCGGCGCGCGTGCGCATCGTCGCCGTCGAGCCGGCGGGCGACCGGCGCGTCCGCTTCGTCGCCATCGACGAGGTGGACGCCTATCACGCCGCCGCCAGCGACGACCTCACCGCGCCCTTCCCGCTGCGCGCCGCCAGGCCCCCGCGGGTGCTCGCCGTGGCCTTCGCCGAGACCCTGGTGCGCGTCGGCGCGGGCTTCGCGGTCGAGCTCCAGGCGGCGCTCACCGTCGCCGGCGACTGGCGCGGCGGCGTGGTCCGCGCGGCGCTGGACGACGGCCCGGCCCGCATCGTCGAGCGCTTGGTGGACGGCGCCACCGAGGCGCGCTGGCTGGCGCCGCCCGCCGGCACCCTCACCGTGACGGTGGTGCCGGGCACCGAGGCCGCGCCCGCCGGCGCCCCCTTCACCGCGACCTACGGGATCACGGGCTTCCTCGCCCCGCCGCTCGCGCCCGAGAACTTCCTGATCGACGTGCTCGGCGACGGCACCCGGCGCCTGCGCTGGACCCCGCCGCCGGACGTGGACCTCGCCGGCATCGTCATCCGCTATGTCGCCGAGGCTGCCGGCGACCCGCCGGCGTGGAATGACATGATCCCGCTGCACGAGGGCCACCTCACCGCCTCGCCGCTGGAGACGGTGGAGCCGCCGCCGGGGCGCTGGATACTCGCGGCCCGCGCCGTCGATACCGGCGGCCGGCTTTCGGAGGAGGTGCGCATCGTCGCCGAGCTCGGCCCGCAGCGCCTGGGCGACGCCCTGATCTGGCGCTGCCCGGCGAGCCGGGGCTGGCCCGGCACGGTCGCGGGCGCCGTGCGCTCCGACGACGGCCGCGACGCCCTGGAGGCGCCGCCGGACTACACCTGGGACGATCTCGCCACCTGGGATGCGTGGGGGAGCTGGGCAGCCGGCAAGGGCGGCGATGCCGCTGCCGGGATCGCCTTCGCCGCCGAGCCCGTGGACATCGGCACGGCGCTCGACGTGGCCCTGCGATGGGCGGCGGAGAGCGTGGGCGACGTGGCCTTCGGGTATCGCGTGGCCGAGACCGAGGCGGCTCTAGCGGACGAGGCCTGGGCCGCCTACGCCCCCGGCACCACCGTCGCCGGGCGCTGGCTCCAGCTCCGCTGGCGCGTCACCGGCGACGGAACGCAGGTGCTCTCCCTCGACCACCTGTGCTGGTCGGTGCACGCGCCGTCGGCCGAGCGCAAGCTGCTCGACCGCAACACCGCCGACTGGGAGGGCTCGGCCGCCAGGGGCCGCGAGGTGCCGGTGGACCTCGGCCTGGTGACCGACGTGCACGTGACCCTGCAATCGGTCGGCCCCGGCTGGTCCTGGACCCTCGACAGCAAGAACGACCCCACCCGCATCCGTATCTTCGACGGCGACGGCAACGCGGCGGACGCCGTGGTCGACGTGGTCGTGCGCGGCATCGCCGCATAGCCCGCAGGAGCCCCCATGCCCTGGCCCGCAGACGATCTCTCCACCGCCGACGTGGACTCGGGAGCCGACAGGCCGCCCCGCGCCGAGTTCTTCAAGCTCTTCCAGCGCGTCAAGGCGATCATCGCGGCACGCGGCACGGCCGACGGCATCGCTTCCCTCGACGGGCGCCGGCGCGTGCCCGACGCCGAGCTCGGGCGCGCCGTCGCCGGCGGCGTGGCATCCCTCGACGGCACCGGCAGGGTGCCGGAGGCGCAGCTCCCGCCGCAGCCGGAGCCGCCGCGGCCGTGGAAGCCCGGCGACATCAAGGTCCACGCCGGGCCGGAGGTCGAGGCGGGATGGCTCCTCGCCGACGGGAGCGAGGCAAGCCGCACCGAGGACGCCGCGCTCTTCGCCGCCATCGGCACCCGCTGGGGCGAGGGCGACGGCGCCACCACTTTCAACCTGCCCGATTACACGGATACCTTTCTGCTCGGCGCCAGCAACACCCGCCCCGTCGGCACCGGCGGCGGCGCGGAGACGCACACCCTCACCGTGGACGAGATGCCGCGACACAGGCACGGCATCAGCGGTCAGCGCGTCGGTGCCTCCTCGCCTTCCGGCCGGGCGGCGAGCTCGGGGACCGAGAGACACTCGACCTGGGAGGGCGGCGGCAAGCCCCACAACAACATGCCCCCCTTCGCCGCCGCCCTCGTCCTCATCAAACGCTGAGCGGCGCCCGGGCGAGGGGCAGGCCCCTTTCCGGGCGCCCCACATCTCCGGCGATCGCCCCTCAATCCCTTCTTCGATCCGGTACGCCCCGGAACATGGTGCGGTGCACAGGGAGGCAGGGAGGGCGCATGGTCCGGGCCATGAACGCTCCGGCTCCGACCCACCATGCCACCCGAGGCAGGCTCGGCACGGCGGCGTTCGCACCCAACGGAAATGGCCGGCCGGGGATGAGACCCGGCGCGGCACCACGAAAGGAACAACCATGTCACAGCACGCTCCGCCAGCCGGCGGTTCGGACGATACCGCCACCTCCGGCGGAACGGCGGACACCGTCGAGCTGAATGATCTCCTGGCCCTGATCCAGGGGCTCGAGACCGCGGTCAATCAGGCGATCGAGGACGGTACAGTCAGTATTCCGGCGATTGTCGGCCCTCAGGGACCCGAGGGCGGAGCCGGCCCGGAGGGACCGGAAGGCCCCCAGGGCGATGCGGGTCCGGCCGGCCCTGCCGGCCCGGCCGGTGTCCCCGGACCAGTCGGCCCGCCCGGACCAGTCGGCCCGCCCGGCCCCTTCGGCCCGCCCGGTCCCTTGGGCCCGCCCGGCCTCGTCGGCCCGCAGGGGCCCCAGGGCGCGCCCGGCCCTGCCGGCCCCCAGGGCGTCCCCGGCCCGCAAGGCCCGCAGGGGATGAAGGGGGAGAAGGGCGATCCCGGCGATACGTCCACCGTCTGGGAGCCTGGCGACATCAAGGTGGTCGCCCGCGCTGTCGCGCCGGCGGGCTGGCTCCAGTGCGACGGCTGCGCGGTGAGCCGCACCGCCTATGCCGCGCTCTTCGCCGCCATCGGCACCACGTGGGGCGAGGGTGACGGCGCCACCACCTTCAACCTGCCCGACTACCGGGACAGGGTGGTCCTCGGCGCCAGCGCCACCCGCCCCGTCGGCACCAGCGGCGGCGAGGAGACGCATACCCTCACCGTGGACGAGATGCCGGCGCATCGGCATGGGCTCAACTATCTCTCGGGCACAACTGGTCCATATGTGGGTGCTCAGGGCGTGAAACGCGGCGAAAATCCCAATCCCACAAGTTTCACCGGAAATACCGGCGGCGGGCAGGCCCACAACAACATGCAGCCCTTCGCGGCCGCCCAGGTCCTCATCAAGACCTGACGCTGCGGGCCCGGCCGGTCCCCTCCCTCCGGCCGGGCCTCTTTCCCCCCGAAATCCGCCGCGCGCGGTTGCGCGGGGCGGGGGAGTGTGTTAGCTATCCGCTGCCTTGTCCGGGACGGGCGCCCGCGAGGCTTTTTTTGCGGCCGCCCCGCCGGGGAGGCCGCCCGTGGCGGCGCATCCGGAGCACACCCAAGCGGACCCAGGGAGAAGCGGTGGCTGGGCAATCGGTCGGCGGAGCCGGTCTTGCGGATCGCTATGCGACCGCGCTCTTCGAGCTGGCGGTGGAGCGGGACGCGCTCGAGCAGATCGAGCGCGACCTCGACGACATCCGCACGCTGGTCGCGGACAGCGACGACCTCGGGCGCGTGGTCCGCAGCCTGACGCTCTCCCGCACCGAGCAGGGCCAGGCGCTGGACGCGGTGCTGGCGCGCGCGGGCACCAGCCAGTACGTGCGCAACTTCGTGGCCCTGCTGGCGCGCAACCGGCGCGTCTTCCTGCTGGACGACATGATCGCGGCCTTCCAGGCGAAGCTCGCGGATCACCGCGGCGAGGTTTCGGCCGAGGTCACGTCTGCGGTGCCGCTCAAGCCCGCCCACGTGGAGGCGGTGAACGAGGCGCTGCGCGCCATCGTCGGCCGCGACGTGGCGCTGGAGACGAAGGTCGACCCCGCGCTGATCGGCGGGCTCACGGTGCGCGTCGGCTCGCGCATGCTCGACAACTCGATCAGGACCAAGCTGCAGAATCTCGAATTGGCGATGAAGGGAATCTGAGATGGATATCGGCGCCGCGGAAATCTCCGCAATCCTGAAGGAGCAGATCGCCAATTTCGGCTCCGAGGCCGATGTCGCCGAGGTGGGGCAGGTGCTCTCGGTCGGCGACGGCGTGGCCCGGGTCTACGGGCTCGACAACGTCCAGGCCGGCGAGATGGTGGAATTCCCCGGCGGCATCCGGGGCATGGCGCTGAACCTCGAGACCGACAACGTCGGCATCGTGATCTTCGGCGAAGACCGCGACATCAAGGAAGGCGACATCGTCAAGCGCACCGGCACCATCGTCGACGTGCCGGTGGGCAAGGGGCTGCTCGGCCGCGTGGTCGACCCGCTCGGCAACCCGCTCGACGGCAAGGGCCCGATCGAGGATGCGGAGCGCCGCCGCGTCGAGGTCAAGGCGCCCAGCATCATCCCGCGCCGCTCGGTGCACGAGCCGGTGCAGACCGGGCTCAAGGCGCTCGATGCGCTGGTGCCGATCGGACGCGGCCAGCGCGAGCTCATCATCGGCGACCGCCAGACCGGCAAGACCGCAGTCGCGGTCGACACCATCATCAACCAGAAAGAGGTCAACGCCGGCGACGACGAGGCGCGCAAGCTCTACTGCATCTACGTCGCCGTGGGGCAGAAGCGCTCCACCGTGGCGCAGATCGTCAAGACCCTGGAGGAGAACGGCGCGCTCGACTACTCCATCGTCGTCTCCGCCTCGGCGTCCGAGCCCGCGCCGCTGCAATTCCTGGCGCCCTACGCCGGCTGCACCATGGGCGAGTACTTCCGCGACAACGGCATGCACGCGGTCATCTTCTACGACGACCTCTCCAAGCAGGCCGTGGCCTACCGCCAGATGTCGCTGCTGCTGCGGCGCCCGCCGGGGCGCGAGGCCTATCCCGGCGACGTGTTCTACCTGCACTCGCGCCTGCTCGAGCGCGCGGCCAAGATGAACGAGCAGAACGGCGCAGGCTCGCTTACCGCCATGCCGGTGATCGAGACCCAGGCCAGCGACGTCTCGGCCTACATTCCGACCAACGTGATCTCGATCACCGACGGGCAGATCTTCCTCGAGACCGACCTCTTCTATCAGGGCATCCGGCCCGCGATTAACGTCGGCCTCTCGGTGAGCCGGGTCGGCTCCGCCGCCCAGGTGAAGGCGATGAGGCAGGTGGCCGGCCGGATCAAGCTGGAGCTCGCCCAGTACCGCGAGATGGCGGCCTTCGCGCAGTTCGGCTCCGACCTCGACGCGGCGACCCAGCGGCTGCTCAACCGCGGCGCGCGCCTGACCGAGCTGCTCAAGCAGGACCAGTTCTCGCCGATGGCGGTGGAGGAGCAGGTGGTCTCGATCTTCTCCGGCGTGCGCGGCTATCTCGACGGCATCGAGGTGGCCGACGTGAACCGCTTCGAGCAGGAGTTCCTGAGCGAGATGCGGGCCAGCCACGGGGACCTGCTGGAGACGATCCGCACCTCGCAGGAGCTCGGCGACGAGAGCGAAAAGGCGCTGACCGCCATCCTCGACGACTTCTCAAAGAAGTTCGCTTAGGCACTGGCGGCGTTGAGAGAATAGGCCCCCGCCATGGCGAGCCTCAAGGACCTCCGGGTGCGCATCAACAGCGTGCGCCAGACCCAGAAGATCACCTCGGCGATGAAGCTCGTCGCGGCCTCCAAGCTGCGCCGCGCGCAGGAGGCGGCGGAGGCCGCGCGGCCCTTCTCCGAGCGGATGGAGCGCATGGTGGGCTCGCTCGCCGAGATCATGGGCGAGCGCGAGGACGCGCCCCAGATGATGCGCGGCACCGGCCGGGACGAGACGCATCTCTTCGTGGTCGCGACCGCCGACCGGGGCCTCTGCGGCGGCTTCAACAGCTCGATCACGCGGGCCACTCGCGCCAGGATCAAGGAGCTGGCCGAGCAGGGGAAGAGCACCAAGATCATCTGCGTCGGCCGCAAGGCGCGCGATCAGCTGCGCCGCGAGTTCGGCGCGATGATCGTCGATCACATGGACGGGATCGGGCGCACGGGCGGCCCCTCCTTCGAGGAGGCGGACGAGATCGGCCGCAACCTCGCCCGGCGCTTCGAGGAGGGCGAGTTCGACACCTGCACGGTGGTCTACAACCGCTTCAAGACGGTGATGAGCCAGGTCGTCACCTTCCAGCAGCTGATCCCCTTCAGCCCGCCCGCGGAAGCGGGCGCGGAGAGCGGCGACGGGTCCGGCGCCATCTACGACTTCGAGCCGGACGAGGAGATGATCCTCTCCGACCTGCTGCCGCGCAATCTCTCGATCCAGATCTTCCGCGCCCTGCTGGAGAACGCGGCCAGCGAGCAGGGCGCGCGGATGACGGCGATGGACAGCGCGACGCGCAACGCCGGCGAGATGATCGACAAGCTGACCCTCCACTACAACCGCACGCGGCAGGCGCAGATCACCAAGGAGCTGATCGAGATCATCTCCGGCGCCGAGGCGCTCTAGGGGCGGGCGGCGGCGAACGAGTTCCAGCGGGAGCAAGGCAAGATGGCGACGAAAAACACGGTCGGGAAGATTTCCCAGGTCATGGGTGCGGTCGTGGACGTGCAGTTCGAGGGCGAGCTTCCGGCGATCCTGAACGCGCTCCACGTCGACAACCAGGGCAACCGGCTGGTGCTCGAGGTGGCGCAGCATCTGGGCGAGAGCACGGTGCGCTGCGTCGCCATGGACACCACCGACGGCCTCGTGCGCGGCGAGGAGGCGGTGGATACCGGCGAAGGCATCGCCGTGCCCGTGGGCCCGGGAATGCTGGGGCGCATCATCAACGTCGTGGGCGACCCGATCGACGAGCGGGGCGACGTCGACGCCAAGTCCAGCCGGCCCATCCACGCGCAGGCGCCGGCCTTCGTGGAGCAGTCGACCGAGGCCGAGATCCTGGTCACCGGCATCAAGGTGGTGGACCTGCTCGCGCCCTACGCCAAGGGCGGCAAGGTCGGGCTCTTCGGCGGCGCCGGCGTCGGCAAGACCGTCATCATCATGGAGCTCATCAACAACATCGCCAAGCAGCACGGCGGCTACTCGGTGTTCGCCGGCGTCGGCGAGCGGACGCGCGAGGGCAACGACCTCTACCACGAGATGATCGAATCCGGCGTCATCGACCTCGAGGGCGACCAGTCCAAGGTGGCGCTGGTCTACGGCCAGATGAACGAGCCCCCCGGCGCGCGCGCCCGCGTCGGGCTGACCGGGCTGACGCAGGCCGAGTACTTCCGCGACGAGGAGGGGCAGGACGTGCTGCTCTTCATCGACAACATCTTCCGCTTCACCCAGGCGGGCTCCGAGGTCTCGGCGCTGCTCGGCCGCATTCCGTCCGCGGTGGGCTACCAGCCGACGCTCGCCACCGACATGGGCACGCTGCAGGAGCGGATCACCTCGACCCAGAAGGGCTCGATCACCTCGGTGCAGGCGATCTACGTGCCGGCCGACGACCTCACCGACCCGGCGCCAGCGACCTCCTTCGCCCATCTCGACGCGACCACGGTGCTCTCGCGCCAGATCGCCGAGCTCGGCATCTACCCGGCGGTGGACCCGCTCGATTCCACCTCGCGCATGCTCGACCCCCGCATCATCGGCGAGGAGCACTACAGCGTCGCCCGCGAGGTGCAGCGCATCCTGCAGACCTACAAGTCGCTGCAGGACATCATCGCCATCCTCGGCATGGACGAGCTCTCGGAGGAGGACAAGCTCACCGTGGCGCGGGCGCGCAAGATCCAGCGCTTCCTCTCGCAGCCCTTCTTCGTCGCCGAGGTCTTCACCGGCACGCCGGGCAAGCTGGTCGACATCAAGGACACCATCGCGAGCTTCAAGGCGATCTGCGAGGGCGCGTACGACGACCTGCCCGAGGCCGCGTTCTACATGGTCGGCCCCATCGAGGAAGCGGTGGACAAGGCCAAGCAGATGGCCGCCGAGGCCGCCTGAGGACGCCGGGACGAGCCTGAGGAAGGGCCATGGCCGACACCCTGCAGTTCGAGCTGGTCGCGCCGGAGCGGCTGATCTTCTCCGGCGATGTGGAGATGGTGGTGGTGCCGGGCGCCGAAGGCGACTTCGGCGTGCTGCCCGGCCACTCGCTGCTGATCTCCACGCTCCGGCCGGGCGTGATCGAGATCTACGAGAACGAGAAGCCGAAGGACCGCTACGTCGTGGCCGAGGGCTTCGCCGAGGTCACGGGCGAGCGCTGCACGGTGCTGTCCACCGAGGCCTTCGAGGCCGGCGCCATCGACCGGGCCGAGGCCGAGCGGCGGCTGGAGCAGGCGCAGCTCGGCCTGCGCGATGCCGAGGGCGACGAGGAGCGCGAGAAGTTCGAGCGCGCGGTCGAGCTCGCCGAGCTGCTGGCCGCCAACGCCGGCTGAGCCGCCCGCGGCCGCCGGCCGGCGCGAAGGCTTTTTTGCAAAACGAACCCAATTTCACATAACCCTTTGTAATATATAGAGAAGTTTATCAAGTCAGCGCGCCGGGGGGCCGGACCGCGCGAGGGGAGCGAGCCATGCCCAGGACCGTCTCGATCGCCGCGTGCCAGTTCGTCGCCAGGCCCGTCGCCGGCTTCGACGAGTTCGCGGCTCACGTGCGCGCCCTGCTGGACCGGGCGGAAGGCGCCGACCTGGTGGTGTTCCCGGAGCTCTTCACGCTCGAGCTGTTCACGACCTTTCCGGGCTGGACGGACCTGCCGGCCTCCGAGCTGACCCGCATCCACGCCTGGGGGAACACCCGCTTCACCGAGGACTACCGCCGGCTCTTCGAGAGCGAGGCGAGGGAGCGGGGGCAGCACATCGCCGCCGGCTCCCATCTGGAGAAGAAGGACGGCCGCTACCTCAACGTCGCCTACCTCTACGGCCCCGACGGGCTGGTTCACTGCCACGACAAGACGCACATCTTCCCGGCCGAGGCGGAGTGGCACACCGAGGAGGGCGACACCATCGAGATGGTCGAGCTCCCCTTCGCCAGGGTCGGCTTCAACGTCTGCTACGAGGCCGAGATTCCCGAGTGCGCCGCGAGCCTCGCGGAGCAGGGCGCCGAGATCATCCTCTGCCCCTCGTTCACCTTCACGGAGCACGGCTTCTGGCGCGTCCGCCACTGCGCCCAGGCGCGCGCGGTCGAGAACCAGGTCTACGTCGTGCACTGCGGCGGCAGCGCCGAGCTTCCCGCCGGGGGGCCGCTGCCCTCGCCCTGGGGGCGGAGCGCGATCCTGAGCCCCTGCGACACGCCCTGGGATGCGCCGAACGGCGTCGTCGCCGAGGCGCCGGCCCCCAACATCGAGACCGTGGTGCGCGGCGAGGTCGACCTCGACCGGCTCCACGAGAACCGCGAGAGCGGCGCCGCGCCCACCTTCCGCGACCGCCGCCGCCGCGCCGGCCTCTACCGCGACTGGCCCTCGCACGTCGATGCCTGAGCGCGATCGCGCGCCGGCCAGTGCCGCCGATTGACATGCGCGCGGGCAGCGCTATCTAATCCTCAAGGATCGCAGGCAGAGCAGACACCGCCATGGCACGCTCGTTCGACGACATGGAGACCGTTGCCGCCGGCGAGGGCGACATCACGCTCTCGGCCCGGGCCGCACGGCGCATCGCCGCGCTGATCGCCGAGGAGGCCGATGCGGGCACCATGCTGCGCGTCACTGTCTCGGGCGGCGGCTGCTCGGGCTTCCAGTACGGCTTCGCCTTCGAGACCGAGCAGGGGCCCGACGACATCGCCATCGAGCGGGACGGCATCGTCGCGCTGGTGGACAGCGTCTCGGCCGGCTACATGGCCGGCTCCGAGATCGACTACGTGGAGGACCTGATCGGCGCCGCCTTCCAGGTGCGGAACCCCAACGCGGTCTCCGCCTGCGGCTGCGGCACCTCCTTCTCCCTCGTCTGAGCCTGTGCTCAAGATCGCGAGCTGGAACGTTAACTCGATCAAGGTCCGCCTGCCCGCCGTCGTGGGCTGGCTGGGCAACGCCAGGCCCGACGTGCTGCTGCTGCAGGAGACCAAGTCGCTCGACGAGGCCTTCCCCCGCCTCGAGATCGAGGACTGCGGCTACAACGTCTGCGTCCACGGCCAGAAGACCTACAACGGCGTCGCCATCCTCAGCAGGCGGCCGCTGGAGGATGTCTCCGTCGGCCTCCCCGGTAACGAGGAAGACCCCCAGGCGCGCTATCTCGAGGCCGTGACCGGCGGGGTCCGCGTCGCCTCGATCTATCTGCCCAACGGCAACCCGGTCGAGACCGGGAAGTTCCCCTACAAGCTCGCGTGGATGGATCGGCTGGCCGACCACGCGCAGGCGCTGCTCGGCCACGAGGAGGCGGTGGTGCTCGGCGGCGACTACAACGTCGTGCCGGCGGACCTCGATTGCTACGACCCTTGGGCCTGGCGCGACGACGCGCTCTGCCGCATCGAGTCCCGCGCCCGCTTCCGCACGCTGCTGCACGGCGGCTACGTGGAGGCCTTCCGCACCCTGCACCCGCAGCGCCGCGCCTACACCTTCTGGGACTACCAAGCCGGCCGCTGGCAGAAGGGCGAGGGCCTGCGCATCGACCACCTGCTGCTCTCGCCCGAGGCGGCGGACCGGCTGGAGGAATGCGACATCGACCTGGGGCCGCGCGGCGCGGACAAGGCCTCGGACCACACGCCCGTCTGGTGCACGCTCAGGGAGTGAACGAGGCGATGAGCGACTCGGGCAACATCGAAGGCGGCTGCCGCTGCGGTGCGGTGCGCTACCGGGCCGAGGGCGGAGCGCTCTGGGTCAGCCACTGCCACTGCAACGAGTGCCGGCGCTCCTCGGGCGCGCCGGTGTCCACCTTCGTCGGCGTCGGCAGCGAGGGCTTCGCCTTCGTGACGGGCGCGCCCGGCGCCTACGAGAGCTCGCCCGAGGTGGTCCGCAGGTTCTGCGGCGCCTGCGGCACCCCGCTCACCTACGAGGCGGCGGTCTATCCCGGCGAGGTCCACATCATGGTGGGCACGCTGGACGCGCCGGAAGGGCTCGTGCCGGAGCGCCACGTCTTCGACGGCGAGCGCATGCCGTGGCTGGCGATGGCCGACGACCTGCCGCGCCACGACACCCTGCCCCAGGGAATCCCCCGCGTCCCGCTCTCCTGAGCGCGCGCAGGCGGCATCAGCCGAGGCGTGGGCTGTGGTCAGGCCCCGGACCGCGTCGCGCGGATACGCGCGCAGGGGCGCGCGATGTGGCCCAACCGGCGCGACTGCGCCGGCGCGCCGAAGGCGCGTAAGCCAAGCGAGCGGAGCGAGCGTCCGTTCCCGTGGGTTCTTGAGTACTCCATGTCGTTCCCATACTGAGTTTAGTAACAGTGTGTTAGGTAGAGATGTAGGCCCTTGCGTTCCAACCCGTTTTCACCCATTCTTGGTCCAATCGTGGGACGCAGTGTGGGTGAGCTTTCCATGGGGTCGCACTATACCACTACCTCGAATGCCGCCAGATCGGGGCGCCTCAACGCCGCCTTCGTCCGGACCGTCAGCCGATCAGGCGTCTATGGCGATCAGCACGGCCTGAGGCTGCGTGTCCACAAGTCCCGTAAACGGCAGTCGATCTCCAAGCAGTGGATCTGGCGCGGAACCGTCAACGGAACACGCCGCGATATCGGGCTCGGCGGCTTCCCCTGGGTTTCCCTGGCCGAAGCCCGGCAGACCGCCTTCGAGTACCGCAAGATCTCCAAGGCCGGCGGCGATCCGAAGACCCTCAGGCGCAGGCCGGAAGTGCCAACCTTCGCGCAGGCGGCCGAGACCGTCATCGCCATCCACCGCGAGGGCTGGAAGGATGGCGGAAAGAGCGAGATGCAGTGGCGGGCGAGCCTCAGGGACTACGCCATGCCGAGACTCGGCCGCAAGGGTATCGACGAGATCACCACCGCAGACGTGATGGCGGTGCTCATCCCGCACTGGCACACCAGGACCGAGACCATGCGCCGCGTGCGCCAGCGTATCGGGGCGGTGATGAAGTGGGCCGTGGCGCAGGGCCATCGGGGCGACAACCCCGCCGGCGATGCCATCGCCGCCGCACTGCCCAAGGGCGGCAGTGTGCGCCGGCATCAGCGCGCCCTGCCCTTCCGGGAGGTCGGGGCCGCGCTCGCCAGGGTGAGGACGTCGAATGCGTACCGGCCTGCGGTGCTCGCCTTCGAGTTTCTGGTGCTGACGGCGTGCCGGTCCGGGGAGGTTCGCTTCGCGACCTGGGACGAGATCGATTTCGCATCGGCGACATGGACGATACCGGCGCGGCGGATGAAGGCGGAGCGGGAGCATCGTGTTCCGCTCTCTGCGCGAGCATTGGAGATTCTGCGGGAGGCGCGCGCGCTGGCAGACGGCTCTGACCTGATCTTTCCGTCGCAGCGTGCCCGTGCGATCCACGGTGGCACGGTCTCCAGGCTCATCCGGGAGCTGGGGATCGATGCGGTGCCGCACGGGTTCCGGTCGTCGTTTCGGGACTGGGCGGCGGAGTGTACCGATGTGCCTCGCGAGGTTTGCGAGCTCGCCCTTGCGCATGTGAACTCCGACCGGGTGGAGGCCGCCTACCGGCGGACCGACCTCTTCGACCGGAGGCGAGCGCTCATGGAGCAATGGTCGGAATTCGTCGCCGGGTGATCGGCGAAGGAGCGGCAAATGCCCTCTCGCCTCGGCAGACGACAAACCGGCTACAGGGTCGCGGGCATTTCGACTCCGGCGATCGGCGAGCGCCGAGCTGGGTGCTGCCGTCCGGCTGTTTGCCTTGGCGCCTCACGCCTTCGATCTTGCGGGCCGGCACGAAGGTGCGGTCGAGACCGAAAGTAGAGGGTGAGGGCGTCGCAGAACTGTTGTTCAGCGTCCTCGTTTAACCCCTCGGAAGCAATGAAAATCAAAGCCTTACCACGCCGATCGACGTCCAATTGGCGCGCCGAACAACAGAGCGGCGCGGCGGAGGTTGTTGCTAGAGCGAGTTTCGATCATACACGGTCATATCCTGCAGCAGCGAAGTAGTTTTGGCATTCGGCGGGTGTGACGTTGTCTGTGGCTTGGCCGATGGCGTCCCAGAGTTCTGGAATGGTGCGTGCGGCGCGTTGCTTGAGG
>JAJDXK010000011.1 GCA_022823305.1 Alphaproteobacteria bacterium
TAGCCCTCTCCGCCCCCAGGGGCGGAGAGGGAGAGAAGGGCGGCGCCACCTGCGTTCCCCCTCCGCCTTCGGGGGAGGGGGACAGGGGGAGGTGGGGATCGTGCGGGCCGTTATGGCCCCATAAGGTCGGATACTGCGCTAGGCCGCGGCCTCCCGCACCGGCTCGTAGAGGGTGACGAACTCCTCCGCCGCGGTCGGATGCACCGCCATGGTGGCGTCGAACTGGGCCTTGGTCGCGCCCGCCTTCACCGCGATGCCGAGGAGCTGCACCGCCTCGCCCGCGCCGTCGCCGACCATGTGGCAGCCCGCGACGCGGTCGGAGGCGCGGTCCACCACCAGCTTCATGAAGACGGTCTCGTCGCGGCCGGAGAGCGTGTGCTTGAGGGGGCGGAAGCGGGTGCGGTAGATGTCCACCGCGGCGAAGGCCTCGCGCGCCTCCTCCTCCGTCAGCCCCACGGTGCCGAGCTCGGGCGTGGTGAAGACTGCGGTGGCCACGTCGCGGTGATCGGGGGCCTGCGGGTTGTCGTTGTAGAGGGTCTCGGCGATGCAGCGGCCCTCGTGGATCGCCACCGGCGTCAGGTTGATGCGGTCGGTCACGTCGCCGACGGCGTAGATGTTGGCCGCGCCCGTGCGGGAGGACGCATCGACCCGGATGGCGCCGCCTTCGGCCGTCTCGACGCCCGCGTTCTCCAGCCCGAGGCCGGCGACGTTGGGGTGCCGCCCGGTGGCGAAGAGCACCCGGTCCGCCTCGATCGCCTCGCCGCTCGTGGTGGTGACGGCGATGGCGCCGTTGCTGCGCGCCAGCGAGACCGCGTTGGTGTCGAGCCGCAGGTCGACGCCGCCCTTGCGCATCTCTTCCGTGAGCACCCGGCGCAGGTCGCGGTCGAAGCCGCGCAGCGGCAGGTCGCGGCGGTAGAGCTGGGTGACGCGGGAGCCCAGCCCCTGCATGATGCAGGCGAACTCGCAGGCGATGTAGCCGCCGCCCACGATCACCAGCCGCTCGGGCAGCGCCGGCAGGTCGAACATCTCGTCGGACGAGATGGCAAGCTCGACGCCGGGGATGTCGGGCACCGAGGGCCGGCCGCCGGTGGCGATCACGATGGTCTCGGCCGTATGCCGCTCGTCGCCGACCGCCACCGTATGGGCGTCGAGCAGGCGCCCGGTGCCGCGGACATGGGTCGCGCCGGCGTCGCGCAGCAGGCGCCCGTAGATCCCCTCCAGCCGGTCGAGCTCGTCCGCCTTGGCGCGCACCATCGCCGGCCAGTCGAAGGAGGCCTCGCCCACAGTCCAGCCGTAGCCCGCCGCGTCGGCGAAGTCGTGGCTGAAGTGCGAGGCGTAGACCAGAAGCTTCTTCGGGATGCAGCCGCGGTGGACGCAGGTGCCGCCCAGGCGGTCGTTCTCGATCACCGCGGCGCGTGCGCCGTAGCCCGCGGCGCGCCTGGCGCAGGCCACGCCGCCCGAGCCGCCGCCGATCACCAGCAGGTCGTAGTCCGCCATGTCCGGTCCTCTTTAATCCTGATCCCTCACGCGCCGGGCGCTCTGATTCTCTTCATATCCCTCAGGCGCCGGGCGCTCGCTCCGCTCGCTTGGCTTACGCGCTTCGCGCGCCGGCGCGGTCGCGCCGGCCGGCCCGCTGCGCGGCCCGGTGCATATATGCGCTTTCGCCGCGGTTTGCACCGGCCGGTGGTGGAGTGGCGGAGAAATGGTGGGCCCGGCAGGACTCGAACCTGCAACAACGCCGTTATGAGCGGCGGGTTCTAACCAGTTGAACTACGGGCCCGGTCGGCAGGAGTCGCATCATAGCGCGGACGCGGGCGCCCTGCGACCGCAGGCGGAGTCGGCGAAACAAAGAGGTTGCAGAACGAGAACATATCATGTACACACCCCTCATGGCGGCCCGCGTTGCATCCCTCCGGGCCGTGTGGAATAAGGAGGCGGTCATGGCGAATGCGGCGCTGCGCGTGGTGTCAGAGGCTCCCATGGACAAGCAGAAGGCGTTGGACGCGGCCCTCGGGCAGATCGAGCGGGCCTTCGGCAAGGGCTCGATCATGAAGCTCGGCGCCGGCGCCGCGGTGGAGGTCGACGCGATCCCCACCGGCTCCATCGGGCTCGACGTGGCGCTCGGCATCGGCGGCATCCCGCGCGGGCGCATCGTCGAGGTCTACGGGCCCGAGAGCTCGGGCAAGACCACGCTCGCGCTCTCCTGCGTCGCCGAGGCGCAGAAGCTCGGCGGCACCTGCGCCTTCATCGACGCCGAGCACGCCCTCGACCCGGTCTACGCCGGCAAGCTCGACGTCAACGTCGACGACCTGCTGATCGCCCAGCCCGACGCGGGCGAGCAGGCGCTCGAGATCGCGGACACCCTGGTGCGCTCCGGCGCCATCGACCTGGTGGTGATCGACAGCGTCGCGGCGCTCGTGCCCCGCGCCGAGCTCGAGGGCGAGATGGGCGATTCCCACGTCGGCCTGCAGGCGCGGCTGATGAGCCAGGCGCTGCGCAAGCTCACCGCCTCGATCGCGCGCTCGCGCTGCTGCGTCGTCTTCATCAACCAGATCCGCATGAAGATCGGCGTGATGTACGGCAGCCCCGAGACCACCACCGGCGGCAACGCGCTCAAGTTCTACGCCTCCGTCCGGCTCGACATCCGCCGCATCGGCGCGGTCAAGGACCGGGACGAGGTGGTCGGCAACCAGACCCGGGTCAAGGTGGTCAAGAACAAGCTCGCGCCGCCCTTCCGCATGGTCGAGTTCGACATCATGTACGGCGAGGGCATCTCGCGCTCGGGCGAGCTGATCGACCACGGGCTCAAGGCCGGCGTCATCGAGAAGTCGGGCTCCTGGTACTCCTACGACAGCCAGCGCATCGGCCAGGGGCGCGAGAACGCCAAGCGCTTCCTCGCAGACAACGTCGAGGTGGCGGACGCCATCGGCCACGCCATCCGCGAGGATGCCGGCCTCGGCCGTGAGGACGAGGAGGCGCCGCCCGTCGCCGAGGTCCACGCCGACCCCGGCGCCTGAGCCGCGGCCGCGCGCTCGGGCAGGGCTCGGGCGACGCCCGTTCTGGACAGCACGCCCGCGCCGCACTAAGTAGCACGCATGCCGCCGCCGGGCCCTTCGCCGCCCGGCGGGGCGTGCGGAGCCAGCCATGCCGAGCGTCAACGAGATCCGCAGCGCTTTCCTGGACTATTTCGCCGCCAACGGGCACGAGGTCGTGGACTCGAGCCCGCTGGTGCCGCGCAACGACCCGACGTTGATGTTCACCAATGCCGGGATGGTGCAGTTCAAGAACGTCTTCACCGGCGCCGAGACCCGGCCCTACCGGCGCGCCGCCACCTCGCAGAAGTGCGTGCGCGCGGGCGGCAAGCACAACGACCTCGACAACGTCGGCTACACCGCGCGCCACCACACCTTCTTCGAGATGCTGGGCAACTTCTCCTTCGGCGACTACTTCAAGGAGCGCGCCATCGAGCTCGCCTGGACGCTCGTCACGAAGGACTACGGCCTGCCGGAGGACCGCCTCCTGGTCACCGTCTACGCCGAGGACGACGAGGCGCACGCACTCTGGCGCAGGATCGCAGGGCTGCCCGAGAGCCGCGTCCTGCGCATCCCGACCTCGGACAACTTCTGGGCCATGGGCGAGACCGGCCCCTGCGGCCCCTGCTCCGAGATCTTCTACGACCACGGCCCCCGCATCCCCGGCGGCCCGCCGGGGAGCGCGGACGAGGACGGCGACCGCTTCGTCGAGATCTGGAACCTCGTCTTCATGCAGTTCGAGCAGGTCACGCCGGACGAGCGCATCGACCTGCCGCGCCCCTCGATCGACACCGGCATGGGGCTCGAGCGCGTCGCCGCGATCCTGCAGGGCACCCACGACAACTACGAGACCGACCTCTTCCGCAACCTGATCGCGGCCTCCGTCGAGCTGAGCGGGGCGCCCGCGGACGGGCCCCACCGCGCCTCCCACCGCGTCGTCGCCGACCACCTGCGCGCCAGCGCCTTCCTCATCGCCGACGGCGTGATGCCGTCGAACGAGGGGCGCGGCTATGTGCTGCGCCGCATCATGCGCCGCGCCATGCGCCACGCCCACCTGATGGGCTGCGCCGAGCCGCTGATGTGGCGCCTGGTGCCGGCGCTGGTGCGCGAGATGGGCCAGGCCTTCGCCGAGCTCGCGCGCGCCGAGCCGCTCATCGCCGAGACGCTGAAGCTGGAGGAGACCCGCTTCAAGGAGACGCTCGCGCGCGGCCTGCGCCTGCTCGACGAGGCGACGGAAGGCCTCGGCCCCGGTGCCCCGCTGCCGGGCGAGACCGCCTTCCGCCTCTACGACACCTACGGCTTCCCCCTCGACCTCACCGAGGACGCGCTCCGCGCGCAGGGCCGCGCGGTCGAGCGCGCGGGCTTCGACGACTGCATGGAGCGCCAGCGCGCGGCCGCGCGCCGCGCCTGGGCCGGCTCCGGCGATGCCACGAGCGACGCGGTCTGGTTCGGCATCCGCGAGCGGGTCGGCGCCACCGAGTTCCTCGGCTACGGGACCGAGAGCGCCGAGGCCCAGGTCCAGGCGCTGGTCGCAGGCGGCGCGGAGGTCGCGCAGGCCGGGGCCGGCGAGACGGCGGCGCTCGTGGTCAACCAGACCCCCTTCTACGCCGAGGCCGGCGGCCAGGTGGGCGACACCGGCACCATCGTCTCGGCCGGCGGCGCCCGGCTCCGCGTGACCGATACGCGGCGCGAGGCCGACGGCCTCCACGTCCACCACGCCGTCGTCGAGGAAGGCACGCTCGGCGCGGGCGAGGCCGTGGTGCTCACGGTCGACGGCACGCGCCGCACCCGGCTCCGCGCCAACCACTCGGCGACGCACCTGCTGCACGCGGCGCTGCGCCGGGCGCTCGGCGATCACGTCACGCAGAAGGGCTCCCTCGTCGCGCCCGACCGGCTGCGCTTCGACATCAGCCACCCCGGCGCCATCCCGGCCGATGCGCTGGACGGGATCGAGGCCGAGGTCAACCGGCTGATCCGCGAGAACGCGCCGCTGGTCACCCGCCTGATGGCGCCGGAGGAGGCGGTCGAAGCCGGCGCGCTCGCCCTCTTCGGCGAGAAGTACGGCGAGGAGGTGCGCGTGGTCTCCATGGGCGCGGACGCAGACGATGCCGAGGCGCCCTACTCGGTCGAGCTCTGCGGCGGCACCCACGTGGAGCGCACCGGCGACATCGGGCTCTTCCGCATCGTGAGCGAGGGGGCGTCCGCCGCCGGCGTGCGCCGCATCGAGGCGCTGACCGGCGAAGCGGCGCGCCGCCACGGCGCCGATCTCGAGGCCGCGCTGCGCGAGGCCGCGGCGGTGCTCAAGGCGCCGCCGGCCGAGCTCGCGGGCCGCATCGGCGCTCTGGTGGACGAGCACCGCAAGCTCGAGCGCACCCTCGAGGAGACCCGCCGCGCGCTCGCCACCGCCGGCAGCGCGCCGCAGGCCGAGGCCCGCGAGATCGCCGGCATGGCCTTCGTCGGCCGCGCGCTCGACGGGGCCCGGCCCAGGGAGCTGCGCGCCATGGTCGACGACCTCAAGAAGCAGCTCGGCTCCGGCGTCTACGCCGTGGTGAGCCGCACCGAGGGCAAGGCCGCGCTCACCGTCGGCGTCAGCGACGACCTCACCGCCCGCGTCAGCGCCGTCGACCTCGCGCGCGCCGGCGCCGCGGCGGTGGGCGGCAAGGG
>JAJDXK010000147.1 GCA_022823305.1 Alphaproteobacteria bacterium
TAGCCCTCTCCGCCCCCAGGGGCGGAGAGGGAGAGAAGGGCGGCGCCACCTGCGTTCCCCCTCCGCCTTCGGGGGAGGGGGACAGGGGGAGGTGGGGATCGTGCGGGCCGTTATGGCCCCATAAGGTCGGATACTGCGCTACATCGCGTCGGGGCGGCGGGCGAGGGCCACGGCGCAGCCGGTGGAGAGAAGCTGGCCGGCGGTGACGGCGGCGTTGGTGAGCGCCGTCGCGGTCACGCGGGCCGCATCCACCACGCCCGCCTCCCGCCAGGGACGGAAGGAAGCCGTGCGCGCGTCGAAGCCGATCTCCGCCGAGGCCCCCTGCAACGCTTCGAGGGCGAGCGCCGGCTCGCGGCCGGCGGCGCGCGCGATGCGGCGGAAGGGCTCCTGCAGGGCGCGGACGAAGGCGCGGCGCACCGGGTCGCCGGCGGCGGACGCGCCGCCCTCCATGGCGAAGGCCGTGCGCGCGAGCGCCACGCCGCCGCCCGCGACCACGCCGTCCTTCGCGGCGGCGCGCGCGGTGTTGAGCGCGTTCTCGCAGGCGCGGTGGCGCGCCTTCCACGCGGTCTCGGTGACGCCGCCGACGCGGATGTTGGCGACGCCCGCGACCAGCCGGGCGAGGCGGGCCTCGTACTTGTTGCGGTCGTAGGTCTTGCGCTCGCGCTCGATGGCATCGCGCAGTTGCACCGCGCGCTCCTCCACGGCCTCCGGCGCGCCGCCGCCGCCGAAGATGGTGGTCGAGACCCCGTCCACCACCGCCCGCTTCGCCGTGCCGAGGGTGCCGGGCCCGAGCGACTCCGCCGCGATCCCGGTGTCCTCGCCCGCCATGCGCCCGCCCGTGAGCACGGCCACGTCGTCGGTCGCGGCGTGGCGGTAGATGCCGGATTCCGGCCCCTTCGCCGCAGCGCAGCGCACCGTGCCCTCGCGGTGGTTGGCGAGCATCACGGCGAGCGCCTGGTCGGAGACGTCCTGGGCCAGCACCAGCAGGCTGCGGCCGCCCTGCTTCGCGGCCTCCAGCGCCGGCACGAGCTGGGCCGCCTCGCTCAGCTCGCCCTGGCACATCAGCAGGTAGGGCCTGTCGAGCGCGACCTCGCTCTCGCCCGCCTTGAGCAGGAAGTTGCGCGAGAGCAGGCCGTGGTCGAAGGCCATGCCGCTCATGTAGTCGATCGTGGTGTCGACGCCCTGGTGGTAGGAGACCTTGATCACGCCTTCCGCGCCGAGCCGCTCCACCGCCTCGGCCACGATGTCCGCGATCTCGTCGTCCCCGTCGGCGGCGACGCGGGCGAGCTGCGCCAGCATCGCGCGGCCCTCCGCCGGCTCGCTCCGGCGCGCGAGCGCCGCCAGCGCCTCCTGCGTGAGCCCCTGGAAGCCGCGCCGCACCGAGGGTGGGTCGATCCCCGCCGCGATCAGGCGCAGGCCGGCCTCGGCGAAGGCGCCGGCGAGCAGCGCCGTGGTGGTGGAGCCGTCGCCGACGGCATCGCGGGTCTTCTTGACGCAGGCCTTGAGCAGCTCGGTGCCGAGGGTGGCGAAGCGGTCCTCGTCCTCGAGGTCGCGGATGGCGGTGAAGCCGTCCCGCGTGAGCTCCGGGTAGTCGTCGGGCCGCTCCAGCACCACGCGGCCGCCCTGGGGGCCGAGGGTGAGGCTCGCGAGATGCGCGGCATGGCCGAAGCCCGCCATCAACGCGTCGCGGGCATCGGCGCCTGTCCTGATGTGCTTGGGCCGCTCAAGCGCCATGGGACGATCTTCCGCGCGAGCGTGCGGCCGTCAACGGCTGCGGCGCGGCCGATGGTTCCGGCCGCGCCGCGCGTGCTCGAACAGGAGCGGATCAGGCCGCGCTGAAGCGGTTCCACTCCTTGATGTAGCTGGTCACGTGCGTGGGCCACACCATCCAGAAGGCGATGTTAGACTGGCGCCGGGTCTTCGGCCCGGTATCGCGGCCCTTGCCCATGTACCAGGTGCGGTACTCGTCCTCGGTCAGGTAGTCGAGCACCGGGTCGGGACAGGGCGAGTAGTAGCCCTGGGGCGCCACCGCCGAGCCCCACCAGCCGTCGAGGCACCAGTCCATGTAGGCCATGGCGACCTCGGGCTCCGGCGCCTCGCTGGAGAGGCACATGGTGTGGACCCAGGCGGCCGTGCCCTCGAAGACGTCGACGTACCAGCACGGGATGCCGCGCTTCTTCACGTCCTCGACCACCGGGTTCCAGCAGTCCATGCCCCACACCTCCTCGGAGGCGAGCAGGTTCACGGCCTCGCCGTAGTTGTTCCAGATGAGGCGGAACACGCCGTCGTTCTTGGCGGCGATGAGGTAGTCCACCACGCCTGCCACCTCGTCGGGCTCCATGTCGGAGTTGCCGACCCTGGGCGGGTCCATGATCCCGTTCTTCCAGAGGAAGCTGTAGGCGCGCGGCGGCCCCATCAGCTCGTCGTTCTGGATCGAGGTCTTGCCGACCGCGTCCACGTCACGCCACTTGCCGGTGTAGAGCAGCCCGAGCGAGTCGGGGATCGCGAAGTCGGCCTGGGTGGGCGCGAACTTGTGCGGCAGGATGCCCAGCGCATCCATGTTGTAGAACTGGGGCACGCCGTAGAACGAATCCTTGTTCTCGTCCCAGTAGACGATGTTGGAGGGCCAGCCGGTCACCTCGTCGGCGCCGATGTGGCCGGGCTGGGTGTAGAGCGAATCGGCGAACTCCCAGTTGGTGATCTTCTCCGCCGGGATCGGCACGATCACCTCGGCCTCGCGCAGGGCCGGCTGGCGGTAGGCGTTGGTCTCGACCATCGAGTAGGTCTTGTTGCCGCCGGTGATGAACTTGGTGATCATCTCGCTCAGGCCGGCCACGGTCCCGGTCACGTCGAGGCCGGTGTCCTCCTTGAACCTGTTGAAGAAGCGCTCCTGTACCGAGACGCCGAGGCCGATGGTCTGCATCGGGTCGTCCTGCTCGATGCCGGCCACGCGGTCGGCGAAGCCCGCGCGCGCGGCGCCCGAGCCCAGCACCGTGCCGGCCGCGGCGGCCGTGACGCCGGCTGCAGCGAGGAAGGTGCGCCGGTCGATGCCGCCGCCTTCCTGCTCCTCCGCGTCGCGGAAGCGCTTGATCGCCTTCTCCTCGGCGGCCATCGCGGTATGGAGATCCATCCGGTCGGCCAGACGGTCGTACTTCTGTTCGAAATGCTTGCTGTCCACGGTTTCCTCCCTCTCCGGTCTTCGTGCCCAATTCCGGGCCGGCCCGGGCGGCGCCCGGGCGGCGGCCTAAACCTGGTGCTCCTCCTGCCCCGTGAAGCGGGGCCGGTAACGGCTCGCGGTCATCAGGTAGCCGAAGATGCCGATGACCGCGAACGAGATCAGGGTGATGATGACGCCGACGGCGAAGATGCGCGGCGTGATGCGGATCGTGGTCGCGCCCAGCACGTCGAGCGGCAGCGTGTTCTGCGAGCCCGCCACCAGCACGGTGCGGGCGAACTCGTCGAAGGAGAGCGTGAAGCCGAAGAGCGCCGACGCCATGATGCCGGGCTTCATGATCGGCAGCGTGATGTGCCAGAAGGTGCGCCAGCTGTTGGCGCCGAGGCACATGGCCGCCTCCTCGGTCGAGCGGTCGAAGCGGTTGAACACCGTCAGCATGACGATGAAACAGAAGGGGAAGGTCCAGAGGATGTGGACCGGCAGCGTGGTGCCCAGCCAGTGCTTGTCGATGCCGATGCCCTGCCAGAAGAGCGCATGCCCCAGGCCCACCGTGACGCCCGGGATCATGATGCCGACGAGGTAGAGGTAGAAGATCGGCCCTGCGCCGAGGAAGCGCGCGCGCATCGCCTGCGCCGCCATGGTCGCGAGCACCGTCGAGATGCACATGACCAGCAGCGCCAGCACCAGCGAGCGCAGCCCGGCGTTGCCGAAGTCGCCCACGTACTCGCCGATGTCGCGCGCCGTGCCCGAGGGGTTGAAGAGCCGCTCGTACCAGAAGACGCTGGTTCCCTGCATGGGGAAGGTCGGCCCGCCGTCCTCGCCCTGGAAGGAGAGGATCACCATGACGATGAAGGGCCCGTAGAGCATCAGCACGAAGAGCACCACGTAGACCGCGAGCACGATCTTGACCCAGCCGAACCTGGCGACGTGGTAGCTGGTCGGTTCCGGCACGGCTCAGAGCTCCCGCCGCAGGTTGACGAACTGGAAGATCAGCACGATCACCGGGATCGAGACCAGCACCATGACCACCGCCACCGCGGATGCCGCGGGCCATTGCAGCAGGCCCTGCTGCTGGATCAGCACGTTGGCCAGCATGGTCGTCTTGCCGCCGCCGATGAACTTCTGGATCGCGAACTCGCCCATCATCACAACGAAGACGAAGAGGATGCCGGTGGCGAGCCCCGGCTTGGTCAGCGGCACGATGATCTTCCAGAAGGTGGTCCAGGCCGAGGCGCCGAGGTCGCGCGCCGCCTCGATCACCTGGCGGTCGATCTTGGCCATGGAGAAGTAGATCGGGCCGATCATGAAGACCGACCAGATGATCGCCATGGAGAAGACCATGCTGGGCTCGCTGTAGAGCAGGATCTCCGCCGGCTCGTCGATGATGCCGATGCCCATCAGGATCTGGTTGATCAGCCCCTTGCGCCCCAGCAGCGGCAGCCACGCCACCATGCGGATCAGCGCGCTGGTCCAGAAGGGCACGATGCAGAGCAGCAGGATGTAGAGCTTGAGCCGCTCGCTCTTCACGAAGAAGCAGACGTAGTAGGCCACCGGATAGCAGAGCAGCACCATCAGCGGCAGCACGATGATGGCGATCAGGAAGGTGAAGCCCAGGGTCTGCAGGTAGGTCGCGGTGGTGAAGAACTCGATGTAGTTGTCCAGCACGAAGCCCGGCTTCATGCCGTAGGCCCAGGGCTTGTAGAAGCTGAACACCACCACCGAGACCAGCGGGATGCCGCAGAAGAGCGCCATCAGGATGGTGGGCGCCGCCACCAGCAGCAGCGCCTGGCGCGCACGCTTCTTGGTGAGCGTCATCCCGGCCGACGGCGCCGGCACGCCGCGGCTCTCGGCGAGCGCGGTCACCGGGCCGCCGCCCCCTGAGATGCGGCCGGGCAGCGGCGCCTACTCGAACACCACCAGCGCATCGTCCGCGTTCCAGCCCACCCTCACCCTGTCGCCGTGCTTCAGCGCGGCGATCGCCGGCGGCGGCTCGTGCTCGTCCACGCGGATGGAATCGCCGCTCGGCAGGTCGATGTTGAACTCGATCTGCGAGGTCTCGAAGATGGAGAACGAGACCTCGCCCTCCACCGTGTTGTCCGGCGCCTCGCCGTTCAGCAGCAGGTTGGTGAGGCTCGCGCGCACCACCACGTGGCAGTCCCGGCGCTCGGGCGCGTCGTCGGCGATGCGGGCGCGGAAGGTGCCGGACGGGCCCGTGACGGTGGCGATGCCGCCGTCGACGCCGGTGATCTCGCCGGCCAGGATGTTGTTCTTGCCCACGAACTGGGCGACGAAGAGGTTCTTCGGCCGGTGCGTCACCTCCTCCGGCGGGCCGATCTGCTCGATCCGCCCCAGGTTCATGATCACCACCCGGTCGGAGACCGCGAAGGCCTCGGTCTGGGTGTGGGTGACGTGGACGAAGGCGACGCCGAAATCGGTGTTCAGCCGGCGCAGCTCGCGCTGCATGCGGAGCCGCAGGTTGGCGTCGAGCGAGCCCAGCGGCTCGTCGAGCAGGAGCACGTCGGGGCGCGTCACCAGGGCGCGGGCGAGGCCGACGCGCTGCTGCTGGCCGCCGGAGAGCTGCTGAATCGCGCGGTCCGCCAGGTCCTCGATGTCGACCGCGCGCAGCATCTCCAGCGCGCGCTGGCTGCGCTCCGCCGCCGTCACCTTGCGCATGCGCAGGCCGAACTCGACGTTCTGCGCCACCGACATGTGCGGGAAGAGCGCGAAGTGCTGGAACACCATGGCGGTGTTGCGCTCGTGCGGCTCGAGGTGGGTGCAGTCGCGCCCGGCGATGAGGATCTGCCCTGCGGTCGGCTCCTCGAAGCCGGAGATCATGCGCAGCGTCGTGGTCTTGCCGCAGCCCGACGGGCCGATGAAGGAGATGTACTCGCCCTGCGCGATGTGAAGCGTCATCTCGTCGACGGCGAGGATGTCCCGGCCGAAGCGCTTGGTCACGTCGATCAGGTCGACGGCGATATCGCTCATCGCGCCTCCCAGCGCAGCGCCTCGGTCCCGGCGCCGCCTGCCCCGCCCGGCCTGCGCATGGCCCGCCGTACTCTGCGCAAGCCCGTTCTTGTCGTTGTAGACGTGCCGCGGGCCCGGATGACTCTAGCGAGCCCCGGCCCGCACCGTCAACTCGCGGCCGGCCCGCGGCGCCCCGAGACCCCGCACCGTGGTGCGGTGCACGGGATGCGGTCCCTGCGCCAGCATCGCGCCATGCCGTGCGCGGGCCAAGACAATCCCGACTCGCCTCACCCCGGACTGTCCGGCGGAATCCCGCATTGTCCCGGCGAGTCCCGCCCCGCGTCGAAGCTCCGCCGGAATACCGCCGAATCCCGGCAATTCCTGCATTTCTGTCCCGCGGGCTTCCACCCGAATCCAGGCGAATCCTGCCAACGGGCAGGCGAATCCCACGCACGACGGGACAAATCCGGGCTAGGATCGCGCCCGCCGATTCCGAAGGGGGACATGCGGTGGACATCGCGGCCCTGCGCGCCGCCGGCGCGCGCCATCTGATCCAGGGCGAGCTGCTGTCGGACGTGGTGCCGGCGGCGGACGGACCCGTCTTCGTCCGTGCAGAGGGCGCCGAGATCTTCGACGCCGACGGCCAGGCCTACCTCGACTTCAACTCGGGCCAGATGTGCTCGGCGCTGGGCCACAACAACCCGCGCGTGACCGCAGCCGTGCGCGAGGGCCTCGGCACGCTGACCCATGCGAGCTCGGTCTACTTCAACGCGCCGCAGCTCCGTCTCGCCGCGCGCCTCGCGGAGACCTTCGACGCCCCGCTCAGCCGCTCGCTCTTCATCCAGTCGGGCGCCGATTCCAACGAGGCGGCGGTGCTCTTCGCCCGCCGCGCCACCGGGCGCAGCGGCATCGGCGCGCTGCACCTGAGCTTCCACGGCTACACCGACGTGACCCGCGCCATGAGCTTCGCCGCGGCCACCGGGGGCAACGGGCCGCCGATCCCGGACCTCTACGCGATCCCCGCGCCCTACGCCTACCGCTCGCCGGTGGGCACGGAGGGCGAGGACTGGTGGCGGCCGCTGCTCGCGATCGCCTTCGACCTGCTCGACCGCGAGTGCCCGAACAACCTCGCCGCGGTCATCGCCGAGCCGCTCATCAGCGCGGGCGGCGTGATCGAGATGCCGCCGGGCTACCTCGTGGCGCTCAAGGGAGAGCTCGAGGCGCGGGGCGCGCTGCTCATCCTCGACGAGGCGCAGACCGGGCTGGGCAAGCTCGGCACGATGTACGCCTACCAGCAGCACGGCGTGGTGCCGGACATCATGACGCTGTCCAAGCACTTCGGCGGCGGGCTCCCCATCAGCGCCATGGTGACCACGGACGCGATCGCCGCGCGCGCGCTGGAGGGCGGGCTCACCTTCGGCCACTCGCACTCGTCCGATCCCATCGCGTGCACCGCCGGCCTCGCGAGCCTCGACGAGATCCTGGAAGAGGACCTGCCGGCGAAGGCCCGCGCCATCGACGCCCGCTGGAAGGCGCGCATGGAGGCCCTGCAGCAGCGCTTCCCCATGATCGGCGACGTGCGCGGGCGCGGCTGCCTGCAGGGCGTCGAGCTGGTGCGCGACCGCGCCACCAGGGAGCCCGCGAGCGGGGAGGCGCAGGCGGTCTACCGCGACTGCCTGAGGGATGGCTTGCTCTTCTCGGTGCGGGGCCAGCACCGCAACGTGCTCCGCTTCGTGCCGCCCTTCTGCACCGGCGAGGCGCAGGTCGACCGCGCCGCCGCGATTCTGGAGCGAGCGCTCGCGCGCCATGGCTGAGACGGCGACGGCCCCCATCAACCACCCGCCCGCTGCCGGACCGCGCCCATGAGCCGCACCACAACCAGCGTGCTGGTGCTGGTCCTCTGTGCGGCGGCGGTGCTGACGATCAGCAACGGGCTGCGCTCGAGCTTCGGCCTCTTCGTCACGCCGATGGGCCTCGGCGTCGGGGTCTCGCGCGAGACCTTCGCGCTCGCCATCGCCATCCAGGGCATGGTCTGGGGCATCAGCCAGCCCGTCTTCGGCGCGCTCGCCGACCGCCACGGCGCGATCAGGGTCGTCCTGCTGGGAACCGTGATCTACGTCGCCGGCCTGCTGTGGATGGCCTGGGCCGACGGCCCGATCGGGCTGCACCTGGGTCAGGGCCTGCTGGTGGGCCTCGGCATCAGCGCCACCGGGTTCGCCGTGGTGCTGGGCCCGGTGGGGCGCGCGGTGCCGCCCGATAAGCGCAGCATGGCGCTCGGCATCGCTGCGGCCGGCGGCTCCTTCGGGCAGTTCGCGCTGGCGCCGGTGGGCGGCGCGCTGATCGACGGCGTCGGCTGGTCGATGGCGCTCATCGTCTACTGCGGGATCGCGGCGATGATGCTGCCCTGCCTCGTCGGCATGCGCGGCAGCCACACGCCGCCCGAGGGCAGCGCCCAGTCGCTGCGCGAGGCGCTGGCCGAGGCCCGCGCGCACAGCGGCTTCTGGCTGCTCTGCGGCGGCTTCTTCGTCTGCGGCTTCCACGTCTACTTCATCGCCACCCACCTGCCGCCCTTCCTCACCGACGCAGGGCTGGCGCCGATGCTGGGGGCCACGGCGATCGCGGTGATCGGGCTCGGCAACATCGTCGGCACCTTCGCCGCCGGCTGGCTCGGCGACCGGCATCGCAAGAAGTACGTGCTCTCGCTCTTCTACCTGGGGCGGGCGCTGGTCATGGGCCTCTTCGTCGTGGCGCCGGTGACCGAGGCGAGCGTGCTGGTGTTCTCCGTCTTCATGGGCCTGCTCTGGCTCGGCACCGTGCCGCTCACCAGCGGGCTCGTGGCGCAGATCTTCGGGCCGCGCTACCTCGGCGCCCTCTTCGGCATCGTCTTCCTCGCCCACCAGGTGGGCTCCTTCCTCGGCGCCTGGCTGGGCGGCTACGTCTACGAGGAGACCGGCTCCTACGACGCGGTGTGGCTCACCGCGGTCGCGCTCGGCGTGGTGGCGGCGATCCTGCACTGGCCCATCGCCGACAAGCCGCTGATGCGCCGGGAGGCGAGCGCGGCCTAGCAGGAGACGCCGCGCGCAAAGACTGCTGGCGCGGCGCGCGCGGCGGGTCTAGGCTGGCGCATGGGCCGCTGGAGCACTGTGCGACCGCATCGACTGCCTGCGCTCGTTCTTGCGCTGCTGCTCCTGTTCGCGGCTGCGCCTGCGCTCGCCGACCAGAACGCCCCGGAGCTGGACGGGCTCTTCCGCGATCTCAAGACCGCCGAGACCCCGCAGCAGGTTCGCCGGATCGAGGCGCAGATCTGGAGCCACTGGTTCACCAGCGATTCACAGGACATCAACGACATGTTCCAGGCGGGCAGCGCGATGCTTGCCACCCGCCGCTTCGATGTCGCGCACAGGATCTTCGACAGGATCGTCCAGCGCCGGCCGGACCTGTCGGAGGGCTGGAACCGGCGCGCGACGGTGCGCTACCTGATGGGCGACTACGAGGGCTCGATCGCCGACATCGACGAGACCCTCGAGCGCGAGCCGCGCCACTTCGGCGCCCTCTCGGGCCTCGGCCTCTGCCATCTCGCCCTGGGCAACCACGAAGAGGCCCTGGCGGCGCTGGAGCGGGCGCTGGTCCACAATCCCCACATGCAGGGCGTCAGGCAGCGCGCCGAGCACCTGCGCACACTGCTCGGCCGCGAGGAGATCTGAGTCTCTAGCGCGCGTCCGTCTTTGACGGACGCGCGGCAGGCTGCGACTGCGGCCCGCCGCTTATGCGGCGCGCCCGCGCAGGCGCCGGCCGCAGGCCGGCTGCCGTGAGCGACAAAGGGCTAGGGCGTTTCCGTGTGAAACGGATACGCCCTAGCGCCTCAGCGCGCGCCCCGGGCGGGCGGCGGTGGCCCGGCCGCCCTCGCGGATCACCTGGCCGTTCACCATGACCACGTCGATGCCGGCAGCCGGCTGCATCGGCGTCTCGAAGGTCGCCCGGGCGGCGATGGTCTCCGCATCGAACACCACGAGGTCGGCACAGGCGCCGGCGCGCACCTCACCGCGGTCCGTGAGCCCGAACTGCGCGGCGGTGAGCCCGGTCATGCGGCGCACCGCGTCCTCCAGCGTGAGCAGGCCGAGATCGCGGGCGTAGTGGCCGAGCACGCGCGGGAAGGTGCCCCAGAGCCGGGGGTGGGGGTGGCGGTCGTGGGGCAGGCCGTCGGAGCCGATCATGCTGTGCTCGTAGGCGATGATGCGCTGCACGTCCGCCTCGTCCATCATGAAGTAGATGCCGCCCGCCGGGTTGAGCCTCTCCACCGCGGCGAGCGCGTCGACGCCGAGCTCCGCCGCCACCTCGGCGAGGTCGCGGCCGGCGTGTTCCGGGTGCGGCTCCGACCAGGTGACGATCACCCGCTCGGCCTTCTCCACCATCTCCGCCAGCAGCACCGTGGAGCCCGCGGTGTAGGGGTAGACGTCGAGGCCGACGGACTGGCCCTCGCGCGCCTTCTCGATGCGCGCCAGCGTGTCGCGGCTGCGGCCGAAGTTCTGCCGGCCGGCGCACTTGTGGTGCGAGATGACGACGCCGGCGCCGGCGCGGCGGCCGATCTCGAAGGCCTCCTCCATCGCCTCCTCGACGCCGTCGTGCTCGTTGCGCATATGGGTGACGTAGAGCCCGCCGGCGGCGCCCGCGACCTCCGCCACCGCCGCGACCTCGTCGGTGGTGGCGGCCTTGTTGGGGCCGTAGATGAGCCCGGTGCTGAAGCCGATGGCGCCGGCTTCCATCCCCTCCGCCAGCCGCTCACGCATGGCGTCGATCTCGGGCGCCGTGGCCGGGCGGTCCACATCGTCCATGGTGTCGAGGCGGAGCGCCGAATGCCCCACCAGCAGGCCGGCGTTGGCCGCAGGCGGCGTCTCGTCGAGCCTCGCCACGTAGTCGGCAAAGCGCGGGTAGCGGAAGTCCTCGGGCACGCCCAGCAGGTCCAGGGGCGGCGGCACCGGGCGCCCCGGCCGGAGCGGCGCGAGGCTCACGCCGCAGTTGCCGGCGATCACCGTGGTGACGCCCTGGCTGGTCTTGGGCGTCATGGCCGGGTCGACCAGCAGCAGGTTGTCGTCGTGGGTGTGCGCGTCGATGAAGCCGGGTGCCACGATGCGCCCGCGCGCATCGATCACGCGCGCGGCCTGCGCCCCGGCCAGCTCGCCCACGGCGGCGATGCGATCGCCCGCGACCGCGACATCGGCCCGCACGCGCGGCGCGCCGGTGCCGTCTATCACCGTGCCGCCCGTGAAGAGGACATCGTAGCGCTCGTGTGCCGCCATCGCCGCCTCCCGCTCTTCGTCCGTGGCCGCCGGGCGGACCATGACCGTGGCGGCGGGCCGTGACAACAGGCTTTCGCCCCGCTCGCGCCGGCAGGTAAGGTGCCGGTCAGGAAGGGACCAGGCGGAGGCACGCGATGAGCGAGGCGGACGCCGGCGCAACCGCCGATCTCGCGGCGCTGCAGTTCGGCGACAGCTTCTTCCCCAGCGGCGCGGTGTCGTTCTCGCTGGGGCTGGAGACGCTGCACGCCGACGGCATCGTGAGCGATGCCGCCGCGCTCGACGCCTTTCTCGCCGAGCAGGTGGCCGAGCGCTGGGCCACCTCGGAGCGCGCCTTCCTCGCCGCCGCCCACCGCGCCTGCCCCGACTGGGCGCAAGTCGCCGAAATCGACGCGCTGCAGGAGGCGATGACGCTGTCCCGAGAGCTGCGCGAGGGCTCGCGCAAGGGAGGGGCCGCGCTGCTCGGCGTGCACGCGCGCATGGGCACGCCCGGTGCCGCGGACTACCGCGCGCGCCTCCGCGCCGGCGACGCCCACGGCCACCTCGCCGTGGTGCAGGGCGTGGTGCTGGCCGGGGCGGGACTGGACCTCGCCCGCGCCGAGGCGGTGAGCCTGCACGGGCTCTGCGCGACGATCGTGGGGGCCGCGCTCAGGCTCGGCTTGATCGGCCACCTCGACGGGCAGATCATGCTGCGCGCGCTGCGGCCCCGGATGGCGGCGCTGCTGGCCCGGCCGGCGCCAGACGTGAGCGAGGCCCGCGTCTACGCGCCGCTCGCCGATGTCGCGGCGGCCCGCCACGAGGAGGCGCAGGTCCGACTCTTCAGCAACTGAGCAGGGTGGCCCACGATGCTGCTGACACCGACCGAGATGGAGCGGCTGACCATCTTCACCGCCGCCGAGCTCGCGCGAAAGCGCCGCGCGCGCGGCCGTGCGCTCAACCACCCCGAGGCCGTGGCGCTGATCAGCGACGAGATTCTCGAGGGCGCGCGCGACGGGCGCTCGGTGGCGGAGCTGATCGAGTTCGGTGCGACCATCCTCACCAGCGACGACGTGATGCCGGGGGTGGCCGAGATGATGCCGGTGCTGCAGGTGGAAGGGACCTTCCCCGACGGCACCAAGCTGGTGACGGTGCACGAGCCCATTCGCCCCGGCAAGGAGCGGCAGACAGAGAGCGTGAGGCCCGGCGAGATCATCCCGGCGGAGGGCGAGATCGAGATCAACGCCGGCCGGGCGTGCGCCACCGTGGCGGTCACCAACACCGGCGACCGCCCGGTGCAGATCGGCAGCCACTACCACTTCTTCGAGGTCAACCGGCACCTCGACTTCGACCGCGCCGCCGCCTTCGGCATGCGCCTCGACATTCCCGCCGGCACGGCGGTGCGCTTCGCGCCGGGGGAGACCAAGGAGGTGACGCTGGTGGAGTTCGGCGGCAGCGGCGAGATGGTGGGGCTCAACGACCTCACGCGGGGCTCGCGGCGCTCGGACGCCGTCAAGCAGGAGGCGCTGGCCCGTGCCCGCGCCCGCGGCTTCAAGGGGGCTTGAGCGATGGCACGGATGAGCAGGGCGGACTACGCGGCGCTCTACGGCCCGACCACCGGCGACTGCGTGCGCCTGGGGGACAGCGCGCTGCTGGCCGAGGTCGAGCACGACCACGGCGTGCCGGGGGAGGAGTGCCTGCACGGCGGCGGCAAGACATTGCGCGACGGCATCGGCCTCGTCGCCGGCCTCGACAGCGCGCAAGGCTCGCTCGACATGCTGATCTCCAACGCGGTGGTGATCGACCCGGTGCTCGGCATCGTCAAGGGCGACATCGGCATCAAGGAGGGGCTGATCGCCGGCGTCGGCAAGGCAGGCAATCCGGCGGTGATGGACGGCGTGGACGCCAACCTGCTCTGCGGCGCCGCCACCACGGTGCGCGATGCGGAGGGGCTGATCGCGACGCCGGGCGGCATCGACGTGCACGTCCATTTCGACAGCGCCCAGCTCTGCGAGCACGCGATCTCGAGCGGCATCACGACCATGCTGGGCGGCTCGCTCGGGCCGATCACGGTCGGCATCGACTGCGGCGGCGCCTGGAACGTGGGCCGCATGCTGCAGGCGGCCGAGCAATGGCCGCTCAACTTCGGCTTCCTCGGGCGCGGCAACTCGGCGAAGCCGCTCTCCCTGGTGGATCAGATCGCCGGCGGCTGCATGGGGCTCAAGATCCACGAGGACTGGGGCGCCATGCCGGCGGCGATCGATACCTGCCTCGCCGTCGCCGACGAGATGGACTTCCAGGTCCAGCTCCACACCGACACGCTGAACGAGAGCGGCTTCCTGGAGGAGACCCTGGCCGCCATCAAGGGTCGCACCATCCACATGTACCACGCCGAAGGCGCGGGCGGCGGCCATGCGCCCGACATCATCCGCATCACCGGCGAGCCCAACTGCCTGCCGTCCTCCACCAACCCGACCAACCCCTACACGCGCAACACCTTCGACGAGCACCTCGACATGATCATGGTGTGCCACCACCTCAACCCGGCGGTGCCCGAGGACGTGGCCTTCGCCGAGAGCAGGATCCGCGCCCAGACCATCGCCGCCGAGGACGTGCTGCACGACATCGGCGCGATCTCCATGCTGGGCTCGGACAGCCAGGGGATGGGGCGGATCAACGAGGTGATCTGCCGCACCTGGCAGCTCGCGTCCAAGATGCGCGGCCAGCGCGGCCGCCTGCCCGAGGAAGGAACGGCGAAGGGCGACAACGAGCGCATCAAGCGCTATATCGCGAAGTACACCATCAACGCCGCACGGACCTTCGGCATCGACCGCCACGTGGGCTCGCTCGAGGCGGGCAAGCTCGCCGACGTGGTGCTCTGGCGCCCGGCCTTCTTCGGCATCAAGCCGGAGCTGGTGATCAAGGGCGGCTTCATCGTCTGGTCGGCGATGGGCGACAGCGCCGCCTCGCTGATGACCTGCGAGCCCCTGCTCATGCGCCCGCAGTGGGGCGCCTTCGGCCGGGCCAAGGAGGCACTGAGCCTGAGCTTCGTCTCGCAGGCCGCGGCAGACGCCGACGTAGCCGGCCGGCTCGGGCTGGAGAGCCGCACGGTGCCCGTGCAGGGCACGCGCAAGCTCGCCAAGGGCCACATGCTGCACAACGGCGCCTGCCCCGAGGTGAGGGTCGACCCCGAGACCTTCGAGGTGACGGTCGACGGCGCGCTCGCCGCCTGCGAGCCGGCGGAGACGCTGCCGCTGGCCCAGCGCTACATGCTGCGCTAGCGACGCGGGCGCGCGAGCGGCCGAGCGATGGACCTGATCCTGCGCGGCGCGCTCGTCGCCGGCGGCGAGGGCACCGGGCTCGACATCGGCATCGCAGCGGGCCGCATCGCCGAGATCGCGCCCCGGATCGAGGCCGAGGCGCCGGTGCTGGATCTCGACGGCCGCCTGGTGGCGCCCGGTTTCATCGAGACCCACATCCACCTCGACAAGGCCTGCATCCTCGACCGCTGCCGCGCCGAGACGGGCGACCTCGCCGAGGCCATCGACGAGGTGGCGCGGGTCAAGCGGGACTTCACCGCCGACGACGTGAACGCCCGCGCGCGCCGCGTGCTCGATGCCTGCATCGCCCAGGGCACGACGCACGTGCGCACCCACCTGGAGGTCGACCCCGGCATCGGCATGCGCGGCTTCGAGGGCGTGCTGCCGCTGATCGAGGCCTACCGCTGGGCCATCGACCTGGAGATCTGCGTCTTCCCGCAGGAAGGGCTGCTCAACAACCCGGGCACCGACGCGCTGATGGTCGAGGCGCTGGAGCGCGGTGCCCGCGTCGTCGGCGCCGCCCCCTACACCGACAGCGACCCCGCCGGCCAGATCGACCGCGTGTTCGAACTCGCCCGACGCTTCGACGTCGACATCGACATGCACCTGGACTTCGGCGAGAGCGCGGACCAGCTCGACCTCGACCAGGTGTGCCGGCTCGCCGAGCGCTTCGGCTGGGGCGGGCGGGTCACTGTGGGTCACGTCACCAAGCTTTCCGCCGCGAGCCCGGAGCATCTGGCGCAGGTGGCCGGGCGCATGGCGGAGGCCGGGGTCGCCTGCACCGTGCTGCCGGCGACCGACCTCTTCCTCATGGGGCGGGACGACGAGGCCAACGTGCGGCGCGGGGTGACGCCTGCGCACCGGCTGCTCGGCCACGGCGTCAACTGCTCGCTCTCGTCCAACAACGTGCTCAACCCCTTCACCCCCTTCGGCGACTGCTCGCTGGTGCGCATGGCGAACCTTTACGCCAACGTGGCCCACGTCGGCGCGCGTGCGGAGATGCTCGACTGCTTCGACATGATCACGCGGCGCTCGGCCCGCATCCTCGGCCGCGACGACTACGGCATCGCGCCGGGCAAGGCGGCCGACCTCGTGGTCCTCGACGCGACGGATGGAGCCGAGGCGGTGGCGGCGATCGCGCCTGCACTCTACGGCTTCAAGCGCGGGCGCATGACCTTCCGGCGCGCGCCGGCGGAGCTGCTCGGGCCGTCCTAGGTACCCACGCCCGACCGGCCGGAACAATGGCAGGGGCCATGGACGGCCGGGCCGCTATAATGGCATGCGCCCCGGCCATGCCGGGGCGAGCTTGCACTCGTCCTTATGGAAGGGATCGCGGGTGAGGCGCTGGGGTTATATCGCACTCATCGTCGGCATCGCGCTGGTCATCGCGCTGGTCTGCTATCAGGGCGCCGGCGACGTGGCGGCCACCGTCGCCGCGGTGAGCTGGGGCATCGTCGTGGTCGTGCTGGTGCGCCTCGTGCCCATCATGCTGGACGGCTACGTCTGGCGCCTGCTCTTCCTCAAGGAGCACCGCCCGCCGGTGCTGACCGCGCTCTGGGCGCGCTGGATCGGGGAGGCGGTCAACACGCTGGTGCCGGCGTTCCAGGTGGGCGGCGCGGTGGTGCGCTCGCGGCTGATGGTGATGCGGGGCGTGCCGGGGCGCGCCGCGGGCGCGAGCGTCGTCGTCGACCTCACGCTCAGCACCATCACCATGCTGCTCTTCACCCTGGTGGGCATCGGCCTGCTGATGTCGCGCTACGGCGAGAGCGACATCGCCCGCGCCATCGGCTTCTGCGTCGCCGGCGGCTTCGTCGTCGTCATCCTGCTCTGCGTCTTCCAGCAGCGCGGCCTCTTCGGCTGGATCATCGGCCTCGTCGCCCGCTTCGCCAAGGGTCGGGCCTGGGACAGCGCCGTCGGCGGCGCCCAGGCGCTGGACGAGGCGATCCTCGAGCTCTACCGGCGGCGCTGGCTGCTGGCGGGGAACGCGGCCGGCCAGCTCGCCGCCTGGGTGCTGGGCGCGGCCGAGATCTACGCCGCGCTCTACTTCATGGGCTACGAGGTCACCATCGCCGACGCGCTGCTGCTGGAGAGCCTGATCCTGGCGACGCGCACCGCTGCGTTCTTCGTGCCGGGCGCGCTCGGCGTGCAGGAGGGCGTGCTCGTGCTGCTGGGGGGCGTGGTGGGCCTCGGGCCCGAGGTGGCGCTCGCGCTCTCCCTGGTCAAGCGGGTGCGCGAGCTGGTGATCGGCGTTCCCGGCCTGCTGGCCTGGCAGGTCGCCGAAGGGAAGAACCTGCTGTCCCGCGTCCGGGGGCGTCCGGGGGCGGCACCGCCGGCGCCGATGGCGCCGCCGCCCGCCTCGTCGACCACGCGCCGCTAGCGGGAGAGCACGTCATGGGCAGGATGATCGAGGGTGTCTGGCACAGGGACGAGAGCGACAGGGCCAGCGCCGACGGCCGCTTCGTGCGGGCCACGACCAGCTTCCGCAACGCCGTCACCGCCGACGGCTCCTCCGGATTCAGGGCCGAGCCGGGGCGCTACCACCTCTACGTGGCGCACGCCTGCCCCTGGGCCCACCGCACCATGATCCTGCGCGCGCTGCGCAGGCTGGAGGACGTGATCTCCGTCTCCGTGGTGGCGCCCTCCATGAACGACGAGGGATGGGAGTTCGACGACGCCCCCGGCTGCATCCCCGACAGCGTCAACGGCGCCCGCTTCCTGCACGAGGTCTACAAGCTGGCGCAGGACGACTTCAGCGGGCGCGTCTCGGTGCCGGTGCTCTGGGACAGGCGCGAGAGGACCATCGTCAACAACGAATCCGCCGAGATCGTCCGCATGCTCAACACCGAGTTCAACGCCTGGGGCGAGGGCGAGCCGGACTTCTACCCGGCGGCGCTCAGGGACGAGATCGACGCGATCAACGAGCCGATCTACGAGCACGTCAACAACGGCGTCTACAAGACCGGCTTCGCGCGAACGCAGGCGGCCTACGAGGAGGCCTTCGACGCGCTCTTCGCGACGCTCGATGCGCTGGAGGCGCGGCTCGGCGCACGGCGCTATCTCGCGGGCGGGCGCATCACCGAGGCGGACTGGCGCCTCTTTCCCACCCTGGTGCGCTTCGATGCCGTCTACGTCGGGCACTTCAAGTGCAACAAGCGCCGCATCGAGGACTACCCCAACCTGAGCAACTACCTGCGCGACCTCTACCAGCAGCCGGGCATCGCAGACACGGTGAACATGGCGCACATCAAAGGGCACTACTACCGGAGCCACGCGAACCTCAATCCCACCCGCATCGTGCCCAGGGGGCCGGAGCTCGACTTCACGCGCCCGCACGACCGCGATCGCCTTTCCGCCCCGGCGGCGGGCGCGGGCGGATAGGGAGCCCGAGGGAAGACCCGGCATGCGCGAACGGATCGAGGTCTTCGAGGGCGACATCACGACGCTCGCGGTCGATGCCATCGTCAACGCGGCCAACAACGCGCTGCTCGGCGGCGGGGGCGTGGACGGCGCCATCCACCGCGCCGCGGGCCCGCGGCTGCTCGAGGAATGCCGCGCGCTCGGCGGCTGCGAGACCGGCGATGCCAAGCTGACGGGCGGATACGACCTGCCGGCGCGTTTCGTGATCCACACGGTGGGGCCGGTGTGGCAGGGCGGCGATCGCGGCGAGCCCGCGCTGCTCGCCGGCTGCTACCGCCGCTGCTTCGAGATCGCCGGCGAGAACGGGATCGCGTCGATCGCCTTCCCCGCGATCAGCACCGGCGTCTACGGCTATCCCCTGGACCGGGCGACCCGCATCGCCGTGAGCGAGGCCAGGACGCACCTCGAAGGCGGGAGCCCGCTCGAGACGATCATCTTCGCCTGCTTCGGCGCAGCGGCGCTGGACATGTACCGGGCCGTCGTCGTCGACGTCTTCGGCGGCGGATGACGGGTCGCGGCGGTGAGCGGCCCGCACTATAGTGGCGACCCGACAGCGCCCGAGTCGGACGCGCGGGCGGGGACCGCAGGCGCGGGAGGCCAGCCATGACGGTGAGCGCCGCGAAGTTCGAGGTGGGCCAGCTCGTTCACCATCTGAAGTTCGGCTACCGCGGCGCGGTCTTCGATGTCGACCCGAGCTTCCAGGGCACCGAGGCGTGGTACGAGCAGGTCGCGCGCTCGCGCCCGCCCAGGGACAGGCCCTGGTACCACGTGCTGGTGCACGAGGCCGCGCACACCACCTACGTCGCCGAGCGCCACCTGGAAGCCGACTCGGACGGCGGCCCCATTCGCCACCGGCTGCTGGAGCATCTCTTCGGCGGCTTCGAGAAGGGCCGCTACCGCAGCCTCCGCAGCGTCAATTGAGGCGCCGGGAGGGTCATATTGCGATGCAGCAAAACGTTAACAATCGCATTGAGTCTGCTACAATGAGCTCTTGTTGCGGCGCAGCATAGCGCACCGGGACGGCCAGGGGCCGCCCGCAGGGCCTCGCCAGGGAGCAGTGAGATGCCCGATCGCAGCCAGGACAGGCGACTCACCGTCCGCGATATCGCCCGCGCCAAGGGAGGCGAGCCGATCGTCTGCCTGACCGCCTACACGGCGCCCGTCGCGCGCATCGTCGACGAGGCCTGCGACCTCATCCTCGTGGGCGATTCGCTCGGCATGGTGCTCTACGGGATGGATTCGACCGTGGGTGTCACCGCGGACACCATGATCGCCCACGGCCGCGCCGTGGTGCGCGCCACCAGGCGCGCCTGCATCGTCGTCGACCTGCCCTTCGGCTCGTACGAGCAATCGCCCGCCCAGGCCTTCGCCACCGCCGCGCGCGTCCTGGCCGAGACCGGCTGCGCCGCGGTCAAGCTCGAAGGCGGGGAGGAGATGGCGGAGACCATCGACTTCCTGACCGCGCGCGGCGTGCCCGTGCTCGGCCATGTCGGGCTGATGCCGCAGTCGGTCAACGCGGCCGGCGGCTTCCGGGTTCAGGGCAGGACCGAGGAGAGCGCGCGGCGCATCCTCGCCGACGCGCGCGCGGTGGAGGCCGCCGGCGCCTTCGGCGTCGTCATCGAGAACACGGTCGAGCTGCTCTCGCGCACGCTCACGCAGGAGCTTGCGGTGCCCACCATCGGCATCGGCGCCTCGCCGGCCTGCGACGGGCAGATCCTGGTGACCGAGGATATCGTGGGCCTCGGCGGCGCCTTCACGCCCCGCTTCGTCAAGCGCTACGCGAACCTCGGTGGCGGCCTCGCGGGCGCGGTTCAGGACTACGCCGCGGACGTGCGCGCCCGGCGCTTCCCGGGGCCCGAGCACACCGCAAACCCCGCGCCGCCCAAGGCGGAGTCCAAGGCCTGAGCCGAGCGGCGAACTGCCCATCTCGGAAGCCTCGCGCCCGGATCGCGGGCGGTCGATGAAGCCGCAGGTTCTCGACAGTGTCGCCGCCCTGCGCGAGGCTGTCGCCGGCTGGCGGGCCGAGGGGTCGAGCGTCGCCCTCGTGCCCACCATGGGGGCGCTGCACGCGGGCCACATGGCCCTGGTCCACGCCGCCCGGGCCGAGGCCGGGCGCACAGTGGTAAGCCTCTTCGTCAACCCGACCCAGTTCGCGCCGAGCGAGGATTTCTCCAGCTACCCGCGCTCGGCGGCGGACGACCTAGCGCAGCTCGCGGAGGCAGGCGTCGAGGCGGTGTTCATGCCGCGGGTGGACACGGTCTACCCGCCGGGCTTCGCCACCACGGTGCGCGTGGGCGGCGTCACCGCCGGGCTGGAAAGCGCCGCCCGGCCCCACTTCTTCGCCGGCGTCGCCACCGTCGTCACCAAGCTGCTTCTGCAGTGCCTGCCCGATGCCGCATACTTCGGCGAGAAGGACTACCAGCAGCTCGCCACGGTGCGCCGCCTGGTCGCCGACCTCGACATTCCCTGCCGCATCGAGGCGGTGCCCACGGTGCGCGCGGCCGACGGCCTCGCGCTCTCGTCCCGCAACGCCTATCTCTCGACCGACGAGCGCCGGGTGGCGCCCGCTCTCTTTCGGGTGCTGAGCGAAATGGCGGCAGCGCTCGCGCGCGGCGGCGCAGCGACGGACGAGGTCGTTCGCGGCGTCGCCGCGCTGGAGGCCGCAGGCTTCGGCCACATCGACTATCTCGCGGTGTGCGACGCCGGGACGCTCACACCCGTGACGCGGGTCGAGGGGCCGGCCCGGGTGCTCGCCGCCGCCTGGCTCGGCACGACGCGGCTCATCGACAACGTGCCGGTCGACCCGGCCGGCTGACGGCGGGCGGGGCTACCGGATCGGAGCAGGAAAACGGCGACGGTCGCCGGGGATCAGTGGAGGTCTCTGGCTCCGCCGTCGACGCCCTCGTCGCCCACCACGTCGGTGCCCTCCTGCCGGCGTGCCTCGAAGAGCAGCATCTTCGCCGACCAGAAGATTCCGAGCGAGAGGATGAGGGTGGCCAGCGCCACCAGCAGCGGCAGTCCAAGGTCCCAGGGCATGACTGGCAAAGCCCCCGATTGGCGATCCTGCCGCGCTGAATAGCCAAGCGCCCCGGCCGCGTCAAGTTGAGGAGTGAGTGGCTCCTATTCCGGCACGATCATGGTGCCAGTGCCGTGCTCGGTGAAGAGCTCGAGCAGGATCACGTGCGGCACGCGGCCGTCGAGGATGTGCGCCGCCCCGGTCGAGCGCTCGATCGCCGCAAGACAGGTCTCGAGCTTGGGGATCATGCCGCCGCTGACGGCCCCGCTCGCGAGCAGCCGCCCTGCATCTGCCGTGGTCATCTGGCTGATCAGCGCGCCCTGGCCGTCTAGCACGCCGGGGACGTCGGTGAGCAGCAGCAGCTTGATGGCCGAGAGCGCCGACGCGATGGCTCCCGCCGCAGTGTCGGCGTTGATGTTGTAGGTCTCGCCGCCCGCACCGACGCCGATGGGCGCGATGACGGGGATGATGTCTGATTCGCCCAGGTGGTCGAGCAGGCCCACGTTGACGCGGCCGGGCGCGCCGACGAAGCCGAGGTCGGCCAGCCGCTCGGCGCCGGTCTCGGCGTCGCGCGTCATCCGTGTCAGCGGCTCCGCCTCGATCAGGCGGCCGTCCTTGCCGCTGAGCCCCACCGCGGTGCCGCCCTCGGCGTTGATGGTGCTCACGATCTGCTTGTTGATGGCGCCGGCGAGCACCATCTCGACCACCTCGATGGTCGCCGCGTCGGTGACCCTGAGCCCGTCGACGAAGTCGCTCTCGATGCCGAGGCGGTCGAGCATCCGCGCGATCTGCGGACCGCCGCCGTGGACCACCACCGGCCTGATGCCGACCTGCCGCAGCAGCACCACGTCGCGCGCGAAGTCGCGGGCGAGCGCCTCGTCGCCCATGGCATGGCCGCCGTACTTGATCACCAGGCTCTTGCCTGCGAAGCGCCGCATGTAGGGCAGCGCCTCGGAGATGGTTGCCGCGGTGCGCAGCCAGTGTTTGGTGTCGCTGATGCGCTGCACGGGGCGGGGTGTCCGGTGGATCATCGGGGCCGACGCGCGCACGGGCGGCGCCGGGCTGCGGTTCACTAGCCTATTCTCTCCGCCGTGGCCAGCGCCGCGAGGTGGCCCCGGAGCTCAGGCATCCCGGCGCCGGTGCGCGCGCTGGTGGCGATCAGCGCAGGGTAGGCGGCGACGTGGCCGGCGAGCGCTGCCTCGAGCGCGGCGATGCGGGTAGCCAGTTCCTCCTCGGCGAGCTTGTCGCACTTGGTGAGCACCGCGACGAAGGACACCGCGCTCCTGTCGAAGGCGGCCATGACGGGCTCGTCGGCGGCGGTGATGCCGCGCCGCGCGTCGAGCAGCAGGCAGACCCGCCGCAGCGAGGGCCGCCCGCGCAGGTAGTCGTCCGCGAGCCGGGTCCAGGCCTTGATCTTCGTCTTCGAGGCGGCGGCGTAGCCGTAGCCCGGCAGGTCGACGAGCATCAGGTGGCCGTCGAGGTCGAAGAAGTTGATCTCCCGCGTCCGCCCCGGCGTGTTGGAGGTGCGCGCCAGCGCGCGCCGGCCGGTGAGCGCGTTGACCAGGCTCGACTTGCCGACGTTGGAGCGGCCGGCGAAGGCGATCTCGGGCGAGGCGGGCGCGGGCATCCCCTCCGGCCCGGCGACGCCCGCGACGAAGCGACAGGGCCGCGCGAACAGGAGGCGGCCGGCCTCTAGCGCCGCCTCGCGCGCTTCCGCGTTCTCTGCCGGCGCGGCCTCGGCCGGTCCTGGCTCGTCCATTCGCTGCCATCGGCGGGTGCGTCCGAGGACGTTTCGGGCGCCGCCGCGTCGCCATCGTTTACCGCTGTCTCGGCTGCCGCTTCCGGTGCTTCCGCCTCCGCTGGCGCCTCATCGACGGCCGCCTCGGCCGCGTTGTCGCCGTCCTCGCTGGCGCGCGCGGCGGCGCGTTCCGCCTTGCGCTGGCGGCGCGACTTCCTGGGCTTGTCCTCGGAGGCGCGCGGGGGCGCAGACGCGCGGACAGGCGCGTCGTTGGCAGGCGGAATTCCGAGGCCGGCCTTCAGGCGTTCCATGAAGCCCGAGGGCTGGTTGGCGGCGGGCGCCGCCTTGCGCCGGCTCGCGGCCTTCTGCCGCTGCTTG
>JAJDXK010000014.1 GCA_022823305.1 Alphaproteobacteria bacterium
GCCCTCACCACCCGGCGACGTAGATCATTCGAAAGAGGTCGCGTCATGCAGGCTGGCCTCCTTCACCAGCCTGCATCTTGAATCACATCTACAAGCGATTGGAAATTCTAAAGATTCTATAAGATCGAAAAATGCTCTAGCCGGCGCCGCCTTCGTACCCCCTCCTCCCGGGAGGAAGGGGACAGGGGGAGGTGGGTGTTTAAATGCCCGGCCCTAGCCGCCCTCAGCCGGGGCGCCGATGCGGGCGGCGAGCGATGCCGCGAGGAAGGGGTCGATCGCGCCGTCGAGCACGGCGTCGGGGTTGCTGCTCTCGACCCCGGTGCGCAGGTCCTTGACCATGCGGTAGGGCTGCAGGACGTAGGAGCGGATCTGGTGGCCCCAGCCGATGTCGCTCTTCTGCTCGGCGAGTGCCTGCGCCTCCGCCTCGCGCTCCTGCAGCGCCTGCTCGTAGAGGCGCGCGCGCAGCATCGACATGGCCTCGGCCTTGTTGCGGTGCTGCGAGCGCTCGGCCTGGCACTGCACGACGATGTTGGTGGGCAGGTGGGTGATGCGCACCGCGCTGTCGGTGCGGTTGACGTGCTGCCCGCCCGCGCCCGAGGCGCGGTAGGTGTCGATGCGGAGGTCCTTGTCCGCGATCTCGATGTCGATGGTCTCGTCCACCACGGGGTAGACCCAGACCGAGGCGAAGCTCGTGTGGCGCCGCGCGCCGGCGTCGAAAGGAGAGATGCGGACCAGGCGGTGGACGCCGCTCTCGGTCTTGAGCCAGCCATAGGCGCTCTCGCCCGAGACCTTGATGACCGCGGACTTGATCCCCGCCTCCTCGCCCGGGCTCTCCTCGATCCACTCGACCTTGTAGCCGCGCTGTTCCGCCCAGCGCACGTACATGCGCAGCAGCATCTCGGCCCAGTCCTGGGATTCGGTGCCGCCGGCGCCGGCGTGGACCTCGAGGAAGCCGTCGTTGCCGTCGGCCTCGCCCGAGAGCAGGCTCTCCAGCTCGCGCCGCTTGGCCTCCTCGCGGGTCGCGGCGAGCGCGGATTCCGCCTCGCCGTAGGCCTCCTCGTCCGACTCCTCCTCGGCAAGCTCGGCGAGCGCGAGGCCGTCCTCCAGCTCCTGCTCCAACCGCTGAAAGGTTTCGACTGCTGCGTCGAGCCGGGTGCGCTCCCGCATCACCGCACGGGCGCGCTCGGCATCGGCCCAGAGATCCGGGTCCTCGGCCTCCCGGTTCAGCGCCTCCAGGCGGCTGCGGGCGCCGTCGAGGTCAAAGGTGCCTCCTCAGCAGCGCCAGCGACTGCTTGATGTCATCGGCGAGTGACAGGACTTCGGCGCGCATCTCGGGGATCCCTCGGGCTCGGCGTCAATATACGCCGCCCAGCCCTTCGAACGGAACAGCGCCGCTCTCCAGCAGGCCATCCTCCCCCGCGCCCTCTCTGAACGCGGCCCGCCGTTCCGGCTCCGTGCCGGGCAGGAAGGCCTCGACGACGATGTCCTCGCTCTCCGGCCCGGGCAGCGCACCGGTCTCGCGCTCGACCCGGACGAAGCGGATGCCGGGCGGCACCCGGAAGGGCACGGCCGGCTTGTCCACCAGGGCCTCGGCGAAGAAGTCCCGCACGATCGGCGCCGCGACCCGTCCGCCCGACTCCCTGCGGCCGAGGGACTGGGGCTGGTCGAAGCCCACATAGGCCGCGACCACCAGGTCGGGGGTGAAGCCGACGAACCAGGCGTCGCGGAAGTCGTTGGTGGTTCCGGTCTTGCCGCCGACCGGGGCGGGCAGTTCCCTGAGCGCGCGGCCCGTGCCGTGCCGGACGGCGCCCTCCAGCATCGAGACCACCTGGTAGGTGGTGCGGGCGTCGGCGATCACCGGGCGGGTGTCGCGCAGCACCGGCGGGCCCTGGTGCCGCCATTCGCCTGGCCTGCAGCCGTCGCAGTCGCGATCGTCGCGGCGGTAGACCGTGCGGCCGTTGCGGTCCTGGATGCGCTCGACGAAGGCCGGCGCGATCCGGCGCCCGCCGTTGACCAGCATGGCGTAGGCGGTTGCCAGATCGAGCGGCGTCGTCTCGAGCGAGCCGAGCGCAGCCGACGGCAGCTCGGGCAGGTCGGGGTGGAGCCCGAAGCGCGCGGCGTAGTCGGCCACGGTCCTCATGCCCAGCGCCTGGGCGACGCGAAGCGTCATCAGGTTGCGCGACTTCTCGAGGCCGACCCGGAGCGTGCTGGGTCCGTAGAAGCGCTGGGTGTAGTTCTCCGGCTTCCACTTGCGCAGGTGCTCGCCCTGGTCGATCACGACCGGCGCGTCGAGCACGATGGAGGCCGGCGTATAGCCGTTGTCGAGCGCGGCGAGGTAGACGAAGGGCTTGAAGGCGGAGCCCGGCTGGCGCCGGGCCTGGGTCGCGCGGTCGAACTCGCTGGTGGCGAAGTCGAAGCCGCCCACCAGCGCCAGCACCCGCCCGGTGTGCGGGTCCAGCGCCACCAGCGCGCCCGAGACCTCGGGAATCTGGCGGAGCGCGTAGGTCCCGTCGCTGCCTGCCGCCGGCTCGACCGCCACCACGTCGCCCACGCTGAGCACCTGCTGCGCTGCGCCGACCTCGGGGCCGCGCTTGCCGTTCCCGAGCGCCTTCCGCGCCCAGGCGAGATGGTCCAGCGCGATGGTGCCGCGCGTGCCGTCGGCGAAGCCGATCCCGGCGCCTGCGCTCTCCACCGCCAGCACCGCGGCGATGCGCCATGGGTGCGGCAGCGGAGGGTCCTCCGCCGCGGCCAGCGCCTGCATCCAGTCGCCGGCCGGGTCGATCCGGGCCAGCGGGCCGCGCCAGCCGTGCCGCGCGTCATAGGCGACGAGGCCCGCGCGCAAGGCGCGGTCGGCGCTCGCCTGCAGCGCCGGGTCGACGGTGGTGCGGACCGAAAGGCCCCCCTCGTAGAGCGCGTCGTCGCCGTAGCGCTTCTGCAGCCAGCGGCGCACCTCCTCGGCGAAGTGGGGCGCCTCGACGTAGGTCTCGGCCTTCCGCGCCCGCGCGCGGAGCGGTGCCTTCATCGCGGCGTTGGCCTCCTCGGCGCTCACCGAGCCGTTCGCCACCATCTGGCTCAGCACCCAGTTGCGCCGCGCCACGGCCGCGTCACGGTTGCGCTCGGGGTGATAGTTGTTGGGCGCCTTGGGGAGCGCGGCGAGGTAGGCCGTCTCCGCCAGCGAGAGGTCGTTGAGCGAGCGGTCGAAGTAGTTGAGCGCTGCCGCCGCCACCCCGTAGGAGCCGCCGCCGAGGTAGATCTCGTTGAGGTAGAGCTCGAGGATCTGGTCCTTGGTGAAGGCGTCCTCGATCCGCATGGCGAGGATGGCTTCCTTGATCTTGCGCGAGAAGGAGAGCTCGTTCGAGAGCAGGAAGTTCTTCGCCACCTGCTGGGTCACCGTCGATGCGCCGACGGGCCGGCGATCGCCGTCGCCGGCCATGTTGACGAGATTGGTGACCACCGCGTTCGCCACGCTGATGGGATCGACCCCGAAATGCTCGTAGAACGCCTTGTCCTCGGCGGCGAGGAAGGCCCGGATCAGCCGGCGCGGCATGGCGACGAGGGGGACGAAGAGACGTTTCTCGCGGGCATGCTCGTCGAGCAGCCGCCCGTCGCCGGCATAGACGCGGGTCATCACCGGCGGCTCGTAGGCCGCGAGCTGGTTGTGGTCCGGCAGGTCACGGCCGTAGTGAAAGAACACGAAGGCGATGGCGCCCGCGGCGAGGGCGGCGAGCAGGACGAGGCTGCCCAGGACGATGCCGAGGGTCTTCATGCGTGCACGGGCCTGGCCCGACTCCAAAGGTGCCGCAGACTACCACCGATGGGCTGCGGCCGGATGTACCCACGCGCACATGCCGCCATGAATTGGGCGAGAGCGTGGCACGATCAGCAGGGTTCGCCAAAATGCCTGTCGGCCGCCTCGATGATCGCCCCGGCCAGCGCGGCCCGGTGGCTCTTGCTGCGCAGCCGCTCGGCGTCCTGATCGTTGGACAGAAAACCCAGCTCGATCAGGACCGAGGGAATGTCGGGCGCCTTGAGGACACGGAAATCGCCGAAGCGGTGGGCGCGGTTGATGAGCGGCGCCACGCGGCCGAGCTCCGGCAGCAGCATGGCCGCGAACGCCGCCGAGCAGTTCATCGTGTTCTGCTGTACCAGTGAGATCAGGACCTTCGCCACCTCCTCGTCGTAACCCTCGGAGAGATCGACGTCGGCGACGATGTCGGCCTTGTTCTCGCGCGCGGCCAGGGCGGCGGTCTCGACGTCGGACGATTCGTCCGAGAGCGTGTAGACCGATGCGCCGCTCAGGCTGCCGTCCTCGAGGCGGTCCACGTGGATCGAGAGGAAGAGCTCGGCACCGGCCTCGCGGGCGATTTCGACCCGGCGGTGCAGCCCGACCTTGTGGTCGCTGCTGCGCGTCATCACCACCCGATATCTGCCGGAGTCCAGCATGGCCTCGCGGAGCTCGCGGGCGAAGGTCAGCACGATGTCCTTTTCCTTCACGCCGCTCGCCGAGATCGCGCCGGGGTCGCGCCCGCCGTGGCCGGCGTCGAGCGCGATCAGATGCCGCGGCGGTTTCAGCGGCGGCATCGGCACGGGCTCCGCCGGCTCGGTCAGCCGGGCCTCTCGAATCGGCCTGGCAGGGCGGGCGGCGGTGGCCGCCTCCGCGGCCGGCTCGGCCCGCTTGGGGCTCGTGCGGAACGTCGCCGATGATACCGGGACGAAATCCAGGACCAGCCGGTGGGTGGCTACGCTGGCCCGGCTTGGCGGAAGCAGGCGTGCCTGATGCAGGGCGAGGGGCCGGGAGAGGTCGAGCACGATGCGCGAGATTTCCGTCGTGAAATGGCCGAAGCGTAGCTGCTTCACACCGGCGCGGCCGATCGGCAGGGTCCGCTCGGCCAGCGCCCAGTGCGCCGCCGGCATGTCGATCACCACGCGATCCGGATCCGCCAGGGTGAATATCTCGAAACTTGCGGATTCGGTGATTTCCAGGACCAGCCGGGTCATGTCGTTCTGCTGGTCGATCCAAGCCGACTTGACCGTCGGAGCAGCCGCCGCCCCGGCGGCGGCTGCCGCCATGATCAGCGAAACCAGGGCCGTTGCTGCGACCCGGCGATGCCACATCACCCTATCGAATCGCGCATTGCCCGAATCCCAATCCCTCATACCGGCAACCGCCGCGATTCGGCAACGCTCTCCGCCGGGACGCCATGTCTCGTGCTAGTCTCGCCAGGCTGCGAGGGAGAGGCGACATGGCGCGAAACGGGGGTGAGAAGGCGGCGGCGACGCGCAGGACGCGGCGCTCGCGCGCCGAGGCCCGCGCACGGCGCGAGCTCGCTGCCTGCTACCGCATGTTCTACCGGCGCGGCATGGACGACCTGATCTACACGCACCTCTCCGTGCGGGTTCCCGACCGTCGCGAGCGTTACCTCTTCATCGGCTTCGGCCAGCTCTTCGACGATGTCACGGCATCGAGCCTGCTCACCGTCGATGTCGAGGGCAGCAACGTGGGCTCCGCTCCCGGCGAGGTCAATCCGGCAGGCTGGGTGGTGCACCGCACGATCTACGACGCGGTGCCGGAGGCGGAGAGCGTGATGCACCTGCACACGGTGGCAGGCGTCGCGGTCTCGGCGCAGAAGGGCGGGCTCAAGCCGCTCAACCAGTTCGCCATCACCCATGCCGGGCAGATCGCCTACCACGACTACGACGGGCCGGGCTTGCGGCCGGCCGAGCAGAAGACCCTGGTCCGCGATCTTGGCGGCAGGCGCATGATGTTCCTGCGCAACCACGGCACGCTGACCTGGGGCCGCTCGGTGGCCGAGGCCTACACCCTGATGCACTACCTGGAGCGCACCTGCGAGATCCAGGTCGCGGCCCAGGCCGGCGGGCCGCTCGTGCTGCCGCCGAAGTCCGTGATCGAGCGGACCGCGAAGAAGGCCCAGGGGACCGGCGACCCGGAGTGGGCGCGGATCGGCTTCGAGGCGTTGCTCCGCCGCCTCGACCGCGAGGACCCCTCCTACCGCCGCTAGCGTTCGGCGGGTCGCAGGCTATAGTGACGATCATGGCAACGCTTCTCAGAAACACCGACACACGGAGCGCGGTCGACGCGCTCGGCGCGCTCCTCGGCGACCGGCTCTCCACCTCGCCGGCGGTGTGCGAGCACCACGCCACCGGCGAGACCTACCACGCGCCCAGCCCGCCCGACGCGGTGGTCTTCCCCGAGACGACGGAGGAGGTGGCCGAGATCGTCCGTATCTGCGCAGCCCGCGGCGTGCCCATGGTTCCCTACGGCGTGGGCACCTCGGTCGAGGGCAACGTCTGCGCGCTGGAGGGCGGCGTCACCCTCGACATGGGGCGGATGAACGACGTGCTCCGCGTCAGCCAGGAGGACCTCGACGTCACCGTCCAGGCCGGCGTAACGCGCAAGCAGCTCAACACCCACCTGCGCGACACCGGGCTCTTCTTCCCCATCGACCCCGGGGCCGACGCGACCCTCGGCGGCATGACCGCGACGCGCGCCTCCGGCACCAACGCGGTGCGCTACGGCACGCTCAAGGAGAACGTGCTGGGGCTGACGGTGGTGCTGCCCGACGGGCAGGTCATCCGGACCGGCGGGCGCGCGCGCAAGTCGGCGGCGGGCTACGACCTGACCCGGCTCTTCGTCGGCTCCGAGGGAACGCTTGGCGTGATGACCGAGATCACGCTGCGGCTCTACGGCATTCCCGAGGCGATCTCGGCCGCGGTGTGCTCCTTCCCCTCGCTGGAGGCGGCGGTCAACACCGTGATCCTGACCATCCAGTCGGGCATACCGATCGCCCGCGTCGAGCTGCTCGACGACATCCAGATGGACGCCTGCAACAAGTTCTCGAAACTCGACTATGCGCCCAAGGACACGCTCTTCTTCGAGTTCCACGGCACCGAGCAGGGCGTCGCCGAGCAGGTGGACCAGGTGCGCGAGATCGCCGACGAGTTCGGCGGCTCGGACTTCCGCTGGGCCACCAGGGCGGAGGACCGCAACGCGCTGTGGCAGGCCAGGCACGACGTCTACTACGCCTGCCTCGCGCTGCAGCCGGGCAAGAAGGGCTGGGCCACGGACGTCTGCGTGCCGATCTCGCGGCTCGCCGAGTGCCTGATCGAGACCAAGGAGGAGCTCGACGCGTCGCCCCTGCTCGCGCCCATCGTCGGCCACGTGGGCGACGGCAACTTTCACGTCTGCTTCCTCATCGACCCGGAAGATGAGGCGGAGATGGCCGAGGCCAGGCGCCTCAACGGCCTCATGATCGACCGCGCGCTCGCCATGGGCGGCACCTGCACCGGCGAGCACGGCATCGGCTGCGGCAAGCTCGACTACCTGGAAGCCGAGCACGGCACCGGCGCGGTCGACCTGATGCGCACCATCAAGCGCACCGTCGATCCCCACAACCTGATGAACCCGGGCAAGGTGGTCGTGGTCTGAACGCGAGCCGCCGCGTGCAGCCCTGACGCCAGTATCCGAAGGCACAGGCCGGTCGAAAGCGACCGGCGCCCAGCCATGGTCCGGGTTACCCGTTGGACCCGGCGCGCCTCACTCCAGCATCGTGCGGGGCAGCCACATGGCGATCTCGGGGAAGGCGATGACCAGGCCTAGCCCGATGAGCTGCAGGATCACGAAGGGGATGATGCCGCGGTAAATCTGCTGGATGCGCACTTCGCGCGGGGCGACGCCCTTCATGTAGAACAGCGCGAAGCCGAAGGGCGGCGTCAGGAACGAGGTCTGCAGGTTGACCGCCATCAGGATCGAGAACCAGTAGATCACCTCGAGCTTGGGCACGTGGTCGCCGAAGTCGAGCCCCGCCAGGATCGGCGCGAATACCGGCAGCACGATCAGCGTGATCTCGATCCAGTCGAAGAAGAAGCCCAGCAGGAAGGTCACCACCATGAGGATGACCAGGATCCCCCAGGGCCCGACGCCGAAGGAATAGATGACATCCTCGATCAGCTGGTCGCCGCCGAGCGAGCGGAACACGTAGGAGAACGCGGTGGCGCCGATGAAGATGAAGAACAGCATCCCGTTGGTGAGCGCGGTGCGTTGCACCACGTCCTTCAGCATCGACCACGAGAACTTGCGGTTGACGAGCGCCAGCAGCGTCGCCCCGAAGGCGCCGACGCCCGCCGCCTCGGTGGGCGTCGCCCAGCCGAGCACGATCGAGCCCAGCACCAGCAGGATGAGGAAGACCGCCGGGATGAACCCCCGCAGCATCAGCAGGATCAGCTCGCGCGTGCTCGCGGGGCCCATCTCCTTGGGCAGCGGCGGCGCGAGGTGCGGTTTGAAGCGGCACAGCGTGAATATGTAGATGAAGTAGAGGCCCGCCAGCATCAGGCCGGGGAACACCGCGGCGACGAAGAGCGTGCCGACCGAGCGGCCCAGGAGGTCGGCCATGATCACCAGCATGATGCTGGGCGGGATCAGGATGCCGAGCGTGCCCGAGGACGCGATCGTGCCGGTGGCGAGCTCCATGTTGTACTTGCGCTGCAGCATGACCGGCAGCGCCATCAGGCTGATCATCACCACCGAGGCGCCGATGATGCCGGTGGTCGCCGCCAGGATCGTGCCCATCACCGTGACCGCGAGCGCAAGCCCGCCCGGAGTCCGCCTGAGCAGGACCTGCAAGCAGTAGAGCAGGTCGGCGGCGACGCCGGATCGTTCCAGCATCGTGCCCATGAAGATGAACATGGGGATCGCCACCAGCACCAGGTTGTCGGCGATGCCCCAGATGCGAAGCGGCAGGTTGAAGAACTGGATGACGTGGAAGACGTCGAGCGCCACGCCAATGAAGCCGAAGGCCAGGCCCACGCCGCCGAGGACGAAGCCCACGGGGAAGCCCGAGAAGAGCAGGACCGCCAGCGCCAGGAACATGAACGCCGGCAGATAGTCCTCGATGTACATCCCCTGCCGCTCCCGGTCCCGCGGGTCTAGTGCCGCGGCTCCGTCTCGCCCGCCCTCTCGCCGTCACGCTCCGCCATGGCATGGCGAAGCTCGGGCGAGCCGAAGAGCTCGACGAACTTGCGCAGCAGCACCGCGACCGAGGCGAGGCCGAGGAAGAGCGTGCCGGCCGGCAGGAAGGCCTTGATCGCCCAGCGGTAGGGCAGGCCGGTCGCGGAGTCCGATGCCTCGTTCAGGTTCCAGGAGCGTTCCACGAAGTCGATCGAGAAGTAGAAGACGATGGCGGCGTAGGGGATGGCGAAGACTAGGCAGCCGATGAACTCGATCCAGCGCTGCGTCGTGGGGCTGAAGCGCTCGTGCACCAGGCTGATTCGCACGTGGGCGTGCCTGAGATAGGCGAAGCCGATGCAGAGCAGGAAGAGCACCGCGTGCAGGTGCCACTCGCCTTCCTGCAGTTTGGTCGAGCCCAGCACCAGGAAGCGGCGGGTAATGACGTCGAAGATGATGACGATCATCAGCGGGACCGAGATCCAGGCGCCGATGCGCCCGGCCCAGTCCGCCACCGAATTGAGGACGCCCTCAATCCTCAGGATATACCGCATGCCGTCGGTCTCTGCCGGCCCGCCGGGGAGACAGGGGAAGCGCCGGAACCGGATCGGCTCCGGTTCCGGCGCCTCCTGGGAACGGCGGGACCGCGCGCCTGCTGCGCGCGGCCTCGGGCCAACCCTAGTTCAGGTAGCCCAGCTCCTTCCACACTGCGTACTCGGCGCGGTACGCCGAGTAGGATTCCCAGACCTTGGCGAAGTTCGCGTCACGCGCCGCGTCCTCGGCCGCGACCTCGTTCCACTTCTCCTCCAGCGTGTCCAGGATCTCCTGCGGCCAGCGGTGGATGGTGACGCCCTTCTCCTTGAGCTCGGCCAGCGCCGCGCCCTGGATGGCCTCGCCCTCGGCCAGGCCTTCGCGGAAGGCATCGCCGCAGGAGACCTCGATCTGCGCCCTCTGGGTGTCGCTCAGCGCATCCCAGGCGGGCCTGTTCATGAGCAGCTCGAACACCGTCGACTGCTGGTGCCAGCCGGGGAAGTAGTAGTGCTTGGCGACCTGGTAGAAGCCGAGATTGAGGTCGATCGCCGGCATCGAGTACTCGGTGGCGTCGATCGAGCCGCGCTCCAGCGCCGGGAAGATGTCGCCGCCGGCGATGAGCTGGGTGGAGACGCCGATCTTCTCCATCACCTTGGCGCCGAGGCCGAAGAAGCGCATCTTCAGGCCGGCGAGGTCGTCGATGGACGTGATTTCCTTGCGGAACCAGCCGGACGCCTCGGGCGCGATCACGCCGCAGGGCAGCGACTTCAGCCCGTGCGGCTCGTAGATCGCATCCCACAGCTCGTAGCCGCCGCCGTAGTAGATCCAGCCGAGATACTCGCCCGCCCGCGGGCCGAAGGGCACCGCGGCGAACATGGCGAGCGCCGGCTCCTTGCCGTACCAGTAGCCGGGCGTCGACCAGCAGGCATCGACCGAGCCCGCGGCCACGGCGTCGAAGCACTCCTTCGCCGGGATCAGCGCGTTGGGCTCGAAGAACTTGAGCTGGATGTTGCCGCCGGAGATACGGTCGAGCCGGTCCACCATGCTCTTGCCGAGCGTGCCGAGCTGGGTCAGGTTGCTGGGGAACCAGCTCGCCATGTTCCAGCGCACGCGCTCGTCCTCGGCCTGGGCGACGCTCGCCGTCATGACCGACGCGCACAGCACGCCGGCGGCCACGCCGGCCAGGACTGTCTTGCCAATTTTCATCTGTGTTCTCCCTCCCGTCGGGTCGTCGCGACGCCTGCCGGCGCGCGAACGATTGCATTCTCCCGGTCCGGGCGTCCCCGGCCGGGGTGGCGCCGCCTCGTCATTTCGGCGCCCTGGCGAACGCCACGACGCCACGCTAGAACACGGCCAAGGGCGCGGCAAGCGCTTCGGTGCCGGCCGGCCGGGCATGGGGGGCCCAAACGGGAGCGGGCGATGACATATGTCAACCGCACCGCCGTGGTGACGGGCGGCGCCAGCGGCATCGGCCGCGAAATCGCGAGCCAGCTCGCCCGGCGCGGCGCCGCCGTCGCCGTCGCCGACATCAACCGCGAGGGGGCCCAGGAGGTCGCCGCGGCGCTGGCGCGCGACGGCGCGAAGGCGCAGGCCATCGCCGTCGACGTGAGCCGGCCGGAGCAGGCCGGGGCGATGATCGCGCAGGCGGCCGACGTCTTCGGCGCGGTCGACATCCTGGTGCACAGCGCCGGTGTCGGCGTCGAGCGCAGTCTCCTCGACACCACGCCCGAGGAGTGGCGGCGCATCGTCGACATCGACCTCTCGGGCACGTTCTTCTGCTGCCAGGCGGCGGCGCGCCACATGGTGGAGCGCGCCTACGGCCGCATCGTCACGCTGGCGTCGACCGCCGGCGTGCGCGGCGGCACCGGGCGCGCGGCCTACGGCGCCGCCAAGGGCGGGGTCATCGCGCTCACCAAGGTGATGGCGGTCGAGCTCGCGCCCCACGGCATCACGGTGAACGCGCTCGCGCCCGGCGCCATCGAGACCGAGCTGGTGGCGAGGATGCACTCGGCGGAGACGCGCACCGTCTACCGCGCTGGCATCCCGCTCGACCGCTACGGCACGCCGGAGGAGACCGCGGCCGCGGCGCTCTTCCTCGCGAGCGAGGAGGCCCGCTATGTCACAGGCCACGTGCTCGCGGTCGATGGCGGCTTCCTGGCGGCCGGCGTCATGCACCGGCGCTAGGCGGCGCCGGGCCCCGGCGGAAGGACACCAGGCCGAGGAGCGCGTTGCCCGCCACCGAGGCCAGGATCACCACGGCGCCGATGAAGACCAGGGTGCCCGGCACCTCGCCGAAGCCGAGCCAGACCCAGATCGGCGCGAAGACGGCATCGATCAGCACGACGAAGATCAGGATCGGCGCCGGCAGATAGCGCGCGGCATAGAAGTAGAGGGTGAGCGCGGACGCGAGCTGCACCAGGCCAAGCGCCGCCATCATCCCGACCTCGCGCCCCGTCGCCTCGAAGGGGAGCGCGAAGGGCAGCGAGATGAGGCCCGCGAGCACCGCCGCGATCAGCACCGCCGGCTCCATCCGCCCGGTGCGGAAGCGCCGCGCGATCAGGGTCTGCAGCGCGATCGCCGCGGCGATGGAGAGCGCCAGCAGGTTGCCGATCACGCCGCCCCCGCCCACGTCGCTCCAGAACATGACGCCCACGCCGCAAAGGCTGCCCAGCAGCGCGAGCCAGGTCCTGAGCGCCACCGGCTCGCCGAGCACCGGCTTCGCCAGCAGGGCGACCATGATGGTAGAGACCGTCATGAGCGCGATCACGTTGGCGACCAGCGTGTATTGCATCGCCAGCACGTAGGCGATGATCCCCCAGGCCGTGGCGACGCCCACCGCGAGCACCGGCCAGCCCGAGGCGCGCAGCAGCGGCCACACCCTGCCGCGCTCGCTCACGAAGAGGATCATCAGCACGCCGAGCCCGGCGAAGAAGCAGCGGACGGCGATGATCTCCCACGGGTCGACCGAGACCGAGCGGACGAAGAAGCCGCCGGTGCTGAAGCAGAGGCCGGAGACGGTCGCGAGGCCGGCGCCGAAAAGCAGGCGGCGGCGGGCAGGGGTCATGGGCGGGCTCCCGTGTCACCCGGTCCGTGCCGCGGCTGGGCGGCGGGCGGGCGCATGGTAGCGCGTCGCGCCCGGCGGCGCTCGTGGCGGGAGGCGGATGACGCCCGCGGGCGGCTCTGGCATGGTGGGGCATGAGCGACGGCCCCAGGGCCCTGCTGCGCCGCCTGTTGGACGCGGCGCTCGCGAGCGCGCTGCCTGCGCGCTGCGTGCCGCCGCACCTGCCGGATCCGCCCGCGGGCCGCACCGTGGTCGTCGGCGCCGGCAAGGCGGCCGCGAGCATGGCGCAAGCCCTGGAGGCGCACTGGCGGGGCCCGCTCGAGGGTCTCGTCGTCACCCGCTACGGCCACCGCGTGCCGACGCAGGCGATCGAGGTGGTGGAGGCGGCTCACCCGGTGCCGGATGCCGGCGGGCGCGAGGCGGCGGCGCGCATTCTCGCCACGGCCGGGGGGCTGGGCGCCGACGACCTCGCGCTCTGCCTCGTCTCCGGCGGCGGCTCGGCCCTGCTCACCCTGCCGGCGCCGGGGATCGCGCTCGAGGACAAGCAGGCGGTGACCGGCGCGCTGCTGCGCTCGGGCGCCGCCATCGGCGAGATCAACGTCGTGCGCAAGCATCTTTCGGCCATCAAGGGCGGCAGGCTCGGCGCGGCCTGCCATCCCGCGCGCGTGGTGAGCCTGCTGATCTCCGACGTGCCCGGAGACGACCCGGCGGTGATCGGCTCGGGCCCCACCGTGCCCGACCCCACCACCTTCGCCGACGCGCTCGGCGTGTTGCGGAAGTACGGGATCGACGGGCCCGCCGCCGTCATCCGTCACCTGGAGAGCGCGGCGGACGAAACGCCGAAGGCGGGCGATGCTCGTCTCGCCGGCGCCGAGACCCGCATCGTCGCGACGCCCGCCATGGCGCTTGCCGCGGCGGCGCAGGCGGCGCGCGCAGCCGGCTGCGAGCCCGTGATCCTGGGCGATGCGCTGGAGGGCGAGGCGCGCGTCCTCGCCGCCGAGCACGCCGCGCTCGCGCAGCGTGCCGCGCCCGGCACGGTGCTGCTCTCCGGCGGCGAGGCCACGGTCACGGTGACCGGCGCGGGCCGGGGCGGCCCCAACGCGGAGTACGCGCTGGCACTGGCGCTCGCTCTCGACGGCGCGCCCGGCATCTGTGCCATCGCCTGCGACACCGACGGTATCGACGGCACCGAGGACAACGCCGGCGCGCAGGTCGCGCCGGAGACGCTGGCGCGAGCGCAGGCGTGCGGCGAGGATGCCGCCGCCCGGCTCGCCGCCAACGATGCCTACGGCTACTTCGCGGCCCTCGGCGACCTGGTGATGACGGGGCCCACGCTCACCAACGTGAACGACTTTCGTGCCATCCTCGTGCAGGGCTGACGGGCCGCCGTTGACCGGCGGCGGCACCATGCCGATATAGGGGGCGGAAAGACCGCAGAGGCAGAGGCCGTGCGCCGCCACCGCAGCGCCAAGATCGTCGCGACCCTCGGGCCCTCGAGCGCCGACGAGGCCACCATCCGCGCGCTCTTCGAGACCGGCGTGGACGTGTTCCGCCTCAACTTCAGCCACGGCACCCACGCCGAGCACCGCGCCCGCCACGCGCTGGTGCGCGCCGTCGAGGCGGAGGCAGGCAGGCCCATCGGCATTCTCGCCGACCTGCAGGGGCCGAAGCTGAGGATCGGCACCTTCCCGGGCGGCCCGGTGATGCTCGAGGAGGGACAGCGCTTCACCCTCGAGTGCGGCGATGCGCCGGGAGACCGCGCCGGGGTGGGCGTGCCGCACCCGGAGGTCTTCGCGGCGCTTGCGCCGGGCGCCGAGGTCCTGCTGGACGACGGCAGGGTGCGGCTCCGGGTCACCGCGTGCACGCCGGACCGCGCCGAGACCGAGGTGGTGACGCCGGGCGCCCTCTCCGATCACAAGGGGCTCAACCTGCCGGGCGTGACGCTGCCCATCGACGCGGTCACGGCCAAGGACCGCGCCGATCTCGCCTTCGCCCTCGACCTCGGCATCGACTGGGTGGCGCTCTCCTTCGTCCAGGGGCCGGAGGACATCGAGGCCGCGCGCGGCCTGGTGCCGGACGACGTGGCCATCCTGACCAAGCTCGAGAAGCCCGGGGCGCTCGACCGCCTGGAGGAGATCGTTGCGCTCTCGGACGCGATCATGGTGGCGCGCGGCGACCTCGGCGTCGAGCTCGCGCCCGAGGACGTGCCGGCGCAGCAGAAGCGCATCGTGCGCGCGGCGCGCGCCGCCGGCAGGCCGGTGGTGGTCGCGACCCAGATGCTGGATTCGATGATGAACGCGCCGGCGCCGACCCGGGCCGAGGCTTCGGACGTCGCCACCGCGGTCTACGACGGGGCGGATGCGCTCATGCTCTCCGGCGAATCCGCCGCCGGCCGCTTCGCGCGCGAGGCGGTGGCGATGATGAACCGCATCGTCGAGCGCGTGGAGCGGGACCCCGCCTACCGGCGCTATGTCGACTGGCAGCAGCAGGACCCCGAGGCGACCTCGGCCGATGCCATCACCGCGGCCGCACGCCAGGTGGCGGAGACCCTCGATGCCGCCAGCATCGTCACCTACACCACCTCCGGCTCGACCGCGCTCCGCGCGGCGCGGGAGAGGCCGCAGGTGCCGATCCTGGTGCTGACGCCGAGCCTCGGCACGGCGCGGCGGCTCGCGCTCGTCTGGGGCGTCCACTGCATTCACACCGACGACGCGACGGGCTTCACCGACATGGTGGAGAAGGCGTGCGCCCTGGCGCTCGCGTCCGGCCATGCCGCGCCCGATCAGCGCATCGTCATCACGGCTGGCGTTCCCTTCGGCACTCCCGGCACCACCAACGCGCTCAGGATCGCGCGGGTCCGTCGGCCGGAGGACGGCAGGCGCGCTTGACCCCGCCCCGCAGCGATTCCTATGCTGCCGTCCGGCCATGCCGCCGGCGGCGGGGCGGGCGACGGCCCGCGCGAACACAGGGGAGAGAATGGCATGAACAAGCTGCTGACCGCGGGCCTGGGTGCGCTCGCCTTGCTCGCCGTGACGGCGCCCGGCGCGCAGGCACTGGACGACCTCTCGCACTACGTGTTCGTGCCCAACCGGGCGTCGGCCGACGTGGCGGTGATCGACACGCGCAGCGACACGGTGGTGGCGCACATCCCCGTGGGCGCGGTGCCGCACCAGGTCGCCGTCTCGCAGCGGCTCGGCACGATGGCCGTGACCAACACCGCGGACAACACCGTGTCGCTGATCGACCTCGCGACGCTGCAGGCAAGCGCCACCGTGCACCTGGGCCACGAGCCCGAGCACATGGAGATCGACCCGGCGGGCGAGGTGCTGGCCGTCGGCAACATCGGCGAGGGCACGGTCTCGCTCGTCTCGCTGGTCGAGAGGCGCGAGCTCGCGCGCGTGGGCGGGCTGCACGAGCCCCACAACATGACCTTCGACCCCTCGGGCCAGCGACTCTACGTCGGCAACCTGGGCGCGAGCTTCGTCAGCGTGATCGACGTGCCGCAGGCCACGGTCGCCGGCGAGATCGCGGTCGGGCCCGATCGCGCGCTCGCCGCACGCGACGCGGGCGACGAGGCCTATCAGGGCATCATCAACGTCACGGCGACGCCGGACGGCAGCCTCGGCTTCGCGGCCTACGGCGAGGGCGACCGCATGGCCGTGATCGACCTGCAGTCGGGCCGGACCGTGAAGTCGCTCGCGCTCGGCGACACGCCCTGGCGCGCCTTCACCACGAGTGACGGCCGCCACATGATCGTCCCCAACAACGGCGACGAGACCGTCTCCATCGTCTCCACCGAGACGCTTGCCGAGGTCGCGCGCCTCCCCGGCGCGGCCGACATGACCGGGGTCAACACCGGCTGGTTCGACACCCTCGCCTACGTGATCAGCCGGGGCGACGACAAGGCGCTCGTCATCGACCTCGAGACCATGAGCGCAGCGGGCGAGATCGCGCTCCCCGGCACGCCCGAAACCGGAGTCATCACGCCCGACGGCACCAAGCTCTATGTCGCGCTCAGCGACGCCGGCTCGGTCGCCGTGATCGACGTGCGGGCGAAGGCGGTGAGCACCGTGATCGAGGGCGTGGGCGAAGAGCCCTGGGGCGCCCACATGGCGGGAGCGGTCAACTACTGTCACTGAGGGACGCGAGGGCAACGACCCCGGCGACGGCGACTCCCTCCCGCATCGCCGCCGCGGTCCTGGCGCTCGCGGCGCTGGCCGCAGCCCCGGCCGCGCAGGCGGAGATGGAGGCGCCGCGCGACCGCCTGCTCGGCGCCGTGGCAAGCCATGCGGCCATTCCTGCCGCGCTCGGCGCGGCGGTGGAGCGGCGCTGCGCGAGCGCCGATGCCCACTGCGCGGCACTGCTCGTCGCGGGCCACCTGCCGGCGGCGCGCCTGGTCCGGGTGCGCCACCCCGACACCGATACCATTCGCCGCGCCTACACGGAGCCCTCGGTCACCCGCGTCGAGCAGAGCGGCCGGGCCGGGCTGGTCGTCGCGCTCGACCGCTTCGGCCGCACCGCCGACCGCGAGGTCGCCGATGCCGTGAACGCGCGCAAGGCCCCAGCGCCGGTGCGGCTGGTGCTCGACCTGCGCGGCAACGGGGGCGGCGACTTCGACCGCATGCGCCGTGTCGCGAGCCTCTTCACCGGGCCGAAGGAGGGCGCGCTCCGCCTGCTCGGCCGCGACGGGAATGCCGCCGTGGCGCTTCCCGCGCCGCTCCGCGCCATCGATGTCGCCGCGCTGGACGTTCTGATCGGCCCGCAGACGGCGAGCAGCGCCGAGGTGCTGGCGGCGCTGCTGCGCCGCCACGCCGGCGCCCGGCTGATCGGGGCGCGGACGCAGGGCAAGGACCGCATCACGCGCCTCGTGCCGGTCGACCACGACTGGCGCCTCGCGCTGCCGGCCGAGCGCATCGAGGTGCCCGGCGAGGCACTGGCCGGGGGCCTCGTGCCCGACATCGAGACGGCGATGCCGGAGCGCCTGTGAGCGGCGCGGGGCTGGAGCGAATTCCGACCGGACGGGGTCGCACGCCGTGACCTCGCAAGGTCGAATAATCCGCTAGAGCAGCATTCGATCACACGGGGTCACAACTGCTCGCGCGATCCCCACCTCCCCCTGTCCCCCTCCTCCCGGGAGGAGGGGGAACGCAGGCGGCGCCGCCTCTTCTCCCTCTCCGCCCCTGGGGGCGGAGAGGGCCGGGGTGAGGTGGGGGTTTCCCGGGCCTGTGATCCCGTAAGATCGAATAATCCGCCAGCCATCTCAGGTTGAGGAGAGAGGAGACACAGGATGGTCCGCCCGAGACGCGTCGCCCTCGCCATGGTTGCCGCCCTTGCCCTCGCCGCCATGGCGATGCCCGCGCCGGCACCGGCGCACGAGGAGACGACCGGCGACATCACCATCGTCCACCCCTGGTCGCGGCCTGCGGCGCAGGGGCAGAACGGCGTGATCTATCTGGAGATTTCCAACAGGGGCGCGGCGGACGACCGCCTGATCGCCGTCAGCACGCCGCTGGCCGGCCGGGTCGAGCTGCACCGCAGCACCATGGAGGACGGCATCCACCGCATGGAGAAGGTCGACAGCATCACGGTGCCGGCGGGCGGCACGGTGGCGCTGGAGCCGGGCGGCCTCCACGTCATGCTGATCGACCTCAGGTTCATGCTGATGGCGGAGGAGACCATTCCCGTGACCTTCAGCTTCGAGCACGCGGGCGACATCAGCACGGGCGTCTCGGTCGAATCCCGCGGCGGCGAGGGCCACGACCACTAGGGCGTTTCCGTTTCACACGGAAACGCCCTAGCTATTTGTCGCTCACGGCAGCCGGCCTACGGCCGGCGCCTGCGCGGGCGCGCCGCACAAGCGGCGGGCCGCAGTCGCGGCCTGTCGCGCGTCCGTCAAAAACGGACGCGCTCTAGGCGCGGCGGCGCTGCCGGGCGCGGCTCTCCGCCGCTGGTCGATCCTGGGGGGGGGCGCCCTCTCAGAAGCGGTGCCGGACGCCGATCTCGAGGAAGTGGATCAGCAGGTCGGTCTCTGCCCTCACCATCGCGCCGTCATTCGTGCCGGTGAACTCCAGGCCGTCCACCGCCTGCAGGCGGTAGCCGAGCTGGAGCGTGAGGGTGTCGGTCATCGCGTAGCCGAAGCCCGCGCCCAGCTGCCAGGCGAACACCGTGTCGGTCCCGGAAGGTTCGGGCACTTCGACTGCGGCGAGAGGCGCCAAGCCAGCGAGCACTGCGTTTCTTTGATCCGCGTTCGTAATACCCGCCGCAAATTCGCCCACTCTCTTGGCGATCTCGTCCTTCACCGCGTTGGTGTCGTACTTCACGTCGCTCTGGTCGATGCGGACGAGGCCGATGCCGCCGCCGACGTAGGGCGTCACGGCTTCGCCGATGTCGAAGTCGTAGAACACGTTCACCATGCCGCCGAGCTGCTTGGCCGTGCCCGAGCCCCGGAGGTCCACTTCGGCGGGGAGTTCTATGGGCAGCGTCAGTCCCGTCAGGGTCAACTGGGTGTTGGTCAGCTTGTTGATCTTGGCCTGGGCGTAGAAGAGCTCGCCCTCGACGCGGATGCCGTTGTCGAAGTGGTAGCCGGCGGAACCGCCGAACTTGAAGCCCGTGTCGTGCTCCGACTGGATCGTCGAGCTCAGGGTGGGTGCGTTCTCGCCCTCCCCGAAGGTCGTCGTGTTCTTCGTGTCCGAATCGTCGATGAACATGAGCGGCACGGTGCCGCCGACGTACCAGTTGGTCTCCTGCGCCTCTGCGCCCGTCGCCGCGCCGAGTGCCAGGCAGCCGGCCACGGCCGCCCCGATCATCCAGCGCGAGCCGATGCGGAGTCGATTCATGTCCTGCCCTCCCCTGCTGGTTTTCTCTTGTTTTGCAAAGCCTATGTCGGGGCGCAACATTCTGCAAACCGATGCAGCAGAGCCCGTGCGCCTGCCCGGGGCTTCGTGTTTAACAGGCACGGGCGCGCCGGGCGCGCAGCGGAGAAGGGAGACAGCGGATGGACACCCGTGAGTGGCTGATGAGCGAGCGCAATCTGGCCGACGAGCCGATCGAGAGCCTCGCCGGCGACCTGAGCGAGGACGAGCACGCCAATCTGGCGTTGATGGTGCGCCAGTGCCGGGGCTGGTCGAGCCAGGACATCGAGGAGGTGGTGGCCGTGATGGCGCCGGACGGGGTCTACCACGACATCACGCTGCCGCCCGCGGTGGGGCACGACGCGATCCGCGAATTCGGCGGCCGCTGGCTCGAGTCCGTGCCCGACATCTCGCTCTACATGGAGGCCTTCTGCGCCCAGGGCAACGTGGTCTGCAACATGGGCCGCATGAGCGGCACCATCGCCAGGGACCACTTCGGCCTGCCCGGCACCGGGCGGCGCTTCGACTGCCAGTTCTCACAGATCGGATTCGTCGAGGAAGGCCGCTTCAAGTACCTGCGCGGGCTGTGGAACGCGGCCGACATGTACAACCAGGTGGGCTGGGACATCGCCGGCCTGAAGCGCTAGCCAGGATGGGCCGCATGGCGTCTGCGGCAAGGGACGAGCGGATCGAGTGCGACGTGGCGATCGCCGGCGGCGGCCTGGTGGGGCTCACGCTGGGCGTCGCGCTTGCCGGCGCCGGGATCGAGACCGCGGTGGTCGACGGCACGCCGCCCGAGGCGATGAAGGACGCGGCCTTCGACGGCCGGGTCTCGTCGATCGCCCTGGGCTCCCGCCGGGTGCTGGACGGCATCGGCCTCTGGTCGGCGCTGGCGCAGGACGCCCAGCCGATCCTCGAGATCCGCGTCTCCGACCGCGATGCGCCGCTCTTCCTGCACTACGACCACCGGGCGGTGGGCGACGATCCGCTCGGCTACATCGTCGAGAACCGCGCCATCCGCGCCGCCTTGCTCGAGCGGGCGGCGGCGCTTGCGACGCTGCGCCACCTCGCGCCGGCCTCGGTCGAGGCGCTGGAGCCCCAGGGGGGGGCGGTGGAGGCCCGGCTCGCGGACGGTCGCTGCGTGCGCGCGCGCCTCGCGGTCGCCGCCGACGGCGCCCGCTCGCGGCTGCGTGCGGCCGCCGGGATCGAGACCGTGCGCTGGTCCTACGAGCAGGTAGGCATCGTCTGCACCGTGGCGCACGAGAGGGAGCACCGGGGTATCGCGCACGAGCGCTTCCTGCCCGCCGGCCCCTTCGCCATCCTGCCCATGACCGGCGAGCGCTCGTCCTTGGTGTGGACCGAGCGGGCGGCGCTCGCGCCCGCGCTGCTGGAGGCGGAGGCTGCGGTCTTCGCGCGCGAGCTGGGGCAGCGCTTCGGCGACTTCCTCGGCGCGCTGGAGCCGCTGGAGCCGCGCTGGAGCTACCCGCTCGCGCTCACCCACGCGAAGCGCTACGTCGCGCCGCGCCTTGCGCTCGCGGGCGACGCGGCGCACGCGATCCACCCGCTCGCGGGCCAGGGCTTCAACCTCGGCATTCGCGACGCCGCGGTACTGGCCGAGCTCGTGGTCGACCGCGCGCGCCTCGGCCTCGACATCGGCGCGGACGACGTGCTCGCCCACTATCAGCGCCGGCGGCGCTTCGATTCCGTGGTGCTGATCGGGGTCACCGACGGGCTCAACCGCCTCTTCTCCAACGAGAACCGGGGGCTGCGTCTGCTCCGCGATATGGGGCTTGCGGCGGTCAACGAGATGCCGCCACTCAAGCGCTTCTTCATGCGCCACGCCATGGGGCTCGCCGGCGACCTGCCCCGCCTCGCGCGCGGCGAGCCTCTGTAGGCCTCCAGCCAGCTAGTCAGCTCGCGAAATAGCATGCTGCGCAGCCGTAAATCCCCCACCTCACCCCGGCCCTCTCCGCCACTCTTTCGTATCCCTCAGGCGTCGGGCGCTCGCTCCGCTCGCTTGGCTTGGGGGCGGAGAGGGAGAACGGGCGGTGCCGTCTGCGTTCCCCCTCCGCCTTCGGGGGAGGGGGACAGGGGGAGGTGAGTAACGCTCGAGCCGCCCTGATCCGGTAAGGACGGATGGTGCTCTACAGCCACTCCACGTAGCGGGCGCGCTCGGTGTCGGGCACCTCGCGGCGGGCGTCGTCGCGCTCGTAGCGCTTGACCGTGGCGTAGTTGCGGCAGAACTCCTCGCCGAACCATTCCTTGACCCAGGCGGAGGCCTCGAACCTGTCCAGCGCCTCGCCCCAGTCGTCGGGCAGCCGGGCCACGTCCTGCTCGTCGAGGTCGCCTTCTGCCGCAGGGCCCGGGTCGGTCCCGTTGGCGATGCCGTCGAGGCCGGCCGCGAGAAGGGCGGCGAAAGCGAGGTAGACGTTGATGTCGCCGCCGCAGACGCGGAGCTCCGGCCGGGTCGCGGCCGGGGTCTCGTTGATGAGGCGGATCGCCGCGGTGCGGTTGTCCACGCCCCAGGCGAGCGAGATCGGCGCGAACAGGCCGGGCACTAGCCGGCGGTAGGAGTTCGCGTTGGGGAAGAAGACCGCGGTGAGCTCCGGCAGCCGGGCCAGCACGCCGCCCATGAAGTGCCGGCAGGTGTCGTTGATGTGGTGCTCCTGCTCGGGCGCGGCGAAGGCGTTGTTGCCCTCCCTGTCCACCAGGGACATGTGGATATGGCAGGAATTGCCGGTCATCTTGTCGAAGGGCTTGGCCATGAAGGTAACGCGGTTGCCCATCTGCATCGCCGCCTCCTTCATGGAGGTGCGGAAGAGATGGCCGTCGTCCGCCATCTCGCGCACCGGCCGGTGGCGGATGCTCACCTCGTATTGGCCGGGGCCGTACTCGTAGTGGCTGCATTCGAGCTGCCCGTGGGCGGCGGCCGCGTCCAGCAGCGAGTACTCCTCGGCGAGGAACTGGGTGCGCTTCTGCATCGAGTAGCACTGCACCCCGACATCGACCATCTCGTGGTCGCCGTCGAGCAGGAAGAACTCGAACTCCGGCGCGCAGGTGGCGTCGTAGCCCATCGCCTCCATGCGCCCGGCGACACGGTGCAGCACGTTGCGCGGGTCGCCCTCCACCGGGCGCCCGTCGGGCCAGACCAGGGTGCCCATCACCAGCGCCGTGTCGGCCTCGTGGCGCAGCAGGCGCAGGCTCGAGAGATCGGGCCTGGCGATGAAGTCGGCGTAGCCGATGGTCTCGCCGTAATCGGTGCCCGGCACCACGTTGCCGGCGATGTCGAAGGCCATGACGGTGGCGCAGAAGGCGATGCCGTGGTCCAGGCTGTGCTCGAAGTGCGCGAGGTCCATCGCCTTGCCCCGCGCCACGCCGCCGTAGTCGCAGTACTCGATGCGCACGCGCTGGACGCCCCTGGCGCGCAGCCAGTCGATGACCTCGTCGCTCGTGCCCGAAAACCGCCCCGGGCCGCCTGCCGCCTCGCTCATTCCTCACGCTCCCGTCGCTCGGCTCCCGGGCCGTACATTAGCGGCAGCGGCGCACTCGCTCAAAGCGCCGACGGCGGGCCGGCTGCCGTGAGCGACAAATGGCCGGGGCGTTTCCGTCCAATGCGGAAACGCCCTAGGATGCGCGCGCCAACGACGGGGACGGGGAGGCCGTGAGCGACGAGATCATCCTGGAGCGCAAGGGCTGGACGGGAAGCGTCACGCTGAACCGGCCGAAGGCGCTCAACGCGCTGACCCAGCCCATGGTGCTGGCGCTCGACGCGAGGCTCAGGGAGTGGGCGGCGGACGATTCGCTGGCCGCCGTGGTCGTGCGCGGCGCGGCGCGGGAGGACGGCCGCGTGCCCTTCTGCGCCGGCGGCGACATCCGCCTCCTCTATGGCGAGCGGGACGACCCCGCGCGCGACTTCGCCACCGTCTTCTACGCCCAGGAATACCGGCTCAACACCTTCGTCTATCGCTATCCGAAGCCCTACGTCGCGCTGATCGACGGCGTGGTCATGGGCGGCGGCGTGGGGGTCTCGACCCACGGCTCCCACCGCGTGATGACCGAGAATGCGCTCTTCGCCATGCCCGAGACCGGGATCGGCCTCTTCCCCGACGTGGGCGCGACCTACTTCCTGCCCAGGCTCAGGGGCAGGGCCGGGCTCTATCTCGGCCTCACCGGCGCGCGCATCGGCGCCGCGGATGCGCTCTGTCTCGGGCTTGCGACGCATACGGTGGCGAGCGATGCGCTGCAGGCGCTGGACGAGACCCTGCTTGCGGCCGACCTTGGCGAAGACGCGCACGGCAGCATCGACCGCCTGCTCGCCGACTGCGCCACCGACCTCGGCCCGGCGCCGCTCGCCGCCCACCAAGCCGCGATCGACCGCTGCTTCGACGCGGGCTCGGTGGAGGAGATCGTCGACAAGCTGGAGGCCGAGGGCAGCGACTGGGCCGGGGAGACGCTGGCGGCACTCGCCCAGAAGTCTCCCACCAGCCTCAAGGTCACCTTCAGGCAGCTCACCGAGTACGGCGCGCACGGCTTCGAGGAGGCGATGGCGCTGGAATATCGCCTCGCCATGCACTGCAACCTGGACCACGACTTCTTCGAGGGCATCCGCGCCCAGCTCATCGACAGGGACCGCAACCCGGCCTGGTGCCCGGCGCGGCTGGACGAGGTAACGGCGCAGGTGGTGGACGCCTATTTCGGGGTGCCGCCCCGGGGCGACATGGAGTTCTGGTAGGGCGACGCGGGCGACACGCGCCGCTCGGGGAGACGCGAGGGAGAGAGCGACATGGCGGATATCGGGTTCATCGGGCTCGGCAACATGGGCGGGCCGATGGCCGCCAACCTGGCGGCGGCCGGGCACGCCGTCGCCGCCTTCGACATCGACGCCGACGCCCTGGCCCGCGCGCGCGAGGCCGGCGCGAGCGCGGCGGGCTCCGTCGCCGAGGCCGCGGCCGGGCGCGAGGTGGTCATCACCATGCTGCCCGCCGGCGCGCACGTCGCCGAGGTCTACCAGGGCGAGGGCGGCGTGTTCTCGGCGGCGGCGACGGGCGCGCTCTTCATCGACTGCTCGACCATCGACGTCGACACCGCGCGCGCGGTCGCTGCGGCGGCGGCCGACGGCGGCTGGGCGCTGCTGGACGCGCCGGTCTCCGGCGGCGTCGCAGGCGCCGCGGCCGGCACGCTCACCTTCATGGTGGGCGGCGAGGCGGAGGCGGTCGAGCGCGCCCGGCCGGTGCTGGGCGACATGGGCAAGGCCGTGGTGCACGCCGGCGCCTCCGGCGCGGGCCAGACCGCCAAGGTCTGCAACAACCTGATCCTCGCGGTCTCGATGATCGGCGTCTGCGAGGCCTTCGGCATGGCCGACCGGCTCGGGCTCGAGCGCCAGACCCTCTTCGACATCGTCTCCAAGGCGACCGGCCAGTGCTGGGCGCTCACCTCCTACTGCCCGGTGCCGGGGCCGGTGGAGGCGGCGCCGTCCAACCGCGACTACGCACCCGGCTTCACCGCCGAGATGATGCTGAAGGACCTGCGCCTCGCCCAGGCCGCGGCGGCGTCCGTCGGTGCGGCCTCGCCGCTCGGCGCGGAAGCTGCGGCGCTCTACACGCTCTTCTGCAACGCAGGCTTCGGGGCCGACGACTTCTCCGGGATCATGAAGATGATCGGCCAGAGGGCCTGACGCGGCGTGCCGCGGTCGCGGCCTGTCGCGAGCCCGTCAAGGACGGTCTCGCTTTACGTGTCCGCCGGCACCCAGGGGGGCAGCGGCGTACCGCCGCAATAGTGATTCTCCGCCGGGTTCTCGCGGAACACGGCATAGATGTCGGCGGCGTCGACGCCCATCGTGTCGTTCAGGATCTCGGCGATGGCATCGACCAGCGCCTTCTTGCGCTCGGGCTCGCGGCCCGGCCGCAGGTCGATCTCGACCAGGGGCACGCCGTCTCCGATCTTGGCCGTCACCTCGCGCACGGCGACATAGTCGTACTTGGTCTGCTTGGGCGCGAGGGTCCTGAGCACCGCCGCCTTGACCGCGATGCGGATGGTTTCCTGCGTGTCGGTGGGCGTGCCGGCGGGGACTTCGACGCGAATGACGGGCATGGGCGGGGTCTCCTGCTGTCGCCAATGGCATGTCGGGCGCGATCCGCCCTTCGAGAGCCCGTGTTGCCCTGCTTCGGGCGGGTATTCAACCCCGGCAGGGCCGCCCGGCCCTTTCAGACGGAGAAGGTGATGCCCTGCGCCAGCGGAAGCTCGGAGGAGTAGTTCACCGTGTTGGTCTGGCGGCGCATGTAGCTCTTCCACGCATCGGAGCCGGACTCGCGGCCGCCGCCGGTTTCCTTCTCTCCGCCGAAGGCACCGCCGATCTCCGCGCCCGAGGGGCCGATGTTGACGTTCGCGATCCCGCAATCGGAGCCCGATGCCGAGAGAAAGCGTTCCGTCTCGCGCACGTCGTTGGAGAAGATGCAGGAGGAAAGCCCCTGCGGGACTGCGTTGTGCAACGCGATGGCATCGTCCAGATCGCGGTATTTCAGCGCATAGAGGATCGGGGCGAAGGTCTCCCGAGTCACGATCTCCGTCTGGTCCGGCATCTCCACGATCGCCGGTTGGGCATAGTGGGCGTGGGGGTAGGTGTCGGCGAGCGCCCGGCCGCCGCCGTGAACCGTGCCGCCGTCGGCCTTCGCCTGCCTAAGCGCGCTCTCCATGCCGGTGAAGGCCGCCTCGTCGATCAGAGGGCCTACAAGCGTGCCGTCGGCGAGCGGGTCGCCCACGGGCAAGCCCCGGTACGCCCGTGCCAACGCCGGAACGAGTTCATCGTAGACCTTCTCGTGGACGATGAGGCGGCGAAGCGAGGTGCAGCGCTGGCCGGCCGTGCCGACGGCCGCGAAGACGATGGCCCGAAGCGCCAGGTCCAGATCGGCCGAGGGGGCCACAATCATCGCGTTGTTGCCGCCGAGCTCGAGGATGGTGCGGCCGAAGCGCTCGGCGGTCTTGATCGCCACCGCATGTCCCATCCGTGTCGAGCCGGTGGCCGACAGGATCGCCACATCGCGGCTCTCCGCCAGCAGCGCGCCGGCATCCCTCTCGCCGACGATGACCTGCACCAGCCCGTCCGGCGCATCGCCGAAGGCGTCCAGCGCCCGCTCGCAGAGTTTCTGCGTCGCGAGCGCCGTGAGCGGCGTCTTCTCCGAGAGTTTCCACAGCACGGGGTCGCCGCATACGAGCGCAAGGGCCGCGTTCCAGCACCACGGCGCCACGGGAAAGTTGAAGGAGGTGATCACGCCGCAGACGCCCATCGGGTGCCAGGTCTCGCGCATGGCGTGGCCGGGGCGCTCGGAGGCCATGGTCAGCCCGTAGAGCTGGCGCGAGAGCCCGACGGCGAAGTCGCAGATGTCGATCATCTCCTGCACTTCGCCGAGCCCTTCCTGCAGGATCTTGCCGCTCTCCAGCGTCACCAGCCGGCCGAGGCCGTCCTTCTCGGCACGAAGCTGCTCGCCGATGATCCGCACGAGCTCGCCGCGGCGGGGCGCCGGCACTTCCCTCCATACGTCGAACGCAGCCCTCGCCCGGCCGATCATGGAGCGGACCTCGTCAGGGGAATGTACCCTCAGCCGCGCCAGCTCCGATCCGTCCACCGGCGTCGTCACGGCGAGCGTTCCGCCGGAAAGCACGGCTGCGTCCAGTCCACAGCTTTCCAGCACATCCCGATGAGTCATCGCTCCAGCCCCTTTTCCTTATCGACGTGGCACAGCGAGCCCGCCCCGGGCCGAGACGGCCGCCGGGCGCCTTCGAGCCGCCGGCGTACCCCGACCGTTGCCTACAGGATCTCCAGCGCCGCGTCGCCTGCGGGCGGCGGGAAGTCGCGATCGAGCGCGGCGAGCTCGTCCTCGGTGAGCACGATGTCCAGCGCGCCGAGGTTCTCGTCCACGTGGGCGATGCGGCTCGCCTTGGGCACGACGAAGGTGTCCGCATGCCGCAGGGTCCAGGCGAGCGCCACCTGCATCGGCGTCGCCCCGCGGGCTCGGGCGATGGCGCCGAGCGCACCGTCCGCAGGCATCCGCCCCTGCTCCAGCGGCGAGTAGATCATCAGCGGCTGGCCGTGGCGCCGGGACCACTCCATGAGCGAGGCCTCGGGCCAGCGCCGCGTCAGGTTGTAGAGAATCTGGTTGGTCTGGCAGGCTTGTGCGCCGGCGGTCTGCCACAGCGCCTCCATGTCGTCGGTGTCGAAGTTGCTGACCCCGAAGTGGCGGATCTTGCCGGCCTCCCTGAGCGCGAGGAAGCCTTCCACGGTCTCGTCGAGGGAGACGCCACCCCGCCAGTGCAGCAGGTAGAGGTCGAGGCGGTCGGTGCCGAGGTGCTTCAGGCTGCGCTCGCAGGCGCGCACCATGCGCTTGCGCCCTGCATTCGACGGCAGCACCTTGCTTACCAGGTAGACCGCGTCGCGCTGGTCCCGGATCGCCTCGCGGATGACCTTCTCGGCGCCGCCGGAGCCGTACATCTCCGCCGTGTCGATCAGCGTCATGCCGCAGGCGATGCCGTGGCGGAGCGCCGCCACCTCGTCCTTGAACGCCTTGCGGCGCTCGCCCATGCGCCAGGTGCCCTGGCCCAGCGCCACCGCCTCGTCGCCGCCCGGCAAGATCAGCGTCCGCATCGTGTGCGCTCCCTCTCCACGGTCCCGAATGCCTGCCCCGCAGGGCCCGGGCGCGTCAGTCCGACGGCGCAGCCCTTTCCAGCCATGCGTTCACGGCATCCTCCATGGTCAGGAAGACCGCGCCCAGCTTCCCGAGCTCCTCGATCAGCCGCTCCAGCATCATCATGCGGTGGCCGCGGCCGATCACGAAGGGGTGGCAGGTGTAGGTCAGCACGCCCCAGTCGGTGATGCGCGTCATGTAGTCGAAGTCGTCCACCCAGTTCTGCAGCACGTCGCCTGCCGGCATCAGGCCCGGCATGCTGTACTGCTGGTGCCGCACGTATTCGAAGTGCGGGTAGTCGTCCAGCGACCAGCTGATCGGCATCTCGACCAAGCTGGTCTCGGGCCCGCGCACTATGGGCTCCTGCAGCGCGATCACGTCGCCCGTGCGCGCGAAGTAGGGCGCGTAGTCGTGTCCCATCATGCTGCTCTCGTAGAGGAAGCCGCGCGAGACCAGGAGGTCCACCGTGTTCTCGCTCAGGTCCCAGGCGGGCGAGCGATAGCCGCGCGGCTTCTTGCCGCACAGCTTGACGATGGCGTCGGTGCCGCGCTGCAGCTCCGCCTCCTCCTCGTCGCGCGACATGGTTACCGGCGTCATGTGGGTCCAGCCGTGGTGGCCGATCTCGTGGCCGGTGCCGGCGATGCGCGCCGACATCTCGGGGAAGCTCTCGATCGTGTGGCCGGGGATGAACCAGGTCGCCGGGATGCGGTGGCGCGCGAGCAGCGCCATGACGCGCTCGGCGCCGACGAGTCCGAACTCGCCCCGGCTGATCGGCGTCGGCGAGCGCGCGCCGTAGGCGATGTAGCCCGAGACGGCGTCGAAGTCGAAGGTCAGGCAGGCGATGTGCATCGTTGTTCCCCTTGGCCCGGTTGCGTATTCATGATGTCTCTTTCCTCGTCATTCCGCACCATTAGTCTCTGTCCCCGTCTGCGCATTGCGGTATCGTGAACGTCCCGCCACCGCCCCGCCACAGCGTGAAGCAGCCATGTCGATAGAGCGCGGGCCCGTCGCCGTCAGAGGCCGGGCCCTTTCCCGCCACGTGAGCCCGCAGTGATCGCCGGCTCGGCGCTACTCGGCGCGGGCGCGGCGGGCAGCTGGGGCGTCGGCGACTTCACTGCCCGCTTCCTCGGCCGTGCGATCGGCGTGCCGCAGGGGCTCTTCGGCATGATGCTGGTGGGCAGCCTCGCGGTCGGGCTCTACGTCGTGGCCAGCGGCGAGAGCCTCGTCTGGGAGCTCTCGGGGCTCTGGCTGCTGATCCTCAACGGCGTCGCCACCGTGCTGGCGACGATGATGCTCTTCGAGGCGCTCACCCGGGGCCCGGTCTCGCTCGGCTCGCCCATGGTCTCGAGCTATCCCGCGTTCGCGGTGCCGATGACGGTGGTCTTCGGCGCCCGGCCCGAGATCATCCACTGGGTCGCGATGGTGGCCACCCTCGGCGGTGTCTGGCTGGTGGCGCTCGCGGTCTACCGCATCGAGGGCGGCGACAAGCCGGAATACGCTCCGGCGATGCTGCGGCGTGCGGTTCTGCTGGCGATCGGCGCGGCGTTCTTCTTTGCCGTGGCGCTGCTCGCCGCCGATCACGCGATCGAGCGCTACGGCCTGCCGATGACCCTGCTCTCGAGCCGGGTCGTCGGCGTCATCGTGCTGGGCGCGGGCTTCCTCGTCATGCGCAAGGTGCCCCGCATGCCGCTCAGCGCCTGGCCGCTGATCCTCCTCATCGCCCTGGTGGACACCCTCGGCTACGTCTTCGTCTATGCCGGGCTTTCGCTGGAGAACGGCGAGTTCGCGATCGTCACCAGCTCGGCCTACTCGGTGGTGACGATCCTGCTGGCGCGCATCTTCCTGCGCGAGCAGGTGGTGCCACTGCAGTGGCTGGGCGTCGCCATCGTGATCGCCGGGATCGGGACGCTTTCCGCGACGGGATAGGCCCGGTCAGGTCAGATCACGCGCTCGCTTTCCGGGTCCACCAGCACGGCCCGGCTCATGTCCACGTCGAGGGGGAGCGCATTCCCCGGCCGCTCGGCCGCCGAGCCGTCGAGGCGCACCAGCATCGAGGTTTCGCCCAGGTGGAAGTTGACCAGCGTGTTGGCGCCCATGGGCTCGACGATCTCGACCGTGGTGTCGAGCCTGGCGCAATCCGGCCTCGGCGCCTCGCCCTCGGCCCGGTACATGTGCTCGGGCCGGATGCCGAAGAGCACGGCGCGCCCGCCGTCGCCGCCAAGGCGCTCGGCACGCCCGGGCGGGAGCGCGAGCACCGTCTCGCCCACCCGCACCTGCACCGCGCCGTCGGCCGCCTCCAGCTCGGCCGGTGCGAAGTTCATCGCCGGCGAGCCGATGAAGCCCGCGACGAAGCGGGTCGCCGGGCGTTCGTAGAGCTCGAGCGGCGGCCCCTCCTGCTCGATTTCGCCCTCGCGCAGCAGCACGATCCTGTCGGCCAGCGTCATCGCCTCCACCTGGTCGTGGGTGACGTAGATCATGGTGCGCTGCATCTCCTGGTGGAGCCGCTTGATCTCGGTGCGCATCTCGTCGCGGAGCTGGGCGTCGAGGTTCGAGAGCGGCTCGTCGAAGAGATAGAGCTTGGCGTCGCGCACCAGCGCGCGGCCCATGGCGACGCGCTGGCGCTGGCCGCCGGAGAGCTGGCGCGGCTGGCGCTCGAGCAGGTCCATGATGCCGAGCATGGCCGCTGCCTTCTCCACCCGGGGGCGTACCTCGGCGCCCGCCGTGCCCCGCATGCGCAGCCCGAAGGCCACGTTCTCGAACACCGACATGTGCGGGTAGAGCGCGTAGTTCTGGAACACCATCGCCACGTCGCGGTCCTTGGGGCGGACGTCGTTGACCACGGCGCCGTCGATCTCCACCGTGCCCTCGGTCACCTCCTCGAGCCCCGCGATCATGCGCAAGAGCGTCGACTTGCCGCAGCCGGAGGGCCCCACCAGCACCGTGAAAGCGCGGTCCGGAATCTCGATGTCCACGCCGCGCACGGCATGGACCTTGCCGAAGCGCTTGTGCACGCCGCGCAGCCTGACGCCTGCCATGGCTCCTCCTACCCCTTGACCGCGCCCATGGTGATGCCGCGCACGAGGAAGCGCTGCAGCGTCGCCACCGCGAAGAACACCGGCAGCGTGCCGAGCACGGAGAGCGCCGCGATCTTCGACCAGAAGGTCGACTGGGCGCCGTAGTAGTGGGTGACCAGCACGGGGAAGGTCAGCACGTCGTGGCGGGTCAGGATCAGCGCGAAGACGAACTCGTTCCAGGCGAAGATGAAGGTGAAGACGGCGGTCGCGAAGATGCCGGTGCGCGCCATGGGGAAGACGATCTTGCGCAGCGCCTGCCAGCGCGAGCAGCCGTCGGTGAGCGCGCTCTCCTCCACCTCCACCGGGATGTCCTCGATGTAGCCGCGCATCATCCAGATCACGTAGGGCAGGTTGAAGGCGATGTAGAGCAGGATCAGCCCGACATAGCTGTCGATCCAGCCGAACCAGACGAAGAGCAGGAAGATGGGGAAGACGATGACGATGGGCGGGATCATGCGCTGCGAGATGATCCAGATCGCGAGGTTCTGGCCGCCGGTCTTGAAGCGCGCGAGGCTGTAGGCGGCCGCGGTGCCGAGGATCATGGCGACGACGGTGGAGATGCTGGCGATGATGAGGCTGTTGTAGATCGCCCAGACGTCGCCGTCCTTGAAGAGCACGCCGAAGATGCGGAAGTTCGGCTCGCCCGGGAACCACACCGGCGGGCGGGCGAAGATGTCGCCCGCCGACTTGATCGAGGTGATGAAGAGCCAGTAGACCGGGAAAAGGAAGAACACCTGCACCACCAGCGCGATCAGGAAGCGCCAGATCATGCGCCGGCGCTCGCGCGGCAGCCAGCGCGGCCAGCGGCTGGCGGGCACGGGAGGGGCGGCGTCCGCCGTCATCGCGCGATCTCCACGCGCTTGAGCGCGAAGATGACGATGATCGAGAGCAGGATGATCACCAGGAAGGCGATGGCGCCCGCGTAGCTCGTCTCGAACTCCTTGAAGGCCCGGATGTAGGTGTAGATCGAGATGGTCTCGGTCAGCGTGCCCGGGCCGCCCTTGGTCATCGCCCAGATGATGTCGAAGATGCGGAAGAGGTCGAGCGCGCGGATCAGGATGGCGATGATCAGCACCGGCTTGATGACGGGCAGCGTGATCCTGAAGAAGATCTTCCAGAACGAGGCACCGTCGATCTCGGCCGCCTCGATCAGGCTGCGGTCGACGTTCGACAGCGCCGCCAGCAGGATCAGGAACATGAAGGGCGTCCACTGCCACACCTCGCACACCAGGATCGCCGGATAGACCCACTCCGGGCGCGAGAGCCAGAGGATCGCCACCGGCTCCGACGAGAACCAGCCGATGATCTGGTTGATCGGCCCGTACTGGTTGTCGAACATCAGCCGCCAGGTGGAGCCCGCGACGATGGGCGAGATCACCGTGGGGATGATGAGCAGCGCGACGAAGACCTGCTTGAGCGGCATCTTCTCGAGGAAGAGCTGCGCCATCAGCAGCCCCAGCACCAGCTCGATGGGAAGCGCGATCGCCAGGATCAGGAAGGTGTGGCCCATCGACTCCCAGAGCCGCGTGTCGGAGAAGAGGGCCGCGTAGTGCTTGCCGCCGGACCACGATGTGTCCTCGGCCAGCATGGTGATGTCCTGGAAGCTGACGATGCCGGTGTGGACGATCGGGTAGAGGCCGATCAGCAGCAGCACGATGATCGAGGGCGCGATCACCAGCCACTTGAAGTGCCGGTCGGCGAAGAGGCTCGCGCGGTGGCCGATATTGGGCTGCCGGCCGGCGGCGACGGTCATGCGGTACTCTTCGCCCCGCGGCCGCTGCCGGGGTCACTCGCCGCGCCCGCCATGCCGCTCCCCTCCATGCCGGCCTGCCGTGCCGTGGTCCTCCGCACGGCCTTGAGAGGTAACGGAAACGCAGGATCGGCGCAATATCGGTCGGCCGCGCCTCCCGGCGCAATGTCAATCGCTGCGCCTCGCGGCGCAATCACCGGCACCCGATCCGCCATGGCATCGCGGGCGGCAGCGCGTATGATGCGCCGCCCCGTGACGGAGAGAGACGTGAAGCGCCGCAGCATAAGGCCGAAGGACGCCGCCACCTTGGTTCTGGTGAAGAAGGGTACCGGCGGGCCCGAGGTCCTGATGGGCCGCCGCCCGAGGCGCCAGGTCTTCATGCCCGACCACTACGTCTTCCCGGGCGGGGGCGTCGAGCCCTGCGACCGCTGGGTCCGCCCGGCGACGGAGCTCAGGCCCGCGGTGGCGGCCCGGCTCGCCCGCTCGGCCAAGCCGTCGCGCGCCCGCTCACTGGCTGCGGCCGCGGTGCGCGAGACCTTCGAGGAGACAGGATTGGCCCTCGGCCTGCCGGTGCCGGCGGGAAGGGGGCAAGTCCGGCCCGAGTGGCAGGCCTTCCACGCCACCGGGCTCGCGCCGGCACTCGACCGGCTCGACTACATCTACCGCGCGGTGACGCCGCCCGGCCTGCCGCGCCGCTTCAACGCGCGCTTCTTCCTCGCCGATGCCGGGGACGCGGCGGGAACCCTCGGCGGCAACGGCGAGCTGCTCGATCTCGGCTGGGTGCCGCTGGAAGAGGCCATTGCGCTGCCGATCCCCTACATCACTGCGGTGGTGCTGGAGGAGATCGAGCACGCCTACGCCGCACCGCCGGACCCCGACCGCGACCGGCCCGTGCCGGTCTGCATCCGCGTCGGCCAGGACCACGTCCACGGCCACGAATAGCGGCCGCCATGCCGGTCATTCCGCCGAGACCCTGACCAGCAGCTTGCCGAAGTTGCGGCCGTCGAAGAGGCGCTGGAATGCCGCCGGCGCGTTCTCCAGCCCCTCGACGATGTCCTCCCTGTAGGCGAGGCGCCCCTCTGCGAGCCAGCGCGCGAGCCGCCTGCGCGCATGCTCGTAGTGGGCGGCGTAGGAGAAGATGTTGAAGCCCTTCACCTCGGCCTCGGTGAAGAGGATCGGCGCGAGGTGGCTTGCGGTCCGGGGCGGCTCGGTCGCGTTGTAGTGGGAGATGCCGCCGCAGATCACCACGCGCGCGCCGTGGGCAAGCAGGGGATAGACCGCATCGCCGATAGGCCCGCCCACGTTCTCGAAGTAGACGTCGACGCCGTCGGGGCAGGCCGCGGCGAGGGCGCCGGGCACGTCGTTGCCGTGGCGGTCGACGGCCGCGTCGAAGCCGAGCTCGCCCGTGAGGTAGGCGAGCTTCTCCTCCCCGCCGGCGATGCCGACGACGCGGCAGCCAGCGATCTTCGCCACCTGGCCCGCCACCGCGCCCACCGCGCCGGCCGCCGCCGAGATTACCACCGTGTCGCCGGGCGCGGGCCGGCCCACCTTGACGAGCCCGAGGTAGGCGGTGAGCCCCGGCATGCCGAGCACGCCGATGGCCGTAGACAGCGGCCCGAGCGCGGGGTCCACCTTGCGGGCGCTGGCACCCTGCGCGATGGCGTAGTCCTGCCAGCCGGTGTAGTCGTCGACGATGTCGCCGGGTGCGAAGGCCGGGTGCCGGCTCTCCACCACGCGGCTCACGGCGCCGCCCACGATCACCTCGCCGATGGGGATCGGCGGGTAGTAGCGCACCTCCGTGCCCATGCGGAGCCGCATGTAAGGATCGAGCGAGAGCCAGATCGTCCGCACCAACAGCTCGCCGTCCGCCGGCTGCGGCACCGGCCCCTCCTCCAGGCGGAGGTCGCTCTCCTTCGGCGCGCCTGCGGGGCGCGCGGCCAGCACGATCCGGCGGTTGCTCTCGGTTGCCATCGGCGCCGCTCCCGTTCTTCCGTCCGCCGAGTCTATGCGCGCCGCGCGCGGCGGCAAATTCGGCTGTTGTCTGCCCGTCCCGGCGTCTACTCTGACCGTTGGAGGCAAGAGGGAGGCGACGGCCGATGATTCTCACCCCGACGGAGCAGGAGCGGCTCACCATCTTCTCGGCCGCCCAGCTCGCGCGCGAGCACAGGCGCCGCGGCATCAGGCTCAGCCACCCGGAGGCGCTCGCGCTCATCTGCGACGAGCTCCTGATGTGCGCCCGCGAGGGGCGGACGCTCAAGGACCTCATGGGCTACGGTGCCGAGATCCTCACCTCGGACGACGTGCTGCCCGGCGTGCCCGAGCTGATCCCGGTGATCCACGTCGAGGCGATGTTCCCCGACGGAACCAAGCTCATCACCGTGCACCAGCCGATCCGCCCCGGCGCCGAGGCGAGCGAGCCCGGCCCCCGCGCCGGCGAGATCATCACGCCGGACGAGGAGATCGAGTTGAACGCCGGCCGCAGGAGCGGGAGCGTCAGCGTCACCAACACCGGCGACCGTCCGGTGCAGGTCGGCAGCCACTTCCACTTCTTCGAGGCCAACCGGGCGCTCGAGTTCGATCGGGCGGCCACCTTCGGCATGCGCCTCGACATCCCGTCGGGCACCGCGGTCCGCTTCGAGCCGGGCCAGCAGAAGGAAGTGGCGCTCGTCGAGTTCGGCGGGCGCGGCCGCATCAGCGGCTTCAGCTCGCTCACCGAGGGCATGATCGACTCGCCCGAGGTCAAGGAGCAGGCCATCGCCCGCGCCAGGGCGGGCGGATTCCGGGGAGCGTAGGCAGATGGTGAAGATCGCGCGCGAGACCTATGCCCGCTACTACGGGCCGACCAGGGGCGACAAGATCAGGCTCGGCGACACCTCGCTGATCGGCGAGATCGAGCACGACCACACATCCTACGGCGACGAGTGCTGGACCGGTGCCGGCCGCGTGATGCGCGACGGCATGTCCTACGACGCCCACACCTCGGCCGCCGACGGCGCCATCGACATGCTGGTCGAGAACGCGACCGTCATCGACCCCGTGCTGGGCCTGGTGAAGGCCGACATCGGCATCAAGGACGGCAAGATCGCGGGCGTCGGCAAGGCCGGCAACCCCAACACCCAGGACGGCGTGGACCCCGCCCTCGTCTGCGGTCCCAACACCACCTACTACCCGGCCGGCGGCCTGATCGTGACGCCCGGCGGCATCGACGTGCACGTGCACTGGATGTCGGCGGAGCAGTGCAACCATGCGCTGGCGAGCGGGCTCACCACCATGATCGGCGGCACCATGGGGCCGCTCTTCGCCATCGACTGCGGCGGCCCGTGGAACACCTGGCGCATGCACGAGGCCTCGGAGGCGTGGCCGCTCAACTTCGGCTTCTTCGGGCGCGGCTCGTCGCACGACCCCGCGACCATCGCCGAGCACCTCGACGGCGCCATCATCGGCGTCAAGATCCACGAGGACTACGGCGCCATGCCGGCCACCATCGACGCCTGCCTGCGAGCCTCGGCCGAGCACGACTTCCCGGTGCAGATCCACACCGACACGCTGAACGAGTCCGGCTTCTACGAGGACACGATGCGGGCGATCGCCGGCCGCCCCATCCACATGTACCACACCGAGGGCTCCGGCGGCGGTCATGCGCCCGACATCATCCGCTGCAACGGCGAGCCCCATTGCCTGCCGTCATCGACCAACCCCACCAACCCCTACACCGTCAACGTCTTCGACGAGGGGCTGGACATGACCATGGCCTGCCACCTGCTGCGCTACGACCTGCCGGAGGACGTGGCCTTCGCCGAGAGCCGGGTGCGCCACGGCACCATCGCCGCCGAGGACGTGCTGCACGACCTGGGCGCGGTCTCGATGTTCGGCTCCGACAGCCAGGGCATGGGGCGGATCAACGAGGTCATCTCGCGCTGCTGGCAGCTCGCGAGCAAGATGCGCGACCAGCGCGGGCGGCTGCCGGAGGAGACCACGGCCGCCGCCGACAACGAGCGCATCAAGCGCTACATCGCGAAGTACACCATCAACCCGGCCATCGCCTTCGGCATCGACCGGTACGTGGGCTCGCTGGAGCCGGGCAAGATGGCGGACCTCGTGACCTGGAAGCCAGCCTTCTTCGGCGTCAAGCCCTTCGGCGTGATCAAGGGCGGCTTCGTCGCCTGGGGCGCGAGCGGCGACCCCTCGGGCAGCTACTTCCAGACCGAGCCGGTGATCATGCGGCCCCAGTTCGGCCATCACGGCCGCGCGCCGAGCACGCTCAGCGCCAACTTCGCCCACCGCCGCGCGCTCGACATCGACGTGCAGGGCCGCCTCGGTCTGAACAAGCCGATCCTGCCCATCGGCAGCTTCACCAGGCTCAGCAAGAAGGACATGCTGCACAACGACGCCTGTCCCGACATCAGGGTCGACTCGCAGACCTTCGAGGTCTTCGTCGACGGCACGCTGGCTACCTGCGAGCCGATCGACAGGATCACCCTCGGCCGGAACTACATGCTGCGCTGAGCGGGAGGACGAGCGATGTGGCTCTGTCGCGGCACCGAACCCTCTCTCCAGCCGTTTCCCCTTGTTGTCATGCCCGGACTTGCGCCGGGGTCGCATGCTTTCCTGGACACTCTCCGCCACCGCTCGCCGTCCAGCGCCAATTCTATGATAGAGCGTTGTAATAGATGATATTTTTCTGTCTCCTTCGGCCTCCGAGCCCTTGACTTGCCGCCAGATATCGCCTTCAATCGCCCCCGACTTGATGCCGCTCGCATACGGTTTGATGACTGATCCGCGAGCGATTCCAGCGGAGCGCGACGACGATGCCGAAACGCAGCACCCTCAGGCTCACCAAGCGGATTGTGGACGGGCTCAGGCCCGGCGGCAAGGACGCCATCTTCTGGGACCGCGACCTCGCCGGCTTCGGGGTCAGGGTCCATGCCACCGGGCGCAAGCTCTACATCGTCCAGTC
>JAJDXK010000116.1 GCA_022823305.1 Alphaproteobacteria bacterium
CTGGTGCGCCCTCCCCCCCCCCCCCCCCCCCCCGCGTCTGGGGGGGGGGGGGGGGGGGGGCGGCGCCCCCGCGACCGTTCCGGTCGCGACAGCCGAGACCGGGTCACGAGCCGGCGGCCTCCAGGCTGGAGGCGGCGCACAGCGCGTCGATGCGCCGGCGTTCGGCCTGGGCCTCCTGAACCGTGACCAGGCGGAAGCGGTAGGTGTCGTTGGGCTTCGACTGCGCGAGCTTCCAGAAGGCGGCGGACGGCACCGTGTAGGGGTTGATGAAGCCGCCGGCGGAGGGGCCGTCGTTGACCAGGATGATCGGCGTCTGGCCGCACAGGTTCACCGCGCCCACGGGATAGCCGTGATCGAGGATGTTGGAGGGGTGCTCGCCGTGCTCCGGCCCCTTCTCGGTGGCGCGCGCGGCGAAGCTCCACTCCGGGCCGGAGAGGCGGTAGCCGGTGCGGTTGCTGCGGGCCTGCAGCGTCCAGTCGCTCTCCAGGAAGGTGCGCCGGCCGGCCTCGTCGATCCAGTCGTCGTTGGGGCCGGCCACCACCTCGATCTCCCAGGCCTTGCCCTCGGGGATCGGCGGGCGGCAGTCGGCCCTGACCCGGAGCCCTGCCGTGCCGTCTCCGGCGCCGAGCGGCAGGCGCTGGCCCTCTTTCAGCGCGTGCCCTTCCATGCCGCCGACGCCGGCCATGTGGAAGGTGGAGCGCGAGCCCAGCACCGGCGCCGTCTCGATGCCGCCGGCAACCGCCAGGTAGGCGCGGGCGCCGGTGCGCGCGAAGCCGGTCTCCAGCGCCGCGCCGGCGGGCACGCGCACGCTCTCCCACTGGGGCAGCGGCGTGCCGTCGAGCGTCGGCGCCATCGCCGCCCCGGTGAGCGCGATCGCCGCTTCGCTCTCGAAGCGGAGCGTGGGCCCCAGGAACTGGATCTCCAGCCCCGCCGCCTCCGACGCATTGCCCACGGCCAGGTTGGCGAGGCGGAAGGACCACATGTCGAAGGGGCCCGAGGGCGGAAACCCCTGCTCCCAGAAGCCGTAGCGGCCGGGAAAGTCCTGCACGCAAGTCTCCAGCCCGGCCTTGACCACCTCGATCATCGCCGCCCGCCCCGTCTGTCCTTCATGGCCCCTCCTGCGCCCGCCCGCATCCTGCGGCCGGCGGAAGTCCGGGACAACCCCGCGCCGGCGCGCGGGCGACTAGGGCGTGGCCATCGCCGGCCGCGGCCCATTATGATGCTCCGCCAGACCGGATCGGCGTCGGCGCGGACCGGCGGAAGGAAACACGATGGACTCCAAGACCCTGCAGGAGGCGGCCCTGAACCTGCCGCCCGACGAACGCGCGGCCCTCGCCCAGAAGCTGCTGCTCAGTCTCGACGAGCCCTCCGAAGCCGAGCTCGAGCAAAGCTGGCTCGCGGAGGCGGCCCGCCGCGCCCGCGAACTCGACAGCGGGGAGGCGCAGGCGATACCTGCGGAGGAGGTGCGGCGAAAGGCGCTGTCGCTGCTGCGGTGACGGTCTGGTTCCACCCCGAGGCGGAAGCGGAGCACCTGGAGACCGTCGCCTGGTACGAGACCCGGCGGGCTGGACTTGGCACCCGCTATCTGGCCGCGTTCGAGCGGGTTCTGGAACACCTGCACGCCAACGCCCGCCGCTACCGGATCGTCCACGAGCCGGATATTCGCCGGGCGCCCCTGCCGCGCTTCCCGTTCTCCGTCATCTATCGAGAGACGGGCGAAAGGATCGAGATACTCGCCGTAGCCCACCACAGGCGGAGGCCGGCATACTGGATCGAGCGCTCCTGACACGGCCCGTCAAAACCTCACGCTCATGTCCAGCGTCGCCAGCCATTCGTGGTAGGCGCGGATCGAGAACTTGGCGTAGGCCGCGACCTGGTGCTCGTAGGCGCCGCTCTCCACCTGGGCGGTCACGTGGTCGTACTCCGCGCGCCCCACCGGCACGAAGCGCACGCGGTCGCCGGGGCGAAGCAGCGCGAGGCGGTCGCGGAAGGCGCGCAGCCGCTGCTCCAGGTCGAACACGGGGACGGGCGAGTGGCCGATGATCTGGTAGCCGCCGGGGGTCTGGGCCGGGTAGAGGCAGGTGACCGAGCCGCCGTAGCCGAGGGTGCCCCTGGGCGTCCAGGTGCGGGGCGGGTTGTACTTGGGCGCGGTGAGGCGGCAGCGCGGGTCCAGCGCGATGAGCGAGGCGAGGCCGGGATAGAAGCCCAGCGCCGCCACCCAGTACTCCGTGCCCGAGTGGATGCGCGCGAGCTGTTCGCGGCTCTCCAGCCCGTTGAGGCGGACCATCAGGTCGGGGTCGTACTCCTTCTCCGTGATGCGGGCGCAGTAGTCTTCCCAGCAGGCGCGGGTGAGGTGGTCGAAGTAGAGCACGGGGAAGGTGTAGAGCGGGCTCGGCAGCTCCACGTCCTCGAGCGAGCCGAGGGAGGCGTGCAGCGCGCCGATCTCGCGCACCACGTCGTCGTAGCCGATCCGCTCCGGGTCGTAGCTGACGACGACCGAGGCCATGTTGGGGAGCAGCTCGATAATGCCGTCGAGCGCCGCCTCGCGCACCCGCGCGGTCAGCGCATGGACCAGGAAGTTGAGGTCGAAATTGAGCTCGTCGCCCAGCTCCATCTCGATGAAGCGGTCGCCGCCGGGCATGAATCGTGGCTCGTCGTAGATCATGCTGCGCGCCGGCCTCCGCGGCGTCTGCCTCACAGGACGAGAGGTTCTAGCGCGACCCGCCGCCGGGGCCAAGCGCCGCCCTCCCGCCCCGGTCGCAGGCTCTGCTATAACGGATCGCGGATGCAGGAGCGGGCAGGGAGGGGACCATGCCGACGATGGAACCGCTGACCTCGGCGACGCCGTGGCACCGCCTCGCCGCCGACAAGGCCGACTGGCAGGGCGAGGACCCGCGCGTGCTCGCCTGCCTTCTGGAGCAGCTCCTCGTGATCCGCCGCTTCGAGGAGCGCATCCTCGAGCTCTTCAAGGCGGGCTGCGTGCACGGCCCGGCGCACGCCAGCATCGGCCAGGAGGGCGGCGCCGTCGGGGCCATGTCGACGCTGACCGCCGCCGACAAGATCAACGCCACACACCGCGCCCACCACCAGTTCCTCGCCAAGTTCCTGAACCACGCGGTGCCGGCCGGCTACGACCCGCGCACGAGCGAGTGGCCCGAGGCCATGCAGGCGGTGGTGCACCGCTCCATGGCCGAGATCATGGGGCTCGCGCCCGGCTACTGCGGCGGGCGCGGCGGCTCCATGCACATGCGCTGGGACGAGGCCGGCGTGCTCGGCACCAACGCCATCGTCGGCGGCAACCCGCCGCAGGCGGTGGGCTACGCGCTGGCCGAGAAACTGAAGGGCTCGGGCAACCTCACCGTCACCTTCTTCGGCGACGGCGCGATGCAGAACGGCGCGGCCTACGAATCGCTCAACATGGCCGCGCTCTACGACCTGCCCATCGTCTTCTTCGTCGAGAACAACCTCTACGGCGTCTCCACCCATGTCTCCGAGACCACGCGGGAGACGCGGCTCAGCGCGCGCGGGCAGGGGCTCGCGGTGCCCTCGGTCGAGGTCGACGGCATGGACGTGGTGGCGGTGCGCAAGGCGATGCAGTGGGCGCGCAGCCGGATCGAGGCGGACAAGGGGCCGGCGCTGATCGAGGCGCTCACCTACCGCTACTTCCACCAGCACGGGCCGATGCGGGGCAGCGCCTTCGGCTACCGCGACAAGGACGAGGAGGCGGCGTGGCAGGCGCGCGATCCGGTCGCGACCATGCCCGCGCGCATGGTCGAGCTCGGCATCGTGGGCGAGGACCAGGTCGCGGCGCTGGGCGAGCGGGCGCAGGCCGCGGTGGAGCAGGCCGCGAGCGCGCTGACCGAGACCGAGCCCGGCTCCAACCGCCTCCGCGTCGTGCCGGCACTCTGGCCCGACACGGCGGAAATCGATATCGGCATTCGCGGCAACCTCTCGGAGCTCGACGGCGTGCGCGCCATGGAGCCGGAGGAGGTCGACCCCGATTCCGCGCGCGAGATGACCTACATCGAATCCATCGCCGCCGCCCAGTTCCACGCCATGGAGCGGGACGAGAGCGTGATCGTGCTGGGCGAGGACGTGCACCGGCTCAAGGGCGGCACCGTGGGCGCCACCAAGGGCATTGCGGAATCCTTCCCCGAACGCCTGATCGGCACACCCATCGCCGAGAACGGCTTCTGCGGCATGGGGCTCGGGGCCGCGGTCAACGGGCTCAGGCCCATCGTCGAGATCATGTACGCGGATTTCTGCCTGGTGGCCGCGGACCAGCTCTTCAACCAGGCGGCCAAGGTGCGCCACATGTTCGGCGGCGGCCACGCGGCGCCGCTCATCCTGCGCGCCCGCGTCGCCGCCGGCGGCGGCTACGGCTCGCAGCACTCGATGGACCCCTCCGGCGTCTTCGCCCTCTGGCCGGGCTGGCGCATCGTCGCGCCCACCACGCCCTTCGACTACGTCGGGCTCTTCAACAGCGCCGTGCGCTGCAACGACCCCGTGGCGATCATCGAGTGCCAGGCGCTCTACCAGGAGAAGGGGCCGGTGCCGGACGACCTCGACTACTGCATCCCCTTCGGCAGGGCGCGCATCGTCCGCCCGGGCACGGCGTGCACCGTGGTGACCTGCGCCAACATGGTGCCGGTGAGCGTCGCCGCGGCGGACGAGAGCGGCATCGACGCCGAGGTGATCGACCTGCGCACCCTCGATCCCCTGGGGATGGACTGGGAGACCGTCGGCGCCAGCGTGCGCCGCACCAACCGGCTCCTGATCGTGGAGCAGACCGCGCGCGGACCCTCCCTCGGCGCCCGCATCGCGCAGGAGGCGCAGGAGCGGCTCTTCGACTGGCTCGACCACGAGATCCTGCGGGTCTCGGGCTCGCAGGCCGCGCCCGTGGTCTCCAAGGTGCTGGAGACCGCGGCGCTCGCGCAGCAGGAGGACGTGATCGCGGGCTTGCGCGCCGTGACGGAGACCGAGCCCCTCAAGGCCACCGGCTGAACCCTTCCTCGCTATGAAGAGCGACTCGTTGCTCTGGACGCCCTTCAGCCTGCGCGGCATCGAGCTGCGCAACCGCTTCGTCCTGCTGGCCCACTGGAACGGGCTCGACGCGCCCGACGGGACGCCGACCGAGGACCTCGCCGCCTACTACGCGACCCGGGCGAGCGGCGGCGCGGGTCTGATCGTGACCGGCAGCCATGCCATGCATCCCTCCGGCCAGATGTCCCCCAACTACGGCCGCGCCTGGGACCGCGAGGCCATTCCCGCCTATCGGCGCATCGTCGAGGCGGTCCATCCCCACGGCGCGCGCGTCTTCGCCCAGCTCAACCATGGCGGGCACACCAGCCTGGAGCACCCGCCGCAGGAGCTCTGGGCGCCGACCCAGATGCCCGAGCCCTACGGGCGCTACAACACCGTCGAGATGGGGCCGGCGGAGATCGAGGCGGTCATCGAGGGGTTCGCGGCCTCGGCGGCGAACATGCGCGAGGCGGGATTCGACGGGGTCGAGATCAAGGTCGGCCACGACGGCCTCCTGCGCAGCTTCGTCTCGCCCTTCTTCAACCGCCGCGAGGACGCCTACGGCGGCTCCTTCGAGAAGCGCATGCGCCTTCCCCTCGAGGTGCTGGCGGCGATGCGGGAGGCGGTCGGCACCGACTGGCCCGTCTCGGTCCGCCTCTGCCTGCACGAGTACACGCCCTTCGGCTACGGCCTCGACTACGGTCTCGAGGTCGCCCGCGCTCTGGCGGCGAGCGGGCACGTCGATCTCTTCGACTGCGACGCGGGCTCGTTCAGCAGCTTCTGGATGGAGATTCCGCCCTCGGCGGTGCCGCAGCTCGCCTTCAACGAGCTCAACGCCGCCCTCAAGCGCGCGACCCCGCTGCCGGTGATCGCCTTCGGCCGCATCAAGAACCCGCTGGATGCGGAGCGCATCCTGCGCGAGGGCGACGCCGATCTCATCGGCATGGCGCGTCAGCTCATCGCCGACCCCGAGCTTCCCAACAAGGTCCGCGAGGGCCGCCTGCGCGAGGTGCGGCCCTGCATCGCCTGCAACGACGCCTGCATCTTTCAGGCCATGCAGCAGAAGCCGATCCGCTGCGTGTCGAACCCCGCGGCCGGGCGTGAATTGACCCACGGCGCCCTCACGCCCGGGGCCACGCCACGTCACGTGGTCGTGGCCGGAGGCGGCCCGGCCGGGCTCAGCGCCGCGGTGACGCTCGCCCGGCGCGGCCACCGCGTCACCCTGTTCGAGCGGGAGAGCGAGCCCGGCGGCCTCATCCGGCTCGCCGCGCGCCAGCCGCTGCACGCCGAGATCGGGGAGTCCGTGCGGCACCTCGCCTCGGAGGCGGAGCGCCTCGGCGTCGATCTGCGTCTGGGGGCGGAAGCCACGCCGGGCACGATCGAGGCGCTCGGCCCCGACGCGGCGGTCGTCGCCACCGGCTCGCGCCCCTACCTGCCGGGGCGCGACGGCCCGGACGGGCCGAGCCCGCCCATTGCCACGGAGGGGCTCCCGGCCTCGATGGGCGGGCTGGTTCCCGGCCTCGCCGACGACCCCAGGGTGGTCTCGGTGGACGACGTGCTGACGGGGCGCGCCGAGGCGGGGCGGCGGGTCGTTCTGCTCGACCGCAACGCGCACTGGGAGGCCTGCGGCACCGCCGAGTTCCTGCTGGAGGCAGGCCGCGAGGTCAGGTTCGTGACACCGCTCGCGACCGCGGGCGCGGACCTGGAGCCCGGCAACGCGGCGCTCTTCCACCGGCGCGTCCGCCCGCGCGGGCTGCGCATAACCGCGAACGCCGACATCCGCGCGATCGGGCCGGAGCGCGTGGTGCTCGTCGACGTCTACACGGACGAGGAGCAGGTCCTCGGCGAGGTCGACACCATCGTGCTGGCCATCGGGCGCCGCTCCAACGACGCGCTCTACCGGGCCTTGCAGGAGAGGATGCCGGCCTTCCGCATCGGCGACTGCCGCGCGCCGCGCCTGCTTCAGCATGCGATCCACGACGGCGACGCCATCGGCCGCGCGCTCGAGGCGCGGCTCGTCGCTAGCCGTTGAAGGGCACGCGGGCGACGGCCGGCTCGACCTCGATGCCGAAGACCGCGCAGAAGCTGCCGAGAAGCTGGTAGTAGCCGATCATCACCACGAGATCGACGAGGCCGGCATCGCCCAGCGCCGCGCGCAGGTCCGTCATCAGCGCGTCGTCCACGTCCTCGCCGCCCGCCACCAGGCGGCAAAGGCGGAGTGCCGGTCCCACGGGCGCGGGCTCGGCCTCGATAGCAAGCGTCCCCACGGTCTTCCGGAAGCGCTCCGGCACCTTGTGGATGTGGTGGTCCCACTCGTAGACGTTGCCCACCGCCTGGGACACGGTGCAGATCACCATCTCGCGCAGGTCGTTATCCAGAGCCGAGTGCCAGCGGACGTGCTCGCCCACGGCCGCTACCGCCCTGAGCGCCTCCGGGCTCCTCCCCATGACCGCGAACATGTTGGGCATGAAGTCGAGCTTGCGGGTCTCCACGACGTGGTCCCAGATCTCCCTCTGCACGGGCGGGAAGTCGCTGCGGTCGGCCCGCGGCAGGCGCTGGCTCGTGGCGTAGCTCGTCATCGGACTTGTTCCTTCTTATTCCCTCAACGGCGGGCGCTCGCTTTGTTCATATCCCTCAGTCGCCGGGCGCTCGCTCCGCTCGCTTGGCTCTCGCGCTTCGCGCGCGGCGCAGTCGCGCCGTCCGGGCCTGACGGCCCGGCAGGAGGAGGGGGAACGCAGGCGGCGCAGCCACGTTCCCCCTCCGCCCTCCGGGGGGAGGGGGACAGGGGGAGGTGGGGGTTCGGAGTCCGGATGGTGGATGGCCGGGGCACTCCCGGACTTGTTCCGGGGGCCGGCCATGACGAGCGGGGATTTCGCGCGAGTGTGCACGCACTTCCAAACCAGGGCTCAGTCCGCGAACGCCTCGATCATGGCGTGGTGGTTGGCGAGCGATTCCTCGCGCGCGATGAAGGGCATGGGGCAGTAGAGCAGCACCGTCTCGAACAGCCCCTCGAAGCGGTCGAGCTGGCGCCGCACGTCGTCGGGCGTGCCGGCCAGCACCAGGGCGTCCACCATGTCGTCGGTCACGAGCCCGGTCATGGCGGCGATGTCGGCCCTGGCCCAGGCGTCGCGGATCGCCAGCTTCTCCCGCGTGAAGCCGGCGGGGTCGAGCACCTGGTCGAAGTAGGGCAGGCAGGAATAGAAGGCGATGGGCCCCCGCGCGCGCCGCCGGGCTGTCGCGCGGTCACTGTCCACCGAGCAGACCTTGAGCGAGCACATCTCGATGTCGGTATGCGCGCGCCCCGCCTTCGCCAGCCCCTTCCTGACGTTGGGGTGCACGATGTCGGTGAAGTACTGCGGCGTGTTGAGCAGGTTCGCCAGCAGGCCGTCGGCCACCTCGCCCGTCAATTGCAGCATCGCCGGCTGCACCGCGGCGAGGTAGACCGGCGGCGGCGCGCAGGGCGGCGCCAGCACGCGGCGGTAGTCGCGGATCTGGATGATCTCGCCCTCGTACTCGACCGGCGCCTCCGGGCTCGCCGTCCACATCAGCCGGATCGCCTCGACGTACTCGCGCATGCGCCGCACCGGGCGGCGGTAGGGGAGGCCGTGCCAGTTCTCGTTCCACGCCGGCGGCGCGGTGCCGAGGCCGAGCACGAAGCGCCCGCCCGTGAGCTCCGCCATGGACATGGCGCTGATCTCGGTGAGCGCCGGCGGGCGGGCGAAGACGGCGACGCCGGTGCCGAGGCGGGCGCGCGAACACCGCGCCGCCATGCCGGCCAGCGGCACGAAGGCATCGCGTCCGAGCTCGGTGGTCCACAGGCTCTCCGCGCCCGCGTCCTCGGCGCTCGCCGCGAAGTCGATGGTCTCCTCCAGGGTCAGGTTGTCGCCGCTGAAGAGCACGGCCCACTTCCACTTCCTGCTCATCGGCCCTCCTTCGTGCGGAGCGCGGCCGTCTCCGCCTCGTCCACGCTCCCGTCGGCGGCGATGGCCACGCCGTAGTCGGCGCGCGCGCATTGGGCAGAGACGTAGCCGTCGGCCACGTCGGCCGCGACGTCCTCCGCCGGCCGGCTGAAGGGGTCGCCGAAACCGCCGCCGCCGCCCGTCACCACCGCGACGCGGTCGCCTTCCGTCAGCGCCCGGTAGGGAATGCGCGCGACCCGCGTGACCGTGCCGCCCGACTCGATCCGCATGTAGTTGTTGGAGCCTTCGCCGCCGCCCTCGAGGCCCCAGGGGCGCTCGATGGAGCGGCCGATGCTGCAATAGGTGTGGGCGTCGGCGCCCGCGACCTCGAACTCGCGCACCACGCCGAAGCCGCCGCGGTGGCGCCCGGCGCCGGCGCCGTCCTCGACGTTGAGGGCGTAGCGTCGGATGGCCAGCGGAAACTTCGCCTCGAAGAGCTCGACCGAGTAGTTGTAGGTGTCGCCGTCGGTGGTGGCGATGAGCGCGCTGGTGCCGTCGCCCGAGGCCGTCGCGCCCCAGCCGCCGATGGCGGGCTCGATGTGGACGTAGACCTCGCCGCTCTCCGGGTCGCGGCCGTAGAAGTAGGTGCCCGCGAGGCTCATGTAGGAGCCCGCGCTGAAGCGCTCGGGCGCGACCTCGGCCAGCGCCTTCCAGGCGAGCTCGGAGGCATGGGCCGAGCCCTCGTAGTACCAGCCGGTGGGCGAGGGCTTCTCGGCCGTGAACACGGTGCCCGGCGGGCACACCAGGCTCACCGGGCGGAACCAGCCCTCGTTCGACGGCGCCTGCGGGTCCACCAGCGACTTGAAGACGGTCTTCACCGCCGAATCCAGCGCGCCGAAGGCGCAGTTGATCGGCCCCGCCACGCTCGGGCTAGTGCCGGTGAAGTCGAAGGTGATGGACTCGCCCCGGATGCGCACGGCGACCGCGACGCGGAAGCGCTCGTCCGAGATGCCGTCGCCGTCGATCCAGTCCTCGGCCGCGTAGTCGCCGTCGGGGAGCGCCGCCACCGCGGCCCGGCTCAGGCGCTCGCTCGCCTCCAGGATGTGGCGGAAGGTGCCCTCCACCTCGGCCGTGCCGTAGCGGGCGATGACCTCGCGCAGCCGCGTCTCGGCGATGCGCACCGCGGCCAGGCCCGCGTTGAAGTCGCCCAGCGACTGCACCGGCAGGCGCACGTTCTCGCGGATCAGGGCGATCACGTCGTCGATGGTCTCGTCGTCGCGGCAGACGCGGATGCCGGGGAAGCGCACGCCCTCCTGGTAGATCTCGGTGGCCGTCGGCGAGATGCTGCCCGGCACGGCGCCGCCCACCTCGCTCCAGTGCGCCACCGAGATGGCGAAGGCGAAGAGGCGGCCGTCCACGAAGATCGGCTTGATGAGCGCGATGTCGCAGCTGTGGGTGCCGCCCTCGAAGGGGTCGTTGGTCATGAAGACGTCGCCGGGCCGCATGGTGTCTGCGTGGCGGCGCATGATCGAGCGCACCTGCGGCGCGAAGGTGCCGGTGAAGAGCGTGATGCCGTTGGTCTGCACCACCAGCTCGCCCTCGGCGTCGCAGAGGCCGCAGGCGAAATCCAGGACCTCGTAGATCACCGGGCTCATCGAGGTCCTGGCGATGACGATTCCCATCTCGTCGGCAAGCGCGAGCAGCTTGCCGCGGATGATCTCGCGCGTGACCCGGTCTGCGCCGGTCTCGGTCTCGGCCGCCGTCATTCCGCCTCCCCGGGCGCGGATTGTTCCCGAGCGGCCGGCGCCGTGCAAGGCAAGGCCGCCGAATTCATCACCCCGCACCATGGTGCGGTGCACGGGCGCGGCGGCGGGGGTTCCAATGTCCGGTTCGTGAACCGACCGTAAGGAGCCCCACCATGGCGACCCGGAGACAGATCGAGGCCAACCGCCGCAACGCGCAGAAGAGCACCGGGCCGAGGAGCGCCGCCGGCAAGGCCGC
>JAJDXK010000041.1 GCA_022823305.1 Alphaproteobacteria bacterium
GGGCGTCACGAGATTGGTGATGCCGGGGCCGTTCTGGCCGATGCACATGGCGATCTTGCCGGTAGCCCGGGTGTAGCCGTCGCACATGAAGCCGGCGTTGCTCTCGTGGGCCACGTCCCAGAAGGTGATCCCGGCCTTCGGAAAGAGGTCGGAGATCGGCATGAAGGCGGAGCCGATGATGCCGAACACGTGCTCGATCCCGTGCCGTTGCAGCACCTTCACGAAGGCCTCTTCAGTCGTCATTCTCATGGCGATGCGCTCCTGTTCCCGTTCGTTCTGTTCTCGCGCCGAAACGGAGATGTTTTCGCTGGCAGCCTCACGTCCACTTGACCCCGACTACCCAGCTCTTTCCACTGATCTCGATCGCCACATACAGCGTGCTATGCTCCGCGTCGGCTGGCGCGGCGGTCTCGTTCTTGGGGGACATATCGTGTCTCCTACTCGGGTTTGGAGAGAACGGCACCGTAGCGCCGGTTTCCGAGTCGCCCTCATAGGATCTCTTGACGTGGATCATCCGAACCCACTCGATACGCCCAGAGATGTTGCACGCAACATCTCTGGGCGCACCAGCGCCGCGACTTCATCCGCGGTGCGGCCGGTCAGGCACGGCTGACCCGCTGGTGCCAGAAATGGATCGAACGGATCGCGTCGATCTACAAGCTGAACGAGGCGAGGTTGAAGCATTACGACCCCGCTCTCGACCGTCAGACGGCGACGTTCGCGCAAGCCCAGCGCGCGTTGGAAGTGGAGGTCGAGCGCCTGTTCGCGGACGCCGAGCAGGAGCTGGCCGTCTTGCCGGTCGGGGCGCGTGAGACCAAGGCGCTGCGCTCTCTGCTCAACCATCGCAGCGGGCTGAGCGTCTTCGTCGACAAGCCCCAGGTCCCCATGGACAATAATGCCGCTGAGCACGCGCTCAGAGGCCCGGTTATCGGAAGACGGCTCTCGTTCGGCTCCGACGGCGAGACTGGCGCCCGGTTCACGGCACTGCTGTACTCCGTCGTCGCCACGCTGAAGACCAACGGCATCGATGTCCGGCGCTGGCTGGAGGCGTGGCTCGAAGCCTGCGCGAAGAATGGCGGCCAAGCGCCGGACGACCTGTCGCCATGGCTTCCATGGTCGATGAGCGAGGAACGCAGGTGCGCGCTGATGGCGCCGGGATGAGCGGCGCGGTCGAGTGCCGCTATTACGGACGCGACTTCACGGCGCAAGAGATGGCGCTGCTGCGCGCGCTGATCGCCGCCGACCCGCCGCCCAACCGCCATGCGCTGTCCAGGGAGTTCTGCCGGCGCATCGGCTGGTTCAAGCCCGACGGCGGCCTCAAGGACATGATGGCCAGGGTAACGATGCTGGCCATGCACAAGGACGGGCTGATCGTCCTGCCGCCGCCGAAGTGGCCACGCCCGCCGCGTCGGCCCATGGTGTTCGGGCCCGACACCGAGCCGCCGGCGCATCCGGCGCCGACATCCCTCGACGCGGTTCACCCGCTCGACCTGCGCCCTGCCGTCCGCTACAGCCGCGAGGGCAAGCTGTGGAACGAGTTCATCGCCCGATACCACTATCTCGGCTACAGGACCCTGGTCGGCGCTCAGATGCGCTACGCCGTCCACGACCGCGACGGCCGGCCCATCGCCATGCTCGGCTTCAGCACCGCGGCACGAAAGCTCGCACCCCGCGACCGCTTCATCGGATGGACGCCGGAACTGCGGGAAAAGAACTTGCCCCTTGTAATCGACAATCCGAGGTTCCTGATCCTGCCCTGGATCGTTATCCCGAACCTGGGCTCGCACATCCTCTCCCTGGTCCGCCGACAACTGCCCGGGGACTGGACCGAGCGCTACAACGTTACGCCCGTGCTCATCGAGACCTTCGTCGAGACCCCTCGCTTCACCGGCGCGCTCTACAAGGCGTCGGGCTGGACCCATGTCGGAACCACCCAGGGACGCGGGCGCTACGACAGGCACACCAAACGGGATCAGCCCAAGAAGGACGTCTGGCTCCGGCCCCTCAGAAGAGATTGGCGGCGAACTCTAAACCGGTGACATCATCTCCCGCCGTCACCGCGTGACCGAACAAAAACGAACAAAAACTCCGGCAAATGCCTAAAATGCCCCCTGACTTGATTCAAATTGTTTGCCAATAGTTTGCCAAGCGCCCAAATGCGCTTATCGATGCAGAAGGGCAACGCTTAAATTCTTCAACTTTCTCAATGGGGTTAGGGTGGCGCGCTCGGGAGGATTCGAACCCCCGACCCCCAGATTCGTAGTCTGGTGCTCTATCCAGCTGAGCTACGAGCGCGCACGGGCCTGGCGCCGGCGCCGGCCGCGCGCGGACCCTAGCCAAATCGCCAAAGCGCCGCAAGGGCGCGCTCTGTGGCGCAGGCCGTGGCTGCCGCCGCCGGTTTCCCTATGCTGGGAGCAGCGCGGTCGCGCGCCGCCGCCGGACACGAATTGGGGAAGGATCATCCCATGGGCAAGCCTCGATCCATGAAGGCCCTCGAAGAGCTCGGCCGGGTGCGGCTGTCGGAGCACTTCTTCATGCGCGAGATGCTCTACAGCGAGATCGCGAACTTCCACGGCATTCCCAACATGCCGGACGACCCCGACCTCGCCGTCGCGGCCGGGAAGCGGCTCTGCGAGGAGCTGCTGGAGCCCCTGCACGCCACCTTCGGCCACGTCACGATCCGCTCCGCCTTTCGCTCCGTCGCGGTGAACAGCTACGGCCACGAACGGCGGAAGAGGGGCTACAACTGCGGCGAGACCACCTGGAACCACGCCCGCCACGTCTGGGACCGCCGCGATGCCGACGGTTGCATGGGCGCCACCGCCTGCATCGTCATCCCCTGGTTCATCCCGCGCTACGAGGCAGGCACGCCGTGGCAGGCGCTGGCCTGGTGGATCCACGACCACCTTCCCTATTCCGACATGGCGTTCTTCGCCAGGAACGCCGCCTTCAACCTGCGCTGGTGCGAAAAGCCGGCCCGGCGCATCGAGAGCTTCGCCCCGCCCAGGGGCTGCCTCACCAAGCCGGGCATGGCGAACCACGGCGGCGACCATTCCTCGGCGTATCCCGGCTTCCCGGCGCTCAGGCGCCATTGAGCCGGCCAAGGTGCCTCAAAGCAGCGGGTTGTCGGTCTCGAGCCCGAGGGAGAGGCGGCCGTAGGTGACGGCGTTGGGGTCCCAGGTCTGGGTGATGTGGGCGGTGCCGGCGTGGATGTCGCGGAAGGCGCGGGACAGCGGGTTGCGGTCGTAGACGCCGCCGCCGCCGCTCGCCGCCGTGATCAGGTCGACCGCCTGGCAGCAGAGCTTTGCGGCATAGGCGCCCTCGGCCCGGTAGCGCGCGCGCGTCTCGGCATCCGGCAGGGCGCCGCCTTCCGCGATCGCCGTCGCCTCGGCGCAGTTGCCGAGGTAGATGCGCCGCGCCGTGGCCACCGCCGCACGGGCCTCGGCCACCTTGACGTGGATGGTGCCGAACTCGGCGAGGCGCTGGCCGGAATAGTGCGCGGCCCGCGTGCGCGTGGCCTCGACGTAGCCCTCCACCGCCGCCTCGGCGATGCCCAGCACCACGGCGCCGACCCAGGTGAAGAACATGGCGAAGAGAGGCAGGCGATAGACCGCGCCGGCGTTCACGGCGTTGCCGGGTGCGGCGCCGTGGCGCGTCTCCGCCGCGTCGATGGTGCGGTACTCGGGCACGAACACGTCGTCCACGGCCGCGTCGTTGCTTCCCGTCCCGCGCAGGCCGGAGGCGTGCCAGGTGTCGAGGATGGTGTAGTCGCCCTTCGGCACCAGCAAGATTCGGAACTCCGGCGGGTCCGCGCCGTCGACCATGGCGCCGAAGAAATTGGCGCAGGCGTGGTCGATGCCGCTGCCGAAGGGCCAGCGCCCGCTGAGGCGGTAGCCGCCCTCGACGCGGCGCGCCGTGCCGCAGGGGAAGATCAGGTTGCCGGTGAGCAGCGCGTCCCGGTCGCCCTCCCAGATCTCGTCCTGCGCCCGCTCCGGCCACAGCGCGAGCTTGAAGGTGCAGCTCGCGAGGTTGCAGTAGACCCAGCCGGTGGAGCCGCAGCCGCGCGCGATCAGCGCCACCAGCTCCATCATCGTGCCGTAGTCCACCTCGGCCCCGCCGAGGCGGGCCGGCAGCGTCGCCCGCATCAGGCCGCCCGCGACGAGGTCGGCGACGGTCTCGTCGGGAATCCGCCTGAGCGCCTCCGTCTCGCCTGCGCGCTCGCGCAGCACGGGGATCAGCGCCTCCGCGCGGGCGAGCAGCGTCTCCCGGTCGGGTGCCGCCATCGCGGGCGTGCGGGCCTACTCGGCCGCGGCCTGCTGCACGACCCTTTGCCTGGCGCGGGGCGGCTTGTGGTAGGCGCCGTCCTTCATGACCATCAGGATGTTCGCCTCGTCCTGGAAGAGCGTGAGGTCGGCGAGCGGATTGCCGTCGATCAGCAGGAGGTCGGCGAGGTAGCCGGCCTTGATCCGCCCCAGCTCGTCCGGCGCGGCGAAGGCCTGGGCGCCGTAGTGGGTGGCGGCGCGCAGGATCTCGTGCGGCTTCATGCCGAGATAGTTGACGAAGTGCTCGAAGTCCCGCGCCATCTGGCCGTGCGGCGTCCAGGGGAAGCCGTAGTCGCCGAAGGGCAGCACCTTGATGCCGCGCGCGTGCATCTTCTTCAGCGTCTGGGCGCCGATCTCGAGCTCGCGCACGAAGCCCCAGGCCTCGGCCTCCGCCGGCGAGATGCCGAAGTCGCCGGCCTCGTAGGCGGTGGCGTGGGTGAAGCCAATGGCCGGCACCACCCAGTGACTGTCCTTGTGCTCCTCCAGCAGGTCGAGGGATTCCTCGTCGGCGTAGGTCGCGTGGTAGATCAGCTCGATCCCGTACTTGATGCAGAGCCTGATCGAGTCCGGGTTGCGCGCGTGCGCCGCGAGCCGGCGTCCACGCTGGTGGGCGACGCGCGCGCCGGCGGCGATCTCGTCCTCGTCCATCGCGCTCTGGGTCGCATCGCAGGCGCCGGGGATCAGGTGGTCGCCCGACGGCATGAGCTTGATGATGTCCACCCCCTCGCGGCAGAGCATGCGGCAGGCCTGGCGGATCTCCTCGGGCCCGTCGGCGAAGAGCGAGAGGTCGTTCTTGTAGTAGTGCAGCATGCGCTGGTCGCCGAGGCCGCCGGTGACGGTGATCTCCGGCGAGCACGCGCGGAAGCGGGGGCCGGGGATGCGGCCCGCGTCGATCTCGTTGCGGATGACGATGTCGAGGCGGGGCTTGGCCGCGCCGGCGCCCACGGCCGCGGTGACGCCGTGGTCGATGATCGTCCGCGCGTTGTGCATGGTGATGAGCGTGTGCTCCTCGGGCGGAATCTCCGACATGGCTTCCGGCCCGGTGTAGCTCACGTGGCAGTGCGCGTTGACGAGGCCCGGCATCAGCGTGGCGCCGTCGCCGTCCACCACCGTCGCGCCCCGGCGCGACAGCTTCTGGCCGTTCCTCGCCACCTTCTCGATGCGGTTGCCCTGGATCGACACCTCGCCCCGATAGGGCCTCTTGCCGGTGCCGTCGTAGATGCTGATGTTGGTGAAGACGGTGCGCGCCATGTCCCTTTCCTCCCTGAGACCGGTGGTCGCGGATGGCGCCATGCTCGCCCGCCGGCCGGGGCACGTCAATGCGCCAGCGCGTGCTATCGATTGTTGCGACCGGCGCACGGGGCTAGAGTAGGGCCTGCAAGCGAGGTGCATGCGGAAGTTCCGGTCCGATCGGCCGGCAGGCGCGGCGGGCGTCGGCGAGAACAACGACAAGAAGAGCCGCGCGCGAGCCCCCTGGCGGCAGCCGATCGGGCGAGGGGAGGCGGCCATGACGCAGACGCTGTTCACCAACATCATGATCTTCGACGGCTCCGGCAAGAAGTGCTACCGGGGCGAGGTGCTGGTCCAGGGCAACCGGATCAGGAAGGTCGCCAAGGGCAAGAAGCGGCTCGAGCGGGACGGCGCCCGGGTGGTAGACGGCGGCGGGGCGACGCTGATGCCGGGCCTCGTCAACGGCCACGCCCACATCGGCTACTCCGAGGAGGGCACGTCGCTCTATTCCCTGGGCGACACGCCGCCGGAGGAGAACACGCTGATCACCATGCGCCACGCCCAGATCCTCTACGACCACGGCTTCACCGCCCTGGTCTGCGCGGCCACGGGCAAGACCCGCATGGACGTCGTCATTCGCAACGAGATCGAGGCCGGCAGGATCGCGGGCCCCCGCGTGCTCGCGGCCTCGCCGGAGCTGACGGTGACCGGCGGGCTCGGCGATGCGCGCCAGCTCCACATGTACCACGGCGCCTTCTCGATCATCTGCGACGGGGAGGAGCAGTTCCGCCAGACGGCGCGGATGCTGTGCCGCGAGGGCGTCGACATCCTCAAGATCATGCCCTCCGGCGACGAGTTCATCTATCCCTACGGCCGGGGCGACACGACCGTCATGACGGAGGAGGAAGTGGCGGCGGTCTGCCAGGTCGCGAAGCAGCGCAACCGGCGCGTCTGCGCCCACGCGCGGACCGCGGAATCGGTCAAGCTCTGCCTCAAGTACGGCGTGCACATCATCCACCACGCCACCTACGCCGACGACGAGGCGATCGACATGCTGGCCGAGGCCAGGGACGAGGTCTTCGTCGTGCCGGCCATCGGCATCACCCACAACACCGCCTACGAGTCCGCGGCCTTCGGCATGCCGCCGGAGAGCGAGATCGCGCTCAGGCACCATCACGAGCTCGCGATCGTCAGCGAGACTGTGAAGAAGCTGCGCGCACGCGACGTGCGGGTGCTGCCCTTCGGCGACTATGCCTTCGCCTGGGTGCCGCACGGCACCGACGCCCGCGACTTCGAGCACTTCGTCAACTACTTCGACTTCACCCCGGCCGAGGTGCTGCGCGCCGCCACCAGGTGGGGCGGCGAGCTCTACGCCCATGCCAACGCGCAGGGCAGCGGCATCCCCGAGATGGGCGAGGTGAAGGAAGGCTACCTTGCCGACCTCATCATGATCGACGGCGACCCGCTGGCGGACCTCACGCTCTTCCAGGACAAGGACAACATCCTGATGATCATGAAGGACGGCGCGTACCACAAGCCGCCGCAGGCGCGCCGTCGCGTCGCCGCCGCCGCCGAATGAGCGGCACGGCACCGCAGCGGAGACCGCCTGCGCACTGACACGCGGCGTCGAGGGCCGGCCTGCGCCCCGCCGCTGAAGGCAGGCGCCGCCGGCCCGTTACCCTTGGCGGCCTCTCCCTGCGTCCGGGCTCCGGCAACGAAAAAAGCACGGCCGCCATACCGCGCTGCACGGTTCATGTTGCAACGCAGCATGAGGGACCCCATCTTCTCCTCATTCGAGGCGGAAACGCCTTCCGGCAGGAGTCACGCACACAAACGACGTCGTCATCGCTGCCGCCGCGCGCACTCCCGGCGGCGGCACGGGCACCGCTGCGGGCATCGCCATGTGCGCGGAGCGGGACTGACGGCAGGCGGCGAGAGGAGAGAGCCACCATGGGACACGTAGCGATCGTCACCGGCGGCACGCGCGGCATCGGCGAGGCGGTCTCGGTCGCGTTGCGCGACGCGGGCCACACCGTCGCGGCGACGTACGCCGGCAACAACGATGCGGCCAAGCGTTTCGAGGAGCGCAGCGGCATCCGCACCTACAAGTTCGACGTCTCCGACTTCGAGGCGTGCCGGGACGCGGTGGAGCGGATCGCCAGGGATCTGGGCCCTGTCGGCATCTTGGTGAACAACGCCGGCATCACCCGGGACGGCACCATGCACCGCATGTCCTTCGACCAGTGGAACGCGGTGCTGCAGACCAACCTGTCCTCGTGCTTCAACATGTCGCGCTGCGTGATCGACGGGATGCGCGAGCGCGGCTTCGGGCGCATCGTCAACATCGGCTCGGTCAACGGCCAGGCCGGCCAGTACGGTCAGGTCAACTACGCGGCCGCGAAGTCCGGCATCCACGGCTTCACCAAGGCGCTCGCCCAGGAGGGCGCGGGCAAGGGGGTCACCGTCAACGCGATCGCGCCGGGCTACATCGACACCGACATGGTGCGGGCGGTGCCGGAGAAGGTGCTGGAGAAGATCATCGCACCATTCCGGTGGGCCGCCTCGGGCACGCCAGCGAGATCGCCAAGGGCGTTCTCTTCCTCGTCGACGACGAGATGGGCTTCATGACCGGCTCGACGCTCTCCATCAACGGCGGGCAGCACATGTACTGAGCGCGCACCCGGCGCCGTGCCGCGGCGTGCGGCGTTAGAAGTGGCGGGAACTCCGGGCTAGAGTGGCCGAACACGTGGGCCCAGCAGAGCGAGGAGGAGAGACCATGCTGAAACGGCACAACCCGGCCACCGTCGTCGAGGCCTACGGCGGCGGCTACAGCCAGGCGCTCGAGGTTCCGGCCGGCGCCCGCCTGATGTTCACCGCAGGTCAGGTGGGCGTGGCCCCCGACGGCACCACCGCGGACGGCTTCGCCGCCCAGGCCGACCAGACCTGGGCCAACGTGCTCGCGCTGCTCGCCGAGGGCGGCATGGGCGTGGACGACATCGTCAAGATCACCGGCTACGTCGTGGGCGCGGAGAACTTCCCCGCCTACGCGGCCGCGCGCAGGAAGGCTCTCGGCGGCGTGCGCCCGGCCTCGACCGGGATCATCGTGCCGGCGCTGGCGCTGCCCGAGTGGCTGGTCGAGATCGAGGCGGTGGCCGCGAAGGTGGACTGAGCGGGCGGATCGTCCGCCCGCCCCAGGCGGCGGGAAGGGAGGGACCATGGTGACGCCATCCATGCAGCTGATCGGAGAGGCGCTGGCCGAGGTCGCCAGCGTCTCGGTGGAGGACGCGCTCGCGCTCGCGGGCGACGAGGGGACGGTCTTCGTCGATGTGCGCGAGCGCGCCGAGCACGACGCCGGCGCCATCGCCGGTGCCGTTGCCGCGCCGCGCGGCTTCCTGGAGTTCATCGCCGATCCCGGCTCGCCGATGCACAACCCGGCGCTCTCGTCGGGCAAGCGGCTGGTGATCTACTGCGCTTCCGGCGGGCGCTCGGCGCTCGCCGCCAAGACCTTGCAGGACATGGGCATCGGCAACGTCGCCAACCTCAGCGGCGGCTACCAGGCCTGGACCGAGGCCGGCGGCCCCACCGGATGACGGCGCGCCGGGCGCCGGGCGCGGCGGAGGCGCCGCTCGATACCGCCTTCGCCCGCGCACACTTTCCGGCGCTGGCCGGCCCCTGGGCACTGTTCGAGAACGCGGGCGGCACGCTCGCGGCCGAGCCGGTGCTCGACCGAATCCGCAGCTACATGAGCGCGTACCAGGTGCAGCCGGGCGCGGATTTCCCCGCCTCGGCCCGCGCCGCCGAGATGATGGCGGAGAGCCATCACGCGATGGCCGCCCTGATGAACGCCGCTCCCGAGGAAGTGCTGATCGGGCCGTCGACGACGATGAACGTCTTCCTGCTGGCCCAGGCGCTCCGGCCGGGCTTGCGCGAGGGCGACGAGATCGTCGTCACCAACCTCGATCACGAGGCCAACGTCGGCGCCTGGCGCAGGCTCGCGGCCGACGGGATCGTCGTGCGCGAGTGGCGCTTCGATGCGGAGAGCCATGCGCTCGAGCCCGACGGCCTCGCCGCGCTGCTGAGCGAGCGCACGCGCCTCGTCTGCTTCGGCCACTGTTCCAACATCACCGGCGGCTTCACCGACGTGGCGGCGCTGGTGCGCATGATCCACGACGCCGGCGCGCTCGCCTGCGTGGACGGCGTCGCCTATGCGGCGCACCGCCTGATCGACGTGAAGGCCTGGGACGTCGACTTCTACCTGTGCTCCACCTACAAGCTCTACGGGCCGCATCTCGCGCTGCTCTACGGCAAGCGCGCGCACCTGGAGCGGGCGGCGCCGCTCAACCATTACTTCCTGGACGACGCGCTGCCGCTGAAGCTCAACCCCGGCGGCCCCAACCACGAGCTGACGGCGGGGCTCGCCGGCATCACCGCCTACCTCGACGCGCTACATGCCCACCACGAGGGGGAGAGCAACCTGCCGCTGCGCGCCCGTCTCGCCGCCGTCTTCGAGCGCATCGCCGCGCACGAGGAGGCGCTGGGCGCGCCGCTTCTGGACTTCCTCGCGTCCAGGCACGGCGTGCGCCTGATCGGCAACCCGAGCGCGGATCGCAGCCTGCGGGCGCCCACCGTCTCGTTCGCGGTCGACGGGCGGGACGCGGACGAGATCGTGCGCGCCCTGCTGCCGGCGAAGCTCGCGATCCGCGACGGCGACTTCTACGCCGCCCGCTGCATCGAGGCCCTCGGCCTCGCCCCACGCGGCGGCGTGGTCCGCGCCAGCATGGTCCACTACAACACGGGCGACGAGGTCGCGCGCCTGATCCGCGCCCTCGACGAGGCAATCCCGAGCTAGCTAGAGCCTGCGCGCCTGGGCGATGGGCAGGTCGGCGATGCGCGCGTATTCGCCCGAGGCGAACTGCTCGGGGGCTTCCAGGTAGTCCAGCACCAGGTCGGTCGAATCCACGCCCCAGAAGATCTCGCCGCCGATGGCGAAGGTGGGGACGCCGAAGACGCCGCGCTCCGCGGCTTCCTCGGTGCCCTGCCTGAGCGCTTCCTTGACCTCGGGATCGGCGATCAGCGCGTCGGCTCCTTCGATGCCGAGGCGCGCGGTGAGGGCCTGCCACTCCTCGTCCAGGGAGAGGTCGCGCCCCTCGGCCCAGACGGCATCGAAGACCGCGCGCACCAGCCCGGGCTCGCACTCGCGCGCGACCGCGAGCCTGAGCGGGCGCAGCGGGTTGAAGGGGTGGCGCGGTGGCATGCGGAAGGGGATGCCGTGGCGCGCCGCGTACCAGTGGCACCAGCGGTAGGTGTGCACGCGCTTGGCCGGGATCTCCGCCGGCCCCTTGTGCTGCCAGTGGCCGAGCAGCCCTGCGAACAGGACCGGGCGAGGCGTGACCTCCAGATCGGCCGGCAGGCGCTCGAACTGGGCGAGTTGCAGATAGGAGAAGGGGGAGAGAAAATCGAAGTACCAGTCGGCGGCCGCCATCGTTCCGTCACCTGCGGTGGGTCTTGCGCGTCGACGGCGATTGTGCCCGCTTTCGCCGAGCCGTGCGAGGCCGGGCGCTCAGGAGGGCGGAAGAGCGATGAGCGACGCGGTGCGCGATGCGCGGATCGATCTGGCGGCGGCCTACCGGATGGCCTGCCATCACGGGCTCAACGAGGGCGTCTGCAACCACTTCTCCCTCATGCTGCCGGGGAGCAGCGACCGCTTTCTGCTGATCGGCTACGGCACCCACTGGAGCGAGGTGAGGGCCAGCACGCTGCTCGTCGTGGACCTGGACGGCAACCTGATCGAGGGCGAGGGCGAGGTCGAGGAGACCGCGATCTGCCTCCACGCCCCCCTGCACCGCGCGCGGCCGGACCTGCGCTGCCTGATGCACACCCACCAGCCCCAGGTGCTGGCGCTCGCCATGATCGAGGAAGGCAGGCTCGAGCCCGCGAGCCAGAACGCGCTCCGCTTCAGCCATCGCATCGCCTACGACCGGGACTACGGCGGCGTCGCCCTTGCCGAAAGCGAGGGCGACCGCGTGGCCCGCGCGATGGACGGCGCCGACATCCTCTTCATGGGCAATCACGGGGTGATGGTGGGGGGCGCCGACGTCGCCAAGACCTACGACGACCTCTACTACCTCGAGCGCGCGGCCATGGTTCAGATCCTGGCCATGAGCACGGGCCGGCCGTTGAAGATGATTCCGCCCGACATGGAGGCGGAAGCCGTGCGCCAGCTGTCGCGGGACAACAGGCACCGCTACGCGACCGAGCACTTCGGGGCGATCAAGCGGTTCCTCGACCGCGTCGAGCCCGACTACAGGGATTAGCCGCCGGTCCCGGAATCCCCGCCGCGGAAGCCGCTGGCGACGACGTAGGTCTCGGCGGATTCGGCCCGGCTCGCCGCGGGCTTCGCGTGACGCACCCGCTCGAAGGCCCGGCGCAGCCTGAGTTGCAGCGCGCTGTCGCCGCCCTGGCGCAGCTTGGCGAGGAAGCACCCGCCCGGCGCCAGCAGCGGCTCCGCCAGATCGAGGGCGGTCTCGCAGAGCGCCGAGACCCGCAGCCGGTCGGTCGGCGCATGGCCGGTGGTGGGCGCCGCCATGTCGCTCATCACCAGGTCCGCCGGCCCGCCGAGGGCGGCGCGGATGCGCTCCAGCGCGCCCGCCTCGCCCGCGTCCAGCGTCAGCACGACGACGCCCTCGATGGGCTCGATGGCGCTGGTGTCCAACGCGACCACGCGGCCGCTCGGGCCCACCCGCTCCGCCGCCACCTGGCTCCAGCCGCCGGGGGCTGCGCCGAGGTCCACCACCCGCTGGCCTGGCCGCAGGATGTCCGCGTTCTCGGCGAGTCCGATCAGCTTGTAGGCGGCGCGCGAGCGGTAGCCGGCCTCGCGCGCGGCGCGGACGTAGGGGTCGTTGAGCTGGCGCTGGAGCCAGCGGGTGGACGACGGCTTGCGCCGGCGGGCGCGCTTCAGCCTGACCGGCGCGCGGCGCTTTCCCGGGCCGCCCGCACCGCGGCCGCTCACGGGCTCGCGCGCTCCGCCCGCATCATGCGCAGCAGCATGCCTTCGCGCAGGCCCCGGTCGGCCACGTCGAGGTGCCGTGCCGGGCACGCGGCCATCACCGCGTCGAGGATGGCGCAGCCGGCGACCACCACGTCGCCGCGCCCGGGGCCGATGCAGGGCTGCGCCGCGCGGGTGGCGTAGTCCTGGCCGATCACCGTCTCGATCACCGCGCTCACGTCGCCAAAGCGCATCCTGAGGCCGTCCACCCTGTCGCGGTCGTAGCGCGGCAGCCCGAGGTGGAGGCCGGCGATGGTGGTGACGGTGCCCGAGGTGCCGAGCAGCTGCACGGTGCCGGCGGCGGCGCCCTCGGGGATGCCGTGGCTTTCGGCGAAGGGAGCGACGGCGCCGGCGATCTCGGCCACCATCGCGGCGTAGGCCCCGCGCTCCACCCGGTCGCCGCCGTAGCGCTCGGCGAGCGAGACGACGCCGTGGCCGATCGAGGTCCAGGCCGCGAGTGCAGGCTCCTCGCCGCCCCTGAGGCGTACCCAGATGAGCTCGGTGCTGCCGCCGCCGATGTCGAGCAGGAGCACGTGCTTCATGGCCGGGTCGAAGAGCGGCGCGCAGCCGTCGAGCGCAAGCTGCACTTCCTCCGCCGGCGAGATGACCTCGATGACGAGCCCGGTCTCGCCGTCGGCCCGCTCGACGAAGGCCTGGCGGTTCTCGGCGCGGCGGCAGGCCTCGGTCGCCACCGCCCGGTAGCGGCGCACGCCGCCCCGCCGGATCTTGCCGGCGCAGACCCGGAGCGCGCCGATGGTGCGCTCGATCGCCTCGTCGGAGAGCCGCCCCGACCGGGCCACGCCCTCGCCGAGCCGCACGATCCGCGAGAAGGCGTCCGTGACGCGAAAGCCCGCGCCCTCGGACCGGGCGACGAGGAGCCGGCAGTTGTTGGTGCCGAGGTCGAGCGCGCCGTAGGACTGACCGTTCCGGTCGATCACCACATCGTCTCCGCTTGCCGGGGCCCTGCCTCCCCGGTGCCGTCAGGCAGGTCATTACACCTCCGTGACGGCCCAAGGCAACGCGGCGACGGTCTGTTCGTATCCCTCAGGCGCATCGCGCGCCCCTGCGCGCGTATCCGTGCGACGCGCGCCCCTGCGCACGTAATCCGCGCGACGCGCCCGTGCCGATCGGTTGACAGGCGCGCCTCATGTCATAAATTCGGCAACGAGACCCGCTGGGGGATAGTCTAACGGTAGGACAGCGGACTCTGACTCCGTAGGTCCAGGTTCGAATCCTGGTCCCCCAGCCACTCCCCGCCATTTGCCGAGAGACCATCGGGCACCGCCCGCACCCCCGGCGTGCGGCGCCGGCCCACCGCTTCCCCTCAGCCCAGGATCGGGGCCTCCCGCGTCAGGTCCAGCTTGCGCTTGATGTAGGCGCCGGAGGTCGTCGCCCCGTAGCGCGGCGGATTGTCCGGGCCGTGGCAGGACGGGATGCACTCGATCCGTGCGTCGTAGTTGGGCTGGTGGAAGAAGCAGAGCGAGATGCGCGCGCGCTCCGCCTGCTCGGGCGGCGGGTTGACGACGCGGTGGCTGGTCGAGACCCAGCGGTCGTTGGTCCACTCCGCCATCAGGTCGCCGAGGTTGACCGTGAGCGCGCCCGGTACGCGGGGCACATGGAACCATCGGCCCTCGCGGGTCAGCACCTCGATGCCGCCCACGTCGGTGTCCGAGTAGATGATGGTGAGGCTGCCGAGGTCCGAGTGCGCGCCGGCGCGCACCGCGCCGTCCTCGGGCGGGCTCGGCTGCGGCGGGTAGTGGATGACGCTCGAGTTCGTGATGTGGCGGTCGATGCGGTCGGCGAAGTAGTCCTCCGGCTGGTCGAGCGCGATGGCGAAGCTCCGCATGATCGCGGGTGCGAGGCGCTCCATGTGGCGGTAGTACGCCTGCCACAGCCCGCGCCACGGTGCGGGTCGTTCGGGCCACATGTTGGGCGCGAAGAAGGTGCCGGCCGTCGGCGCCCGGTGATAGGCGTCGTCGGGCGCGTCGAAGGGGCCGATGCTGAAGGATTCCTTCAGGTCCGGCAGCGACGGGCTGCCGTCGTCGAGGCTCGCCGCCGCGTTGTCGCCACGCAGGGGGATATAGCCGCGGTAGCAGTCCGGCGGCATGGTGAGGCGCCGCTTCTCGTCCTCCGGCAGGGCGAAATACGAATAGGAGACCGCGACCAGCTCGTCGATCAGCGCCTGCGGCACGCCGTGGCCGGAGAGCATGAAGAAGCCGATCTCCTCGCAGGCCAGCCCGATCACCCGGGCCACGCGTGCGCGTTCTTCGCCGCTGCCCGAGAGGAAGGGCGTAAAGTCGATGAGCGGCACCGCCGCGGTCATCGAGCGCCGCGCGCTCAGGCGTGGGTGCGGGTCTTCTCCGGGTCGTGGAAGGGCAGCCGCGCGACCGTCGCGCCACAGCGGATGGTCTCGCCCTCGACGTCGAGCCGCGTGCCTTCGGCGGCGGCGCCGGGTGCCACGTGGCAGAGCGCCAGCGACTTCTGCATCCGGTGCGACCAGGCCGGGCTGTTGACGACGCCGACCTTCTCGCCGTCGAGCAGCAGGGCGGCATCCGCTTCCACCGCGTCACCGTGGTCGGCGACGATGCCGACCATGAGAATCTTCTCCTGTCCCTCGCGGGCGAACACCGCCTCCTTGCCGCGAAAATCGCCCTTCCTGCGCGAGACCGACCAGCCGAGCGTCACCTCCCAGGGCGTGTTCGCCTCGGTCATGTCGTAGGGGTAGAAGAGCAACCCCGCCTCGACCCGGATCTTGTCGAGGCAGGTGAAGGAGCAGGGGACGATGCCGGCGCTCTCGCCGGCCGAGACGATCTCCTCCCAGAGCGTCACCACGTGCTCGGCGGTAGCGAAGATCTCGTAGCCGCGCTCGCCGGAATAGCCGGTACGCGAGATCATGACCGGACGGCCGAAAAGCGTGGTCTCGGCCTGGTGGAAGTAGCCGAGTGCGGGCAGGTCGAGGGGGGTGTGCGCATCCAGGAAGCCCACCGCCGCAGGCCCCTGCAGGGAGATGTCGTGCAGGTCGTCGTCGAAGTCGATGCTCACCTGCTTGCCCGCGGCGCTCTCCGTCAGCCGCTCCAGGCAGGCGCCCGAGCCGTGCACCACGAGGTAGTCGTCTTCGGCCAGGTTGAAGATGATGGCGTCGTCGCAGATGCCGCCGTCCTCCTGCAGGGTGGGGCCGTAGGCCGAGCGCCCGATCGGGATCCGCGACATGTCGCGGGTGATGATGTGGTCGCAGACCTCGGCGGCATCGCGCCCCCGCACGTGCACCTTCTTGAGCCCGGAGACGTCGAAGAGGCCCGCCTTCTCCCGCACGGCGTCGTGCTCGTCGCAGGGGTCCGAGTTGTAGGTCCACGGCGCCCCCATGCCGTTCCACTCCTCAAGGTTGGAGCCGAGCGCCCGGTGGTGCGCCGCCAGCGCCGATTCACGTGTGGTCATGAGACTCTTTCCCCTTTCATATCCCTCAGGCGCCGGGCGCCGGCTTAACCATATCCCTCCTGCGCCGGGCGGTCGCGCCGGCCGGGTCTGCGGCCCGGTTCCTCCGGTCTCAACCGCCTCGCAAATCTGCCGGTGGCTCTTCCCGCCGCTAGGTGCCGCCGTTGGCCGGAAGCTGCGGATAGGTCTTGTCGCCCCAGATCTGCCGCTCCCTGATCCACGGCAGCGGGTACTGCGGGTTGTCGGACTCGAACTCGCGGGCGAGCCTGTGGCCGTCGAACACCGCGTCCGCGATCATGCGCGGCGCGTAGCAGTCGCCGATGTGGAAGATGTTGTCGATCTCCTCGGCGGCCCATTCGTCCTTGCGCGCCTTCAGCTCGGTGAAGAGCGCGCTGTTGGAGACCCGCGCCGTGGCCACCACCAGCGTGTCGCAGGCGAGCTCGTCGATGTGGGTATTGGCCGTGCGCGGCAGCTCGCCGGTGCGCGGGTCGGCGCTGCGGCGGTAGCCGTCGCCGAAGATGGGATAGGCGTTCACGGTCACCTGGTTGCCGGTCTCGACCGAGTGCACCCAGGTGGAGCTCAGCTCCTTGATCCCCTTCTCGTGCATCATGCGGTGCAGGTTGGGAGCTTCCAGGGTGAAGTGGGTGTAGTGCACCGAGGAGCCGAGCTGGGTGATGATGGTCACCTGCTTGCCCTGGTCGGCGAGGTACTCGGCAAGGCTCGCGCCGGTGTAGTAGCCCTCGGCCTCGAGCACGATCACGCGGTCGCCCACGTCCTTGCCGGCCATCACCTGCTCCGGCGTGCACACCTGGGCATGGCTCGCGTCGACGCCCGGGATGGGCGCATGGGTGGTGCTGCTGAGCCCGTCGGTGGCCCAGTGGGAGCCGACCGCGACGACCACCCGGTCGGCGCCGTAGCCGAGCACGTCGTCGGCGCTCATCTCGCCGACGCCGGTGTGCACCTCCACCGTCTTCAGCTTGTCGAGCTGGATCTGGCGGTAGCTGGTGACCCGGCCCCACTCGGCGAGGCCGGGGAAGCGCTGGATGTAGCGCACGGAGCCGCCGATCTCGCCGTCGGCCTCGCGCAGGTGCACGTCGTAGCCGCGCTCGCCCAGCACCCGTGCGCACTCCATGCCGGCGGGCCCGGCGCCCACCACGAGCACCGAGCAGGGGTCCGCTGCCTTCTCGAACTTCTCCGGGTGCCAGCCGCGCCGGTACTCCTCCATCGAGGTCGCGTTCTGGGTGCAGATCAGCGGCGGCCCGCCGATCTCCCAGCGCGAGATGCACATGTTGCAGCCGATGCACTCGCGGATGTCGTCGAGGCGGCCCTCGTCGATCTTGTTGGGCAGGAAGGGGTCGGCGATGGAGGGGCGCGCCGCGCCGATGATGTCCGCCTGGCCGGAGGTCACGATCTGCGCCATGTCGTCGGGGCTGGTGACCCGGCCGACGCCGAGCACCGGCACGTTGGCGATGCTCTTCACGTCCTTGACCCAGGGCTTCTGGTGATTGGCCTTGTAGAAGCGCGAGGGGCCCGCGTCCTCGCCCCACTCGGCGATGTCGCCGATGTTGACGTCCCAGAGGTCGACCACGCCTTCCCTGGTGGCGAGCTCGACGAACTTGTAGCCGTCGTCGCCGACCTCGACGCCGTCGGCGCCGTAGAGCGTGTCGATGGCGAAGCGGGTCGCGACGGCGCAGTTGTCGCCCACCGCCTGCTTCACCCCGGCCAGCCCCTCGATCCAGAAGCGCGCCCGGTTCTCGAAGCTGCCGCCGTAGCGGTCGGTGCGCTTGTTGTAGAACTTCGAGAGGAACTGCAGCGGCAGGTAGCTGTGCGCGCCGTAGACGTAGATGATGTCGAAGCCCGCACGCTCGGCGCGGATCGCGGCGTCGACGTACATCTGGATCAGGTCCCTGATGTCGTCCTCGTCGGCCTCGCGCGGGTAGGTGCGGGATTCGAACTCCGACGCGATCTGGCTGGGCCCGCGCGGCACGGCGCGGCTCTCCATGCAGGGCGCGTGCGGGCCGCCGTACCACATCTCGATCCCGGCGAGCGCGCCGTGCCTGTGGATCTCGTCGCACATGTGGCCGAGGTTGATGACGTCGCCATCGTCCCAGATGCGGGCGGAGACGCGGTGCACGTCGTCCGATTCCGGATGGATCGAGGCGTATTCGGTGCAGATGCCGCCCCAGCCGCCCTCGGCCTTCATGCCGCGGAAGGCGGCCTGGGCGCCCGGCCGCTCGGAGCCCGCGCCGTTGCAGTGAGGAACCTGATAGAAGCGGTTCTTCATGGTCTTGGGTCCGATCCGGATCGGCTCGAACAGGCAGTCATACTTCGGGTCACGCGCCATCGGGCCTGCACCTCCTCTTCATCGCGCAGCCGCGCCCCCCTTCCTGCCGCCGCGAGCCGGACGGCACGAAGGGAACGGGACGCGGTCGATCAAACGACACCGTCTGCACGGCAGGATAGCATAGGGGGCACGGGGCCGGTAGCCGCCTGACTGCTGTCGTCGGCAGAATTCCAACAAACATTCGATTGGTAGAACCAAAATATTGGCGTGCCGATTGGTCCAACCAACTATTCACGTTTTCACAGTCAATTGTCCGCTGATCTTGACTCTGCTCAATGAACGCGACTACACTTTTGTGCAGAGATTGCGCGCAAGGAGCGTAATCGATCCAGCTGCCCTCGAACAAGACGTCGTGCCAAGGCGCCCGGTGCAGCCACAGCCAACAGGGAGGCCAGCCATGGCCAAGAAGGGATTTACGCGAAGGCAATTCACGGGCACGGCCGCGGCCGCGGCCGGCGCCGTCGCCGCGTCGTCGTTCGGCGCCCCCTACGTCGCGCGGGGCGCGGAGAAGGTGGTCAAGCTCGGCTTCCTTGGGCCGCTCACCGGCGAAGTCGCCGGCTGGGCCCTGCCGGGCCGCAATGCTTGCCTGATCTGGGCCGACCAGGTCAACGCGGCCGGCGGCATCAAGATCGGCGACGACAACTACATGGTCGAGATCGTCTCCTACGACAACGAGTACCTGACGGACAAGTCGTTGATCGGCGCCAAGAAGCTGGTGCTCGAGGACGAGGTCAAGCTGGTCCTGATGCTGGGCGGCACCGACGCGCCGGCAGCCGTGCAGTTCTTCACCAAGCAGAAGATGCTGTCGACCACCCTGCTGCCGAGCGATCTCACCCCCGATACGCTCTACCACCTGGCGCCCGCCGAGGTGCATCCGCTCTACAACGTGACCGGCGTCGAGTGGCTGGCCGAGAACCGGCCGGAGCTCAAGACCGCGGCGATCTGCGCCCAGGACGACGAGCTCGGGTGGCCCTCGGTCGCGACCTATCTCGCTGCGTTCGAGGCGGCAGGCATCGACGTCGTCTACAACAAGTACTTCGACATCGCGACCACCGACTTCGCGCCGGTCGTGACCGCGATGCTGGCCGAGAATCCTGACATCGTCTGCCTCGACACGGCCTATCCGGACTTCGTCAACCTGCTCTGCGAGCAGTTGTTCCTGCAGGACTACAAGGGGCAGATCATCTCCTGCACCCTCGATTTCTACGGGCGGATTATCGAGAAAACGAGCACGGAGTTCCTCGAGGGTCTGATTTTCCAGTTCCCGGATTTCGACGACCCGGCGATGAACGAGCCGCACATCAACTTCGAGAACCCCAACGAATTCTTCGTCAACTACAACGAGCGCTTCCCGGACGCCTGGAGCGCGGTGACCTGGGAGTATCCCGCCATCGCCGAGATGTGGAGACTGGCGGCCGAGAAGGCCGGCAGCGTCGAGCCGATGGACGTGTTCGCGGCGCTGAAGGAAGGCGGACGCGGCCCCCATGTCTTCGGCGACGCCGACTGGTGGGGCGAAGAGCTGTGGGGCATCGACAACGCGCTGGTCGGCAACTGGCCGGTGGTGCAGATCCAGAACGGCAAGGCCACGATCGTCGAGTACCGCAACATCATCGACTGGTGGAACAAGCACGGCGAGCTGTTGAAGAAGCATACCGCGGAGCAGGGCTGACCCTGCAGCCTGCGGCATCGACCACGTTATGAGGCGGCGGGTCCGTCGGCAGCACGGACCGCCGCCAGGAGGAGCCGGGGCGGTGCGGCCCCGGCTTTTCCGTTGTAGGATTCGTCTCCGGACAAGCGGACGCCCCGTCGCGCCGGCCGCGCCGCCGGGAAGGCGGGCCATGCGCCGCGCCTGAGACGCACCTGATCCGCACGAGGGACCGTGGATACTGTCGTTCAGACGCTGGTGAACGCTCTGATGCAGAGCAGCTTCGTCGCGCTGATGGCGGTGGGTCTGGTTCTCATCTTCGGCGTCATGCGGGTCATCAACTTCGCCCATGGCGAGTTCTACATGGCCGGCGCCTACGTCGTGTTCTGGCTCTACGCCCAGCACGACCTGCCCTTCTTCGCCGCCGTCGTCGCGGCCATGATCATCGTCGGCATCATCGGGCTGATCATCGAGCAGCTTCTGTTCAAGCCGATGCGGGAAAACCCGCTCGGCGGGCTCATCATGTCCATCGGCGTGCTCTTCATCCTCCAGGTGCTCGCCGCGGTCACCTTCGGCGTCGGCCTGATGAAGCACATCCCGCCCCTCTACCCCGGGGCGACGCCGCTGTTCGGCATGGACGGCGTCTCGGTGCCGTGGCAGCGGCTCGTCGCCTTCGGCATCGCGGTCCTGCTGCTGATCGGGTTCTGGCTCTTCCTCAAGCGCACGCGGCTGGGCTGGGCGCTCCGGGCCTGCGCGCAGGACCGCGAGGCGGCGGCGCTGCAGGGAATGTCCATCAACAGGCTGGCGTTGATCGCGATGGGACTCGGCGCGGGCCTCGCGGGCGCCGCCGGCGCGATCATGGCGCCGCTGGTCCGCGTCTACCCCTACATCGGCGGTCCGGTGATCGTGACCGCCTTCATCGTCATCGTCGTCGGCGGCATCGGCAGCCTGGAAGGCGCGGTGCTGGCCGCGGTGCTCTACACCTTCTTCCACACCTTCGTGGCCACCTATCTCGACGGCACCATCGCCAGCATCCTCGGCCTGCTGCTGATGCTGCTGGTGCTGATCGTGCGGCCCGCCGGCCTGCTGGGTAAGGGTGAGAAGGTCTAGCCGCTTCTGGGCGACGAGCGGCGGCCTCGCGGCGCTGCTGGCGCTGCTGTGCGCGCTGCCCTTCCTGGTCGCGCTCTACCGGCTCGACATCCTGATCTTCATGCTGATCAACGTGATCTTGGCGGTGAGCTACCGCTTCCTCACGCTGGCGGGCGAGTATTCGCTCGGCCACGTCGTGATGATGGGCGTCGGCGCCTACGGCAGCGCGCTCGCCACCAAGGAGGCGGGGTTCCCGGTCTGGGTCGCGGCGCCGCTGGCCGCAGCGTTCACCGGCCTGATCGCCTTCGTGCTCGCCTTCCCGCTCTTCCGCATGAAGGGCTTCTACTTCCTGATCGGCTCCTTCGCCGCGGGCGAGGCGATCCGCCTCTCCTGGAACCGTTTCCGCGACCCCTTCGGCGGCCCGGGCGGCATCTCGTTCATCCCCTCTCCGGAGATTCCGCTCCCCGTCCTCGGCACGGTCGACCTGTCGGCGGACCCCCGCGCCTACTACTTCCTCTGCCTCGCGGTGGTGATCGCCACCATCGTCATCTTCTACCGTCTCGAGCGCTCGCGCTTCGGGCTCACGCTGCATGCGATCCACTGGAAGGACGTGCTCGCGGAATCGGTCGGCGTTCACATCTGGTGGTACAAGACCTTCGCCCTGGTGCTGGCGTCCGCCTTCGCCGGGCTCGCCGGCGCGCTGCTCGGTCACTATCTCGGCACCGTCAACCCGGTCCAGTTCAACCTGCACATCATGCTCTTCGTGCTGGTCTGGGTGATCGTGGGCGGCACGCGCACCATCGCCGGCCCCATCCTGGGCGTCGCGGTGCTGACCATCGTCGACCAGGGACTGCGCGGCCTCGACGAGTGGCGCCCGCTCTTCTACGGCGCGATCCTGATCCTCACCGTGATGTTCCTGCCCCACGGGCTGGAGAGCCTGCCGCGCCGCGCCGCGGAGTGGTGGCAGGCGATCCGGAGCCGGCGCAGGCCGCCCGTCAGCGAGGACGAGGAACCACCGGAGTCAGATAGACCGCCGCCTCGAGACGCCTGAGGTCGCTCGGGCTCCCGTCGCCCGCGGCGGCGCTCAGGCGCTCCGGGCCGAAGCGCACCGGGTCGCGCTCGATCGCCGCGGCCCGGCTGCGGGCGTCCAGTGCCGCCGCATCCTCTCCCGCCTCCTGCCGGAGGCCTGCGAGCGCACGGCAGATGAGCGCGCAGTCGGCGTCGCGCCAGCTGAGGCCGGCCACCCGCTTCGCGTGCGCCTCTTCGAGCGCCGCCACCGGGTCGCGGGCGAGGTGGGCGCAGCCGGCGAGCGCCGCGGCGCGCCCGGCACCCAGCAGCCGGGCGAACTCGGCGCGGGCGAGCGCGTCGTAGGCGCCGGGGTGCTTCGTCTGCAGCCGCAGGTGGAAGCCCGAGCTGCGCGCGCGCTGGGGGAGCGCCATGCGCGCGACCCAGGCCTCCGCTGCCTCCCAAGCACGAAGCGCCCGGCGGAAGGCCCGGCGCGCGCTCGCGGCGTCGCCTTGCGCGGCGTGGCAGAGGGCGAGGTGGGTCCGGCTCGCGGCGCGGCGCGGGTCGTCTGCAGCAAACGCCCGGCCGATGGCAGAAGCGGAGCGCCACGCGGCGTATGCCGCCTCGATACGGCCCGCCCGAAACGCCGCGAGGCCCTCCAGCGTGCGCGCTTCCCAGCGCCGGTCGGCCGACATCGTTCAGACCAGGCCGGCGGCGCGGACGGCGGCCATGTACGTGCGGCTCACCGGCACCTCGTGCCCGCCGGTGAGCCGCAGCGTTGTGCGGCCGTCC
>JAJDXK010000078.1 GCA_022823305.1 Alphaproteobacteria bacterium
CAGCTCAGCGTGGTTCTTTCCGAATGCCATGACGATCTCCTCATGGGTCTGGATGATGACGATGGTTTGCGAGCGACCGGAGGCCGGGACACCCTCCCGAACCCCCGTCCGCTCACCTTCTCCAAGCCCTTCTCCACCTCCATCACGCCGGGGGAAGCGCTGCTGCCGGGTCCCAGGGCTCGTCCGGCGCCGCCTCGCCGAGACCCCCCGCCGCCGGCTCCGGGACGAGACGGGCGAAGCTGCGTTCGGGGTAGACCGCCGGCCGATCCGGACAGCGCATCGCGCGCGCGTCCTCGATCGTCTCGCGGACGGCGGCCGGGTCGATGCCCAGCTCGGCGATGACGCCGGCGGGCAGGTCGGGGGAATGATCGGATTGGAACATGGGCGGGGAACTCCTCTGCCGTTGCCCGGCCCGGCATCGGCGCGGCGGAACTCCCTCCCGCCGCCCTGCCGGACGCGTCCCCCGCGAAAGCTCCCCTCCACCTCCCGGCCGGACGCCCCGCGCCGGACCGCCGGCGAGGGGACGAGCGGCGCGGCGATCAATGGATGGCGGTGCTGCCCGCCCCGGCGGCGCGCAGGCAGCGCGCCGCGAGCGCCGTCCATGCGGCGCGGTCGAGACCGAGGGCACTGTTCATCCGGTCGCACACGGCGATGCCGTCGGCATGGCTGAGCGCGACGAGCGCGGTCGGGACGGCGAAGCCGAGTCCCTCGACCAGGATCCCGATTTGCGGCGGCTCGCCGTCGGCATCGCTCACCGGGCAGAAGCAGTAGGTCGGCTCGTCGGGAATGCAGGCGGTCATCGGCGGATGCTCCTTCGGTGTGGCCGGCGGAAGCGGCGGACGCCCGGCCGGCGATATGTATGGACGGCGGCGGACGGCGGGCCGGCAGCGCAGCGGGAAGCCCCCGCCGCGCTGCTTCCGGTTACGTCCAGCTTGCGTAGGAACTGATCGGCGAGGCGTCGGTCACGATCTCCACCTGGTCGCGGCCGAGCTTCGCGAAGGCGAGGCAGAGCGCGATGTCGGCCACGCTGTCGAACGTGCCGAGCTCCTCGCCGGTGGCGATCTCGATCACCGTCCAGCTCGGGTCCCACTCGGGGATGCCCTTGAAATGCGCGGAGCGGTGATACGAACGCTCCGCACAAGGAGCACAACGACTGGCCCCCTGGGACGGCTCGCCGCAGTCGGTGCACAGGCCGGCGGCCCGCAGTCTGGCGTATCGCCGCCGGGACTGGGCGTTCTTCAGCTCCGACGGCCGCCGGGCGTCGCGGATCGCGGCGCAGGGGCCGCAATAGGTGAGGCCGCCGAAAGCGGGGCTCCCGCACTTGGTGCAGAGTCCGGCGGCGCGCCGCTCGGCGTACTTGCGGCGCGCCTTCGCCCGGCGCTTCTCCTGGCAGGGCGAGCAGATCGTGCCGCCCTCGACCGCCGGGGGCGCGCCGCAGCAGTGGCAGAGGCCGGCCTCGCGCCACGCCTCCCTGCGCCGCTTGCCCCGGGCGCGGGCCGCGCGGCGCTTGGCCTCGGGGTCCGCTCCGCCGTAGGGCTTCCCGGCCGCCTTGCCGGCGGCGTATTTGGCGCGATCGGAGGCGCGGCGCTTCTCCAGGCACGGCTCGCACGACACGCGGCCGGGCGCCGCCGGAGCCTTGCCGCACGCGGTGCAGAGGCCCTCGGCCTTGCGCGCCTCGGTCTGGCGGCGGGTGTGCTCGCGCGCATATTCGCGCTCCCTGGCGGGATCGCGGCGGGGCAGCCCGGCGGCCCGGAGCCTGGCGTCCCTGGCCCGGCCGGTCGCGGCGTCCTTCTCCAGGCACGGCTCGCACTGGCTGCGCTCGGGCGCGGGCGGGCGCTCGCCGCATCTGGGGCACATCCCAGCCGCAATGCGCTCGGCGGTGCGCCGGTGGTGACGGGCGCGGTCGCCCGGCCGCTTTTTGGCGGCGCAGGGCTCGCACCGCGTGCGTCCCGGCGTCGGCGGGCACTTCCCACACGTCACGCACAAGCCCTTGGCGCGGCGCGCGGCGGTCTTCCGGTGGTAGCTCTCCCGATATTCGGCGCGCAGCTTCTCGATGTCCTGTCCGGTCATCGCGATGTCCTTCCTGTCGGGTCGGAATGCCGGCGGCGGGCCGGCGGCGCAGCTGGGAAGTCCCCCGCCGCACCGACGACCGCTCACCACCAGGGAGGCGCTGTCATCGTCGCCATGGGACTGGCGTCCGAAATCACCTCCACCTCCTCGCGCGAGAGCTTCGCGAAGGCGAGGCAGGCCGCGACCTCCATCTCGCTGTCATAGGTGCCGAGGTCCTCGCCGGTGGCGATCTCGATCACCGTCCAGCTCGGGTCCCACACCCGACGCAGCAACCCTTTGCCCGCCGCTCGGCGTATAGCCGGCGCTTGGCGGCGTTCTCGGCCTCGCGGTCGCGGTGCCCCGGCTTGGCCGCGGTGCAGGGGGCGCACCAGGCCGCGCCGCCGTCGGTGGGCGTGCAGCACCTGACGCAGATCCCGGCGGCCCGGCGGGCGTCGTAGCGGGCGCGGGCGGCGTCGCGGCAGGATTGGCATTCGGCCGCCCTGTTAGCGATCGTCTGGAAGCGCGGATAAGTGATCAACAAGGTTGGGTTGGCGGCTTTCAGTCGAGTTTTCTGTCGTCGGTTTGGAGGGGTTCGCCGTGGCGGTCCCGGAGGAGCATTTCGTTCCAGCCCTTTCCGTCG
>JAJDXK010000101.1 GCA_022823305.1 Alphaproteobacteria bacterium
TCACCAGCCTGATATCGCCGGGCGTGCCGATGTGGAAGGTCTCCGGCGCATAGAGCGCGGCGCCGGCGACGAGCACCGCGGCCAGCCCCACGAGGCTGTGGAACGCGGCCACAAGCTGCGGCATCGCGGTCATGCGGATGCGGAGCGCGATCACCGTGCCGATCAGCCCGCCGACGACGATGCCGACGCCGATCCACAGGTAGTCCTCGACTCCCGGCTGGCCCAGCGTCGTGCCGACGGCGATCACCATGCCGGCAATGCCGAAGAGGTTGCCGCTGCGCGCCGTCGAGGGGGAGGAGAGGCCCCTGAGCGCCATGATGAAGCAGACACTGGCGATCAGATAGAGGATCGCCGCCAGGTTGGAGGTCATGGAAAGAGCCGCCTACTTCTTTTTCTTGAACATCTGCAGCATTCGCTGCGTGACCGTGAAGCCTCCGAATATGTTCACCGCGGCAAGGCCGACGGCGACCCCCCCCAGGATCTTGGCGACGCTGCCCTCGGCCGGCGTCGCCGCCAGCAGCGCGCCCACGATGATCACGCTGGAGATGGCGTTGGTCACCGACATCAGCGGCGTGTGCAGCGCCGGCGTCACGCTCCACACCACGTAGTAGCCGATGAACACCGCGAGCACGAAGATCGTGACCGCGATGACCAGCGGGTGCAGCTCGAGCACGTGCTCCACGGCTAGAGCTCCCCGCCCTGGAGCGCCGGGTTCACGACCGCGCCGTCCTTCGTCAGCAAGGCTCCCCGTATCACCTCGTCCTCCCAGTCGATGGCGAGCGCGCCGTTCTCCTGGCTGATCATGGGCTTGATGAAGTTGAACAGGTTGCGCGCATAGAGCGTGCTGGTGTCGACCGGGACCCGGGCCGGGTAATTGGCGTGGCCGATGATGGTGACGCCGTGGCGCACCACCACCTGGTCGTAGGCGCTGAGCGCGCAGTTGCCGCCGGTCTCCACCGCGAGATCGACGATCACCGAGCCGGGCTTCATGTCAGCGACCATCGCCTCGGAGATCAGCTCCGGGGCGGGCCTGCCCGGAATCTGCGCGGTGGCGATGCAGATGTCCTGCTTCTTCAGGGTTTCGTGAATGAGCGCAGCCTGGCGCTGCTTGTATTCGTCGCCCATCTCGCGCGCATAGCCGCCGGCGGTCTCGGCTTCGCCGGCGTCCGCGTCGACGGAGATGAACTTGGCGCCGAGGCTCTCGACCTGCTCCTTGACCGCGGGGCGCACGTCGAAGGCCGAGACCAGGGCGCCGAGGCGCTTGGCCGTCGCGACCGCCTGCAGCCCGGCGACGCCGGCCCCCAGCACGACGACGCGGGCCGGGGCCACGGTGCCGGCGGCGGTCATCATCATGGGCAGGATGCGGCCGAAGCGGTCGGCGGCGTCGATCACGGCCTTGTAGCCGGCGATGTTGCTCTGCGACGACAGCGCGTCCATGGACTGGGCGCGGCTGATGCGCGGGATCAGCTCCATGGCGAAGGAGGTGACGCCGTGCGCCGCGTAGCGGTCGACCAGCTCGCGCTGCTGCAGCGGCGCCAGCAGGCCGACCAGCACCGCGCCGGGCCGCACCAGGGCGAGTTCGTCCAGCGCGTTCCCGTCGCTGAGCGGCGCGCGCACCTTGGTGACGAGATCGGCCTCGCCGTACACCGTCTTCGCATCGGGGACGATGTGCGCGCCGGCCTCGGTCAGCGTCTCGTCCGACATCTGCGCGCCGGCGCCGGCGCCGCTCTCCACCAGCACCTCGACTCCGAGGTCCGTGAATTTCCTGATGGAATCCGGGGAGGCGGCGATTCGAGTCTCGCCTGGCACGATTTCCTTCGGAACCCCGATCCTCATGCCTGCACCGACGACTCCGCCTGCCCGGGAGCGGCGCCACAATGCCCCGCCCGATGCGGTTTGCCAAGGCCCGGTTCGCGCATTCTCATGGGTACACTGGAGGACGGCGAAGCCGGGCCCGCGCCGCCGCTCAGGCGGCCTCGGGCACGCCGCAGCGCTCGAGCGCTGCCGCCTGTCGGCGCATCATCCGGGCGGCATCGAAGCCCGCGATCAGCTCCTCGTAGAGCCGGTGCCAGTTGAGCTCGGCCTTGAGGTGAAGGAAGACCGAGCCGAGGCCGATCGCCGAGCGGTCGATCAGCACGAACTCGCGGGGCGGGGTGACGCCGCCGAGGCGGCGGATCTCCCGGTGCACCTTGGCTGCAACCTCGCCGCCGTAGCGCGCATTCCCGGACTCGTCGATCAGGCGGGCGCGGTCGTCCACGAGCGGCCCGTAGATATAGCGGGCCCAGATGTCGAGCGCCTCCACCATCTCGTTGGAGAGATCGCTGAAGCCCCAGGTCTCGTAGGCGTGCACCGCGAGGTCGCGGTCCTCGTCACGCACCGCGTGGTAGAGGTCGATGATGCCCCGCACGAAGCGGCTGTCGAACACGCGGATGCAGCCGTAGTCGAGCAGGTTGACCGTGCCGTCCTCGCGCACCGTGTAGTTGCCGAGGTGCGGGTCGCCGTGCAGCACGCCGTAGCGGTAGAGCGGCACGTACCAGGCGTTGAACATGTGCAGCGCGATGGCGTTGCGCCGCTCGGCCGCGGCCTCCCTGAAGTCGAGCAGGGGCGCGCCGTCGAGCCAGTTCATGGTGAGCAGGCGCCTGGTCGAGAGCGCGGCCTCGACCACCGGCACGCGCACGCCGGGCTCGTCCGCCAGCATCTCGCCGTAGAGGGCCATGTGTCCGGCCTCGCGCTCGTAGTCCAGCTCCTCGCGCAGGCGCGCCGCGATCTCGGCGTGTATCTCCCCGGTGTCGATGGCCCGGTCGTAGCGGGCATAGATCGCGAAGATCAGCTTGAGCTGGCGGATGTCCGCCGCCACGGCCGACGCCATGTCGGGATACTGCAGCTTGCAGGCGAGCGCCCTGTCGTCGTGTCCGGTGGCGCGGTGCACTTGGCCGAGGGAGGCGGCGGCGACCGCGTCGGTCTCGAAGGCGGCGAAGGCATCGCGCCAGTCGGGGCCGAGCTCGGCGGCCATGCGCCGCTTGACGAAGCCCCAGCCCATCGCCGGCGCCCTCGACTGCAGGGTGCCGAGCGCCTCGGAATATTCCTCCGGCAGGCCGCCGGGCACGGTCGCCAGCAGCTGCGCGACCTTCATCAGCGGTCCCTTGAGGCCGCCGAGCGCGCGCTTCAGCTCCTCGGCGTTGCGCTCGCGGTCGGCGGGCAGGCCGAGATAGCGCTGGCCGGCCATGCGGGCGGCGATGCCGCCGACCTGGGTGCCGACCCGCGCGTAGCGGCGCACGCGCCCGCTCAGCCTGTCGCTCTCCCGCTCCGGCACGGTGGCTACCTTGTCGCTTCCTCTTCAGGGGTCCGGGGTGGAGTCGTGGATCGATGCTCGCCGCCCGCCATCATAGCACCGGACCGATCGGTGGCGGCCGACCGGCGGGAGCGGCCGTCGTGCATGGATGCGGGAACGTCCTGCCGCCCGTCAAGCGCGATCCGCCGCGATCACAATATCGCGATGCCGGCCACATAACCCTTTCCGTCGCCGCCCGTGTGCCCCATCATCGAGCTTGGCTTCGCGGGCCGCGCGGGAGGGTGCGGCTCCGTGGCCGAAACCGAGAAACCAGCGAGGAGAGGCTAATCATGATCAAGGAGACCGTGATAGCTGTCAGCGTCGTCACCATGGCGGCGGGCGCCGCGCTTGCGCCCTCGGCCGTGTCGGCCGGCGAGCAGCCCATCGTCGTCGCATCGTGCAACCCCTGCAATCCGTGCGGAGGCTGCAACCCGTGCGAGGCTTGCAATCCCTGCAATCCCTGCAACCCGTGCAATCCTTGCGCGAGCTAGGCGACTGACGCTATTCCATGTGGAGGGCGCCGCCCGGTGGGCGGCGTCTTCTTTTTCGGCCTGCCGCTGCGCGCGGGCGCCCCGCGGTGGACGCGGCCCGGCCGCTTGTGGTGGGATTGAGGGTCACCGTGCCGGGCACGGCAGCGAGGGTCGCGAATGCTGCAGAAGTTCGAACGCTATCCGCTGACCTTCGGCCCCACGCCCATCGAGAAGCTGGGCCGGCTTTCCGAGCACCTGGGCGGCGCGGTGGAGCTCTACGCCAAGCGCGACGACTGCAACTCGGGCCTCGCCTTCGGCGGCAACAAGCTGCGCAAGCTCGAGTACATCGTGCCCGACGCCATCGCGTCGAATGCCGACACCCTCGTCACCATCGGCGGGGTCCAGTCCAACCACACGCGGCAGGTCGCCGCCGTGGCCGCCAAGCTCGGCATGAAGTGCCGGCTGGTGCAGGAGAGCTGGGTGCCCTTCGAGGATGCGGTCTACGACCGCGTCGGCAACATCCTGATGAGCCGCGTCATGGGCGCCGAGATCGAGCTGGTCGACGAGGGCTTCGACATCGGCATCCGCGAGAGCTGGGAACGCGCCATCGAGGACGTGAAGGCCAGGGGCGGGAAGCCCTATCCCATCCCGGCCGGCGCCTCGGTGCACAGGCTGGGCGGGCTCGGCTACGTCGGCTTCGCCGAGGAGGTGCGGGCGCAGGAGGCGGAGCTCGGCTTCGCCTTCGACTACATCGTCGTCTGCACCGTCACCGGCTCCACCCACGCCGGCATGCTGGTCGGCTTCGCTCGCGACGGGCGCGCCGACCGGGTCGTCGGGATCGACGCCTCGGGCACGCCGGCGCAGACCCGCGCCCAGGTGATGGAGATCGCCCGCAACACCGCCGCGCTGGTCGAGCTTGGCCGCGACATCGCCGACGACGACCTCGTCCTGCTCGAGGACTACGCCCATCCCGCCTACGGCGTGCCGTCGGCGGAGACGAACGAGGCGATCCGCCTCGCCGCCCGCACCGAGGGGATGATGACCGACCCCGTCTACGAGGGGAAATCCATGCAGGGCATGATCGACCTCGTACGCAAGGGATACTTCCCGCCGGGGTCGCGCGTTCTCTATGCCCATCTCGGCGGCGTGCCGGCGATCAACGGCTACAGCTACGTCTACCGCAACGGCTAGCCGGACCGGCGTGTCCGCAGGCGGGGTTCCATCCAGGAGGGTGACATGGCCGCTCAACGCACCGGCTCCTACGTCGAGGTCGCGCCCGGCGTCGACATCTACTACGAGGACGAGGGCGCCGGCGCCCCGCTGGTCCTGATCCCCGGCTGGACCTTCACCACCAGGGTCTTCGACCACCAGTTTGCCGCGTTCGCCGGCTCGCACCGGGTCATCTCCTTCGACCCGCGCAGCCACGGCCGCTCCACGGTGACGAGCGACGGCAACAACTACGCCACCCAGGCGGCCGATCTCGCCGCGCTGCTCGCGCACCTCAAGGTCGAGAACCCGGTCATCCTGGGCTGGTCCGCCGGCTCGCTCGCCGGCTGGCACCACGTTCGCAACCGGGGCGCGAGCGGGATTCGCGGCTTCGTCTCCGTCGACATGCCGCCGCTCGGCATGAGCTGCGAGCCGGGCGACTGGGTCGAGGGGGCGATTCCCGATCTCGCCGGCTTCTTCCAGGGGGTGCAGACCACCCAGGGCCAGCGCGGCGTGGTCACCTGGTACGCCGACAACGTCATGATCGAGGGCGAGATGTCGCCCGAGGTCACCGCCTGGGTGGTCGAGCAGTCGCTGGCGACGCCGCCGCTGATTGCCGCCAACCTCATCGCCGACGTCTGCTTCGCCAACTACCTGGAGGAGGCGAAGCGGGTGGACGCGGAGATTCCCTCCATCTTCTTCGTCGCCGACCACTGGGCCGCGACCGCGCAGCCCTTCCTGGCGAGGCACTGCCCCAACTCGCGCGTGGAAGCCTTCGGCGGCCACATGATGTTCTGGGAGTATCCCGAGCGCTTCAACGCGGTGCTGGCGGAGTTCCTCTCCGCGCTCTGAACCTCTCGACCGCCGCGCTCAAGCCTCGACGATGGTGACGTTGCCGATCCAGCGCTGGCCGCGGCGTTCCAGCCGCTGCGGCACGTCCTCCGCCTCGTAGTCGGCTACGGGAACCGTTCCCCGCTCGATATCGAGCGGCGGCGACAGCATGTTCGCGTTGAGCACCGCATGGAGGCGGCCTTCGATCTCGCTCACCGCGGCGGTCATCACGCCGCAGCGGGCGCAGACGAGAAAGGTCGCGGTCTCGTGGCCGAAGGCGTAGCGGCTGACGCGCTCGGGCTGGGCCAGCATGATCGTGAGGCGGCCCGACGAGGCCGAGACGTAGAGGCTGCCGTGCTTCTGGCAGAAGCTGCAGCCGCAGTGGCGCGGCGAGAGGGCGGTGCCCTTCTCCACCTCGAGCGTGACCTCGATCGCGCCGCAATGGCAGGCGCCTTGCAGTTCGTTCGCCATCGGGCTTTCCTCCGCGGCGTCAGGACCCACATGAATCCATGGGCGATGTGCTGCAGGGGACCATCGCCCGACCCCCGCCGCAATACCAGGCGGCGATGAACGAATACGGGAGCGATCGATGAGCCGCGATGAGTCCACGGGCGCGCCCGCGCCCACCTACACCATGGGCTACGGCCCCGAATTCCAGAAGATGCTGGACCGGCGAAACGCCGCGATCAACGCGGCGCACCTGTTGCCGCACCTCGAGCCCGGCATGCGCCTGCTCGACCTCGGCTGCGGTCCCGGCACGATTTCCGTGGGTCTGGCGCAGGCGGTGGCGCCCGGCGCGCTGCACGGCATCGACATGGAGGAGTCCCAGATCGAGGTCGCCCGCGCCGCGGCGACTGCCGGCGGACACGACAACGCGATCTTCCAGACCGGCGACGCGACGGACCTTCCCTTCGAGGACGCCTCCTTCGACGTGGCCCACTGCCACGCCCTGCTCAACCATGCTCCCGACACGCAGGCCGTGCTGGCCGAGGTCAGGCGGGTGCTGAAGCCGGGGGGTCTCTTCGCCGCGCGGGAGGTGTTCGGCGACTCGGCCTTCTTCGAGCCCGAGCTCGAGATCGGCGGTCTCGGCGACGACAGGGTATGGGGAACCTTCCTCAGACTGCTCGCCGCCAACGGCGGCCATCCCCAGATGGGCAAGGAGCTTCCGCGCGCGCTCGTCGATGCCGGGTTCAAGGATATCCGGGCGAGTGCGTCGTTCGAGGCCTACAGCAGCGCGGACGACCTCGCCTTCCTGCACGACCTGATCGTCGGCTGGTTCTTCTCGCCGGCGACCATCAAGGCGGCGACGAAGCTCGGGCTCGCGAGCCGGGAGCAGTTCGACGGCTGGCGCCGCTCGCTCGACCGGTGGGTGGAGGAGCCCGGCGTCTTCGCCGCCTTCGCCTGGGGCGAGGCAATCGGGCGCAAGCCCTGATCCCCTAACAAAATTACTCCCGTTCCTGAAGTAGAAGCTTCTCAATCCGATCCAGATAGACCAGTATCTCATCCCGAGTCGAAGGATCGCAGATTCGAAGAATCCTCTTCGCAATCTCGACGGCATCCTTCCGAGGTATTGCAAGGGAAAGACTACTCGGACCTTCTTGATGACGAACTCCCAAGAATAGAGTATCTGGGTGGAGGCTCCTGTAAAGGTCCCAGTCTGTCAGACGAAGAAGTGGGACGTATCGGTGAGTCACTAAGGCGTGCTCGACTTCGCTGAAAGTCTCGAACGTCTCAACAGGCGTAGCATCGTTATCGCCGTTACCATTGCTCTCATCAGACATAACAGGCCTCCACGGATTAAGAGAGTTAATCTAACGAAGAACATGCTTTTTCAAAACGATCAGCGCCTCCAGAATACTCATGTAAAAGGTAATTCGAAGCCAGCTTAACTGCTTGATCACCATATTTACGTATCAATTCTTCTGTTAGCAAACGCACTTCCAATTGAACCTTTATTCGTTGAGCATCTGAGGATGCAGCTAGATAAGCATCATTAGAATAACATTTCATAGCCAGAACATCCAAGATAACATCATCGGCAGTATGAGATTGAGCACTTGCAGAAGATACACAAACCACGGATGCCAGTGAGGCGATCCCCACGAAGCGGAGGATAGATCGCATGGGATGTCTCCCGACCCTGGATGACCAACGATCCCGAGCCTGGCGCCGGGTCGTTGCAACAATCATCCAGAAAGGAGATGTCCCTGCCTATTCGCCCAAGCAGTGGGAGCTACCCATTGCCGGGTCAGGGCTGTTCTATTCAGCAGGCGACCCGACTTGAGGCGGGTCTGAATGATTGTTGCAGGAGTGAGCATGACCATTAGCCCAGCTAATGTCAAGCAGAAAACACCTGAGAAGAGCTTATGCAAGGCGGTGGTACGCCTATTTGCCTAAACTCTTTCAGGGTTGATCAGGGAGAAAGTGGGAGAGGACGTTGAGTTCGCGGGACGGAGCATGGACAGCACAAGAGGTGTATGGCAGGATGTCACTTGGGAGAACAATCCCGAAACATGAAAGGTGACGTACAATGATTGAGTGTTTGCCACCATCCGGTCATAGCGGAACTCTACCTGAAGAATTCAAACAGTCCACGAACGACTTCATAAGTACGGACCGAATGACGGTACATCTTGACGAAGATGGCAGGAATATATTAGTATGCTTAGGAGATAGGAGAACTGAAGATCATCGACTGATCTACGCGCTATCGCCGCCAGCAGCACATCAGCTATCCAAGCTCCTCAAGAATGCAGTAAAAGAGCATCTTAAGTTCGAACCTAACAAGCCTAAAGCCCACATCGCCTAATCCCCATCCCCAATTCTTGGCGGGGTCGCGGCCCGCACTCCGGGCTAGACGAGGTTGCGCAGGGAAGCGAGGTCGAAGGCGTCGTCCAGGTCGAGCCAGTGGCCGGTGACGTAGTGAACGTCGATGGCCGCCCCCCGGTCGATCAGGCGGGTAAAGAGCTCGGGCAGGTCGGCGCCCTCCAGGCTCCCGTCCCTGCCCATGGCGTCCAGCGCGCCCCGCACCAGGGTCGCGCCTTCCGCGCTCAGCCTGGCCAGCCCGATGAACTCACCGTGGGCGTCCTCGGCCCCGGCGCTGTCGCTCCACATGGCCTCCAGGGTCACGCGCTCGTCGTCGAGGTAGCCGCCGGTGAAGGGCCGCGAGCAGCGCACCCAGTCGACGGCGCGGTCGGGCGCGCGGGAGGAGTCGGCCCGCCGCCGCGCGTCGACCACCGTCACGATATCGCCCTCGGCGGCGAGCAGGCCGTCCAGCACGTGGCGGCGGAAGAGGATGTCGCCGTAGGAGACCAGGCAGGGGCCGTAGAGGCGGTTGTAGGCGCAGGCGAGGGAGGCGGCCTCGCCGGTGTCCTCGTAGCGGTCGTTGTCGACGGCCTCGATGCCGGCGAGGTCGATCGCCCCCTTGCAATAGCCGCGCACCACCGTCACGTCGTGCAGGCCGCTCCGGTTCAGGGTCCGCACCAGGCGCTGGAGCAGCGGCTCGCCGCGCACGTCGATCATGCACTTCGGCCGCCGCTCGGTGAGCGGACCGAGCTGCGCGCCGCGCGAGGCCGCGAGCAGGATCGCGCGCGGGCCGCCGCCGGCGGCGAGATAGCGCGCCTCGGCCGCGGCCAGCTCGGCCTGGCCGGTGAGCTCGAACACCTCCCGCACCGGCGCGATCTCGCCTTCCACCCCGGCGAGCGATTCGCTTGCCCTGACGGCCTGGCTCACCTGGCGCATCGCCGACACCGCGGCCCGCATGTTGTGGTTGGCCCAGATCACCATGGAAACGCCGGCATCGCGGAAGGTCTGCGTCGGCGTGCGGTGGTACATGGTCGGGACGATCACCACCGGCGCGCGCTCGCCCCAGGAGGCGCAGAAGCCGGTGATCTCGTCCGCGGTGTCCTTCTTCGAATGAATCAGCACGGCGTCGGCGCCGGCCGCATGGTACGCCTCGGCCCGGCGCAGCGCCTCATCCATGCCCCAGCCCGCGATCAGCGCCTCGATGCGTGCCACGAGCTGGAAGTCGTCGTCGCTCTGGCTGTCCTTGCCCGCCTTGATGCGGCCGCAGAACTCGTCCACGTCGGCCAGCGGCTGGTTCTCGCCGATGAACGAGTTGGTCTTGGGGAAGAGCTTGTCCTCGATGCAGACCCCGGCGATGCCGCGCTGGCAGAGCTTCCTGACCAGGCGCCGCACGTTGTTGAAATTGCCGTAGCCGGTATCGCCGTCCACCAGGATCGGGATCTCGGTGGCGTCGGCCATGAACTCCAGCATCTCCAGGACCTGGGTCCAGGAGGCCTCGTTGCTGTCGCGCACGCCGAGCGCGGCCGACATGGAAAGGCCCGAGGCCCAGATGCCCTCGAAGCCGGCTTCCTCCACGATCTTGGCGGAGAGCCCGTTGTGCGCCTCCATGATGAAGCTGAGGGCAGGGGCGTGCAGCAGCGCGCGCAGGCGCGCCGCCTTGGAGGGTGGCTCGGCGTGCGGGCCTGGGTTGCCGATGGGAAGCTCTGTTGCCATGAGGGATCGCCGGTTCGCCGTGAACCTCACATATCACGGTGATATAAAAGCGCAACAAGACGTCGGCGCCCCTTCGATGCGGCGCCGCGATCCCGCCCTTTTCGGGGGTGCGACGCGCGACGGCGCTCCGGACGCGAAGCGGCTGGAGCCGGCGCCGCGCCGCCTCCCGATCCGACCGACGAAGACGGAGCCGCATGTCCAGCGCAGATCACGACCCCATCGCGTTCATCGACCTTCACGCACAGTACCGGCGCCTCAAGCCGGAGATCGACGCCGCGCTCGCGCGCGTGCTCGACGACGGCCGCTTCGTCATGGGGCCTGCGGTGGCGGAGCTGGAGAGAGCACTCGCCGCGCGGGCCGGCGCGGCCCACGCCGTCACCTGCGCGAGCGGCACCGATGCCCTCCAGATCGCGCTGATGGCCGAGGGGATCGGCGCGGGCGATGCGGTCTTCATCCCGGCCTTCACCTTTACCGCGACCGCCGAGGTGGTGGCCGTGGCCGGCGCCACGCCGGTCTTCGTCGACGTGGTCGAGGAGAGCTACGTGATCGACCCGGCCGATCTCGCGGCGCGCGCCTCCCGTGTGGCGGCGGCGGGGCGGCTCACGCCGCGGGCGGTGATCGCGGCCGACCTCTTCGGCCAGGCGGCGGACTACGACGCGCTCGCGCCGGTCGCGGCGGAGCACGGGATGCTGGTGATCGCCGACGCGGCCCAGAGCTTCGGCGGCGCCAGCGGCGGCCGGCCGGTCGGCGCGCTCGCGCCGGTCACGACGACGAGCTTCTACCCGGCGAAGCCGCTCGGCTGCTACGGCGACGGCGGCGCGCTCTTCACCGACGATGCGGCGCGCGCGGCGCGCTGGCGCTCGATCCGCGAGCACGGCAAGGGCGAGGGCAAGTACGACATCGTCCGCATCGGCCTCAACAGCCGCATGGACACGCTCCAGGCTGCGGTCCTGCTGGTCAAGCTCGCGGCCTTCGATGACGAGATCGACGCGCGCGAACGGGTTGCGGCGTGGTACGACTCCGACCTCGCCGGCGCCGCCGGCCTGCCGGAACGTCTGCCCGCACGCCGCTCCACCTGGGCGCAGTACACGATCCGGCTCCCGGAGCGCGACCCGGTGCAGGCGGCGCTCGGGGCGCAAGACATCCCGACTGCGGTCCACTACCCCATGCCCATGCACCTGCAGCCGGCCTATGAGGCCTACGGCGATGGCCCCGGCTCGCTGCCGGTGAGCGAGCGCCTGAGCCGGCAGGTGCTGAGCCTCCCCATGCACGCCGATCTCGGCGAGGCGACCGTCGCGCGGATCGCCCGCGCCGTGTGCGACGCCGCCGGCTGAGTCCGCCCGGCGAGCCGACGAGGCGGAGACGGCGAATCGGCGGGAAGGCGCACGAGGGGTCATGACGCAGGGGTCGGCGCCGGCTGCGGCCACGCGCTGGGACATCGTGCTGATGGCCCTCGGCGCCGGAATATTCGCCGGCTTCCAGGTCGGCAAGGTGCCGCCGGCCCTGCCCGTGCTGCGCGCGAGCCTCGATCTCGACCTCGTCACCGCCGGGTGGCTCACGTCCATCTACTACGCGATCGGCGCCGTCGTGGCAGTGACGGTGGGGCTGCTCTCCGACCGGGCGGGGCCGCGTCGCCTGATGCTTGCCGGCGTGGCCTTCCTCGGGGCGGGCAGCCTGTTGGGCGGCCTGGTGAGCGGCAGCGGCTGGCTGCTCTTCGCGCGCTTCATCGAGGGCTTCGGCTTCGTCGGCGTCACCGTGACCGCGCCGAAGCTGATCGCCGTCGCGGCACGGTCCCGCGACCACGGCCTCGCCTTCGGCATCTGGGGCGCCTACATGCCGATCGGCATGGCCATCGCCATGCTGATCGCGCCGGCGCTGCTCGACGCCGTCGGCTGGCGCGGCTTCTGGCTGGTCAGCGCGGCGCTGGTGGCGCTCTTCGGCGCGGCGCTCGCCTGGAGCCTGCATCCCCGCCGCTGGCCCGTCGCCTTCGACGCCGAGGCGCTCGACTGGTCCGGCGTGGGCGCCACGCTCTCGCGCGCGGCGCTCTGGCTCTTCGGCCTCTGCTTCGCGCTCTACACCCTGCAGTGGTTCGCCATCATGACCTGGCTGCCGACCTTCCTGATCGAGACCCAGGGGCGGAGCGCCGCCGGGGCCGCCACCTGGGGCGCGATGGTGGTGCTGGTCAACGCGCTCGGCAACTTCGCGGCGGCCTGGCTGATGCACCTGCGCGCGCCGCGCTGGACGCTGATCGGGACAGCCTTCTGCGCCATGGGCGGAGCGTCCGCCGGCATCTTTCTTTCCGGCACGCCGGGCGACCTCAAGATCGTGCTCGCCTTCGTGTTCAGCGCGGTCGGCGGGCTGCTGCCGGCGGCGGCGATCGCCGGGGCCGCCGCGCACGCGCCGCGCGCCGCCTTCATCGCCATGGCCAGCGGCTTCGTGGTGCAGGGCGCCGCGATCGGCAGCCTGCTGGGCCCGCCGGTGATGGCCACTGCAGTGGAGGGACTGGGCGGATGGGCGCAGTCATGGTGGGTGATGCTTGCGGTCTCCGTCGCAGGCCTCGGGCTGGTGGCCGGCCTCGTGGTCGCCGAGCGCAAGCCCCGCACCTGATCCGGGGCCTCGCCGAGCCATGATCGGGACTGGTGCGAAGCCGGCGGTGGTGATATGGGGCAGCCCTCCGAATCAGATGCCGGCATGTATTGGTCCCGATACGAGGAGAGCAAGTCCATGAAGGTTGTTGTCGAGCGGCAGAACGGTGTGCTGTCGGCCCGCGTGAGCGGGCGCGTCGACTCCACCAATGCCCGCGATTTCGAGGAGGCGATCAGGACCGCCATAGAGGATGACGATCGCGCCGTGGTCATGGATTTCGAGAATCTTGCCTACATCAGCAGTGCGGGCCTTCGTGCCGTTCTGATGACCGCGAAGAATCAGTGGAGGCGGGACGCGAAGTTTGCGCTCTGCTCGCTGCAGGACCTCGTGCGGGAGGTGTTCGAGGTGAGCGGCTTCGACAAGATCATCACGATCCACCCGGGCATGGACGAGGCGCGGTCCGCCCTCGAGAGCTGACGCGGCGGGCCTGGCGCGGTCTGTCCCCGGCCGTATCCCTTCGCCCCCGGCCACGACCCGGAACCGCCGTTGACAGAGCGGTGCGGGGCGTCCTTTGATCGGCGCTCGAGCCGATGACGCCGCCGCGAGACCCCGCCCCATGCTGACCTTCACCGAAGAGATCCTCCTGCTTCTGCTGGACGACGAGGACGGCTCGTTCGTCCCCATCTCGAAGGCCAACCTTTCCTGCGCCATTGCCGGCGCCGTGCTGATGGACCTGGCCTTCGCCTACCGGATCGACACGGACCCGGACGAACTCGTGGTCAACGACGCGACGCCGACGGGCAATCCCATGCTCGACGGCACGCTCGCGAAGATCGCGGCGCAGAGGCAGCCGACGAACACGCGCACCTGGATCAGGGTGCTTTCCGTCGAGGACGCACCCGGCATCCGCGAGCAGGCGCTGGAGAGCCTCGTGGCGCGCGGCATTCTGGAGCAGCGCGAGGCGCGGGTGATGTGGGCCTTCCGCGCCCGCCGCTATCCCACCATCGACGGCAACGTGGAGCAGGAGGTCAAGCTGCGGATCGGGCAGGTCCTGCATTCCGACGACATCCCCGACCCGCGCGACGTCGCCCTGATCGGCCTGGTCGACGCCTGCGACCTGCTCGGCGACATCTTTCCGGACCGGAACATCGACCAGCTTCGCCCGCGCGTCGATCAGCTGCGCAAGATGGACCTGATCGGCCGCGAGCTGGCCGGCGCCATCGCCGACATCGAGCACACCGTGACGATGGCTCTCTCGGGCGCGCCCTACTAGGACGTTTTCACTTCAGACGGAAACGCCCTGGCCACTTGTCGCGCGCGGCAGCCGGCCGTCTTGCGTTTCCGCACGCCTGCCGGCGCGACAGGCGGCACGCCCTGCCGGGCAAGCCTCTTGTAGAGGCCCCGGGGGGTCGTCCCGCCTGTTTGTTGCAGCTTGATTGCAACGTTATTATATAGGTTATAAAATAACATGGTGAGTTTCGGATATCGGATTTCCCCAATGTCCAGGGAAGGAGTGGCGACATGCGCTACGCCGTAGTTCTTGCCGCAACCGCCGCGATCGCGGCATCGCTCGCGCCGCCGCCGGCACAGGCCGAGTCGGAGGGCGACATCCCCTTCGCCGCCGGACTGGCGGCGGAGCTGGCGGCGCTCCGCGAAGAATACGAGTCTCGCATCCGGGCGCTCGAAGCGCAGATCGAGGCGCTGCAGGCGCGATCTGGCACTGCCGCGGCAGAGCACGACGATCACGATCATGGCGACGATGCCCACATGCACGAGGCGGACGACGATCGCCATGCGCACGATCACGGCGACGGCATGGCGGCGCACGAGGACGAGGGCGACCTCCTGAATCCCAGCATCACGGCGGTCATCAGGGGTCTGGCCACGGCCTATTCTGCCGACGAGTCCGAGATTCCCGGCTTTCCCCTCGGCCACGAGGGCGAGCGCGCGCCGGAAGGCTTCTCGCTCGACCACAGCGAGCTCGTGCTGGCGAGCGATGTCAGCGATGCGGTTCGCGGCAATCTCACGCTCGGGATCCACGCCCATCCCGGCGAGGCGGCGGAAGTGGAGGTCGAGGAGGCCTACGTCCGGACCCTGCCGGGCGCGGGGCTGCCCGGAGGCATGAGCGTGAAGGCGGGCCGCGCGCTCTGGACCTTCGGCTATCTCAACGAGCGCCACGCGCACGAGGACGACTTCGCCGACCGTTCACTGCCCTACCGGGTCTATCTGGACAACGCCTTCAACGACGACGGCATTGAGCTTTCGCTGGCGCTGCCCAGCCTCTTCGACGGCAAGATCGGCGGCGGTCTCTTTCGCGGCGACGACTACCCCTTCGGCGGCTCCGACGACGGCCGCCGGACATGGTCGGCCTTCGCGCACTTCGGCGGGGAGCTGGGAAGCAACTCGTCGTGGCGGCTCGGCGGCTCCCTGCTGGACGGCGAGCCGAGGGGCGCGGGCGGCGCCCCCCACGATCACGAGGAGGAGGAGCACGCCCACGAGGAGGGCGAAGACCACGAGCACGAGGACCACGCGGCGTTCTTCTCCGAGGGCACCTTCACCGGCGATCGCCAGCTCTTCGGCGTCGACGCCGGCTTCGCCTGGGCGCCCACCGGCGATGCGCGCCAGAGCGGGCTGACGCTCCTCGGCGAGTATCTCTGGCTCAAGGACAGCGGCACCTACACGCTTGCGGAGGAGGAACTGGAGGTGGAAGGCGAGGAGGTGCACGTCCACGAGCACGAGGAAACGCTCGACTTCGACGGCAGGAGCAGCGGGTGGTACGCCCAGGCGGTCTACAGGATCATGCCCGAGTGGCGCGTCGGTGCGCGCTATTCCCGCCTGCGCACGCCCAACGAGGCCGAGATCGGTCACGACCCGCGCGCGCTCGCGGTCATGGCCGACTGGACCGACGACCGCTTCGGGCAGGTGCGCCTGCAGTACAACCGGGAGGAGTTGACCGACCAGGAGGAGGACGATCAGGTCGTCCTCCAGTACACGGTGACCCTGGGCAGCCACGGCGACCACGGCCACGACCACTGAGAGGCGCGTCGCCGCGCTTGCCGGGACGGCCCGGCTCGATCCCGCTGGAGGCACGCGCGGGCATCGACTAGCATCCGGAGCGGGAACACCCAGCGGGGAGCCGCCATGATCCTGCTCACCGGCGCCACCGGGACGACGGGGAGCGCCACCGTCGCCCAGCTGCGCCGGACGGGCCACCCCTTCCGCATCATGTCCCGCGACGTCGGGCGCGCGCAGGCGCAGTTCGGCCACGATCTGGACTATGTCGAGGGCGACTTCGCCCGGCCCGAGAGCCTCGACGCCGCGTTCGCGGGGATCGAGACCCTCTCGCTCCTCTGCGCCTTTTCCGAAGGGATGGTCGAGTTCGAGCTGAACGCGGTCGAGGCGGCAGTGCGGGCCGGCATCCGCCGCATCGTGAAGATGTCCGCGATCGGGGCCGCGCCAGACGCGCCCACCACGATCCGCCGCTGGCACGGGGTGATCGAGCGCCGCATCGACGAGAGCGGCATCCTCCGCACCCATCTCTGGCCCAACGCCTTCATGCAGAACTTCCGCCGCTTCGCGCCGCTCATCCGCGAGCGCGGGGAGTTCTACGCGCCGCTGGGCGATGCCAGGGTGTCGCTGGTCGAGATCGAGGATGTCGCGGCGGTGACGGTGGCGGCGCTCATCGAGGACGGGCACGAGGGCGAGACCTACGAGATCACCGGGCCGGAGGCGGTTTCCTATGCCGAGTGCGCGGCGATCCTCTCCGAGGAGCTGGGCAGGCAGGTGCGCTACGTCTCGGTCAGCGACGAGGAGGCGCGGGCCGCGCTGGTGGAGGCCGGCATCGGGCCCGAGGCGGCGCAGGCGCTGGTCGAGATCGACGGCCTCTTCCGCGAGGGCTTCGGCGCGCCGGTGACCGACGTGGTCGAGCGGGTGACCGGGCGCCGCGCCCGCGACTTCCGCACCTTCGTCCGCGAGAACGCCGGACTCTTCCGCTAGGACCGTGAGAGCGCGATGGCCGCCAGGCGCTACCCCCGCGACATGGTGGGCTACGGCCGCAACCGGCCGCACCCGCGCTGGCCGGGCGATGCCCGTGTTGCCGTGCAGTTCGTCATCAACTACGAGGAGGGCGCGGAGAACAGCATTCTCCACGGCGATGCCGGCTCGGAGACGCTGCTCACCGAATTCGGCTTCGCCGAGCCGCGCGTGGGCGAGCGCGCGCTGCCCATCGAATCCATGTACGAGTTCGGCAGCCGCGTCGGCTTCTGGCGCCTGCATCGCCTGTTCACCGAGCGCGCGGTGCCGGTCACGGTCTTCGGCGTCGCCATGGCGCTCGCGCGCAACGCGGAAGCGGTGGCGGCGATGGGCGAGGCGGCGTGGGAGATCGCGAGCCACGGCTTGCGCTGGATCGACTACCACGCCGTGCCCGAGGACGAGGAGCGCAGCCACATCGAGAAGGCCATCGCGCTCCAGACCGAGCTCACGGGCGCCCGCCCTCTCGGCTACTTCCTCGGCCGCCGCAGCCCCAACACGGTGCGCCTGGTGGCGGAGGAGGGGGGCTTTCTCTACAGCCAGGATTCCTACGCCGACGAGCTGCCCTACTGGGCCGACGAGGCGGGCAGGCCCCTGCTGATGATCCCCTACACGGCCGATCACAACGACCACCGCTTCGCCACGGCGCCGGGCTTCGACTGGGGCGAGCCCTTCTTCGCCTACCTGCGGGACGCCTTCGACGTGCTCTACGAGGAGGGCGCGGAGCAGCCCGGCATGATGAGCATCGGCCTGCACAGCCGGCTGGTGGGCCGGCCGGGGCGCTTCGCCGCGCTCAGGCGCTTCGTCGACCACGTGCTCGCCCACGACCGCGTCTGGCTCTGCCGCGGCATCGACATCGCCCGCCACTGGCGTAGCCGCGACGACGCGCCCCAGGCGGGGCGCATTGGACGGGAGTAGCGGGATGAAGGGGGCAAATGCCTACATCGTCGGCACCCTCGATACCAAGGGCGAGGAGCTGCTCTACATCCGCGACCTGCTGCAGGCGGCGGGGGTGGCGACCTGCGTCGTGGACGTGGGCACCGGCGGCGGGGCGGCGCCCGAGGGCGCGGACGTGAGCGCGGCCGAGGTCGCGGGGCACCATGCCGACGGCGCGGATGCTGTGCTGGGTCACGACGACCGCGGCCAGGCGGTGGCCGCCATGGGCGAGGCGCTGGCGCGCTTCCTGCCGACGCAGGGCGACATCGGCGGCGTCATCGGCGCCGGCGGCTCCGGTAACACGGCGCTGGTCTCGCAGGGGATGCGGGCGCTGCCCATCGGCGTGCCCAGGGTGCTGGTCTCCACCGTCGCCTCCGGCAACGTCGCGCCCTACGTCGGGCCCAACGACATCACCATGATGTACTCGGTGGCGGACGTGGCCGGGCTCAACCGCATCTCGCGGGTGGTGCTCGCCAACGCGGCCCACGCGCTGGCCGGCATGATGCAGGGCGAGGCGCCGGCGGGCGACGACAAGCCCGCCATCGGCATGACCATGTTCGGCGTCACCACCCCCTGCGTCGACCAGGTTCGCGCGCTGCTGGAGGCCGACCACGACTGCCTGGTGTTCCACGCGACCGGTACCGGCGGCCGCTCCATGGAGAAGCTGGTCGACTCGGGGCTCGTCCTCGGTTGCATCGACAGCACCACCACCGAGGTGTGCGACCTGCTCATGGGCGGCGTCTTCAGCGCAGGCCCGGACCGCCTCGGCGCCTTCGCCCGCACAGGGCTGCCCTACGTCGGCTCCTGCGGCGCGCTCGACATGGTGAACTTCGGCGCGCTCGAGACCGTGCCCGCGCAGTACCGGGAGCGCACCCTCCACGTGCACAATCCGCAGGTCACGCTCATGCGCACCACGCCCGAGGAGAACCGGGCGATGGGCGCGTGGATCGGTGACAAGCTGAATCAGTGTGACGGGCCGGTCCGCTTCCTGATCCCCGAGAAGGGGGTCTCGCTCATCGACGCGCCGGGGATGCCCTTCCACGACCCCGAGGCCGACGCGGCGCTCTTCGAGGCGCTCGAAAGCACCGTCCGGCAGACCGGGCGGAGACGCCTCGTCCGCCTGCCGCTGCACGTCAACGACGCCGCGTTCTCCCAGGCTCTCGTCGAGAGCTGGCGCGCAATCGCTCCCTGATTCGGTGCCGGGCCGCGGCCCTGCGGGCGCCGCATCGTCTTGCGTCGGCGATAGCCGCCGTAACGCGCCGGGCCGTCGCGCGGCAGGGGACGCAGGAGCCACGCGCGGGGCGAATATTCCTGCAACGGACCCGCTTTGGGCGTAGCATCGGCCGTCGACGAAGCAGGCAAATTCACGGAGGGGGAGCGCCAGTGCCGGGCATGGATCGCCGAACGCTGCTCGACAGGTTTCACGGAATGGTCGCCCGCCGCGAGCCGATCATCGGTGGCGGCGCCGGCACCGGGCTCTCCGCCAAGTGCGAGGAGGCGGGCGGCATCGACCTCATCGTCATCTACAACTCCGGCCGCTACCGCATGGCAGGCCGGGGCTCGCTCGCCGGCCTGCTCGCCTACGGCAACGCCAACGAGATCGTGAAGGAGATGGCGCACGAGGTAATTCCCGTGGTGCACGACACGCCGGTGCTGGCCGGCGTCAACGGCACCGATCCCTTCCTCGTGCTCGACCGCTTCCTGGGCGAGCTCAAGGCGCTGGGCTTCTCGGGCGTGCAGAACTTCCCGACGGTGGGGCTGATCGACGGCGTCTTCCGCGCCAACCTGGAGGAGACCGGCATGGGCTTCGGCCTGGAGGTCGACATGATCCGGGCGGCGCACGAGGCCGACCTGCTCACCACGCCCTATGTCTTCTCGGAGGACGACGCGGTCGCCATGGCGCAGGCCGGCGCCGACATCGTCGTCTGCCACATGGGGCTCACCACCAGCGGAACCATCGGCGCGCAGACGGCGAAGTCGCTGGAGGACTGCGTGCCGCTGATCGACGCGTGGGCATCGGCCGCGCGGGCGGTGCGCGAGGACGTGATCGTGCTCTGCCACGGCGGACCCATCGCCTCGCCCGAGGACGCCACCTACGTGCTGCGGAACGCGCAGCACGTGCACGGCTTCTACGGCGCGAGCAGCATGGAGCGCCTGCCGACCGAGGTTGCCATGACCGCCCAGACGAAGGCCTTCAAGGCGATCGGTTTCTGACGCGCCTGATCGCGCCCCCACCTCCCCCTGTCCCCCTCCTCCTGGGAGGAGGGGGACAGGGGGAGGTGGGGGCGTTCGAGCCGACGTGACCCTCTAAGGTCGTATCGTGCGCCAGGGCGGGGTCCTCAGACGCCCAGGTATCGTTGCGTGAGCTCCGGCGTGAGCTCGGCGCTCAGCCCCGACCAGCAGGTCGCGCCCTTCTCCAGGATGACGCAGCGCTCGGCGACCGCGGTGAGCGCCGCGATCGACTTGTCGACTACGAGGATCGAGAGGCCGGCATCCTTCAACTGCGCGATCACCGACCAGATCTCCCGGCGCACGAGGGGGCCGAGCCCCTCGGTCGCCTCGTCGAGGATGAGCAGCCTCGGGTTGGTCATCAACGCCCGGCCGATGGCGAGCATCTGCTGCTCGCCGCCGGAGAGCGTGTTGGCCTTCTGATGCCGGCGCCCGGCAAGCTGGGGGAAGAGCGCAATCACCCGCTCCTCGCTCCAGTGGCCGGCGCGGGCGGCGGCCGTGAGGTTCTCGCGCACCGTCAGCGTCGGGAAGCAGCGCCGCCCCTCCGGCACCAGGCCCAGGCCCAGCCACGCGGCCCGGTGCGAGAGCAGCCGCGCGAGGTCGCGGCCGGCGAAGGCGATGCTGCCGTCGCGATGCGGCATCATGCGGCAGATGGTGCGGATGGTGGTGGTCTTGCCCATGCCGTTGCGGCCCATCAGCGCCACCACCTCGCCCTCGCCGACCGCGAGGTCGACGCCGAAGAGTGCCTGCGAGGAGCCGTAGAAGGCGGTGACGCCGTCGACCTCAAGCAGCGCCGTCATCGCCCTCGTCCCCGAGGTAGGCGCGCTGCACCTCCTCGTTGCTGCGGATCTCCTGCGGCGTGCCGCTGGCGATGATGCGGCCGTAGACGATGACGGAGATGCGGTCGGCCAGCGCGAACACCGCATCCATGTCGTGCTCGACCAGCAGGATCGGCGCCTCCGCCCGCAGCCCGTCGAGAATCTCCACCAGCTTCGCGGTGTTCTCCGGCCCCATGCCGGCCATGGGCTCGTCGAGCAGGAAGGCCCTGGGCTTGAGCGCCAGCGCGATGGCGATCTCCAGCGCCCGCCGCTCGCCGTGCGAGAGGTCGCCCGCGCGCACCTCGGCCCGGTCGTCCAGCAGCAGGCGCTCCAGGTGTGCCATCGCCGGCTCCACCAGCACCGCCTCGCGCAACGCCGGGCGGAAGAAGCGGTAGATCCTGCGGTCCACCGACTGCACCGCCAGCATGACGTTCTGCAGCGCCGAGAACTCCGGCGCCACGGAGGAGACCTGAAAGGTCCGCGCCAGTCCGAGCCTGGCGCGCGCCACCATGTCGAGCCGGTCGATGGTGCGGCCGGCGAAGCGGATCGAGCCCCCGTCGGGCCGCACCTCGCCCGCGATCTGCTTGATGACGGTGGACTTGCCGGCGCCGTTGGGGCCGATCAGCGCATGGATCTCGCCCGGCCTGAGGTCGAGCGTCACGTCGTCGCTGGCCACCACGGCGCCGAAGCGCTTGGTGAGGGCCTCGGTCTGCAGGATCGGCTCAGGCATGGCGGGGCTGCCCTGCGAGGATGCCGATCACGCCGCCGCGCGCGAAGAGCACGAGCGCGACGAGCAGCGCGCCCAGCAGCAGCATCCAGTGCTCGCTCACGTCGCCCAGCGTGTGCTCCAGCACGATGTAGAGCGCGGCGCCCGCGGCGGGGCCCAGCAGCCGTCGCGTGCCGCCGAGGAGCACGAACACCATGATCTCCCCCGAGGTGTGCCACGAGAGCATCGAGGGGCTGACGAAGCGGTTGAGGTCGGCGTAGAGCGCGCCGGCGAGCCCCGTCACCATGCCGGAGAGCACGAAGGCGGTGAGCCGCACGCGGAAGGGGCTGATGCCGACGGTGGCGAGCCTCTGCGCGTTCTGCCGCGCCCCGCTGAGCGCGAGCCCGAAGCGCGAGCGCGAGAGCAGGAAGGAGAGGGCGACCGCGACGAGCAGCAGCACGTAGCAGACGGCGAAGAAGTGGAGCGGGTTGAGCGTGTTCAGCCCGGGAAACTCGTTCCTGATGTAGATCGAGAGCCCGTCCTCGCCGCCGTAGGCCGGCCACGAGATGGCGAAGTAGTAGACCATCTGGGCGAAGGCCAGCGTGATCATGATGAAGAAGACACCGCTCGTCCTGAGCGAGAGCGCGCCGATCACCAGCGCAGCGACGCCGCTGACGACGATCGCCACGGGCCAGATGATGAGCATCTGCGTCGTGCCCTCGACCGTCAGCGGCCAGGTGAAGAGCGGCTCGTAGTTGAGCGCGTGGCTCGCGAGGATGCCGGCGACGTAGCCGCCGAGCCCGAAGAACGCCGCGTGACCGAGGGACACCAGCCCGCCGTAGCCCAGCGCGAGGTTGAGCCCGGTGCCGGCGAGGCCGAGGATCGCCACCTTCGTCGCCAGCGTGATGACGAAGGGCTCGTCGAAGGCCTGCCCCAGCAGCGGCGCGGCGAGCAGCGCCGCCGCGATCAGCAGGCTTATGGCTGCCTCGCGCCCCATCTCAGTGCGCTCTCGTGCCGAACAGGCCGGTCGGGCGCAGGATGAGCACGAGCGCCATCAGGATGTAGATGAGCATGGAGGCGAGCGCCGAACCCACGGTCGTGGCGCTGGATGACTCCATGAACGTGTCGAAGAGCACCGGCAGCAGGATGCGCCCGAGCGTGTCCGTGAGCCCCACCAGCACTGCGCCCACCAGGGCGCCGACGATGGAGCCGAGCCCGCCGATGATGATGACCACGAAGGCGAGGATCAGCACCGGCTCGCCCATCCCCACCTGCACCGACTGGATGGTGCCGACAAGGGCACCGGCGAAGCCCGCCAGCGCCGCGCCAAGCGCGAACACGGTGGTGTAGAGCCTGCGGATGTCGACGCCGAGAGCGGCGATCATCTCGCGGTCCGATTCGCCCGCGCGGATGCGGACGCCGAGGCGCGTCTTCGCGATCAGGAGGAAGAGGCCGGCGGCAATCAGCAGCCCCGCCAGGATGATCGCGAAGCGGAAGAGCGGGTAGTCGATCCCGCCCGGCAGCGCCACCGGGCCCGAGAGGAACCCGGGCACGGTGAGATGGAGCGGGAAGGAGCCGAACACCCAGCGGGTGCCCTCGGAGAAGACCAGGATCAGCGCGAAGGTCGCCAGCACCTGGTCGAGGTGGCCGCGGCTGTAGAGCCGCCGGATGACCGCGACCTCGACCAGGGCGCCGGCGGCGGCGGCGGCGGCAAGGCTCGCCGCCAGCCCTGCCCAGTAGGAGCCGGTCAGCGCCGCCACCGCCGCGCAGGCGAAGGCGCCCACCATGTAGAACGAGCCGTGGGCCAGGTTGATGAGGCCCATGACGCCGAAGATCAGCGTCAGTCCGGCAGCCATCAGGAACAGCATCACGCCGAACTGAAGGCCGTTCAGCAGCTGTTCGACGATGAGCGAGGCCGTCAAGTCGTTGTCCCGGTCACACGTTCGGCCCGGCGGGTGGTCGCTCGGTACGCCTGCCGCTCGCGCTCTTCCATACCCATGCTTTCGACTTCAGATGCTTGCGGTCCACTTACCATCTTGCGCGCCGAACAAGGTAGGGCTTGCGTTGAATGCGCATGTTCCAGACAATCTGGTCAGACTAGTCAGAGCGGGGTAGCCATGTCCACGTGGCAGGTGCAGGAGGCGAAGGCGCGTTTCAGCGAGTTGGTGCGCGGCGCCGACGAGGCGGGGCCGCAGACAATCACTGTCCGGGGACGCCGGACGGCGGTGCTCTTGTCTGCGAAGGATTACGACCGCCTGAGTGGCCGAAAGCCCTCGTTGGCCGCATTCATGCGTGCTTCGCCCCTGGCGGGTATCCGGCTCGCCATCGACCGCGACCGTTCGCTGCCGCGCGGTTTCGATCTGTGAGCTTCCTCGTCGATACCTGCGCACTTTCGGAACTGGTCAAGCCGAAACCGTCGCGTGAGCTCTGCGACTGGTTCGATGCCGCGCCGCCGGAGGCGCTGTTCGTGAGCGTCCTCACGCTTGGCGAAATTCGGAAGGGCGTGGAGAAGCTCGAAAGCGGTCGCCGGCGTACGCAGATCGTCACATGGCCTGAGACGCAGTTGCCAGCCTGGTTCGAAGACCGAGTCCTGCCGGTGGATGCCGGCGTCGCGGATGAATGGGGTCGTCTGACGGCCCGCCTGTCCAAGCCAGTCCCCGCCATCGACAGCCTGATCGCCGCAACCGCTATTCGGCACCGCCTTGCGATCGTCACGCGCAACGAATCCGACTTCGCGGCCACGGGGGTGGATATCCTGAACCCGTGGAACGATTGAGTGGCGCGAGGTGTGCGATCGGGGTGACGAAGGCGATCGTCAGTCAGGCAGCGACCAGTCCGAAGCAAAGAACGGGCCGCACGAGGCGGCCCGTTCGGCATTTTGCTGCCGGCTACATCTCGCAGTCGTCGATGTAGGCGTTGGCGCGGTCCGTCATGGCCAGGCTGACGATCCTGTTGGTGTAGACGTCGCCTTCCTTGATGACCTCGCGGACGTAGATGTCCTGGATCGGGTGGTGGTTGGAGGCGAAGGCGAACTTGCCGCGCGTGGACTTGAAGTCGGCCGCCCTGAGCGCATCGCGGAAGGCGTCGGCGTCCTTCACGCTCGCCTTGCCCATGGCCGAGATCAGCAGGTTCGCCGTATCGAAGCCCTGGCTCGCGTAGAGCGAGGGCAGGCGGCCGTACTCGGCCTGGAAGCTCTCGACGAAGGCATTGTTGGTCGGGTTGTCGATGTCCTTGTTCCACTGCGAGGTGTTCCTGACACCCATCGCCGCCTCGCCGACCGCCTGCAGGATGCCCTGGTCGAAGGAGAAGGCGGGGCCGACGAGCGGGATGTCGACGCCGGCCTGCGCGTATTGCTTGAGGAACGCGATCCCCATGCCGCCGGGCAGGAAGAAGTACACGCTGTCGGCGTCCGAGGCGCGGATCTGGGCGATCTCGGCCGCGTAGTCGTTCGCGCCCAGCTTGGTGTAGACCTCGTCGGCGACGGCACCCTTGTAGAAGCGCTTGTAGCCGGTGAGCATGTCCCTGCCCGCCGGATAGTTGGGTGCGACGAGGAAGCTGTTGCTGAAGCCGGCGTCGTTGGCGAAGGCGCCGGCGGCCTCGGCCATGTTGTCGTTCTGCCAGGCGACGTTGAAGTAGTTCTCGTGGCAGCGCTCGCCCGCGAGCATCGACGGGCCCGCGTTGGGCGAGAGGTAGAACTTGCCCTGCTGCACCACGGCGGGCACCACGGCGATGGCGAGGTTCGACCAGATGATCCCGGTCAGCACGTCGACCTTGTCGCTCTGGATCAGCTTGTCGGCGAGCTGGACGGCGATGTCCGGCTTGCGCTGGTCGTCCTCCACGATCAGCTCGATATCGGCGCCGGCCTGCTCGACGGCGAGCATGAAGGCGTCGCGCACGTCGATGCCGAGCGCCGCGCCGCCGCCGGAAAGGGTGGTGATCATGCCGACCTTCAGCGTCTCGGCATGGGCCGCCGTCGCCATGGCCATCGCTGCGACCGCGGCGATCAGAGTGAGTGGCTTTCTCATGGGTCCTGGTCTCCTGTCGTGTCTCTGCGTCACATGGGTCGGGAATATCGATCGCGCCGCGCTCACGCGCCTGCGTTGACCGGGGGCACGCGGTCGGCCCAGGGCTGCGCCTGCTCGAGCTGGCCGGCGAGGCGGATGAGCAGCGCCTCGTCGAGGTCGCGACCGACGAGCTGGGCGCCCACCGGAAGGCCCTCCGCGGTCCAGTGCAGCGGCAGCGAGATCGCCGGCAGCCCGGTGGCGTTGAAGGGCGCGGTGAAGGCGCAGTCCGGGCCCATGATGGTGGCGTTGTAGGTCTCCACGTCGAGCGACATGTCGTAGTAGCCGATCTCGCGCGGCACCATGGGCACCACCGGCATCAGCCAGGCGTCGTAGGCGGCCATGCGGCCGACGATGTCGCGGCACATCACGCGCAGCGCCTCGATGTCGTTGTGGTGCTCGACGGCGGAGATGCCGCGGCCCTTGTGCACGCACGTCCAGTAGAGGTTCTCGGTCTCGTCCTGGCGCAGGGTGTGGCCGACGAGCCCGGGCCCGGCGAAGGCGTCGAACCAGGCCGCGGTGCCCACCGCGCCGATCCGCGTGTAGGTATCGTAGAGCGGCCAGAAGTCGTAGGGCACGTCCTCCGGCGTGACGCGGTGGCCCAGGCTCTCCAGCAGCCTGCCGGCGTTCTCGATGCCCTCGCGCACCTCGGCATCGACCGGGGTGCAGCCCTCGGGCGAGGCCGTGACCATGGCGATCGAGAGGGTGCCGGGGTCCTTGCCGACCTCGCCGAGGTAGGGGTCTGCCGGCATGCGCGCGAAGTAGGCATCGCCCGGTAGCGGGCCGCCGAGCACGTCGAAGAAGGCCGCGGTGTCGCGCACCGAGCGGGAGACGCAGAGGAAAGTCACGCCGCCGTACCAGAAGTCCGCGCCCGGCGCGAGGGTGATGCGCCCGCGCGCGGGCTTGAGCCCGACCAGGCCGGAGTGGCAGGCCGGCGTGCGGATCGAGCCGCCGCCATCGCTGGCCTCCGCCAGCGGCAGCACGCGGGAGACCACCGCCGCCGCCGAGCCGCCGGAGGAGCCGCCCGGCGTGCGCGTCGTGTCCCAGGGGTTGACGGTGGCGCCGTACATCCTGGGCTCGGTGGAGAGCGCCCAGCCGGCCTCGGGCGAGTTGGACTTGCCGAGCAGCACGAAGCCCGCCTGCTTGGTGCGCTTCACACGCTCGCAGTCGAAGGTCGAGACGATGTCCTTGAAGTAGGGGCAGGCATTGGTGTTCTGCAGCCCCTCCCAGTCGGTCGCGATCTCCTTCACCAGCCAGGGGACGCCCTTGAAGGGGCCGTCGGGCAGCGCCGGGTCGGCGGCCATGGCGCGGCCTTCCTCGTAGGCCTTGTAGGTGAGGAAGTTGAGCGTGCCGTTCATCGCCTCGGCGCGGCGGATCGCCTCCTCCAGCACCTCGCCGGCCGAGACCTCGCCCTGCTTGACGAGGGCGGCGAGCCCCAGCCCGTCCAGCTTGCCGTAGGCCTCCGAAATCCCGCCGCTCATGCGTCCCCTCCCTGCATCGTGCGATGGCGTCCCAGCACCAGCCTGCTCCATGCGATGGCTTGTTATCGCATGGCCGCCCAACGTACGTCACCCTGAGCGTGCCTCGAAATGTATCCGGCCGCTTACCTGAATGTGTACGTAAAGGATTCCAACCACCGCACCTTCATGGAGTTCAAGCGCTTTCCGTCCGGTCCTTCCATGTGGACACGAGGAAGGAGGCCATAGTACCTGCGAGGTTTACAGACAACTCAGCGTGACGAAGCTTAGGGCGTACGGGCTTACGGCCGGTTCCGTGCGCATCGCCGATTTTGTTGCGTATAGTACCCAACGAGTTCACGATAGATTGGCAATTGCCGAGAATGGATTTGAAAGTGGTTTCCTGATGTTGACTTGGAGCAAGGTTTAGTTCTTCGGCACACAACCTCCAAAGCTTTGGCAAGTCTGCGTTACTTGGATAGTCGATATCGGCATCGTCAAGAATATATTTGCAGACGCTCTCTAACAGTGTGCGAGAGGCGGTGATTGCACCCTCCGGGTCGGTCCTTCGGCGATCCAACGCCTTCTGCCAAACTGCATGTATGTTTTCGGGATCGAAATTCTCAAGTATGTCGTCAATAACCTGTGTACTAGGCAACCGATCAAGCGATTCTAAGTATTCGAGCGCAGGACGAAAACTATCCCAAAGAAACTCACGCCTCTCCTGGTAGGTGCCATATTCGTGCTTAATGAACTGCCAATATTGCCCAAGATCTCTACATCGTCGTATGAATTTCGGTATTTTGTTCGCGATATCGGGGCGTTCCAGCAGTTCGCGCCGAAGGCTTTTATATGAACGATCATCTCCGTCAAACGATCCGCCAGTCGAGAATGCAACTAATCCGTCCTGCATTCTTTGGACTTTATCAAACATTGTTTCCTCAAAGGGGTCGTCGACCATTTATCTGCATCCCATCGGTTGCCTTTGCTTATGAGAGTGATTGTATACTAAGGACGACAGCAATCTAGAACTTGGTACGCAGGATCGAGAAAATTCAATTGTCTCGTGCCTCCGAAGGCGTGTGTTACCGCCTCACGCCGGTGCCGGCTGGCGTGTGCGCCCCCGGCGCTCGGCGCGGAGCGTGCGGGTCGCGGCCTCGTCGAGGCGCACGGGTTCCGGCTCGATCACGACGCCGTAGTCCTCGCGCGCAAGCTCGATGGTGGTGAAGCCGTCGAGCACGTCGGCCAGCACCAGCGCAGGGTCGCGCTCCAGCGGCTCGCCGTAGCCGCCCGAGTTGGGCACGGTGATCTCGATGCTGTCGCCGGCGGCAAGACGGAAGCCGGTGAACTTCGAGGGCCAGGCCTCCTCGCCGGCGCCGCCCCGGTTTCGCACCACCGAGGCATTGAGCCCGGCGCCGCCGCCGAAGATGCCCCAGGGCTCGTCGGATTCGTGCCGCTCGCCCTCGCAGGTGACGATGGTGTCCACCAGCATCCGGTTGACCCGCACCATGCCGATGCCGCCGCGCCACTTGCCGGCGGCGCAGGGCTCGACGCGCAGCTCGTAGCGCTCGGTGCGGATGGGGAAGCGCCACTCGAGCTCCTCGATCGGGTTGTTGCGGGTGTTCGCGATGAGGCAGTCCACGGCGTCCAGCCCGTCGCGCCCCGGCCGGCCGCCGTAGGAGCCCTCGTCCACCTCGAGGTAGACCCAGTACTCGCCCTGGTCCGTGTCGAAGCCCGAGTACGAGATGAAGTGCAGGTGCGCCGAGTTGCCCGCCGTGACCTTCTCGGGCACCACCGGCGCCAGCGCACGCAGCACCAGGTCGACGGCGCGCTGCACCTGGCAGAAGCGGGCGAAGCAGGAGCGCGGGAACCGGGGGTTGAAGATCGAGCCCTTGGGCGCGATCACGTTGATCGGCCGCGTCATGCCCTCGTTCTGCGGCACGTAGACCGGGTGCGTCACGGTGTCGAGGAAGATCATCCGCGTGATGAAGGACATGGCGGAGCAGGTGGTGCCCTCGAAGGGCACGTTGTAGCCGGTCGGCACCTCGTCGCTGGAGCCGGTGAGGTCGTAGGTGATCTCGTCGCCCTCGATGACGACCTTCACCTTCACGGGCAGCTTGCGGCCGCGGTTGACGCCGTCGTCGTCGAGGAAGCCCATCGCGGTCTCGTATTCGCCGTCGGGAATCCGGGCGATCTCGCGCCTGAGCATCTGCTCGGAATAGTCCATCCAGTGGCGGCCCGCGTCCTCGACGGCGCCGAGGCCGTAGCGCCCGATCAGGTCGAGGTAGCGCCGCCTCGCCAGCTCGCAGGCCGCGATCATCGCCTGGACGTCGCCCTCGTTGGGCGTGGGCGTGCGCATGTTCTCCAGGATGTGCTTCCACAGCCCGTCCTGGCGCACGCCCTTCTCGGCGAGCTTCACCGCGCGGTAGATGTTGCCCTCGGCGTAGATGTCGACGGCGTCGATGTTGAGCCCCGGGTAGGCGCCGCCGATGTCCAGCAGGTGGGCCGAGGCGCCGGCGAAGCCCACCAGCGCGCCCCGGTGGTAGATCGGGATCACGATGGCGCAGTCGGGCGAGTGGGTGGCCCCGTGGTAGGGGTCGTTGTGGAAGATGATGTCGCCCTCGTGGATGTCGTCGCCCAGCAGCTTGATGACGTTCTGCACGATGCGCGGCATGGCGCCCATGAACATCGGCGTGGACTCGGATTCCGCGAGCATGAGCCCGTCGCGGTCGAAGACGCCGGCGCCGAGGTCCTCCGATTCCCGGATGATCGAGGAATAGGACATGCGGTAGAGCACGCCCGCCATCTCCTGCGCGATGGCGGTGAAGGCGCCGCCGATGACCCGCTGCATGATCGGTGTCGCGAGGTCGTGGCCGTGCCGCGCCGCCGCGCCGGCGCAGTCGATGACGATGTTGCCGCGCGCATCGATCGCCGCCTCGCAGCGCGGCGGGATCACCACGGTGGTGTCGTACTGCTCGACGATGGCGGGCCCTTCGATGCGGTCGCCCGCACGCAGGGCCGCGCGGTCGTAGAAGGGGGTCTCGTGGGTCTCGCCCTTGCCCTCGACCTCGAAGACCACCGGCTGGCTCAGCAGCGGCGCAGGCTTCCCGCCGCCGCCCTCGATCTCGGGCCAGTCGAGGTCTGGAATGCGGCCGATGGCGACGGCGCGGATGTTGATGATCTCGACCGGCGCGTCGAAGCGGTGGCCGTACTCGGCCTCGTGCGCGTGGTGGAAGCGCTCGGCCAGCGCCTCGATCCAGGCGTCGTCGATTTCGCCTGCCGGTGCGTCGAAGCGCACCTCGTAGCCCTGGCCGGCGTAGCGGCAGTCGGCGAGGCGGCGGATCAGGCGGTCGCCTTGCGCCACGCCGTCCGCCTCCAGTCTTGCCAGCGCCTGGCTGGTCAGCGCCTCGAAACGTGCGGCGAGATGGGCCCGGTCCAGGGTGGCGAGCGGCTGGCGCTCGGTGGCGACGAACTCGTGCTGCATGTCGGTCGCCAGCAGCCCGGTGGCCGAGAGGATGCCGGGGTGCGGCGGCACGAGGACGCGCGGAATCTCCAGCTCCACCGCGATGTCGCAGGCGAAGAGGGGGCCCGCGCCACCGGCGGCGACGAGGGTGAAGTCGCGCGGATCGTAGCCGCGGCGCACGCTGTTGAGCTCGATGGCCTGGACCATGCTGAACTTCTGGATCTGCAGCGCGCCGAGCGCGGTCTCCTCCAGCGGCATGTCGAGCGTTCCGGCGAGCCCCTGCAGCGCCTCGCGCGCGAGGTCTGCGTGGAGCGTCATGCGCCCGCCGACGAGGCCGCGGTCGGTGCGCAGCCGGCCCAGCACCACCTGTGCATCGGTGGAGGTGGGCTCGGCACCGCCGCGGCCGTAGCATGCCGGCCCCGGGTCGGCGCCCGCCGACTGCGGGCCAACGCGGTAGATGCCGCCCTCGTCGACATAGGCGATGGAGCCCCCGCCCGCGCCGATGGTGTCGATGTCCACCATCGGGATCATGGCCTGGTAGTCGCCGACCTTGGTGTCGAGCAGGTGGCGCATGCGCAGCCTGCCGTCGGCGGCGACGCCGATGTCGGCCGAGGTGCCGCCGATGTCGAGGGTGAAGACGTTGTCGTAGCCGGCCATCCTGCCGGCCCAGATTCCGCCGATGAGCCCCGCCACCGGGCCCGACATCATCAGGTTGACCGGGCCGCCGGTGGCGCTCTCCGCGGTCGTCATGCCGCCGGAGGACTGCATCAGGCGCACGCCGCGCGGGAGGCCCGCGTCGCGCAGGCCGGTGTCCAGCCTGCCCACGTAGCTCGCGACCCGGGGGCCGACGTAGGCGTTGAGGCAGGTGGTCGAGAAGCGCTCGAACTCGCGGTAGAGCGGCAGCACCTCGCTGGAGAGCGAGAGATAGGCGTCGGGGCATTCCTCCCGGAGGATCTGCCCGATGCGCCGCTCGTGCGCCGGGTTGAGGTAGGAATGCAGCAGGCAGACGGCGATGGCGTCGACGCCGGCCTCGGCGAGCGCCCGCGCCCGCTCGCGCACCTCGTCCTCGTCGAGCGGCACGATGATCTCGCCCTTCGGCGCGGTGACGCGCTCTTTGACCGTGAGCCGGTGGCGGCGCCGGACCAGCGGGCGCGACTGCCACGGCAGCTCCTGCTGCAGCGAGAAGTTATGCGGCTTCTTGTGGCGCGCGATGTGCAGGATGTCGCGGAAGCCCTCGGTGGTGATGAGGCCCACCTCGGCACCCTTGTGCTCCAGCGCGATGTTGGTCGCGACCGTGGTGCCGTGGAGCAGCAGGTCGACCGCCTCGAGGCTGACGCCCGCCTTGCCGCAGAGCGCATCCACCCCCGTCATCACCGCGCGTGCCGGGTCGTCCGGCGTGGACGGCACCTTGTCGACGGTGATCGCGCCTGCCGCCTCGTCCACCAGGATCAGGTCCGTGAAGGTACCGCCGACATCCACTCCGATGCGCTGCATGGCTTCGCTCCCGGGTCAAAGGGTCTCGCCCCATCTTCGCCGACGCCCGGCCTGACGACAATTCTCTTGCCGATTGCGGACGGCGCCGGCTATGCGACGCGGGCATGCAATGGCGGCTTGCAACGGGCTCCCGCCGTCGCTAGCTGACGCTTGAGGGTCGCCTGCAAGCCAGCGGGGCCCTGCCAATGGGTGAGCATCGTCACGATGTTCCTGAGCGTCTTCGACATCTTCAAGGTCGGCATCGGCCCGTCCTCGTCCCACACCATGGGGCCGATGGCGGCTGCGGGCGCCTTTCTCGCGCTGCTGGCGAAGCGGGCCGCAAGGGATCCACCGCCCGATTCATGGCTGCGCATTCACGTCTCGCTCCATGGCTCCCTGGCCTTGACCGGCAGGGGCCATGCGACGGACCGGGCGATCGTGTTCGGACTGCTCGGCCATCGCGCCGGCGACATCGACATCGACAAGGCCGAAGCCGACGTGGCGGTCCTCAGGCAGAGCAGACGCCTGCCTTCGCTCGGCGGCATCACGCTCGCGTTCGATCCGCATCATCACATCTTCTTCGACTACGACTCACCGCTGCCGGGCCATCCCAACGGTATGGATTTCCATGCAACCGATACGGAGGGAGTGGGCTATCTGAGCCAGATCTACTATTCGATCGGCGGCGGCTTCATCGTGACGGCCGAGGAGCTCGCCGGCGGCCAGGCGGGTGTCGGCGACGATGCGGGCACGCAAGTCCCGTTCCCCTTCGAGAACGCCGCCTCCATGTTGCGAATGGCAGAGGAGAGCGACTACTCCATCGCCCGGATGATGCTGGCAAACGAGCGTACCCTCCGCTCCGACGCCGAGGTCGATGCCGGGCTCGCTGCACTCTGGCATGCCATGAGCACCTGCATCGATCGCGGGCTCGCGTGTCAGGGGGAGCTCCCCGGCGGGCTGCGAGTGAAGCGGCGGGCCGGCAAGCTCTACGAACAGCTCCGTGGCGAGCAGGGCTCCAACACCGCGCAGCCGCACGTCTATTCCGATTGGCTCACCGTCTACGCCATGGCGGTCAACGAGGAGAACGCCGGCGGGGGCAGGGTGGTGACGGCGCCGACCAACGGCGCCGCCGGCGTCATCCCGGCCGTGCTGCGCTACTACCTCGACCACTGCGTCGGCGCCGACGAGGGGCGGGTCGGCGAGTTCCTGCTCACCGCCGCGGCGATCGGTGGCCTGATCAAGTCCAACGCCTCGATTTCCGGCGCCGATGCCGGCTGCCAGGCGGAGGTCGGCTCGGCCGCCGCCATGGCCGCCGCCGGTCTCAGCGCGGTGCTCGACGGCACGCCCGCGCAGGTGGAGAACGCGGCCGAGATCGCGCTCGAGCATCACCTGGGCATGACCTGCGACCCGGTGGGCGGCCTGGTCCAGGTTCCCTGCATCGAACGCAACGGTATCGGCGCGACCAAGGCCGTGGCGGCTGCCTCGCTGGCGCTGCGCGGCGACGGCACCCACTTCATGCCGCTCGACAACTGCATCGAGGCGATGCGCGAGACCGGCCGCGAGATGAGCACGAAGTTCAAGGAGACCAGCCTCGGCGGCCTCGCGGTCAACATGCCGGAGTGCTGAGATCCATCGGCACCGTCGGCCGACCGACTCGCCAGCGGTCTTGCTGGGGGCGCAGCACGCCCACGCGGCGGGCAGCGGTTCAGGCGGCTATTCCGCCGCTTCGTCGGTCTTGGGTCCGATCAGCTCCTCGGCCTGCAACTCGCGGACGTCGAGCTCCATCGGCTCCAGCGGCGGGATCGAGGACGAGGAGGCGGGGGGGAGAACGTCCAGCGTCTCGAACCTGCGTGCCGTCACCAGCATCCGGCTCTCCAGGGAGCCGATGCCGCTGTTGTAGCGCTCCACCGCCTGCCGCAGCGCCCGTCCCATGTCGCCCATGTGCCCGCCGAAGGTCTTGACCCGCTCGTACAGCTCGCGGCCCTGCGCCGCCACAGCTTGCGCGTTCTCGGCCAGCTTCTCCTGCTGCCAGCCGTAGGCGATGGCCTTCGCCAGGGCGATGAGGGTGGTGGGCGTGCTGATGAGGACCCGCTGGCGCACGGCGCTCTCGAACAGTTCCGGATCGCTTTCGATCGCCGCCGCGAAGAAGGCCTCACCGGGGACGAACATCACGACGAAGTCGGGCGTTCCGGGCAGGGCCTTCCAGTAGTCCTTGGAGGCCAGCGCGCGAACGTGGGCGCGGACCTGGCGGGCATGATCGGCGACGAGTTGCTTGCGGGTACCCTCGTCGTCGGCCTCGACGGCGTTGAGGTAGGCGTCGAGCGGCGTCTTGGCATCGACGATGATCGACTTCCCGCCGGGGAGACGGATGACCACGTCGGGGCGGAGCCGGCCCTCGTCGCCTTCGACGGTCTGCTGCATCTCGAAGTCGACACCCGCCGTCATGCCCGCCATTTCGAGCACGTTCTGAAGCTGATACTCGCCCCAGCGACCGCGGCCCTGGGGCCGCCTGAGCGCCTGCACCAGGCGGCTGGTCTCCGAGCGAAGGGTCGTCTGCCCCTCCGCCAGGCTCTTCACCTGTTCCTTGATGGCCTCGTAGGCGCCCGCGCGCGCCTTCTCGATCGCGTCCACCTTGGTCTCGAACCTGGACAGGTTCTCGCCGAGCGGCTTGATCAGCGTCTCGATGGCGGCGCGGCGCTTTTCCAGGTCTTCCCTCGCGGCCTGGCTGTGCTTGTCGAAGCGCTCGCTCACCAGCTTGAGGAAGCTCTCGCTGTTCTTGCCGAGAGCCTCGGAGGCGAGGCCGGTGAAGCGCTTCTCCAGCGCAGCCCCCATTTGGGTCAGCTCCTGGACGCGCGTCTCGTGGCTCTCGCGGAGAGTGTCCAGCTTCGCCCGGTTCGCGGCGTTCTTCTTCTCGGCCTCCTGTAGCTGCTCGCGTAGTTCCCTGTTCTCGCGTTCGAGGGCTGGCACGCGCTCGGCAGCCACGGCGAGGCGCGCGTTCTCGGTCAGGCGCGCGGCGTTGTCCGCGCCGGTGTCGGCGTCGTCGCGGGAGGAGGCGTGCCGCGCGACCACGATCCTGAAGACGACGAAGGCGATGCCCGCGATCGCAAGCAGCGCGAGGACGATGAAGATGATCGCCAGCCAGGTATCCATGTCGTCGATCGGCGCCGTCGGGGTCAGAAGCTGAGGCGCTGCAGCGTGATGACCGCCGCGCGTGCGCGCAACCGCGCGGCCACCTCGTCCGGAACCGGCGAATCGATGCCGATAAGGCCGACGGCATCGCCGCCCGGCGCCCGGCGCCCGAGACTGAAGGTGGCGATGTTGATCCCGGCCTCGCCGAGAATCGTGGCGACCGAGCCGATCAGTCCCGGCCTGTCCTCGTTGGTGAAGTAGATCATGTGCGGGCCGAGCTCCGCCTCAATCTTGATGCCCTCGATCTCCACGATGCGCAGGCCGCCGCCGCCGATGAGCGTGCCCGCCACCCCCTGCACGCGGTCCCCCGACTGCACGTCCACGCGCATGACGGTCTGGTAGTCGGCCGCTGTCGCGCTCCTGATCTCGCGCACCTCGATGCCGCGCTCGCGGGCGACGAGCGGGGCGTTGACCATGTTGATGTTGTCGAGCCGCGGGGCGAGCAGGCCCTGGAGGGCGGCTGCGCTGAGCGGCCGCGAATCGAGCGCGCTGGCCTGGCCCTCGAAGGTGATCGTCACGCCGCGGATGCGCCCCTCCGCGATCTGGCCGGCGAAGCTTCCGATCTGCTCCGCGAGAGTGAGGTAGGGGCCGAGCTTGGCCATCTCCTCCGGCGCGATGGAGGGCGCATTGACCGCGTTCACGACCATGCCGGTCAGCAGGAACTCGCCCATCTGCTGCGCGATCTGGAGCGCCACGCTTTCCTGTGCCTCGAGGGTGGAAGCCCCGAGATGGGGAGTCGCGATCACCTCGTCATGGGCGAACAGGGGATTGTCCCGCGCGGGCTCCTCCTCGAACACGTCGAGCGCGGCGCCCGCCACGTGGCCGCTCTCGATCGCGCTCTTGAGGTCGGCCTCCACGATCAGGCCGCCGCGCGCGCAGTTGACGAAGCGCACGCCGGGCTTGGTCTTGGCGAGCGCGTCGCCGTCGATCAGCCCGCGCGTCTCCTCGGTCAGCGGGACGTGAACCGTGATCATGTCGGATTCGGCGAGCAGCTCGTCCAGAGTCACCAGCGTCACGCCGAGGGAGGCGGCCCGGTCCGGCGCCAGATAGGGGTCGTAGGTGATGACCCGCATCTTCAGCCCCTGGGCGAGAGTCGCGACGATGGCGCCGATGGTGCCGCAGCCGACGACGCCGAGCGTCTTGTCGCGGAGCTCGATGCCCATGAAGCGGCCCCGCTCCCAGGCGCCGGCGCGGGTCGAGCGGTCCGCCTGCGGAATCCGCCGGGCCATCGCGCACATCATGGCGATGGTGTGCTCCGCCGCGGTCACGGAATTGCCGTGCGGCGTGTTCATGACCACGATGCCGCGCGCGGTCGCCGCGTGGACGTCGACGTTGTCGACCCCGGTGCCCGCGCGGCCCACGACCCTGAGCCGCGTCGCCCGCTCGAGCAGGTCCGCCGTCACCCTGGTGGCGGAGCGGACGGCGAGGCCCTCGTACCCGTCGATCGCCTCTGCCAGCGCCTCGGGCGCGAGGCCCGGGCGCACGTCGGCCTCGATACCGCGCTCGGCGAACGCCTGCGCAGCCACGTCGCTGATCTTGTCCGCGATCAGGACCTTCGTCATCGCCCCCGGGCGGGTCGCTCCCGCGCTTTGGCGGACTAGCCGGCCCCGTGCCGGCGCACCTCGTCCCAGGCCCAGTCGAGCCAGGGAGTCAGCGCTTCGAGATCGTCGCGCTCCACCGTCCCCCCGCACCAGATCCTGAGCCCCGGCGGGGCAGCCCGGTGGGTCTTGATATCATATGCCGCGCCCTCGGATTCCAGCAGCGCTGTCATGCGCCGGATCACGGCCCACTGTTCGGCCTCGTCCTGCGCTGTGAACCAGGGATCGACGATGCTGAGGCAGACCGAGGTGCGAGAGCGCGTCTGCGGCACGCGGGCGAGGAAGTCGACCCAGTCGCGCCCCTCGACCCACGACTCGACGACGCCGAAGTTGGCACTGGCGCGGGCCATCATCCCCGCCTGGCCGCCGATCGACTCGATCCAGCGCAGCGCGTCCAGCGCATCCTCCACCGCCATCATCGAGACGGTGTTGATGGTCTCGCCGCGGAAGATGCCCTCGTTGAGCCTGCCCTCGCCCGTGGTGAGCCGAAAGACCCGGGGCACCGGCCAGGGCGGGATCGCGCGCTCCAGTCTCTCCACCGCGCGCGGGCCCAGGATCAGCATGCCGAAGCCGGCCTCCCCGCCCATCACCTTCTGCCAGGAGTAGCTGGTGGCATCGAGCCTGGTCCAGTCCATCTCGTATGCGAAGACCGCCGAGGTGGCGTCGCAGAGGGTGAGCCCTTCGCGACCGGCGGCGATCCAGCCGGCATCCGGCACGCGCACGCCCGACGTGGTGCCGTTCCAGACGAACACGGTGTCGCGCGCCGGGTCGACGCGGCCGAGATCGGGCAGGGCGCCGTAGGGCGCGTCGAGCACGCGCACGTCCAGCGGGCGCAGCTCGCGCTCGCCGTCGATCGCCCAGAGCGCGCCGAAGTTGTCCCAGCGCAGGAAGTCCACGCCGCGCGGGCCGAGCAGCGACCACATCGCCATCTCGATGGCGCCGGTGTCCGAGCCCGGCACAATGCCGAGCCGCCACTCCTCGGGCAGCTCCAGCAGCGCACGGGAGCGGTCCAGCAGCTCCCTGATGCGCGCGAGCGGCCCGGCCGCCCGGTGCGAGCGGCCGAAGTAGGCGCCGGAGAGCGCGTCGAGCGACCAGCCGGGTCGCTTCGGACACGGCCCGGAAGAGAAGTTCGGGTTGCCGGGGCGTTGGGTGGGCTTCATGGGCGGGGCGGCCGGCGCGGGCGACTCGGCGCTCAGACCGTGATCGTGCCCTCGAGATACTGCACCGCACGGCCGGTCAGCCGCACGCGCTCGCCCGCGAGCTCGCAGCGCACGATGCCGCCGCGCCGGGAGACCTGGCGGGCGACGAGCGTGGTCTTGCCCAGGCGTTCGCCCCAGAAGGGGGCGAGCATGCAGTGCGCAGAGCCGGTGACGGGGTCCTCGGGCACGCCCATGTTGGGGCTGAAGAAGCGCGAGACGAAGTCCACGCTCTCGCCCGGCGCGCTCACGATCACGCCGCGCCGGTCGAGCCGGCCCAGCGCCAATTGGTCGGGCGCGAGCGCCCTGACCTCGGCCTCGGTCTCGAAGAGCGCGAGGTAGTCCATGTCGGCGTAGCCCGCCGTGGGCTCCGCCCCGAGCCCGGCGACAAGGTCGGCAGGCGGCTCCACCGGGTGCGCGGCGAGCGCCGGGAAGTCCATGGTCAGACCGTCCGCGCCGCGGCTCACGGCGAGCCGCCCGCTGCGGGTGTCGAAGGCGACCGAATCGGCACCCGGCTGCAGGTGCTGGAACACCACCTGGGCGCTGGCCAGCGTGGCGTGGCCGCAGAGATCGACCTCGGCAAGCGGCGTGAACCAGCGCAGGCCGTAGGCACCCTTCGCGGGCACGAGGAACGCCGTCTCGGACAGGTTGTTCTCGAGCGCGATGGCCTGGAGCGTGGCATCGTCGATCCACGACTCGAGCGGGCAGACGGCCGCCGGGTTGCCGCCGAACACCGCGTCGGTGAAGGCGTCGATCTGGAATATCCTCAACCGCATGCGACTGCTTATTGACGATCACGTGCAGGCATGCAAGGTGAGGCAGGGGCCGCGGCGCCGTGCGCCGCGTCGCAACGATCGGGTTCCGCCGACGGCATGGGCCGCGAATTCTTGCGCCTTTTCAGGATGATCGTATGCGTCGCCGCAACCGGGGCGATGGCCCTCGGCGCGCTCGTGGCCGGGTCTCCGCCGGCGGCGGGAAGCGACTTCTTCGCCGCCTACGAGTCGTTTCAGCGGGGCGACTACGAGGCTGCCCGCGACGCCTGGAAGACGCTCGCCCGTGCCGGCGACGTCGACGCGCAGTTCAATCTCGGCGCGCTCTACGAGAACGGGCTGGGCGGGCCGGCGGACGCCGAGAGGGCGGCGCGCTGGTATCGCGCGGCCGCCGAGCGTCGCCTCGACCTCGCCCGGCTCGCGCTCGCGCGCCTGCAGCGCACCGGCGCGCTCGAGCCCGACCCCGAGGAGGACCAGATCAAGCTGCTGGAGACCGCCGCCCGCCGCGGCCTGGCCGAGGCGCAGTACGAGCTGGGCGTGGCCTACGACCGCGGGCTCGGCGTCACCCAGAACCATGCGACCGCGGCGGGCTGGTACCAGCGCGCGGCCGAGCAGGGCCTCACCGATGCCCAGTACAACCTGGCGACCCTCTTCGACGAAGGGCTGGGAACCCCGCGCGACGCGGCAATGGCGCGCCACTGGTACCTGCGCGCGGCCGACGCCGGGCAGCCGCGTGCCATGAACAACCTCGGCTACCTGTACGAGAAGGGGCTGGGCGGCAGCAGGGACTACGGCATGGCGGTCGTCTGGTATCACCGCGCCGCCCGCACCGGCCTCGCCATCGCTCAGAGCAACCTCGCGGCGCTGCACTATCTCGGCCGAGGCGTGCCGCGCGACTTCGAGGAGGCCTCCCGCTGGTACAGGGCTGCGGCCGAGCAGGGCGATGCGGCAGGCCAGAACGGCCTCGGCCTGCTCTACGCCAACGGCCTCGGGGTCGAGCGCGATCTGGTGCGCGCCATGGCCTGGTTCAGCCTCGCCGCTCACGCGCCGGGTCCCGAGGGCGCGCACGCCGAGAGCTACCGCAAGCGGCTCGCACACCTCATGACGCCGGCGGAGCTGGCACAGGCGGAGGCGTCGAGCCTGGAGATCATCGTGCGCGCGGGCTCCGACGAGGCGGCCGGCAGGATCGCCGCTGGCGTCTCCCTGCCGCGGCCGGCGCAGGGCTTCGGCGATTCCGCCATCTACGCGCAGCGTCTGCTCAAGTGGCTGGGCTACTACGCCGCCTCGGTGGACGGACTCGCGGGTGAGCTCACCATCAGGGCGACCCGGAGTTTCCTGCGCGAGAACGAGCTGAAAATGCCCGCGCAGATCACGCGGGAGTTGGTGGACGCGCTGGAAGAGGAGCGCGCGGCGCGGCTCGCCGAGGCGGCCATGGAGGCCCTGCAGGACGATGCCGGGGACTCGCCCGACGAGGCGGCGGCGCGCAGTGCGGGGAACGCGTCGTGAGTGCCCGGCGCGGCGCGAGGTCCGTCGCTCTCCTGGCTGCGGCGGGGATGGCGGCGGCGCTGCTGGCCGGCTGCGCCAGCGACGAGGAGGTCTACATCGAGCGTCCGGTGGAGGAGCTCTACAACGAGGCGCTCGACAAGCTGCAGGACGATGACTTCACGGGTGCGGCGGCGGGATTCGACGAGGTCGAGCGCCAGCATCCCTACTCGGTGTGGGCGACGCGGGCGCAGATCATGGCGGCGTTCACCTACTACCAGGGCGATCTCTACGACGAGGCCATCTCCGCCGCCAGGCGCTTCGTCGAGCTGCACCCCGGCCACCGCGACGCGCCCTATGGCTACTACCTGATCGCCATGTCCTATTACGAGCGCATCTCCGACGTGAGCCGCGACCAGATGATGACGGCGCTCGCGCTGCGCTCGCTGGACGAGGTGATACGGCGCTTCCCCGACACCGACTATGCGCGCGATGCCCGCCTCAAGATCGACCTGACGCGCGACCATCTCGCCGGCAAGGAGATGACGGTGGGGCGCTTCTACCTGCGGCGCGGCTACTACCTGGCGGCGATCGGGCGCTTCCGCGCGGTGGTCGAGCGCTACCAGACGACCAGCCACGCGGCGGAGGCGCTGCACCGCCTGACCGAGGCCTATCTGGCGATCGGGGTGCCGGACGAGGCGCAGACCGCCGCCGCGGTGCTCGGCCACAACTACCCCGGCAGCCCCTGGTACGAGTACAGCTACGCGCTGCTGGTCGAGGGCGGCCTGCGGCCCGAGGCGGACGAGGAGTCCTGGATCAGCGGCGTCTTCAACGCCGTGTTCTGACGCGGGCAGATGCTTCGGCGCCTCTCGATCCGCAACTACGTTCTGATCAGCAGCCTGGACATCGAGCTCGGCGCCGGCATGGCGGTCTTCACCGGGGAGACCGGGGCCGGCAAGTCGATCCTGCTGGATGCGCTGGGGCTCGCGCTCGGCGCGCGCGGCGTCTCCGGTGTCGTGGCGCGGGGCAGCGGGCGTGCCAGCGTCGTCGCCCTCTTCGACATCGCAGGCGCGGAGCCGGTGCGCGCCCTGCTGGACCAGCACGACCTCGACCACGGCGGCGAGCTCCTGCTGCGCCGCGTCATCGGCGCCGACGGGCGCAGCCGCGCCTTCGTCAACGACACGCCGACGGGCATCGCCCTGCTGCGGAGCATCGGCGGCCTGCTGGTCGAGATCGACGGCCAGAGCGAGCCGGGCGGGCTGCTGGATGCGGCCGGGCACCTCGCCATGCTGGACGACTTCGCCGGCCACGGCCCGGCGCGCGAGAGCCTTGCCCAGGCCCACGCCGCCTGGCGCGCCGCCGAGGCCGCGCAGCAGGAGGCGGCGGCCGCGCAGGAGGCCTCGCGGCGGGAGGAGGACTACCTGCGGCACGCGGTGGCCGAGCTGGAGGCGCTCGCGCCCGCGTGCGGCGAGGAGGCGCGCCGCGCCGCCGTGCGCGCGACGCTCATGAACGGCCAGAAGATCGCCGAGGCGCTGCAGGCGGCGGGCGCCGAGATCGGATCGGAGGGCGGCGTCGGCGCCCGCCTGAGAGCCGCCCGGCGCACGGTCGAGCGGGCGGCGCCCGCCGGCGGCGGCACGCTGGACGGGCTGCTGGACAGCCTCGAGCGGGCGGCGATCGAGGCGGAGGAGGCGGAGGGCGCGCTGGAGGCGGCGCTGCGCGCGCTGGAGAGCGACCCCGGCCGGCTCGAGGCGGTGGAGGAGCGGCTCTTCTCGCTCCGGGCCGCGGCGCGCAAGCACCGCACCGAGCCCGACGCCCTGGTCCCCCTGCTGGGCAGGCTCCAGGGAGAGCTCGAGGCGATCGAGGGCGGCGCCGGGCGCCTGGCCGCCCTCGGGGCGGAGACCGAGACGGCGCGCACGAGATATCGCGACGAGGCCTCGGCGTTGAGCGAGGCCCGCCGGCGTGCGGCGGCGGCGCTCGACGAGGCGGTGGCAGGCGAGCTCGCGCCGCTGAAGCTCGAGCGCGCGCGCTTCGGCACAGCCATCGCGCCGGTGACCGACGGTGCGGAGAGCAGGAGCGGCATCGACCGCTGCCGCTTCATGCTCAGCACCGATCCCGGCGCCGAGCCGCAGCCGCTGGCAAAGGTCGCCTCCGGCGGCGAGCGCGCGCGGCTCCTGCTCGCGCTCCGGGTCTGCCTCGCCCGCGCGGCGGGGCTCTCGACCCTGGTCTTCGACGAGATCGACCGCGGCATCGGCGGCGCCGTCGCCGACGCCGTGGGCGAGCGGCTGGCGCGGCTCGCGCAGGACGTGCAGGTGCTGGTGGTCACGCACTCGCCCCAGGTCGCCGCCCGCGGCGACCGCCACTACCGCGTCACCAGGAGCGAGGGGGAGGAGGGCGCGACGGCGCAGGTCGTGCTGCTGAGCGACGCGCAGCGGCAGGAGGAGATCGCGCGCATGCTCTCGGGCGCGCAGGTGACCGAGGAAGCGCGCGCCGCCGCCGGCAGCCTGCTGGCGAGGGGCGGCGCATGAGCGGCGAGAAGAAACCGCCCGAAGAACTGACCCGCGAGGAGGCGAAACGCGAGTTGGAGAGGCTCGCACGCGAGATCACCCGCCACGACAAGCTCTATCATATCGATTCCGCACCGGAACTCACCGATTCCGAGTACGACGCGCTCAGGCAGGTCAACACAGCCATCGAGGCGCGCTTCCCCGACCTCAAGCGTGCCGACAGCCCGAGCGAGCGCGTCGGCGCACCGCCCTCGTCGAGCTTCGACGAGGTGCATCACGCGCCGCCGATGCTCTCGCTCGCCAACGCGGCCTCCGAAGAGGACCTCGCAGAGTTCCTGGGCCGCGTGCGGCGTTTCCTCAACCTCGGCGACGACGAGCCCGTGGCGCTGTACGGCGCACCCAAGATCGACGGCGTCTCCGCGACCGTGCGTTACGAGGACGGCCGGCTCGTCCTCGGCGCCACGCGCGGCGACGGCGAGACCGGCGAGGACGTGACCGAGAACCTGCGCACCGTGGCCGATCTGCCGCATATGCTGAAGGACCCGGACGTGCCGGAGCGGCTGGAGGTGCGGGGCGAGGTCTATATCGGGCTCAAGGACTTTGCAGCGCTCAACCGGGAACGGGAGGAGGCAGGCGAGGAGGAGTTCGTCAATCCGCGCAACACCGCCTCCGGTGGCCTGCGTCAGCTCGACCCGACACTCACGGCGAAGCGGCGGCTCCGCTTCTTCGCCCACGGATACGGCGATGTGAGCGAGCGGCTGGGCAGCCTTCAGAGCGACATCGCCGGGCGCTTTGCCGCGTGGGGCTTCAGGGTCGCGGAGCCCACCAGGCGCTGCGCCGGCCTCGACGACGCCCTGGCCCTCTATCGCAAGATCGAGGACGGGCGGTCGGGGATGGACTTCGAGATCGACGGCGTGGTCTTCAAGGTCGACCGCATCGACTGGCAGGAGCGCCTCGGCGCCGCCGGCCGCGCGCCGCGCTGGGCCATCGCCTACAAGTTCCCGGCCGAGCAGGCGGAGACGCTGCTGCGCCGCATCTCCATCTCGGTCGGGCGCACCGGCACGCTGACCCCGGTCGCCGAGCTGGAGCCGGTGCGCGTGGGCGGCGTCACCGTCTCCCGCGCGACGCTGCACAACGAGGACGTGATCGCCGAGCGCGACATCCGCGCCGGCGACACCGTGGTGGTGCAGCGGGCCGGCGACGTGATCCCGCAGGTGGTCCGCGCAGTGGCGGAGAAGCGGCCGGCGGGGAGCGTGCCCTTCGCGCCGCCGGCGGTGTGCCCGGAATGCGGCAGCCACGCGGTGCGCGAGGAGGGCGAGGCGGCGCGGCGCTGCACCGGCGGCCTCGTCTGCCCGGCCCAGGCGCTGGAGCGGCTGCGCCATTTCGTCGCCCGCGACGCCTTCGACATCGAGGGGCTGGGCGCGAAGCAGATCGAGGCGTTCTGGGACGAGGGGCGGGTGAAGGGGCCGGCCGACATCTTCGACCTGGAGGAAAAGGACGGCGGCGAGGAATTCCCGCCGCTCGCCGAGCGCGAGGGCTGGGGCGAGGCCTCCGCTTCCAACCTCTTCCGCGCCATCGAGACCCGCCGCACGATCTCGTTCGACCGCTTCCTCCACGCGCTCGGCATCCGCCATGTGGGGCAGTCGACCGCGCGGCTGCTGGCGCGGCGCTATCGGACCTTCGACGACTGGCGCGCGGCGATGGAGGCGGCCACCGAGCCCGAGAGCGAGGCGCTGGAGGCGCTGACCGGGATCGACGGCATCGGCCCGGTGGTGGCCCGGGCCGTCGTCGAGTTCGTGGCGGAGCCCCGCAACGGCGCGATCCTCGACGCGCTCCGTGCGCGCCTCGAGATCGAGCCCTTCGAGGCGCCCGAGGCGGCCTCGCCGGTGGCCGGCAAGACGGTCGTCTTCACCGGCAAGCTGGAGCGGATGACGCGGCAGGAGGCGAAGGCGCGGGCCGAGGCGCTGGGCGCCCAGGTGGCGGGCTCGGTCTCGCGCGCCACCGATTACGTGGTGGCGGGCGCGGACGCGGGCTCCAAGCTCAAGAAGGCCCGGTCTCTCGGCGTGCAGGTGCTGAGCGAGGATGCATGGCTCGCCGTCGCCGCGGGCGAGGCGCCGCCGCCGGGCGAGGAAGACGATGACACGGGCGGCAGCGACGCCTGAGGCGGGAATGCCGGCCGCGCGCACGGTCGAGTGGTCGCTCGCGCCGGCGCCGGTTGCGTATCCCGATGCCGTCGCCGCGATGGAGGCGCGCGTCGCCGCAATTCTGGCGCGCCGGTCGCCGGAGCAGGTGTGGCTGCTGGAGCACCCGCCGCTCTACACCGCCGGCACCAGCGCGCAGGCCCACGACCTGCTCGATGCCTCGGGCCTGCCTGTCTACAGGACGGGGCGCGGCGGCCAGTACACCTATCACGGCCCCGGCCAGCGGGTGGCCTATGTCATGCTCGACCTCGCCGCGCGCCGGCGCATGGACCTGCGCTGCTTCGTCCGCGACCTCGAGCAGTGGCTCATCGACACCCTCGCCGAGTTCGGGATCGCCGGCGAGCGGCGGACGGGGCGCGTCGGCATCTGGGTCGAGACGACGGGAGGCGAGGCCAAGGTCGCGGCGATCGGCGTGCGCGTCCGCCGCTGGGTTACCTTCCACGGCGTCTCGCTGAACGTCGCGCCCGAGCTCGCGCACTACCGCGGCATCGTCGCCTGCGGCATCCGCGAGTACGGCGTCACCTCGCTCGCGGCCCTCGGGGTCGATGCCGCGATGGTGGATGTCGACCGCGCCCTGCGCCGCAATTTCGAGGCGGTCTTCGGCGCCTAGGGCGTGCCGCGCGAGAGGTTGAGCCCGACCACGCCGATGATGATGAGGACGATGGAGCCGATCCGGAGCGGGCCCATCGGCTCCTTGAACCAGATGTAGCCGATCATGGCGATCGCGGCGGTGCCGATGCCGGCCCAGATCGCGTAGGACAGGCCGAGATCGAGCTTCTTCAGCGCCAGCGCGAAGAGCACGAAGCTGATCCCGTAGAGGATGAAGATGAGCGCCGAGAAGACGGGCTTGGTCAGCCCCTCGCTCAGCTTCATGGAGGTCGTGCCGCCGACCTCGAAGGCGATGGCGAGACCGAGATAGACCCAGTGCATGGGGCGATTCTCCGCGCGTGCAGGAAGACGCCCGTCAATCCGTGATGCGCCCCGCGAAGTCAAGGCACGGCGGTCGCCGCGCCGGAGGCCTGCGGCACGCCTGCGACCCCGGCAAGGCCGCGCCTACGGGGAGGCGGAGAGTGCGGCGTCGATGGCGGCGAGGAAGGGTACCGCGAAGCGCTCCAGCTTGGCGGCGCCCACGCCGTTGACTTCGGCGAATTCCTCCCTGGTGCGGGGCCGGCGGCGCGCCATGTCGATCAGGGTACGGTCGTGGAAGACGACGTAGGCCGGCACCCCCTGCTCCCGGGCAATCTCCAGGCGCAGCGCCCTGAGTGCGTCGAGCAGGGCCTCCTGGTCGCTGCTCAGGGGTTCGTCCGGCGCCGCGGCACGCCTCTTGCGTGGTGTGGAGGCCGCGACAGCGGTGTCGGCACGGTAGTGGAAGGCGCCCTCGCCCTGCAGGAGCGCGCGCCCCGCGTCGGTGACGGCGAGCCCGCCGTAGCCCGCGACGTCGAGGCGCAGGAGCCCGGTGGCCACCATCTGGCGGATCAGCGAGCGCCAGTCGTTCCTGCCGCGCGCCTCGCCCTGGCCGAAGACCGGCAGCCGGTGGTGACCGAGGCGCGCGACCTTCTCGCTCCCGCTGCCGCGCACGATGTCGATCACGTGCGCCGCGCCGAAGCGCTGGCCCGAGCCCTGCACCGCCGAGAGCACCATGCGCGCCTCCTCGGTCCCGTCGCGGCGCTCGGCCGGATCGAGGCAGCCGTCGCAGTTGCCGCAAGCGCCGATGCGCTCGCCGAAGTAGCCCAGCAGCGCCACCCGCCGGCAGGCCGGCGCCTCGCAGTAGCCCAGCAGCGCGTCGAGGCGCTTGTGCTCCCGGCGCCTGCGCTCGGGCCCCGCGTCCTCCTGCTCGATGAACTGGCGGCGCATCCTGATGTCCTCGAGCCCGTAGAGCATGTGGGCCTCGGCCGGCGCGCCGTCGCGCCCCGCACGCCCGATCTCCTGGTAGTAGGCCTCGACGCTGCCCGGCAGGTCGGTGTGGAAGACGTAGCGCACGTCCGCCTTGTCGATCCCCATGCCGAAGGCGATGGTGGCGACGATGACCACGCCCGGATCGGTCATGAAGACGTCCTGGTGGGCCTCGCGCTCCTCCTTCGTCATGCCCGCGTGGTAGGGCAGCGCCCGCACCCCCTCTGCGGCCAGCATGGCGGCGGTCTCCTCCGTCTTGCGCCGCGACAGGCAGTAGACGATGCCGCTCTCGCCCCGGTGGCGGGCGACGAAGCCCTGCAACTGGCGCTTCCAGTCGTCCTTCACCTCCACCCTGAGCCTGATGTTGGGGCGGTCGAAGCCGAGCACGAATTGCTCCGCCCGTCCGCCGAAGAGCCTGTCCGCGATGTCGTCCCGGGTCACCGCGTCGGCGGTCGCGGTCAGCGCCGCGATGGGGACGCCGGGGAAGAGCGCGCGCAGGCGGCACAGGTCCTCGTATTCCGGGCGGAAGGCCGGGCCCCACTGCGAGATGCAATGGGCCTCGTCGACGGCGAAGAGCCTGACCGGCAGCCGGGCGAGGGCCGCCAGCATGCGCTCGGTCATCAGCCGCTCCGGGGCCAGGTAGAGAAGCCGCGTCTCGCCCGCCGCGGCGCGGCGCCAGGCGGCGACGTTGCGGCTGCGCTCGTTCGCCGAGTTGATGCAGTCCGCGGCGACGCCCGCGAGCCTGAGCGCCGCCACCTGGTCCTGCATGAGCGCGATCAGCGGCGAGACCACCACCGTGAGCCCCTCCATGACCAGGGCCGGGATCTGGAAGCAGAGTGACTTGCCCGAGCCGGTCGGCATCACGGTGAGCGCGTGACGCCCGGCGAGCAGGGCCGCGATCGCCTCCTCCTGACCGGGCCGGAAGTCCGCGAAGCCGAAGACCTCCCGCAGCACCCGGCGTGCCGCGTCCATCGGCTCGCCGGCGGGCCTGGCGCTCTCCTGGACTGTCATGCGTCGCCGCGACCTCCGGGGGTGGTGGCGGCCCCTTATCCTCAATCCGCCGCGTGCGGGCAACGCCGGGCGCGCGGTTGCCTCGCGCGCGGTCTCCCCATAACATCCTGCCGCCCGGAGTCACGGGGAGGCCGGGCCACCATCGACTGGGCAGAGCCTCGGGCCCGTGCGGGCCGGCGCGCGCCCGAACCTGCGGGAGAATGCTGTTGGCGGACTATCTGGTCGGCATCGATGTCGGCGGCACGTTCACGGATTTCGTGAGCTACAATTCGGAAACCAGGGCGGTCGACGTGTGGAAGATCCTGTCGACGCCCCACGACCCCAACGAAGGAATTCTCGGCGGCCTCGGGCGCTTCGACGCGCCGTCGGACATCCGCAACATCAGGCTCGGCACGACGGTGGCGACCAACGCCATCCTCGAGCGCAAGGGCGCGACGGTCGCCTACGTGACGACCGAAGGATTCCGCGATATCCCCTTCATCCAGCGGGGAAACCGGCGCAGCCACTACGACATCACCTGGATCAAGCCGAAGCCGCTGGTCAAGCGCCGCCACTGCTACGAGATCAACGAGCGCATCATGTCCGACGGCACGGTCCACGTGCCGCTGGACGAGGACGGCGTGCGCGCGGTGGCACGCAGCATCAGGGAGGACGGCTCCATCGAGGCGGTCGCCGTGAACTTCCTCTTCTCCTACGTGACGCCCGAGCACGAGCGCCGCGCCAAGGAGATCCTGGAGGAGGAGCTGCCCGACATCCCGGTCTCCATCTCCTACGACGTGCTGCCCAAGTGGAAGGAGTACGAGCGCGCGTCCACCACCATCGCCGACGCCTACGTGAAGCCGGTGGTGAATGCGCAGGTCGCGAACCTGCGCGAGCGTTTCACGGAAGGCGGCGTCACCGACCAGGCCGTGGTCATCAAGTCCAACGGCGGCGAGATGACGCTGGAGGCAGCGCAGCGCACGCCGATCCAGATGACCGTCTCCGGCCCCACCGGCGGCGTGATCGCGGGCAAGCACGTGGCGAAGCTGAGCGGCATCAGCCACCTCGTCACCCTCGACATGGGCGGGACCTCCACCGACACCTCCACCATCGTCGGCGGGCAGGAGAACTTCACCACCGACTACGAGGTGGAGTTCGGCGTCCCCATCCAGATTCCCATGATCGATATCCGCACCATCGGCGCGGGCGGCGGCTCCATCGCCTGGATCGACAAGGGCGGCATGCTGCGCGTAGGCCCCGAGAGCGCCGGCGCGAACCCCGGCCCCGCCTGCTACGGCGGCGGGGGCGAGCGCCCGGCCGTGACCGACGCCAACCTGCTGCTCGGCCGCATCAACCCCGACAACTTCCTGGGCGGCGAGATGGCGCTGGACGTGGCGGCGGCGGAGAAGGCAATCGCCAGCGTCGCCGGGCCGCTCGGCCGCACGCCCGAGGAGACCGCGCTCGCCATCGTGCAGATCGCCAACAACAACATGGTGGGTGCGCTCCGCTCGGTGCTGATCGAGCGCGGCCTCGACCCCCGCGACTTCGCGCTGCTGGCCTTCGGCGGCGCCGGGCCGCTGCACGCAGCCGACCTGATGAACGACGCCGGCATCCCGTCGGGCATCATCCCCAACTATCCGGGGCAGTTCTCGGCCTTCGGCTTCATCCTCACCGACGCCCGCGTCGACGTGCAGCGCACGGTGCAGATGACGTCGAAGCGCTTCGACCAGGCGCGCGCGTCGGAGGTGATGGGCGCGCTGATCGAGACCGGCATCGCCGAGCTGAAGGCGCAGGGCTACGTCGAGAACATCGAGATCTACCGCTCGCTGGAGATGCGCTATCTCGGCCAGAACTACGAGCTGGAGATCCCGGTCGCCTTCGACACCTTCACCGACGAGACCACGCCCAAGGTCTGGCAGGCCTTCCACGACATGCACCTCGCGCGCTTCGGCTTCAACATCCCGCGCGAGGTGATCGAGGTCATCACCGTCAAGGCCACCGTCGTCTCGCTCACCGAGAAGCCCGACCTCGCCACCATCGGCAAGGCCGAGGGCGCGGCCGAGGCCGTGGCCACGCGCTCGGTCGTGTTCGACGACGGCCGCCACGAGACGCCGATCTACAACCGCGCCGACCTGCGCGACGGTCACGCGATCGCCGGCCCCGCCATCATCGAGGAGCCGGTTTCCGTGACCGTGCTGCGCCCGGGCCAGCCCATGAGGGTGGACCAGTACGGCAACCTTCTGATGGGCCGCATCGCCGAGGAGTCCTGACCATGAGCCAGAGACCCGACGTCGACATGGTCGCCATGTCGATCATCGATTCCACCATGACCGCGGTGTGCCGCGAGATGGGCATCGTGCTGATGAAGACGTCGTACTCGACGATCTTCAACGAGGCGCTGGACTTCACCTGCGCGCTGGCCAGCCCCGAGGGCGAGATGATCGCGCAGGCCGAGTTCTGCCCCTCGATGATCGGCGGCGTGCCGCTCCTGGTGCGGAGCTGCGTCAAGGAGATCCCGCTGGAGACGCTCGAGCCCGGCGACGTGATCTGCCACAACGACCCCTACCGCGGCGGCCTGCACTGCCCCGAGCACACGCTCATCAAGCCGGTCTTCGTCGACGACGAGCTGATGGGCTTCGCCATGACCATCGGCCACCTGCAGGAGATCGGCGGCATGGTGCCCGGCGCCTTCGCCGGCGAGGCCACCGAGATCTTCCACGAGGGCATCCGCGTGCCGCCGGTCAAGATCAAGAGCGCCGGCGAGGACGTGGAGGAGGTGTGGAAGCTGCTGCTCGCGAACGTCCGCACGCCCCGCTACAACTACGGCGACCTGCGCGCGCTGATCGCCGGCGTCGACGTGGGCGAGCGCGGGCTGGCGAACCTCATCCGCAAGTACGGCAAGGACCAGTTCCGCCAGAACGTCCAGGACCTGATGGACTATTCCGAGAGCCGCATGCGGGCCGAGATCGGCGCCATCGCGGACGGCGTCTACCGCTTCCAGGACCAGGTCGAGGACGACGGCATCGAGAGCAAGCCCTACACCATCAAGGTGGCGGTCCACATCCAGGGCGACGAGGTGGTGATCGACTATTCCGGCACCTCGCGGCAGGCGCTGGGCCCGATCAACGCCACCCTCGGCGTTTCCTACTCCGCCGCCTACAACGGCATGCTGCACGTCACCGACGAGACGATTCCGAAGAACTCGGGCTGCTTCCGCCCGATCCGCGTAGTCTCGCCGCCCGGCACCATGCTCAACGTGGACTATCCCGCGCCCGAGGTGGGCGGCAACACCGAGACCCACTGCAAGATCGCGGGCGCCGTGATCGGCGCGCTGGCGCCGGCGCTGCCCGACCGCACCATGGCGGCCGAGGGCGCGACCCACACCAACTTCGTCTTCGGCGGCACCGACCCGGAATCCGGCGAGGCCTTCGTCTGCTACGCCATCGAGCTCGCCGGCTGGGGCGGGCGCAGCTTCGCCGACGGCAACGACGCCACCGATTCGATCAACGGCAACTGCCGCGTGGTGCCGGTGGAGGTGTTCGAGACCCGCTTCCCCTTCCGCACCGAGTCCTACATCCTGGTGCAGGATTCGGGCGGCGCGGGCGAGAAGCGCGGCGGGCTCAGCACGCAGCGGACGATCAAGAGCATCAAGACCGAGATCACCGGCAGCCAGATGTCGGACCGCCACCGCAACCGGCCCTGGGGGCTGCACGGCGGTCAGCCCGGCGGCCTCGCCGGCACCTGGCACCAGCAGGCCAACACGACGAGCTGGCACATGATCGACGAGGCCTTCGGCAAGGCCAGCCCCAGCAAGTGGAGCAACGTCCGCATCCGGCCCGGCGATTCCATCCGCTTCCAGACGCCGGGCGGCGGCGGCTGGGGCGACCCGCGCAAGCGCCCGCGCGAGCAGGTGGTCGAGGACTTGGCCGAGGGCTACATCTCCGCCTCGTCCGCGCGCGAGAACTACGGCCTCGACGGCGCGGCAGAAGCGGCGGAGTAGGGGGCCCCCACCTCACCCCGGCCCTCTCCTCCCCGCCGGGGAGGAGAGGGGGAAGGGCGGCACCTCCCGCGCCTCCTCTCCAGCACCCCGACGCGGAAGGGGAGAGACAGGCGGGACTGCTTGCGTTCCCTCTCCTCCCAGGGAGGAGAGGGACAGGGAGAGGTGGGGGTTACCGGTCGCGGCTCTCGGCGATCAGGGCGTCAAGTTTCTCCAGCGCGGCCGCGCGGTCGGGCTGGAAGTCGTGCTTGATCCACCATTCCTCGATGGCGGCGAGAAGCCGCCCGACCTCCGGCCCCTCCGGGGCGCCGCGTTCGATCACGTCTGCGCCGGTCAGGGGAAACTCCGGCGGCACCCACTCCGCCACGGTCTTCAACATCACCCGCCAGATTGCTCCGTTCTTTCCGTGTTTCGCCCAAGCGAGCAGCACCGCGTCGCGGAAGTGCGCTTGGCCGTTCCGGTAAACGAGAGCCCGCTGCCCACGACGATCGAGGTTGACGGAAAGGGATGTTGCCAGCTTCACGACCGAGATGATGCGTCTGACATCGGCGCCGGTTTGGAGCAGGCGGCCAGTGATCAATCCGTCAATGACGGGACGTTCAGGAAAGTCGGGGCTGGCGTCCGCGATCATGGCAGCGAGGCGCCTGATGGGATCGGGTTCGGCGACCTGTCCCTCGATCGGAACGAGGCGGGCGAGGGTTTCGGTGCCCAGCTCTATCGGAAGTATTCGGGCGAGCACGCCGGTGTCCGGCAGCAGTCGTGCGAGAACGCCGGCGTCCTGCATGGCGGTCAGCGCCGGCACGGGGTTCTCGGCCGCGAGCAGCTTCATCATCTCGCCCTGCACCCGTTCTCCCGAGAGCGAGGGAATTGTGTGGGCCGCGTCCTTGCAGGCGGCGAGCGCCGCCGCGTCCGGCTCGCCCTTGCCGTACCAGGCGTGGAAGCGGAAGAAGCGGAGGATGCGCAGGTGGTCCTCGGCGATGCGCCTCGCGGGGTCGCCGACGAAGCGCACCCGCCCGGCCGCGAGGTCCGCCTGCCCGCCGAAGTAGTCGTGCAGCGTGCCGTCGGGCGCGGTGCTCATGGCGTTGATGGTGAAGTCGCGGCGCGCGGCGTCTTCCTTCCAGTCGTCGGTGAAGGCCACCTCGGCGTGGCGGCCGTCGGTCGCCACGTCGCGGCGCAGCGTGGTGATCTCGAAGCGCATGCCGCCGGCAAGCGCGGTCACCGTGCCGTGCGCGATTCCGCGCGGGAGGGTCCGGGTCTCGATCCCGGCGCTCTCCAGCAGCGCCAGCACGCGCTCGGGCGGGTCGGGGGTGCCGATGTCGATGTCGTCGCTCTCGCGCTCCAGCAGCGCGTCGCGCACGCAGCCGCCGACGAAGCGAACCTCGGCACCGTCTGCGGCAAGCGCCCCGATGACCGCGCGCGTCGCGGGCGCCGTCATCCAGGGCGCGTCGACGGCGGTCCCCACCGGGCGCGCGCTCAGTCGGCGTCCTCGCCGGGCACGACCTCGGCCGGTACGATTTCGCCGTCGACGATGCGCGCCGGCACGTAGGTGCCCTCGGGGTCGGCGCCGCCGGTCATCGCCCACACCACCAGGCTCGCCGCGGTCAGCACGAGGCCGCTGCCCAGCAGCCTGATCCAGGGCAGCTTGCGCAGCTGCGCCGCCAACTGGCTGCGGCTCAGCTGAATCCGCCGCGTCAGGATGAGGAAGGCGATGAAGAGGATCGTCGGCGCGAGCAGGATCAGGATGTGGATCAGGGTGGTTCTCAGCATGATGCGTGCACCACATCCCGGAAGTTGACGAGGATCGCAGCCGTTGCTCCCCATATATGATACGCGCCATAGGGCAGTACGTAAAAACGCCGGTCGACGCCATTGATGGTCAGCCTGTCGCGCCGGTAGTTCGCGGGCTCGAGGACGAAGGGGAGCGGCACCTCGAAGACCTCGGCGACCTCCCGCGTGTCGGGCGCGAAGGCCGGCGGCTCTCTCACCAGCCCCACCACCGGCGTGATGCGGTAGCCGGTGCCGACGAGGTAGTCGTCGAGCCGGCCCGCGATCTCGACCCGGCCCGAGGGCAGCCCGACCTCCTCCTCGGCCTCGCGCAGCGCGGTCCTCTGCGGCGTGCCGTCGCCGGGGTCGGCGCGACCGCCGGGGAAGCTGACCTGGCCGGCGTGGCGCGCCAGCCGCTCGGCCCGGCGGGTGAGCAGCACCGAGAGCACGCCGGCCCGCTCGATGACCGCGACGAGCACGGCGGCGGGCGTGATCGGCTCCGTGTGCGGCAGGCTGCCGGCGGCCTCGCGGATATGGCGGAGCGAGCCCGGCACCCGCGCTCCCGGCGCCCGCTCCGCCCGGGCGATCACCGCCTCCCACGGCTGGTCGGGCGCGCCCGGCGCCCGCTGCGCGATGCCGCGCAGGATGTCGGCTCGCATCGGTCCGCCCCGGCCGAGGTTCACGCCGCCTCGTCGAAGGGGAAGAACAGGCCGTCGCTCCAGACGCCGAGCACCGGCCTGCCCGCGATCTCGCGTTCGACGCAGAGCTCCACCAGCGCGTAGTAGGCGGCCCGCGCCACCCGCGCCTCCAGGCCGTCGCGCACGGTGAGATAGGGCGCCTTCTCCCGCGATGCGGGCAGGGCACGGAAGGCGAGGGGGTGCGCGGCGTCGACGCTCACCCACTCGTCCAGGTTGGTGCGGAAGCGCAGCCGCTGCGCTTCGCCTTCGCCGCTGGCGTCCAGCTCCACGGCGACGAAGGGCGCGTCGTCCACCACGATGCGCGCCTTCTCGACCGGGGTGACGAGCCAGTAGTCGCCGTCGTCCTCGCGCCGCAGCACGCTGGCGAAGAGCTTGACCAGCGGCAGCCGGCCGATGGGGCAGCCCTCGTGGAACCAGGTGCCGTCGCCGGCGATGCGGATGTCGATGTCGCCGCAGAAGAGCTGCGGCGGCCGGCCGGCGGCGGGTGCGGGTGACTCGCCCATGAGCGCAGTATAGCCAAGCCGGCGCTGCCGTGCGCCTGCACTGGCAAAGGCAGACCCCTCCTCACCCCGGCCCTCTCCTCCCCCGGGGGAGGAGAGGGAGAGTGGGCCGGCGCTGTCTGCGTTCCCTCTCCTCCCCCGGGGGCGGAGAGGGACAGGGAGAGGTGGGGGAAAGCCCGTGCTGCGAATCAGCCGAGACGTTCGTCGATCAGCCGGTTCACCTCGGTGGCGGCCTCCATCTGCACCATGTGGCCCTGGCTGTCGAGCACGGTGCAGTCGACGCCGTCGGGGAGCCCATCGGCATGGGAGGCGGGGATGATCCGGTCGCCCGCGCCCCAGATGACCAGCGTCGGCACGCTGCCGGCCACGTCGCGCATCACCTCGGCCTGTGCGCCGCCGGGCGCGAAGGCCTCCCGGATGGTGCCGAGCGCGGCGGTGACGCCGTCGATCCGCTTGAAGGCGAGCAGGTCGTTGACGAGCTGGCGCGTGACCAGCGCGGGATCGCTGAACAGCTTCTCGACGTGGGGCTTGAGGTCCTTGCGGCGCTCCGCCGCGATGAAGCCCTCCAGATAGTCGCCATCGATGTCGGAGCCGAGGCCCGCGCTGCCGATCAGCGTGATCGAGGCGACCCGTGCCGGTGCCGCGCGCGCCACGGCGAGCGCGATGGCGCCACCCATGGAGTGGCCGACGAGGTGGGCCTGCTCGATCCCCAGCGCGTCGGCGAAGCCGGTGACGATGTCGGCGAAGAAGCCGACCGAGCCGTCGCCCACGTCCTTGGCCGAGCTGCCGTGCCCCGGCAGGTCGAGCGCATGCACCACGCGCCTGGCGGCGAGCGCGTCGTGGTTGAAGAGCCAGTTGTTGAGGTCGCCGCCGAAGCCGTGGATGAGAATGGCCGGCGTGCCGCCTTCGCCCTTCGTCAGATAGCGGATGTTCCGGCCTGCGACCTCCACCGTCTCGGTGGCGGGGCCGCTGTCCTCGTCGTCGTCCTCCGGGGGCACGAAGTTGGCCTGGAAGTCGGTGACGAAGGCGTCGATGTCGCCGTCGGCCACGCCCTCGTCGGCGACGATTCCGAGCAGGCCGCCGACCGGCAGCACGTCGCCCTCCTGCGCCACGTGGCGGCGCAGCACGCCTGCGTCCGCCGCCTCGACCGCGCTGGAGATCTTCTCGGTCTCGATGTCGATGACCTCGTCTCCCGGCGCGAGCGCGTCGCCTTCGTCGACGAGCCAGCCCGCGACCTTCCCCTCCTTCATGGAGAGGCCCCATTTGGGCATGCAAATGGGGCGGATGCCCTCGCTCATTTGCTGGACTCCATCACCGCCTTCACGGCCTTCTGCACCGCCGCCGCGTCGGGGATGTAGAGGTCCTCGAGCGTGTCGGCGAAGGGCACCGGCGTGTGCGGCGCGGTCACCTGCTTGATCGGGCCCTTGAGCGAATCGAAGGCCTTCTCGCAGACCATGGCCGCGATGTCGGTGGCCATGTTGCAGCGCGGGTGCGCCTCGTCGAGCACCACCAGGCGGCCGGTGTTCTCCACCGTCTCCAGGATGGTGTCCTCGTCCATGGGCGAGGTCGTGCGCAGGTCGACCACCTCGCACTCGATCCCGTCGCCCGAGAGCGCGTCCGCCGCCTCGGTCGCGACGTGGACCATGCGCCCCAGCGTCACGATCGAGACGTCGTCGCCCTCGCGCACGATGTTGGCCTCGCCGAAGGGGAGCGCGTAGGGCTCCTCCGGCACGTCGCCCTCGAGCGTGTAGAGCGCCTTGTGCTCGCAGAAGATCACCGGGTCGTTGTCGCGGATCGCCTGGATCAGCAGGCCCTTGGCGTCGTAGGGCGTCGCCGGGGTCACGACCTTGAGCCCGGGGATGTGGGTGAACACCGGGTAGAGGCACTGCGAGTGCTGCGCCGCGGCGCGGAGCCCTGCACCGTACATGGTGCGGATCACCACCGGGGTCTCGGCCTTGCCGCCGAACATGTAGCGGAACTTCGCCGCCTGGTTGAAGATCTGGTCGAAGCAGACGCCCATGAAGTCGATGAACATCAGCTCGGCCACCGGGCGCAGGCCCGCGGTCGCGGCGCCCACGGCGGCGCCGATGAAGGCCGATTCGCTGATCGGCGTGTCCATGACGCGGTCGCCGTACTTGCCGTAGAGCCCCTTGGTGATGCCGAGCGGGCCGCCCCAGGCGTCGCGCTCGCCGTCGGTGCCGAGGCCGCCGGCCACGTCCTCGCCCATGACGATGACGGTCTCGTCGCGCTCCATCTCCTGGGCGAGGGCCTCGTTGATCGCCTGCTGATAGGTCGCTGTGCGTGCCATGACTCTCTCCCTCGCTCAGTAGGTCACGTAGACGTCGGTGAGAAGATCGGCGGCGGTCGGCGGCGGCGCCGTCTTGGCCTTGGTCACCGCGCCGTCGATCTGGGCCAGCGCCTCGCGGTCGATCGCATCGAGCTCCGCGCCCTCGAGCAGCCCGGCCGACGTCACATTCTCGCGGAAGAGCGCGAGGCAGTCGCGCGATTCGCGCAGCTTCTTCACCTCGTCCTGCCCTCGGTAGGTCTGTGCGTCGCCCTCGAAGTGGCCGTAGTAGCGGTTGAGCTTGCATTCCAGCAGGCTCGGGCCGGCGCCCTCGCGGGCCCGCTTGATCGCCTCGCCGGCGGCCTCGTGGACGGCGAAGAAGTCGTGCCCGTCCACCACCACGCCCGGCATGTTGAAGCCGCTGGCGCGGTCGGCCGCGTCGTCGCAGGCGATCGACCACTTCGACGAGGTCGATTCCGCGTAGCCGTTGTTCTCGATCACGAAGATGCAGGGCAGGTTCCACACCGAGGCGAGGTTGAGGCTCTCGAAGGTGGTGCCCTGGTTGGAGCCGCCGTCGCCGACGAAGGCGATGGCGACGCCGCCGGTGCCGAGCTGCTTGGCCGCGAGCCCTGCGCCGCAGATCAGCGGCGGCCCGCCGCCGACGATGCCGTTCGCGCCCATCATGCCCTTGTCGAGGTCGGCGATGTGCATGGAACCGCCCTTGCCGGCGCAGAGCCCGTCCCTGCGGCCGTAGATCTCTGCCATCATGCCGTCCACGTCGCAGCCCTTGGCGATGCAGTGGCCGTGGCCACGATGGGTGCTGGCGATGCGGTCGCGATCGTCGAGGTGCATGCAGACGCCGACGCCGCTCGCCTCCTCGCCGGCATAGAGGTGCACGAAACCCGGGATGTCGCCGGTCGCGAACTCGACGTGGAGGCGCTCCTCGAACTCCCGGATGGTCCGCATGATTCGATATGCGGTCAACAAGTCGTCTCTGCTGAGCTGCATGCGTCGTAACTCCTCTCTGCCTGCGTGGTGGCGCGCGGCCTAAAAGTAGGCGACGCCGCTGGTTTTGTCGAAAACGTGCAACTTGTCCACGGCGAAGCCGATGCGGCAGGGATCGCCGGGCCCGCCCATGGGGCCGATCTTGCTCTTCACCGTCACCCGGTCGCCGCCGATGGTGACCTCCACCACCATGTCGCCGCCGAGCGGCTCGGTCACGAAGATCTCGCCGGGCACCTCCAGCGCGCCGTCGGCGCCGGGCTCGATGGCGATGTTGTCGGGGCGGATGCCGATGCGCACGTCGGCCTCCGCGCCGCCGGCGGTGAGCAGGCTCGCCTGCTGCTCGGAGAGCGCGAGCCGGAAGCCCGCATGCACGACGGTAAGCCCGACGTTGGTCCGCTCCAGGGTGCAGTCGAGGAAGTTCATCGGCGGCTCGCCGACGAAGCCCGCCACGAACTCGTTCGTGGGGTGGTTGTAGATCTCCTCGGGCGTGCCGAGCTGCTGCAGCACGCCCTCGTGCATCACGGCGATCCTGTCCGCCATCGACATGCCCTCGAGCTGGTCGTGGGTGACGTAGACGGTCGTGGTCTCGAGGTCCCGCTGCAGGTGCTTGAGCTCGCCCCGCATGTGCGAGCGCAGCTTGGCGTCGAGGTGGGCGATGGGCTCGTCGAAGAGGAACACCTTGGGCTCGCGCACGATGGCGCGGCCGATGGCGGTGCGCTGCTTCTGCCCGCCGCTGAGCTCCACCGGCTTGCGGTCGAGCAGGGGTTCGATCTCCAGGATCTCGGCGGCGCGGCGGACGCGGCGCTCGATCTCCTGCTTCGGCGTGCGCCTGAGCTTGAGCGGGTTCGCCATGTTCTCGTAGACGGTCTTGTGCGGGTAGAGCGCGTAGTTCTCGAACACCATGGCGATGTCGCGGTCGCGCGGCGGCAGGTCGTTGACGCGCACGTCGTCGAAGTAGATGTCGCCCGACGAGATGAACTCGAGGCCGGCCAGCATGCGCAGCGTCGACGACTTGCCGCAGCCCGACGGCCCGAGGATGCACATGAACTCGTTGTTCCTGATCTCGAGGTTGAGCTCCTTCACGGCCATGGTCTTGCCGTAATACTTCCAGACGTCCGTGATCGTCACCGAAGCCATCAGTACCCCCAGACAGGCGTTCGCCCGGCTTGCATCGCCTATTCCCTGACCGCGCCCATGGTGAGACCGGCGACGAGATAGCGCCGGATCAGGAGGCCGAGAAACATCATCGGCACCGTGGTCACGACGCCCGCCGCCATGATCATGCCCCACTGGATCTTGACCGGCTGCACCAGCTCGGCGGTCGCCACCGGCAGGGTCTTGGCCCCGCCCGAGCCGATGATCGTGGCGAAGAGAAAGTCGTTCCAGCCGAAGAGCACGCAGAGCACGATGAAGGCGCCGAGCCCGGGCGCCACCAGCGGGATGATCAGCCTGAACGCCTGCCAGCGGGTGCAGCCGTCGCACTGCGCCGCCTCCTCGATCGCGTAGGGCACGTTGTCGAAGAAGCCCTTCAGGATCCAGATGGCGAAGGGCAGGTTGAAGGTGGTGTAGGCGAGGATCAGGCCGGGCAGGGTGCCGACCAGCCCCGACGAGCGGAAGATCACGTAGAGCGGCACCATCACCGCCACCACCGGCGCCATGCGGGTCGAGATGATCCAGAACAGGAGGTCGCGCTTGCCGCGGAACTCCGCGCGCGAGAGCGCGTAGGCCGCCATCGAGCCAAGCGAGACCGAGACCGCCGCAGAGCCCAGCGAGGCGATCAGGCTGTTGCGCAGGTAGGTGCCGAAGTGCTTCTCGGTGAAGAGCTCGACGTAGTGCGCGCCGGTCGGCTCGAAGTCGAACATGACGCCGACCCCGCCGAAATCGCCGACCTCCGGCAACTGGAACGCATCGAGCAGGTCCTTGAAGGACGAGACCACCATGATGAGCAGCGGCAGCACGGTCCAGACGAAGAAGAAGATCAGGAACAGGACCGAGAGACCCTGCAGCACGCTGCGCAGCGGCGAGCGGTAGCGGACGATCTCGCGCGAGGCCATCGCCTAGTGCTCCCGCTCCGTCCTGATCTTGCGGGTCGGGTCCTCGAACACCTTGGTCAGCACCAGGCCCAGCAGGATCGTCAGCAGCAGCAGGGTGAGCGCGATCGCGGCACCCCGGCCGAGCTCGAAGAACTTGAACGACACGTCGAAGAGATAGGTCGGCAGGATCTTGGTGGCGTTGGCGGGGCCGCCCCCGGTCATGATCAGGATGTGGTCGATGAACCGGAAATTGTCCATGAAGCGCAGCAGGATCGCGATCAGCAGGAAGGGATAGAGGTTGGGCAGCGCCACGCTGAAGAAATTGCGGAAGGGCCCGGCGCCGTCCACCATGTGGGCCTCGAGCTGCTCCTGCGGCACGCGCTTCAGCCCGGCGAGGGTGATGAGCGCGATGAGCGGCGTCCACTGCCACACGTCGGTGGCCACGACCGCGAACATCGCCCAGAACTTGTTGCCGAGGATCGAGCCGCCCTCCAGCAGGCCGATGCTCTGCAGCAGCCAGAAGTACCAGCCGAAGGTCCCGTTGTAGAGAAACATGTAGAGGAAGCCGGCGATGACGGGCGCCATCATCATCGGCATCAGGAAAATGGTGACGAGGATCTTCTCGAAGCGGTTGTTGTTGAGGATGACCGCCACCAGCACGCCGAGGCCGATCTCGACCGAGAGGCAGAGCGCGCTGTACTTGAAGAGCGTGAGCCAGCCGCGCAGGAACTTCTTGTCGGAGGCGAGGCGCGAGAAGTTGTCGAAGCCCGCCCACACGTCCGGCCTGCCCGGCGCGAGCTGCACCTCGTGCAGGGTCATGTAGATGAGCCAGATGAGGGGATAGAGCGAGATCCCTGCCAGCAGCAGGATCGCCGGCAGCATCAGCCACAGCAGGTAGTAGCGCGGCGGCCGGTGGTTGAAGCCCTCGGGGTGATGGTCGATGGTGCGCACACCGCGCACAGGCTCGCTCGCGACACCGATATCCGCGATGCTGGCCATGCGCTGGGTCTCCGCGCCGTCTCTACGCCCGCGGCCGGTCGCCGCCGGTTCCGGTCAAGAGCCGCCGACCGCCCGGAGGGGCGCCGGTGCCGGCGCCTCCCGGGCGGAAGCGGTAACGGTGACGCCTAGACGTCGTGGATGGCGTTCAGCTCGTCCTTGATGGAGTCGCACGCCTCCTGGGCCGAGAGCTCGCCCGAGATGCACTGCTGCGTGCCGACCCGGACGATCTCGTGGTACTCGTTCGACTTGGGCAGCTTGGGCCCGAGCACCATGTTGGGCGAGCGGATGCCCTTGTCGTAGACCGCCTCGAAGGTGAGCGCATTCGGCATGGTGGTCGGCCGGTTGCGCGCCTCCTTGACCTCGGGCACCTCGAGGACGGAGCGCCGCGTGGGCGTGCCGCCGACGCCGCGCAGCACCATGAGCTGCGTGTCGTGGGTGCAGGCCCAGCTGGCGAAGATGAAGGCCGCCCGCTGCAGGTCCTCATCCGCACCGCCGTTGATGCCGATGCCGCCGATGCCGCAGTTGGTGGCGTTGACGACGTTGTCGCTGCCGTCGACGTTCCACTCCACGGCGCCCTTCGGCCCCATGGCGTAGCCCGTCTTGCCGCCGGCCGCGACCGACTGCTCCGGGTCCTCCACCGAGGCGGCGAACTCGTGGTACTGGATCTGCATGGCGACGCCGCCGGCGGCGTAAACCGTGTTCAGCTCCAGCGTGCCGTTGGTCAGGTTGTCGGGATGGCTCACGTCGGCGAGCGCCTTGTAGCCCTCCATCGCCTTGACCGACTGCGCATCGCCCCAGTTGGTCGGGCCGGGGTTCTTCGAGCCCAGCGTGTCGTCGACCGCGAAGTCGAGCCACTGGTTCTGCGCGTACATGTGGCGCTGGATGTCGAGCTGCGTGGTCCAGCCGAACGAGCCGTGATGCTGCGCGTAGCCGTAGGGGATGGACGAATCGCGCTCGTGCATCATGCGGAAGAACGCGGTGATATCGACCATGTCCTTGTAGGTCGTGTCGTCGGTGAACTCGAGGCGGCGGCCGTAGTCGGCCTCGAAGTCCTTGCTCAGCTGCTCGAAGAGGTCCTGCCGGTAGAAGGTGCAGGAGACCGCGCAGTCGTAGGGGAAGGCGCGGATCGGCCCGCGCTCGTAATAGACGCCGCAGGCGTCGAGGTAGTTCTCGAACCAGACCGAGTCACCGTAGCCCTGCGGGTCGAGCGGCAGGGTGTCGTCGACCGTGAACTGGTTGAGATCGGCGTAGAAGTCGGCGAAGGGCGAGCCGATCGGCTTGTCCTGCACGTAGTTGAGTTGATAGTCGGCCTGGCCGCTCCTGAGGTCGATGCCGACCTTCTGCTGCACCGTCGGCAGGCCGTCGGTGAGGATCTCCACCTCGATGCCGGTAAGGTCGTAGAAGGCCTGGATGTTGTCGCGGATGGCGAAGGAAGGCGGCGTGTTCTCGGACATGAAGACGAGCTTCGAGCCCTCGTACTGGCGCCACTTGGCGTCCTCGGACGACGAGGCGTAGACCGGCCTGCGGGTGATCACCGAGTTCATGCCGACGGCGATCGAGCCTGCGCCGAGCGCGGTCGCGACGCCGCCCCCGAGCTCGAGGAATTTGCGGCGGCTGATCGGCTTGTACAGCGCCTTCTTGGGCATAGAGAACATGCTTGTTCCTCCCTAGCGATGTCGGACGATGGCGTCACATGAAAGGGGCGGGGAACGGTGCCTGGATTCAGGCCCCCGCCTGCGGCACGCAAAGTGAACGTTCGTTAGCCTGGAGTCAATGGCGGCGGTGCCGTGCCGGCGCGTCGCGGCGCCTATGTCCGCAGCGCCGGGAGGTTCTCGAAGAGGGCAAGCGCCTCGGGGTTGGCCAGGGCCTCGCGGTTCTTGATCGCGCGGCCGTGGATCACGTCGCGCACCGCGAGCTCGGTGATCTTGCCCGAACGCGTGCGCGGGATGTCGGCGACCTGGACCACCTTCGCCGGCACGTGGCGCGGCGTGCACTCGCGGCGGATGCGCGCCCTGATGGTGTCGACGAGGGTATCGTCCAGCGAGAGCCCCTCGCGCAGGCGGACGAAGAGCACGATGCGCTGGTCGCCCTCCCAGTCCTGGCCGACGCAGATCGCCTCCAGCACCTCGTCGCACTGCTCGACCTGGCGGTAGATCTCGGCGGTGCCGATGCGCACCCCGCCGGGGTTCAGCACCGCGTCGGAGCGGCCGTGGATGGTGAGCCCGTCGTGCGCGGTGCGCGTCACCCAGTCGCCGTGGCACCAGATGCCCTCGAAGCGGTCGAAATAGGCCCCGTGGTACTTGGCCCCGTCCGGGTCGTTCCAGAACGAGACCGGCATCGAGGGGAAGGGCCGGGTGCACACCAGTTCGCCGGGCTCGCCCCGCAGCGGCTGGCCTGCGTCGTCGAACACGTCCACCGCCATGCCGAGGCCAAAGGCCTGCAGCTCGCCCCGCCACACCGGGGCCATGGGGTTGCCCAGCGCGAAGCAGGAGATGATGTCGGTTCCGCCCGAGATCGAGGCCAGGTGCAGGTCGTCCTTGACGGCGCGGTAGACGTACTCGAAGCCTTCCGGCGCGAGCGGCGAGCCGGTCGACGTCATGGTGCGCAGCGTGCCGAGGTCGTGGCTGCGCTTCGGTTCAATTCCCGCTTTAGCGGCGGCGTCCAAGTATTTGGCGGAGGTGCCGAAAAGCGTCATGCCCTCGGCATCGGCGTAGTCGAAGAGCACGTTGCCGTCGGGGTGGAAGGGCGCGCCGTCGTAGAGCAGCAGCGTCGCCTCCGAGGCGAGCGCGCTCACCAGCCAGTTCCACATCATCCAGCCGCAGGTGGTGGCGTAGAAGACGCGGTCGCCCGGCCCGATGTCCGAATGGAGCGCGTGCTCCTTCATGTGCTGCAGCAGGGTGCCGCCGGTGCCGTGGACGATGCACTTGGGCGCGCCGGTGGTGCCGGAGGAGAACATGATCACCAGCGGATGGTCGAAGGGCACGCGCACGAAGTCGATGGCCCCGCCCTCGTGCTCGGCGAGCGCGTCGCCGTAGAGCGCGGCGTTGCCCAGCCCGTCGAGCGCCGGGTTTTCCTCCGCATAGGGCACCACGATCGTGTGCGCGACGCTGGGGAGCTCGGCCAGGATCTCCTTGACTTGCGGCCGGCGGTCGAAGGTCTTGCCGTTGTAGAAGTAGCCGTCGGCGGCGATCAGTACCGTGGGCTCGATCTGGCCGAAGCGGTCGAGCACGCCGCGCGTGCCGAAATCCGAGGAACACGAGGACCAGACGGCGCCGAGGCTCGCCGCCGCGAGGTGCGCGACGATGGTCTCCGGCATGTTCGGCAGGTAGCCCGCGACGCGGTCGCCCTTGCGCACGCCGCGCGCGGCCAGCGCCCGGGCCATGCGCGAGACCTGCTCGTGCAATTCCGCGAAGCTGAGACGCCGGCGCACCCGGTCCTCGCCCCGGAAGACCAGAGCGTCCGCCTCGTCGCGGCGGCGCAGCAGGTTCTCGGCGTAGTTCAGGCGCGCGTCCGGGAACCAGCGGGCGCCCGGCATCCTGTCGCCGTCGATCAGAATGCGCGCGCCCGGCCCGTCGCCGACGATGCCGGCGAATTCCCACATCGACAGCCAGAACTGCGCCGGCTCGGCGATCGACCAGGCGTGCAGCGCGCCGTAGTCGGCGGCGTCCACGCCCCGGCGCGCGCGCACGGCCTCCGTGAAGCGCGCGAGACGCGCCCGCACGATGCGCTCCGCCGACGGCGTCCACAGCGGCTCGGTCATGGCTCCTCCCGTATTTGCCGCGCTCTCATAGCAGTCTCCCGCACCGAACGGGAGCCCCGGGGCACCTTGAAGGTGGCGAGACGGGGAGGGGAGGCATTTGCCGGTACCTTTGCTAAACTCGGATAGGCTCCGTCGCCCTGATCGTCCTGCGAGACGAGGGAGGCCCACATGATCGCCGCCGTCGCCGAGAATGCCGCCGAAATCGAGCGCTTGTGCGGCCGGCACCGCGTGCAGAGGCTCGCGCTCTTCGGCTCGGCAGCGACGGGCCGGCACCGCGCCGGCACGAGCGACTTCGACTTCGTGGTGGAATTTCCGTCCCTGCCGTCCGGTGCCTACGCCGATCACTTTTTCGGCCTGAAGGAGGAACTCGAGAGCCTTCTCGGCGGGCCGGTGGAACTGGTCGTGGGCTCGGCCATCAGGAATCCGTACTTCCGGCGCTCGGTCGAGCAGACCAGCACGACGCTCTATGAGGCCTGAGGCCCGAAAGTACCTTTACGACATCCAGGGCGCAGTCTCTCTGCTGACGGACTTCACCGCCGACAGGACATTCGCCGACTACGAGCGCGACGCCATGCTGCGCGCTGCGGTGGAGCGCCAGTTCGAGGTGATCGGGGAGGCGACGGCGCAACTTGCCAAGGTCGATCAGGGGCTTGTCTCCCGCATCGGCGACTGGCGCCGGATCGTGGCCTTCCGCAACATCCTCATCCACGGCTACGCCGACGTGGACGACCGATTGGTGTGGGACGTGGTCGAGGCCAAGCTTCCGACCCTGCGCCGCGATGTCGACGCGCTGTTGAAGGAAGCGGGCATCGCGCAGCCCTGAACACCGTCTGCCCCAGCGCCCATTGACGGGCGGCGATAATTCCTGTTGAAAGCGGACTGGAATCGTCCTATATCCCCTTCGCACGCGCCGCCCGGCGCGGGCAGGGGGACGGCGAGAGGGGTGCCAGCATGATCCGTGTCAGCCGCATGGCCGACTATGGCGTCGTGGCCATGACCCACATCGCGCGCGAGCCTGACGCCCGGCACACCGCGACGAGCATCGCGGCGCGCACCGGCGTGCCCCGGCCGAGCGCGAGCAAGCTCCTGAAACAGCTGGCGAAGGCCGGCATCCTGACCTCCCACCGGGGGGCCAAGGGCGGCTATTCGCTGAGCCGAGCGCCGGAGCAGGTCTCGGTGGCGGCGCTGGTCGCCGCGGTGGACGGGCCGATCTCGCTCGCCGACTGCCTCGACGGCCCCTCGGGCATCTGCGAGCTGGAGAGCTTCTGCTCGGTGCGCGGCCCCTGGCAGAAGATCAGCGACGCCATCCGCGTCGCGCTGGAGGAGGTCACGCTCGCCGACATGGCACAGGCGGCGGGCGCAAGCGGCTGGCCCACGCCGGCACAGACCGATGACCGGGAGCACGCATCATGAGCGCGCAGCAGGACGCCGCCGCCCACCAGGCCGTCGAGTCCTACGCCGGCGAGCGCTACAAGTACGGCTTCGTCACCGACGTCGAGGCCGACTCCGCGCCGCCCGGCCTGGACCGCGACACGATCCGCTTCATCTCCGCCAAGAAGGGCGAGCCGGAATGGCTGTTGGCGTGGCGTCTCAAGGCTTTCGAGCGTTGGCTTGAGATGGAGGATGAGGAGCCGGCCTGGGCCAAGCTGCACTATCCGCCGATCGACTACCAGGACGCCTGCTACTACTCAGCGCCCAAGTCGGACTCCGACCGGCCCAAGAGCCTGGACGAGGTCGACCCGGAGCTGCTCCGCACCTACGAGAAGCTCGGCATCCCGCTCCAGGAGCAGGAGATGCTGGCCGGCGTCGCGGTGGATGCGGTGTTCGACAGCGTCTCGGTTGCCACCACCTTCAAGGACAAGCTCGCCGAGATGGGCATCATCTTCTGCTCGATCTCGGAGGCGGTGAAGGAGCACCCGGACCTGGTGCAGCGCTGGCTCGGCTCGGTGGTGCCCTATTCGGACAACTTCTTCGCCACGCTCAACTCGGCGGTCTTCACCGACGGCTCCTTCGTCTACGTGCCCAAGGGCGTGCGCTGCCCGATGGAGCTTTCCACCTACTTCCGCATCAACGCGGCGAATACCGGCCAGTTCGAGCGCACCCTCATCATCGCCGACGAGGGCTCCTACGTGAGCTACCTCGAGGGCTGCACCGCGCCGATGCGTGACGAGAACCAGCTCCACGCCGCGGTGGTCGAGCTGGTGGCGCTGGACGACGCCGAGATCAAGTACTCCACGGTGCAGAACTGGTATCCCGGCGATGCAGACGGCAAGGGCGGGATCTACAACTTCGTCACCAAGCGCGGCGCCTGCCGCGGCGCCAACGCCAAGATCTCCTGGACCCAGGTGGAGACCGGCTCGGCCATCACCTGGAAGTACCCGAGCTGCATCCTGCAGGGCGACAACTCGGTGGGCGAGTTCTACTCCATCGCCATCACCAACAACCGCCAGCAGGCCGATACCGGCACCAAGATGGTCCACATCGGCCGCAACACGCGGAGCCGCATCGTCTCCAAGGGCATCGCCGCCGGGCGCTCGGACAGCACCTATCGCGGGCTCGTCCGCATCCAGCCCAAGGCGGCGGGTGCGCGCAACCATACCCAGTGCGATTCGCTGCTGATCGGCGCGACGTGCGGCGCCCACACCGTGCCCTATATCGAATCCCGCAACCCCACGGCGCGGGTCGAGCACGAGGCCACCACCTCCAAGATCAGCGAGGACCAGCTCTTCTACTGCCGCCAGCGCGGCATCGACGAGGAGGATGCGGTGGCGCTGATCGTGAACGGCTTCTGCCGCGAGGTGCTGCAGGAGCTGCCGATGGAGTTCGCCGTCGAGGCCCAGAAGCTGGTGGCCATCAGCCTCGAGGGCAGCGTCGGCTAGCGCGCTGCAACACACCCGGTTCAACGCCACATTCGGAAGAGCAGACGCGAGACCATGTTGAAGATCGACAACCTGCACGCGAGCGTGGACGGCAAGCCGATCCTGAACGGCCTCGACCTCGAGGTGCACGCGGGCGAGGTGCACGCGGTGATGGGGCCCAACGGCTCGGGCAAGAGCACGCTCGCCTACGTGATCGCGGGCCGCGAGGGCTACGAGGTGACCGACGGCTCGGTGACGTACCGGAGCGAGGACCTGCTCGCCATGAGCGTGGAGGACCGCGCCAAGAGCGGCGTCTTCCTCGCCTTCCAGTACCCGGTGGAGATCCCGGGCGTGGGCAGCGCCACCTTCCTCAAGACGGCGGTGAATGCCGCCCGCAAGCATCGCGGCGAGAAGGAATACGACGCGATGGAGTTCCTCAGGCTCGTCAAGGAGAAGCGCGCGGCGCTGGGCATCGACGACGGGATGATGCGGCGCGCGCTCAACGTCGGCTTCTCCGGCGGCGAGAAGAAGCGCAACGAGATGCTGCAGATGGCGCTGCTGGAGCCCGCGCTCGCGGTCCTCGACGAGACCGATTCCGGCCTCGACATCGACGCGCTCAAGGTGGTCGCCGACGGCATCAACGCCCTGCGCGGGCCGGAGCGGGCCATGCTGGTCATCACCCACTACCAGCGGCTGCTCGACCACGTGGTGCCCGACCGGGTCCACGTGCTCGCCCAGGGCCGCATCGTCCGCTCCGGCGGCAGCGGGCTCGCGCACGAGCTGGAGCGGAGCGGCTACGCCGGCCTCGGGCTCGAGCCGAGCGCGGCGGCCTGAACGGCTGAACCCGGCCATGCCCGCACCGCGCACGATCCCCTTCGACTACCCCGCGCCCAAAGCAGGCGCGGCGGCGGCGCTGCCGGGGGCAGGGCTCCCGTGGCTCGATGCGCTCCGCGCCGAAGGCCGGCAACTGAGCGCGGACGGCCTGCCCGGCACCCGCATGGAGGCCTGGAAGTACACCAGCCTCGCCCCGCTCGCCGCGCTGGCCTTTCCGCCGCCCGGGGAGCCGGTCGCGGAGGCCGAACCCGGCGCGGGCGCCTTCGACACCATTGGCGGGCCGGCGCTTGCCTTCGTCAACGGGCGGCTCGATGCGCGCCATTCGCGGCTGGACACCCTGCCGGCAGGGTTGCGCGTGCGCGGGCTGGCCCAGGCCCTCTCGGACGATCCGGCGCAGGTGGAAGGGCTGATCGGCGACACGGTGCCGAACGGCGACCCCATGGCCGCCTTCAACGCGGCCTTCGCGGCGGACGGCTGCATCGTCGAGACCGCGCCGGGCGCCGTGGTGGACGAGCCGCTCCGGCTCCGCTTCGCGGCCGCGCCGGGAAGCGGGCCGCTCGCCTGGCACCCGCGCGTCGTCGTGCGCCTCGGCGCCGGCAGCCGGCTTGCGCTGATCGAGAGCCACGAGGGGCTGGCGGGCGAGGCGACCTGGTCCAACCCGCTGGTGGACGTGGGCATCGGCGCGGGCGCGGCGCTCAGCCACGTCAAGCTGCAGGCCGAGGGCGCGGGCGCCTACCACACGGCGCTGACCAGGACGGCGCTCGCCGCAGACGCGCGCTACGAGAGCCACCTGCTCGCGCTCGGCGCCCGCCTCGCGCGCCACGAGATCCACATTCGCTTCGACGGCGAAGGCGCGCGCTGCCTGCTGCACGGCGGCTACATGGCGCGCGGCAGCCAGCACGTGGACAACACCACGGTGATCGACCACCGCGTGCCGCACTGCGAGAGCCGCGAGGTCTACAAGGGCGTGCTGGACGACACCGCGCGCGGCGTCTTCCAGGGCCGGATCGTCGTGCACAGGGACGCGCAGAAGACCGACGGCCACCAGCTCAACCGCACGCTGCTGCTCTCGCCGAAGGCCGAGATCGATACCAAGCCCGAGCTCGAGATCTACGCCGACGACGTGAAGTGCAGCCACGGGGCGACGGCGGGCGAGCCCGAGGCCGACCAGCTCTTCTACCTGCGCTCGCGCGGCCTCGACCTGCGCACCGCGCGGGCGCTCATCGTCGAGGGCTTCATGAACGAGCTTCTGGAGGCGGTGGGCCACGAGGGCGCGCGGGCGGTGCTGCTGGCGCAGGTGGCCGCCTGGATCGGGGAAGCCCGCCCGTGAACACCGCTGTGAGCACTGCCCCTGCCGGGAACCTCGCCGCCCCTTCGTTCGACGTGGAGCGCGCGCGCGCCGACTTTCCGATCCTCTCGCGCAGCGTCCACGGCAAGCCGCTGGCCTTCCTCGACAGCGGCGCGAGCGCGCAGAAGCCGCGCCAGGTGATCGACGCCATTTCGCGCTGCTACGAGGCCGAGTACGCCAACATCCACCGCGGCGTCTACGAGCTGAGCGCCAGGGCCACGGAGGCCTACGAGGGCGCGCGCGTGCGCGTGCAGCAGTTCGTCAACGCCCGCTCGGCGAGCGAGATCGTCTTCACCAAGGGCGCGACCGAGGCGATCAACCTGGTCGCCGCGAGCTGGGGCGGGACGTTCCTGGGCGAAGGCGACGAGGTCGTGCTCTCGGTGCTGGAGCACCACGCCAACATCGTGCCGTGGCAGCTCCTGCGCGAGCGCACCGGCATCGTGCTCAAGGTGGTGCCGACGGACGAGACGGGCGCCTTCCCCCTCGACGCCTGCGAGGCGCTGGTGGGGCCGCGCACGAAGCTGGTGGCGCTCACTCACGTCTCCAACGTGCTCGGCACCGTGGTGCCGGTGGCCGAGGTCGTGCGCATCGCCCATGCCCACGACGCGCTGGTCCTGATCGACGGCGCCCAGGGCATCGTCCACCAGCCCGTGGACGTGCAGGCGCTGGACGTGGACTTCTACTGCTTCTCCGGCCACAAGCTCTACGGGCCGAGCGGCATCGGCGTGCTCTACGGCAGGGAGGCGCTGCTCCGTGCCATGCCGCCCTGGCAGGGCGGCGGCGACATGATCGAGCGCGTGACCTTCGAGCGCACCACCTTCGCCCCGCCGCCGGCGCGCTTCGAGGCCGGCACGCCTCCCATCGCCGCCGCCGCGGGGTTGCACGCCGCGCTCGACTACGTGGCCTCCCTGGACGCCGCCGCCGTTGCCGCCCACGAGCACGACCTGCTGGCCTATGCGAGCGAGCGGCTCGGCGCGCTGAACAGCATTCGCCTCTATGGCACGGCGCCGGAGAAGGCGGCCATCGTCTCCTTCACCATGGATGACGTACACCCGCACGACATCGGCACCATCCTCGACCGCGCCGGCGTCGCGGTGCGCGTGGGCCATCACTGCGCCCAGCCGCTGATGGACCACTTCGACATCGCCGGCACGGTGCGGGCGTCCTTCGGCCTCTACAACACGCGCGCCGACATCGACCGCCTGATCGACGGACTCGACGAGGTGCGGGAGATCTTCGCCTGATGTCCGAGCTGCGCGACCTCTACCAGGAGGTGATCCTCGATCACGGCAAGTCGCCGCGAAACTTCGGCAGACCGCCCGCGGTGACCGGCGAATCCCACGGCCACAACCCGCTCTGCGGCGACACGGTGACGATCTATCTCGAAGTCGCCGACGGCGTGGTCACGGACATCGGCTTCGAGGGGCGGGGCTGCGCCATCTCGATGGCGTCCGCCTCGATGATGACCGAGATGCTGCGCGGCAAGTCGGTGGACGAGGTGCAGACGATGTTCACCCAGTTCCACGCCCTGGTGGCGCCGGCGGAGCCTGCCTGCGAGGCGGACTTCGAGGCGCCCGACCTCGACAAGCTGATCGTGCTCGCCGGCGTGCGCGAGTTCCCGATGCGGGTCAAGTGTGCCACCCTTGCCTGGCACACGATGAAGGCTGCGCTCGAGGGCGAGGCCGAAGAGGTGACCACGGAATGATGAACCTGTTCCGCAGGAAGCGCCCGCCCGAGCCGCAGCCCGAGGCCGCCCCGACAGCCGAGCCGGCTGCGCCCGCGCCGCCGCCGCCCGCGCCCTCCTACGAGGCCTGGTCGCCGGCGGGCGGCGTGGACCCCATGGGCCCGCCCGGGGGCGAGCTCATGCCGCAGCTGGTCGAGGCCGCGCCCGAGGTGGCCGACACCCTGCCGCCGCCGCCGGGCGTGCCGGCCGACCATCCGCTCGCGGGCCAGCTCGTGCGTGCGCTCAGCTCGGTCTACGACCCGGAGATCCCGGTGGACATCTACCAGCTCGGCCTGGTCTACGATGTCACCTTGAACGAGGCCAATGACGCGCACATATGCATGACCCTGACGACGCCCGGCTGCCCGGTCGCCGGCAGCATGCCGGGCATGGTCGAGCATGCGGTGGCGAGCATGGTCGACGGCATCGGCGAGGTCGAGGTGGAGCTGGTGTGGGACCCGCCCTGGAACCCCGACATGATGTCGGAGGCGGCCCAGCTCGAGCTCGGCTTCATGTAGACGCAGACGCAGAGAGCAGCGCGGACGATCGCGATGAACGACATTCTCACCATCACCGAGCGCGCCGCGGCGCGCATCGAGCACCTGATGGCGCTCAGGCCCGATGACGCGGAGCCCGCCGTCGGCATCAAGATCGGCGTCAGGAACGCCGGCTGCTCCGGCATGTCCTACACCATGGACTATGCCGAGGAGGTGCCGCCCGCCGCCGAGGTGATCAGCCAGCGCGGCGTGACGGTGGTGGTCGACCCGGCCGCGGTGATGTTCCTGATCGGCACCGAGCTCGACTTCAGCGAGGACAAGCTCAGCGCCACCTTCGTCTTCAACAATCCCAACGTCACCAGCACCTGCGGCTGCGGCGAGAGCTTCGCCGTCAGCTGAGGCGCGCCTTCAACGCCGGATGCTGGTCGGGGTGGCCGGATTTGAACCGGCGACCCTCTGCTCCCAAAGCAGATGCGCTACCTGGCTGCGCCACACCCCGTACCGGCCGGGATTTCCAGGCCCCTCATAGTCGCCGTTGCGACGTGCCGCAAGCGGCTCGGCGCCGCTAAGCCTCCTTGCGCTCGGCCTTCGCCTCGGAGCGCTCGGCCTCGGGCGCCGGGCGCCTCTCGCCGGCGGTGGTGTCGGGCGGGCTGACGATGCCGCCGGAGATCACCAGCTTCACCCCTTCCTCCACGCTCATGTCCAGCGGGATGCAGTCCTTGCGTGGGAGGAAGAGGAGAAAGCCCGAGGTCGGGTTCGGCGTGGTGGGCAGGAACACGTTGACCATCTCCTCCTCCATCACCCGCTGCACCTCGCCCCTGGTGGAGCTGGTGACGAAGCCGATGACCCAGATGCCGCGCCGCGGGTACTCGATCAGCACCACCTCGCGGAAGGCGTTGGCCGACTGCGCCAGCACCGCGTCGAAGATCTGCTTGAGCACGCCGTAGACGGTCCGCACCACCGGCACGCGCGAGACCAGGCGGTCGCCGAAGCGGACCAGGAAGCGCCCGGCCACGTTGGTCACGAAGGCGCCGATCAGCGTGACCAGGATGAAGGCGATGATGATGCCGACGCCCGGCACGGTGGTCCCGAGAATCTCCGAGGGGTTGTAGGCGTCGGGGATGAGGGGGACGACCGCGCGGTCGAAGAGGTCGACCACCAGCCACATCAGCCACGCGGTGATGCCGATGGGCGCGGTGACCACGATCCCGGTGAGGAAGTAGGTCCTCAGCCGCGCCACGAGGCCGCGCCTGGGCGGCGGCTGGATGAGGCGGGGCTGTTCCGTGTTCATCGCGTGCGATCAGGCCTCTCGGGGCGATCGACCCTGACCCTCAGGATCGGCCGATTCCGCTCGTGGCGATCCCTCCGCGCCCGTCGCCCGTCGCGGCAGGGCAGGGGGCATTGTACGGCAACCGCGCGGGCGGTGCCGCCTAGTTCGCGATCGAGGTGCCGCCGTCGACGACGAAGCTCTGGCCCGTGGTCCAGCGGGCTGCGTCGGAGGCGAGGTAGACGGCGATGCCGGCGATGTCGTCGGGCTCGCCGAGCCGCCCGAGCGGCGTCTTCTCGATGCGCGCCGCCGCGCGCTCCTCGTCCTCCCACAGCGCGCGGGCGAAGTCCGTCCGCACCAGGCCGGGCGTGATGCAGTTGACCCGGATGTTGTCGGGCCCGAGCTCGACGGCGAGGTTGCGGACCAGCTGGAATTCGGCGGCCTTGGAGATGCAGTAGGCGCCGATCACGTCGGAGCCGAACATGCCGCCGATCGACGAGACGTAGACGATCGCGCCGTCCTTCCGCCGCCGCATGTCGTCGGCCGCCATCTGAGCGAGCCACAGGTTGGACTGCACGTTGGTCTGCATGATCTTGGCGAAGGTGTGGTCGGGGATTTCGGTGCCCGGGCCGTAGTGCGGATTGATGCCGGCGTTGCCGACGGCGATGTCGATCCGCCCCCAGGCGTCCAGGGTGCCGTCCACCAGGCGCTGGAGCTCGTCCTTGCGGCCCACGTTGCAGGGGAGCCCCAGGACGGCGAGCCCCTCGTCCGCGAGTTCCCGCGCGGCCGCCTCCACCCGTTCCGCATCGCGGCTGGAGACGACGACGCGCGCGCCGTGCCGCGCCAGCGCGGCGGCGATGGCCCGGCCGATCCCCTTGGTGGAGCCGGTGACGATGGCGGTCTTGCCGGTGAGGTCGAAGAGCGAGGACATGGCGACAGGCCGCGAGGATGACCGCTCGCCCGCGGCCAGTCCAGTCGAATGTCGCACCGCACCATGGGGCGGAGTGTCTTGGCGGGCTGCGGCGCGCCGCCTATCATGAGGCGGACCAGGGGAGGAGCCGATGTCCAGACAGCTCACCGTCGCTGCGGCGCAGATGGGGCCGGTCCAGCGCGCCGACACGCGCTCAGAGGTCGTCGACCGGCTGATCGCCATGCTGCGCCAGGCTCACGAGGCCGGCGCCACGCTCGTGGTGTTCCCGGAACTCGCGCTCACCACGTTCTTTCCGCGCTGGGTCATCGACGATGCGGAGGAGCTCGACGGCTATTTCGAGAGCGAGATGCCGAACAACGAGACCCAGCCGCTCTTCGAGGCGGCGCGGGAGCTGGAGGTCGGCTTCCACCTCGGCTACGCCGAGATGCAGACCGAGAACGACGGCTCGAAGCGCTACTTCAACACGGCGATCCTGGTGGACCGCGCGGGCCGGATCGCCGGCAAGTACCGCAAGGTCCACATACCCGGCCATGCCGAGCCGCAGCCCGGCCAGGTGCATCAGCACCTGGAGAAGCGCTACTTCGAGCCCGGCGACCTCGGCTTCCCCGTGTTCCGCTCGATGGACGGCGTCATGGGGATGTGCATCTGCAACGACCGGCGCTGGCCCGAGACCTACCGGGTGATGGGGCTGCAGGGCGTCGAGCTGGTCATGCTCGGCTACAACACGCCGAGCGCCAATCCCTTCGCCAAGGGGCAGGAGGCGCCGCACCTCGGCATGTTCCACAACCACCTCTCGATGCAGGCCGGCGCCTACCAGAACGGCACCTGGGTGGTGGCCGCGGCCAAGGCCGGCATGGAGGAGGGCATCCACCACATGGGCGGAAGCTGCGTCATCGCGCCCACCGGCGAGATCGTGGCCCTGGCCCAGGGCGAGGGCGACGAGGTCGTGACCGCGCAGGTGGACCTGGAGCGCGGCGTCTACATCCGCGAGACCATCTTCAACTTCGCCGCCCACCGGCGCATCGAGCATTACGGCCTCATCAGCAGCCGCACCGGGGCGGAGCCGCCGCCCGCCTGAGCGCGCCGCCCCGGCTGCCCCCCGCCCGCCAGGGGGCGGTCACACGGTCAGCACGATCTTGCCGAAGTGGGCGTTGGCGCGCATGTGCGCCTGGGCCTCGGCCGCCTGCTCCAGCGGGAAGGTGCGGTCGACGGGCAGGCGCAGCGTGCCGTCCTCCACCGCCTCCCAGATGTCGGCGCGCATGGCCGCGTTGATCGCGCGCACCTCCTCCACCGTGCGGGTGCGGAAGGTGACGCCGACGTAGTCGATCCGCTTGAGCGCGTGCAGGTCGAAGTCGAACTCGGCGGTGAAGCCGCCGAGGCGGCCGACGTTGACGATCCGTCCCAGCACAGCGGCCGCCTGCATGGTCTGGTTGGCGAGCGCGCCCGTGACCTGGTCGATGGTGAGGTCCACGCCCTTTCCCCCGGTGGCCTCGCGCGCCTGCTCCACCCAGGCCGGGTCCGAGGGGTCCAGCGCCAGGTCCGCGCCGAACTCCGTGAGCCGGGCGCGGCGGCCGGCGTCGCGCGAGGTGGCAAGCACGGTGCCCGCGCCCTTGAGCTTCGCGATCCGGATCGCCATCAGCCCGACGCCGGGGCTCGCGCCCTGGATCAGCACCGATTCCCCGGCGGCAAGCCTGCCGTTGGTGACCAGCGCATCGTGCATGGTCTGCAGCGCGATGGGGAGCGTCGCCCCCTCCACCGGGCCCTCCGCCGCGCGGGGCAGCGGGCAGACCCGGCCCCAGTCGGTGACGGCGTACTCGGCGTAGCCGCCCGCGCCCGAGCACATCACCGCATCGCCGGGGCGGAACTCGGGCACCTCGGCGCCGACGGCGGCGACCTCGCCGGCCCATTCCAGCCCGGCCACGGTGTCGGCGCCGCCGAGCGCGCCGTGGGGCTTGCCCGCCGCCATGATCAGGTCCGCGCGGTTGAGTCCGCAGGCAGCGACCCGGACCAGCACCTCGTTCGCCCCGGGCTCGGGCACCGGCAGCTCGCGCACTTCGAGCCCGTCGCCGGTAATCACCACAGCCTTCATTCGTCGCCTCCCCCGATATCGGGCCCTGGCGGAGCAGGGCGTCGGCCCGCCGGCCCCCTTATAGCGCGGTCCATCGGGATTCGCCCGGCCGGCCCCGCTATCAACCAGTCGGCTCGCGGACGGGCGCCTTGCCGTGCCTTCTGCCGCATGGGCGGCCTTCCGCATCTCCGTAACGGGCCTGTCATGACCGTTGACGGCGCCCACCGCCATGCCCACACTTCGCGCGTCGATTCGGTACTCGCAAGCTTTCGCTTTACTTTCACTGGTCACTGAACGGGGGCGACCCATGAACAAGGCTGAGCTGATAAAGGCCGTTGCAGGCCGTGCGGGCATCTCCAACGCCGCAGCCGCGGATGCGGTCGACGGCGTGTTCGACACCATCACCGCGACGCTGCAGAGCGGATCCGACGTGCGGCTGGCGGGATTCGGATCGTTCAGCGTCGTCGACAGGAAGGCCACCAGCGGCCGCAACCCGCGCACCGGCGAGACGATTTCGATCCCCGCGTCGAAGCAGCCGAAGTTCAAGGCCGGCAAGTCCCTGAAGGACGCGGTCAACAACTGACGACAGCCGGCCGGCGCGTCGCCCGGCGCGGCCCTCCGCCGGGCACAGGTTCCAGCCGGCCGTCCGTGATCCTTGACGCACAGGCGCAATTCGCGTCCGCTGCGGCGTGCGCGCGCATGGCGCGCGACATGCGGCACGGGCGGTTAGCTCAGTCGGGAGAGCGCTTGGTTTACACCCAAGAGGTCGGCGGTTCGAGCCCGTCACCGCCCACCGCAGCCCTCCGCGGCCAAGCGGCTTGACCGCGCCCGACCCCTGCTCTACATGGGGACGGCCGGTGCGGCGGGGGGCCGCCGCCGGGGCATCGGGGGTGTAGCTCAGCCTGGTTTAGAGCGCCGGCCTGTCACGCCGGAGGTCGCGGGTTCGAGTCCCGTCACTCCCGCCATTTCCTTGGGGCGCCGGGACTGAGAAGGCTGCAACGGGGTGCCGTTTTGATGCAGGCGTCGGAGGCGATTCGGAGGCCGCTGCGGCGCAGGTGCCGCAGGGGCGCGCCGCACGCGCTGACGGCCGGGCCGGCGCACGGGCGGGGCCGATGACCGCGTCGACCGACCTCCTCCTCGAATACCTGCCCATCGTCATCTTTCTCGGCATCGCAGGCGTGATGGCGATCGCCGCCATCGCGGGTTCCTACGTGCTGGCGCCGCAGCGGCCCGACCGCGACAAGATCGCGGCCTACGAGTGCGGCTTCGACGCCTTCGAGGACGCGCGCGGCCGCTTCGACGTGCGCTTCTATCTGGTGGCGATTCTCTTCATCATCTTCGATCTCGAGGTCGCCTATCTCTTCCCCTGGGCGGTCTCGTTCAGCGAGATCGGGCTCTACGGCTTCTGGTCGATGGTCGTCTTCCTGGGCCTGCTCACCATCGGCTTCGTCTACGAGTGGAAGAAGGGCGCGCTGGAATGGGAGTAGGGAGCAGCACCGTGGGCTTTCCCGGCCGGCCGCTGCCCGCAGGGCAGGCCCAGGACCGGGCGCTCAAGCTGGTCAGCGACGAGCTGAGCGACAAGGGATTCGTCGTCGCCAACCTCGACCGCGTCATCAACTGGGCGCGCACCGGCTCGCTCTGGCCGATGACCTTCGGGCTCGCCTGCTGCGCGGTCGAGTTCATGCAGACCATCGCGTCGCGCTACGACATCGACCGCATCGGCATGGTGCCGCGCGCGAGCCCGCGCCAGTCCGACGTGATCATCGTCGCGGGCACGCTCTGCAACAAGATGGCGCCCGCGTTCCGCCGCGTCTACGACCAGATGCCGGAGCCCCGTTACGTCATCTCCATGGGCAGCTGCGCCAACGGCGGCGGCTACTACCACTACTCCTATTCGGTGGTGCGCGGCTGCGACCGTGTGGTCCCGGTGGATGTCTACGTCCCCGGCTGTCCTCCCACCGCCGAAGCGCTGCTTTACGGCATCATGCAATTGCAGCGGAAGATCAGGCGCACGGGGACCATCGCGCGCTAGCGCGCGGGCAAGGCGGGCGAGGGGATGGATACGGCCGGCCTGCGCGACCTCGGCAAGCACATCGCCGCGAGTCTCAGCGACTACGTGCACGAGGCGGAGGTCGAGCGCGACGAGCTGGTGATCGCCGCGCGCGCCGACCAGGTCGACCGCGTCCTCAAGTTCCTGAAGGACGACCGCCGCTGCCGCTTCGAGCAGCTCATCGACCTGTGCGGCGTCGACTGGCCGGAGCGCGACCCGCGCTTCGACGTCGTCTACCACCTGCTCAGCCTGAGTCATAACCGGCGGCTCCGCCTCAAGGTCGGCGTCAACGAGGACCAGCCGGTGCCGTCCGCGGTGGCGGTCTATCCCTCGGCCGGCTGGTGGGAGCGCGAGACCTGGGACCTCTACGGCATCCACTTCGCCGGCAATCCCGACCTGCGCCGGCTGCTCACCGACTACGGCTTCGACGGCCACCCGCTGCGCAAGGACTTCCCGCTCACCGGCTATGTCGAGGTGCGCTACGACTCCGAGCAGAAGCGGGTGGTGTACGAGCCGGTGAAGCTGACGCAGGAGTTCCGCCGCTTCGACTTCCTCAGCCCCTGGGAGGGCGCCTCCTACCCCCTGCCGGGGGACGAGAAGGCCGAAGGGGAGGAGCGCGAGCAATGAGCGAGCGCCAGATCCGCAACATGACCGTGAACTTCGGGCCGCAGCACCCGGCGGCGCACGGCGTGCTGCGCCTGGTGCTGGAGATGGACGGCGAGGTGGTGGAGCGCGCCGACCCGCACATCGGGCTGCTGCACCGCGGCACCGAAAAGCTGATCGAGTACAAGACCTACCTGCAGGCCGTGCCCTATTTCGACCGGCTCGACTACGTCGCGCCGATGAACCAGGAGCACGCCTGGGCGCTCGCGGTCGAGGCCCTGCTCGGGCTCGAGATCCCGGCACGGGCGCAGTACATCCGGGTGCTCTACAGCGAGATTTCGCGCATCGCCAACCACCTGATGAACATCTGCACCATGGCGCTCGACGTGGGCGCCATGACGCCCTTCTTCTGGGGCTTCGAGGAGCGCGAGCGCACCATGGAGTTCTACGAGCGCGCCTCCGGCTCCCGCCTCCACGCCGCCTACTTCCGCCCCGGCGGCGTCGCCTGTGACCTGCCCCCGGACCTGCTCTCCGATATCGGCGAATGGAACGAGGCCTTCCCCAAGGTCGTCGACGACATCGAGAACGTGCTGACCGAGAACCGCATCTTCAAGCAGCGCACCGTCGACATCGGCGTCCTGAGCCCGCAGGAGGCCTTCGACTGGGGGCTGACCGGGCCGGCCCTGCGCGGCTCCGGGATCTCGTGGGACCTGCGCCGCAACCAGCCCTACGAGTGCTACAGCGATCTCGAATTCGGGGTCCCCGTCGGCTCCAACGGCGACTGCTACGAGCGCTATCTCGTGCGCATGGAAGAGATGAGGCAATGTGTGAAGATTATTGCACAATGCCTTGAAAAAATGCCTGAAGGCCCGGTCAAGGTTCAGGACAACAAGATCACGCCGCCGTCGCGCGCAGTGATGAAGGAGTCGATGGAGGCGCTGATCCATCACTTCAAGCTCTACACCGAGGGCTACCATGTGCCGGCGGGCGAGGCCTACCGCGCGGTGGAGGCGCCCAAGGGCGAGTTCGGGGTCTACCTCGTCGCCGACGGCAGCAACCGGCCCTACCGCTGCAAGATCAGGGCGCCGGGCTTCGCCCACCTCCAGGTGCTCGACTACATGAGCAAGGGCCACATGCTGGCGGACACGGTGGCCAACCTCGCCAGCATGGACATCGTCTTCGGGGAGATCGACCGGTGACGGCAGAGGCGACGGCGGGCGCGGAGGACTTCGTCTTCACGCCCGAGAACCGGGCGAAGGCGGACGCGGTGATCGCCAAGTACCCGGCGGGCTGCCAGGCGAGCGCGGTGCTGCCGCTGCTCGACCTCGCCCAGCGCCAGAACGGCGGCTGGATCAGCCGCGCGGTCATGGACCATGTCGGCGAGATGCTCGACATGGCGCCGATCCGGGTCTACGAGGTCGCCACCTTCTACACCATGCTGAACCTGGAGCCGGTGGGCCGCTACCACGTGCAGCTCTGCCGCACCACGCCCTGCTGGCTGCGCGGCTCGGACGCGCTGCGCGAGGCTTGCCGCGAGGAGCTCGGCGTCGGTCTCGGCGGCACCACCGAGGACGGCCTCTTCACGCTGACCGAGGTCGAGTGCCTCGGCGCCTGCGTCAACGCGCCGATGGTGCAGATCAACGACCACTTCTACGAGGACCTCGACCCTGCGCGCATGAAGGACATTCTCCGCGCGCTCCGGGACGGCACCCCGCCGCCTCCCGGCCCGCAGACCGGGCGCCAGACCTCGGCGCCGGCCTCGGGCCCCACCACACTGAGCGAGCTCTGAGCATGCTCCGCGATTCGGACCGCATCTTCACCAACCTCTACGGCATCCAGGACTGGCGCCTCGCCGGCGCCCGCGCCCGCGGCGACTGGGACGGCACCGCGGCGCTGATGGCGAAGGGCCACGACTGGATCATCGACCAGGTCAAGGAATCGGGCCTGCGCGGGCGCGGCGGCGCCGGCTTCCCCACCGGGCTCAAGTGGTCCTTCATGCCGAAGGAGGAGGCCCCCGGCCGCCCGCACTACCTGGTGGTCAACGCCGACGAGAGCGAGCCCGGCACCTGCAAGGACCGGGACATGATGCGCCACGACCCGCACAAGCTGATCGAGGGCTGCGTGCTCTCCGGCTTCGCCATGCGGGCGCACGCGGCCTACATCTACATCCGTGGCGAGTTCTACGACGAGGCGGTGGCGCTGCAGGCGGCGATCGACGAGGCCTACGACGCGGGCCTGATCGGCAGGGACGCCTGCGGCTCGGGCTGGGCCTTCGACGTCTACCTCCACCGCGGCGCCGGCGCCTACATCTGCGGCGAGGAGACGGGGCTGCTGGAGAGCCTCGAGGGCAAGCCGGGCCGGCCCCGGCTCAAGCCGCCCTTTCCCGCGGCGGTCGGGCTCTACGGCTGCCCGTCCACGGTCAACAACGTCGAGACCATCGCCGTGGTGCCCACCATCCTGCGCCGCGGGGCGGAGTGGTTCGCTGCCCTCGGCCGGCCCAAGAACACCGGCACCAAGGTCTTCTGCATCTCCGGCCACGTGAACCAGCCGTGCAACGTGGAAGAGGAGATGGGCATCCCCATGCGCGAGCTGATCGAGAAGCACGCGGGCGGGGTGCGCGGCGGCTGGGACAACCTGCAGGCGGTGATCCCGGGCGGCGCCTCGGTGCCGCTGCTGCCGAAGTCGATCTGCGACGAGGTGCTGATGGACTTCGATTCGCTGATGGCGGAGAAGTCCGGGCTCGGCACCGCGGCGGTGATCGTGATGGACAAGTCCACGGACGTGGTCGAGGCCATCGCCCGGCTCTCCCACTTCTACATGCACGAGAGCTGCGGCCAGTGCACGCCCTGCCGCGAGGGCACGGGCTGGGTCTACCGCGTCATGCTGCGACTCATCCGGGGCGAGGCGTCGGTCGACGAGATCGACCTGCTCTGGGACGTGGTGGGCCAGATCGAGGGCCACACCATCTGCGCGCTGGGCGATGCCGCCGCCTGGCCGGTGCAGGGGCTGATCCGTCACTTCCGGCCCGAGCTGGAGCGGCGCATCCTCGCGGCCAAGGTCGGCGGCGGCGGCGCTGCCGAGGGCGCCGCGGCGGCCGCGGCCTGAGGGGGCGCGCATGACGACGCTCACCATCGACGGCGTCGAGATCACGGTCGAGCCCGGCTCGACGGTGATGCAGGCCTGCGTCGCCGCCGGCAAGGAGATCCCCCACTTCTGCTACCACGACCGGCTCTCCATCGCCGGCAACTGCCGCATGTGCCTGGTGGAGATGGAGCGCTCGCCCAAGCCCATCGCGTCCTGCGCGATGCCGGCGGCGGACGGCATGGTGATCCGCACCGACACGCCGCAGGTGAAGAAGGCGCGGGAAGGGGTGATGGAGTTCCTGCTCATCAACCACCCGCTGGACTGCCCTATCTGCGACCAGGGCGGCGAGTGCGACCTGCAGGACCAGGCCATGGCCTACGGCCGCCACTTCAGCCGCTTCGACGAGGGCAAGCGCGCGGTGCGCGACAAGGACGTGGGCCCGCTGATCGAGACCATCATGACGCGCTGCATCCACTGCACGCGCTGCATCCGCTTCGCCGACGAGATCGCGGGCGTCGAGGAGTTCGGCGCAGTCTTCCGCGGCGAACACATGGAGATCGGCACCTACGTCGCGAAGGCGGTGAGCTCCGAGCTCAGCGGCAACATGATCGACCTCTGCCCGGTGGGCGCGCTGACATCGAAGCCCTACGCCTTCGTCGCCCGCTCGTGGGAGCTGCGCACCACCGAGACCGTCGACGTGCTCGACGCGGTGGGCTCCAACATCCGGGTCGACGCGCGCGGCAGCGAGGTGCTGCGGGTGGTGCCGCGCCTGCACGACGACGTGAACGAGGAGTGGCTCTCGGACAAGAGCCGCTTCGCCTACGACGGGCTGCGCCGCCGCCGCCTCGACCGCTGCTACGTGCGCCGCGACGGCGCGCTCCGGCCCGCGAGCTGGGACGAGGCGTTCGACGCCATCGCCGCCGCGGCCGGGGGGCTGGAGGGCAAGCAGATCGCGGCGCTCGCGGGCGACATGGCGGATTGCGAAGCCATGACCGCGCTTGCCGACCTGATGGCGGCGCTCGGCTCGCCCAACCTCGACTGCCGCCAGGACGGCGCGAAGCTGGATGCCGCCAGCCGCGCCTCCTACCTCTTCAACACGACCATCGCCGGGATCGAGGAGGCCGACGCGATCCTGCTGATCGGCGCCAACCCGCGCTGGGAGGCCGCGCTCGTCAACGCGCGCATCCGCAAGCGCTGGCGCCGGGGCGGCCTCAAGGTCGGCGCCATCGGGCCGAAGGTCGACCTGACCTACCCCTGTCGCCACCTCGGCGAGGGGCCGCAGGACCTCGCCACCCTGGCTGCGGGCGGGCACGCTTTCGCCGACGTGCTGAAGCTCGCCGAGCGCCCGATGCTGATCGTCGGCCCCGGCGCGCTGGCGCGGCCCGACGGGGCGCAGGTGCTGGCGCACGCGAGGGCGCTGGCCGAGGCCACCGGCATGGTCGCGGAGGGCTGGAAGGGCTTCAACGTGCTGCACACCGCGGCCTCCCGCGTCGGCGGCCTCGACCTCGGCTTCGTGCCGGGCGAGGGGGGTCTCGACAGCGCGGCCATCCGCGAGGGGGCCGGCAGCGGCGCGATCCGCCTGCTCTACCTGCTGGGCGCTGACGAGACCGGGCTGGAGCGGCCCGAGGGCTGCTTCGTGGTCTACCAGGGCCACCACGGCGATGCCGGCGCGCGCGTCGCCGACGTGATCCTGCCCGGCGCGGCCTACACCGAGAAGCACGGCACCTACGTCAACCTCGAGGGCCGGCCGCAGCGGGCCTATCCCGCGACGGCGCCGCTCGGCGAGGCGCGCGAGGACTGGCGCATCCTGCGCGCGCTCTCGGCCCGCCTCGGCACGCCGCTGACTTGCGACACGCTGGACGAGCTCCGCGCCCGCATGGCGGAGCGGGCGCCCGCGCTGGCCGCGGTCGGCGAGATCGAGCAGGCCCCGTGGGGCGACTTCGGGGCCGCCGGGGCCATGGACGAGGCACCCTTCGCGAGCCCCATCGAGGACTTCTACCGCACCGATCCGATCACCCGCGCGTCGCAGACCATGAGCGAATGCAGCGCGGCGTTCGTCGCGGCGGACGAGGCGGAAGGGGGCGCCAGCCATGGCTGAGGCCGGCGTCTGGAGCACCTATTTCTACCCGCTCTTCCTGACCGTGGGCTACATCCTGGCGATCGTGGTGCCGCTGATGCTGGTGCTCGCCTTCATCACCTACTTCGAGCGCAAGGTGTGGGCGGCGATCCAGCTGCGCAAGGGGCCCAACGTGGTGGGGCCCTTCGGCCTGCTGCAGCCGGTGGCGGACGGCATCAAGTGCCTGTTCAAGGAGACCATCGTGCCGGCCGGCGCCAACCGCGCGCTCTTCGTGATGGCGCCCATGGTCACCTTCAGCCTCGGCCTGATCGGCTGGGCCGTGATCCCCTTCGACGAGCACCTGGTGCTGGCCGACCTCAACGTCGGCCTGCTCTACCTCTTCGCCGTCTCCTCGCTGGGCGTCTACGGCATCATCATCGCAGGCTGGGCCAGCAACTCGAAGTACGCCTTCCTCGGCGCGCTGCGCTCGGCGGCGCAGATGGTCTCCTACGAGGTCTCCATCGGCTTCGTGCTGGTGACGGTGCTGCTCTGCGTCGGCTCGCTCAACCTCAACGACATCGTCGAGGCGCAGCGGGGGCTCTGGTTCTTCATCCCGCTCTTCCCGATGTTCGTGATCTACATCGTCTCGGCCCTGGCCGAGACCAACCGCACGCCCTTCGACCTGCCGGAGGCCGAGGGCGAGCTGGTCGCCGGCTACCAGGTGGAATACTCGTCGATGACCTGGCTGCTCTTCATGATGGGGGAGTACGCCAACATCGTGCTGCTGAGCGGGCTCAGCGTGATCCTCTTCCTCGGCGGCTGGCTGCCGCCCTTCCACGTCGAGCCGCTGACATCCGTCCCCGGCGTGGTCTGGTTCCTGCTGAAGACGGCGGTCGTGGTCTTCATCTTCACCTGGACCCGCGCGACGCTGCCGCGCTACCGCTACGACCAGCTCATGCGCCTCGGCTGGAAGGTCTTCCTGCCGGCCTCGCTCGCCATGGTGGTGATCGTCGCGGGCGCACTGCACGCGTTCGACTGGCTGCCGAGGTAATCGATATGGCGACGGCAAGGAGCCTGTGCTATGGCCGCGCCCGGCGTCGAGAGGGAGGTCGCCATGCCGGCGATTGAGCAGACCGTCCGATCCTTGCTCCTGACCGAGCTCGCGGTCGGGCTGGGCGTGACCTTCAAGCAGATCTTCAAGCGCAAGGCGACGCTCAACTACCCCTACGAGAAAGGGATGCTGAGCCCGCGCTTCCGCGGCGAGCACGCGCTGCGCCGCTACCCCAATGGCGAGGAGCGCTGCATCGCCTGCAAGCTGTGCGAGGCGATCTGCCCGGCCCAGGCCATCACCATAGAGGCGGAGCCGAGGGAGGACGGCAGCCGGCGCACCACCCGCTACGACATCGATATGGTGAAGTGCATCTACTGCGGCTTCTGCCAAGAGGCCTGCCCGGTCGACGCCATCGTCGAGGGGCCCAACTTCGAGTTCGCCGCCGAGACCCGCGAGGAGCTGCTCTACAACAAGGAGAAGCTGCTCGACAACGGCGACCGCTGGGAGCGGGAGATCGCCGCCAACCTGAGTGCGGAGGCGCCCTACCGCTGAGCCGGCACCGGCAGGGGCGGAGGGAAGAGCCAGACAGGGCCGCGGCACGATGATCATCCAGACGATCATGTTCTACGTCTTCGCCGTGGTGACGGTGGGGGCGGGCGTCATGGTGATCGCCTCGCGCAACCCGGTGCACTCGGTGCTCTTCCTGATCCTCGCCTTCTTCAACTCGGCCGGGCTCTTCGTGATGATGGGGGCCGAGTTCCTGGCGATGATCCTGATCATCGTCTACGTCGGCGCCGTCGCGGTGCTCTTCCTCTTCGTCGTGATGATGCTGAACATCAATTTCGCCGAGCTGCGCGCGGGCTTCCTGCAGTACCTGCCCATCGGCGGCGTCATCGGCGTCATACTGCTGGCCGAGCTGGTGATGGTCTTCGCCTCGGGCGCGATCGACATCGAGGTGCCGACCAAGGTCGCCTCGCCGACGCCGCCGGCGGACGAGGTGAGCAACACCCAGGCGCTGGGCGACGTGCTCTACACGCGCTACGCCTACCTCTTCCAGGGCGCGGGCTTCATCCTGCTGATCGCCATGGTGGGCGCCATCGTGCTCACCCACCGCCGGCGCAGCGACGTGCGCCGCCAGCGCATCGCCGACCAGGTGGCGCGCGATCCCAAGGCCGCCGTTCAGGTCACCGACATCGAGCCGGGCGCGGAGGGGACATGGAAATCGGACTGACCCATTACCTCACCGTGGCCGCGGTCCTCTTCACCCTCGGCGTCGTCGGCATCTTCCTCAACCGCAAGAACGTCATCATCATCCTGATGGCGATCGAGCTGATGCTGCTTGCGGTCAACATCAACCTGGTCGCCTTCTCCACCTTCCTGAACGATATGGTGGGCCAGGTCTTCGCCATGCTCGTGCTCACGGTCGCGGCCGCAGAAGCCGCGATCGGGCTCGCCATCCTGGTGGTCTATTTCCGCAATCGCGGCAGTATCGCCGTCGAGGACGTCAACGTGATGAAGGGCTGAGGGCGCGTGCTCTACTACGCAGCGCCCATTTTCCTGCCGCTCTTCGGGGCGGTGATCGCCGGCCTGTTCGGCCGCGTCATCGGCGCGCGCGCGGCCCAGCTCGTGACCTGCGGCGCCATGGGCGCCGCCGCGGTGCTGTCCATCGTCGTCTTCAACGAGGTGGTGCTGCAGGGCGAGGTGGGGACGGTCGTCCTCTTCGATTGGTTCAGCTCGGGCGACCTCGACGTCGACTGGCTGCTCCGCTTCGACGAGCTGACCGGCGTGATGGTCTTCGTCGTCTGCGTGGTCTCCTTCCTGATCCACGTCTATTCCATCGGCTACATGGCGCACGACCCCCATGTGCCGCGCTTCTTCGCCTACCTCTCGCTCTTCACCTTCTTCATGCTGGCGCTGGTGAGCGCCGACAACTTCCTGCAGATGTTCTTCGGCTGGGAAGGTGTGGGGCTGGTCTCCTATCTGCTGATCGGCTTCTGGTACAGGCGCCCGTCTGCCAACGCCGCGGCGATCAAGGCCTTCGTCGTCAACCGCGTCGGCGACTTCGGCTTCGCGCTCGGCATCCTCGCCATCTTCCTCATGTTCGACACCGTCTCCTTCGACGCCGTGTTCGCAGGCGCGCCGGGGATGGTGGACGCCGAGCTCACCTTCCTCGGCCACTCCTTCGACTTCCTGGAGGTCGCCTGCATCCTGCTCTTCGTCGGCGCCATGGGGAAGTCGGCGCAGTTCCTGCTGCACACCTGGCTGCCCGACGCGATGGAGGGGCCGACCCCGGTCTCCGCGCTGATCCATGCCGCGACCATGGTGACCGCCGGCGTCTTCATGGTGGCGCGGCTCTCGCCGATCTTCGAGTACGCGCCCATCGCGCTCTCGGTGGTGACCTTCTTCGGCGCGACCACGGCGATCTTCGCGGCGACCATCGCGATCACCCAGAACGACATCAAGCGGGTGATCGCGTACTCGACCTGCAGCCAGCTCGGCTACATGTTCTTCGCCTGCGGCGTCTCGGCCTACGGCGCCGGCATCTTCCACCTCACCACCCACGCCTTCTTCAAGGCGCTGCTCTTCCTCGGCGCGGGCGCGGTGATCCACGCCATGTCCGACGAGCAGGACATGCGCAAGATGGGCGGCATCTGGCGCATGATCCCGCTCACCTACGTGCTGATGTGGGTGGGCAACCTGGCGCTCGCCGGGATCTTCCCCTTCTCGGGCTTCTTCTCGAAGGACATCATCCTGGAGTCCGCCTTCGCCTCGCACACCGGGCTCGGCATGTACGCCTTCGGGCTCGGCATCCTCGCGGCCTTCCTCACCGCGTTCTACTCGTGGCGGCTGCTCTTCCTGACCTTCCACGGCAAGCCCCGCGCCGACGAGCGGGTGATGGCGCACGTGCACGAGGCGCCGGCGGTGATGTGGGTGCCGCTGGTGGGGCTGGCCATCGGCGCCATCGTGATCGGCTACCTGATGCTGCCGATGGTGGCGACCGACATCGACTTCTGGGGCACCTCGATCCTGGTGCTGCCGATCCACAACGCACTGGAGGAGGCGCACCACGTCGACTTCTGGGTCAAGGCGCTGCCCATGGCGGTCGGCGTGCTAGGCATCGCCGGCGCCTTCCTCTTCTACGTGCTGAAGCCGGAGCTGCCCGGCCTGCTGGCTGCCCGGGCGCGGCCGGTCTACCTCTTCCTGCTCAACAAGTGGTACTTCGACGAGCTCTACGACATCCTCTTCGTCCGTTCCGCCAAGTACCTCGGGCGCAACCTGTGGAAGCAGGGGGACGGCGCCGTGATCGACGGCATCGGGCCGGACGGGATCGCGGCGGCGACGCTCTCGGTCGCGCGCCGCGCGGTCAAGCTCCAGTCGGGCTACGTCTACCACTACGCCTTCGCGATGCTGCTGGGACTGGCTGCCATCGTGACCTGGTACCTGATCGCGGGCAGGTAGCGGCATGACCGACTGGCCGATCCTGTCCACCGTCACCTTCCTGCCGCTGGTGGGGGTGTTCTTCATCCTGCTGATCCGGGGCGAGGAGAAGCAGGTCGCGGCCAATTCCCGGCACCTCGCGCTGTGGACCTCGGTGGTCACCTTCGCGCTCTCGCTGGTGCTGGTGGCCGACTTCGACACCACCACGGCGGAGTTCCAGTTCGTCGAGTTCGTGCCCTGGCTGCCCGAGCACAACATCGCCTACCACCTGGGCGTGGACGGGATCTCGATCTTCTTCCTGATCCTGACCACCTTCCTGATCCCGATCTGCATCCTCGCCTCGTGGGAGGCGATCGGGACGCGCGTGCGCGAGTTCATGATCGCCTTCCTGGTGATGGAGACGCTGATCGTCGGCGTCTTCTGCTCCCTCGACTTCGTGATGTTCTACATCTTCTTCGAGGGGCAGCTGATCCCGATGTTCCTGATCATCGGCATCTGGGGCGGCGCCAGGCGGGTCTATTCCGCCTTCAAGTTCTTCCTCTACACGCTGGTGGGGTCGGTGCTCTTCCTGCTGGCGATCCTCTTCATGTACCTCGACGCCGGCACCACAGACATCCCGACGCTGCTCGTGCACGAATTCGCGCCGGCGGTGCAGACCTGGCTCTGGCTCGCGCTCTTCGCCTCCTTCGCGGTCAAGCTGCCGATGTGGCCCTTCCACACCTGGCTGCCGGATGCGCACGTGGAGGCGCCGACGGCGGGTTCGGTGATCCTCGCCGGCATCCTGCTGAAGATGGGGGGCTACGGCTTCCTGCGCTTCTCGCTGCCGATGCTCCCCGACGCCAGCGAGTTCTTCGTGCCCTTCGTCTACTCGCTGAGCGTGGTGGCGATCATCTACACCTCGCTGGTCGCGCTCATGCAGCAGGACATGAAGAAGCTGATCGCCTACTCCTCGGTCGCCCACATGGGGATCGTGACCATCGGCATCTTCACCTTCACCGGGCAGGGCATCGAAGGCGGCATCATCCAGATGCTGAGCCACGGCATCGTCTCGGCGGCGCTCTTCCTCTGCGTCGGCGTGGTCTACGATCGCACGCATACGCGCGAGATCGCGGACTACGGCGGGCTGGTGCACCGCATGCCGATCTACGCCTTCGTCCTCATGGTGTTCACGCTGGCCGCCATCGGGCTCCCCGGCACCAGCGGCTTCGTCGGCGAGTTCATGGTGCTGGTTGGGGCCTTCCAGTCCAACACCTGGGTCGCCTCGCTGGCGCTCACCGGCGTGATCCTGGGCGCGGCCTACATGCTCTGGCTCTACCGCCGCGTGATCTTCGGCGAGCTCACCAAGGAGAACCTCAAGTCGATCACCGACCTCAACTGGCGCGAGGTCGGCATCTTCGCGCCGCTGGTCTCGCTCGCGCTGGTGCTCGGGCTCTACCCCGAGCCCTTCCTCGACGTGCTGCACGTCTCGGTCGAGAACCTGATCGCGCAGACCAGGGGCGCGGCCGATCTGCCGGTCGCGGATGTACCCGAAAGGGTGCCCGTGCCCACGCTGGCGGCGCTGAATTAGGGGCGGGGCGATGCAGACCTTCGTCGAGCCCGACTACCTGCCGGCCCTGCCCGAGCTCTTCCTCGCCGGCGCCTCGGTGACGCTGCTGATGGCGGGCGTCTTCATCGGCGACCGCTCGACCCGGCTCATGACCTGGCTCGCCTGCGTCGCCATGGCGATCGCCTTCGTCATGGTGCTGGCGCTGCCCGACGAGCGCACGACCACCTTCTTCGGCCTCTTCGTGGTGGACGGCTTCGCCGCCTTCATGAAGTGCCTGGTGCTGGTAGGCGCGGCGGTGACGCTGATCGTCGGCATCGGCTACGTGAAGCGCGAGGGGATGAACCGCTTCGAGTTCCCGGTGCTGATCGTCTTCGCCACCCTCGGCATGCTGCTGATGATCTCGGCGAACGACCTGATCGCGCTCTACGTCGGGCTCGAGCTGCAGAGCCTCTCACTTTACATCGTCGCCGCCTTCCGCCGGGATTCGCTGCGCTCGACCGAGGCCGGCCTCAAGTACTTCGTGCTGGGCGCGATCTCGTCGGGCCTGCTGCTCTACGGCTGCTCTATGGTCTACGGCTTCACCGGGACCACCCAGTTCGAGGGGATCGCGGAGGCGCTCGTCACCACGGTGCCGGGCAACGTCGCGGCCGAGACGGGGGTGCTGATCGGCCTCGTCTTCATCGCCGCGGCTCTGGCCTTCAAGGTCTCGGCGGTGCCCTTCCACATGTGGACGCCGGACGTTTACGAGGGCGCGCCGACGCCGGTCACCGCCTTCTTCGCCGCAGCGCCCAAGGTCGCGGCCATGGCGCTGCTGCTCAGGGTTTTCCTCGGCCCCTTCCACGAGCTTGCCGGCCAGTGGGACCAGATCGTCATCTTCGTCTCGGTGGCCTCGATGGGCCTCGGCGCCTTCGCCGCCATCGGCCAGAAGAACATCAAGCGGCTGATGGCCTACAGCTCCATCGGCCATGTCGGCTACGCGCTGGTCGGGCTCGCGGCCGGCACGCCGGAGGGGATCCGGGGCGTGATCGTCTACATGGCGATCTACATGGTGATGACGCTGGGCGGCTTCGCCTGCATCCTCGCCATGCGCCAGCGCGGCCAGATGGTGGAGGAGATCAGCGACCTCTCCGGCCTTTCCAAGACCAACCCGGCGCTGGCGCTCGCGCTCGCGATCTTCATGTTCTCGATGGCCGGCATCCCGCCGCTCGCCGGCTTCTTCGGCAAGCTCTACGTGTTCCTGGCGGCGGTGGACGAGGGGCTCTACGGACTCGCCATCTTCGGCGTGCTGGCGAGCGTGGTCGGCGCCTACTACTACATCAGGATCGTCAAGGTGATGTACTTCGACCAGCCGACCGAGGGCTTCGACCGCCCGGTCGGCCTGGAGCTCAGCGCCGTGCTCGCGGGCACCGGCATCATCACGCTCTTCTTCTTCGCCTATCCCGGGCCGATCCTGGCCGGGGCGGAAGCCGCCGCCGCGGCGCTCGTGCCCTGAGCGCGACCGCCGAGAGCGCCGCCGACACCGCCCCCCTGCCGCAGGCGGCGCTGCCGCGGGGCTACACCCTGATCGCCCTCGAGGAGGCCGGCAGCACCAACGACGAGGCGCGCGCCCGCGCGACCGCCGGCGCGCCGGAGGGCACCGTCGTCTGGGCGCGGCGCCAGAGCGCTGGACGCGGCCGCCGCGGGCGCACCTGGGTCTCGCCCGCAGGCAACCTCTATCTCTCGCTGGTCCTGCGCCCCTCGTGCGAGGCGCGCCGGGTCGCTCAGCTCTCCTTCGTCGCCGCGCTCGGAGTCGCGGACCTGGTGGACGCGCGGCTGCCCGGCCGCGCCCGCTGCAAGTGGCCCAACGACGTGCTCGTGGACGGCGCCAAGGTCGCGGGCCTGCTGCTGGAATCCTCGCTCGCGCCGGGCGGGCAGGTGGACTGGGTGGTGCTCGGCATCGGCGTCAACCTGGCAAGCCATCCCGGAATCGAGGGGCCGGTTCCATCGACGAGCCTTGCCGCGGCGGGCGCCGCCCCGCTCGCGCCCGAGGACGCGCTGCCCGTGCTCCTCGCGGCACTTGCCCGGCGGCGGCAGGCGTGGGAGGAGGAGGGCTTCGCGGCGGTGCGGGATGCCTGGCTCGCCCGCGCCCACGGGCTGGGCGGGCCGGTGACGGTGGCGAACGGGGAGCGCCGCCTCGCCGGCACCTTCGCCGGGCTGGACGAGGACGGCGCCCTGGTGCTCGCGCAGGAGGGCGGGACCGCTCTCACGATCCCGGCCGGCGACGTCTTCTTCGGCGAGGCGGGGACGGACCATGCTGCTCGCGGTTGACGCCGGCAACACCAACACCGTGTTCGCCGTGTTCGCCGGCGAGGACGAGGCGCCGCTCGGCCAGTGGCGGGCCATGACCGACGCGCGCCGCACCAGCGACGAGTACGCGGTCTGGCTGGGCCAGCTCCTCGCACAGGCGGGCGTGCGGCTCGGCGACATCGACGAGGCCATCGTGTCCAGCGTGGTGCCGCAGGGGGTCGGTGCGCTGAAATCCCTCTGCGCCGACCATTGCGGGTGCCAGGCCGCGGTCGTGGGCGAGCCGGGCGTCGACCTCGGCATCGCCGTCAACGTGCCGAACCCCGACGAGGTGGGGGCGGACCGGCTGGTCAACACCGTGGGCGCCCACGTGCGCCACGCGGGCGCGCTCGTCATCCTCGACTTCGGTACCGCGACCACCTTCGATTCCGTGAGCGCGGACGGCGCCTACGACGGCGGCATCATCGCGCCCGGCATCGCGCTCTCGCTGGAGGCGCTGCACCGGGCCGCGGCCCAGCTCCCGCGCATCGCCGTCAAGCGGCCCGAGCGGGTGATCGGCCGGGCGACGGTGCCGGCGATGCAGTCCGGCATCTACTGGGGCTACGTCGGGCTGATCGAGGGCATCACGGACCGCATGAAGGCGGAGATCGCCGCGCCCGTGACCACGGTGGCGACCGGCGGCCTCGCGAGCCTCTTCGCCGATGCGACGCCCGCGATCGACACGGTCGACCCCGACCTCACCATCCGGGGCCTGCGCGAGGTCCACCGCCGCAACCGGGGAGGACGGTGAGCGTGCCAGACGCCGGGGCCGCGCCGGCGCTGCAACGCGAGGCGCTCCACTTCCTGCCGCTCGGCGGCGCCGGCGAGATCGGCATGAACCTCAACCTCTACGCCTGCCGGGGCAAGTGGCTGATGGTCGACCTCGGCATCACCTTCGCCGGCGACACGCTGCCCGGGATCGACGTGATCATGCCGGACCCGGCCTTCATCGAGGAGCGCCGCGACGACCTCCTCGCCATCGTGCTGACCCACGCCCACGAGGACCATCTCGGCGCGGTCGCCTATCTCTGGCCCCGGCTGCGCTGCCCGGTCTACGCCACCCCCTTCGCCGCCGCGGTGCTGCGCGAGAAGCTGCGCGACGAGAAGCTGCTGGCGGAGGTGCCGCTGACGGAGGTGGCGCTCTCGGGCCGGCTCGATCTCGACCCCTTCGCGCTCACCTTCATCTCGCTCACCCACTCGATCCCGGAGCCCAACGCGCTGCTCATCGAGACACCCTTCGGGCGCGTCATGCACACCGGCGACTGGAAGATCGACCCCGACCCGCTGGTCGGCGCGCCGCTCGACGAGGCGGCGTGCAGGCAGGCCGGCGAGGCCGGCGTGCTCGCGCTGGTGGGCGATTCCACCAACGCCACGGTCGAGGGCGAATCCGGGTCCGAGGGCGCGGTGCGGGAGAGGCTGGCGGCGCTGATCGCCGAGCGGGAGAAGGGCATCGCCGTCACCCTCTTCGCCTCCAACGTCGCCCGCCTCGAATCGGTCGCGCTGGCGGCGCAGGCAGCGGGACGCGAGCCGGTGCTGGTGGGGCGCTCGCTGCAGCGCTACGTCCGCGCCGCGCGGGCGAGCGGCTATCTCGAGGGCGTCCGCCTTCTCACCGAGGACGAGGGCGCGCCGCTGCACAAGAGCCAGGTGGTCTACCTCTGCACCGGCTGCCAGGGCGAGCCGCGCGCCGCCATGGCGCGGATCGCCGGCGATGCCCACCCGCGCGTGAGCCTCGGGGACGGCGACACGGTGATCTTCTCGTCCAAGATCATCCCCGGCAACGAGCGCACCATCGGCAGCCTGCACAACCGGCTCCTGCGCCAGGGGGTCGAGGTCATCACCGAGAAGGACGAGCACGTCCACGTCTCGGGCCATCCCTGCCGCGACGAGCTGCGCCGCATGTACCAGTGGATCAGGCCGCAGATCGCGGTGCCGGTGCATGGCGAGACGCGCCACATGCGCGCCCACGGCGAGCTTGCCGGCGCGCTGCAGGTGCCGCAGCCGCTGCTGGTGGAGAACGGCGACCTGGTGCGGCTCGCGCCGGGGGAGGCGGGCGTCGTCGGCCGCGCGACGGCCGGGCGCCTCGCGCTCGACGGCGGGCAGATCGTCGCCACCGATCACGTCTCGATCGGCGCGCGGCGCAAGCTGATGCACAATGGCGCGGTGTTCGTCTCGGTCGTCGTCGACCGCGGCGGGCACACCCTGGTGTCGCCGCAGGTCTCCGGCCGGGGCATCCTGGACGGCGAGGGCGAGGAGGAGGCGCGGGACACCGTGGCCGCGGCCGTGGCCGACGCGGTGGACGCGCTGCCGCGCAAGCAGGCGCGCGACGAGGCGGCGCTGGAGGAGGCGGCGCGCCGCGCCGTTCGCCGCGCGCTGAAGGAGAGCCACGGCAAGCGCCCGGTGATCGACGTGCAGGTCGCCCGCGTGCCGGGATGAGCGGGAAGGGGCCATGATCGGACGCCTGAACCACGTCGCCATCGCCGTGCCCGACCTCGCGGCGGCGAGCGAGCTCTACCGCGGCACGCTGGGGGCCAGCGTCTCCGAGCCGCTCGACCTGCCGGAGCACGGGGTCACCACGGTCTTCGTCACGTTGCCCAATACCAAGCTGGAGCTGCTCCACCCGCTCGGCGAGGCATCGCCCATCGCCGGCTTCCTCGTCAGGAACCCGGCGGGCGGCATCCATCACCTCTGCTACGAGGTGGGCGACATCCGCGCCGCGCGCGACCGGCTGGTGGCGGAGGGTGCCCGCGTGCTGGGGGACGGCGAGCCCCGCACCGGCGCCCACGGCAAGCCGGTGATCTTCCTCCATCCCAAGGATTTCCTGGGCACGCTGATCGAGCTGGAGCAGGTCTGAGGGCGGGCCGCCGTGGACCCCTTCGGCATCATCGTCGTCTTCGTGATCGCCTGGTGGATCGCCTTCTTCGTCACGCTCCCCTTCGGCATCAGGCCGATCGAGGAGCCCGAGCCCGGCCACGCGCCGGGCGCGCCGCAGAAGCCGCGCCTCTGGATCAAGGCGGCGATCGCGACCGTCGCGGGCGGCGTCATCACCGGCGCCATCGTCGGCGTCGTCGATGCCGGCTGGCTCACCCTCGAGACCTTCGCGGAATAGGGGCCGCGCGCCCCCCGTGACCAGCTACTGCGACATCGCACCGGGGCATCCCTTCCACGGGCCCTACCACGACCGGGAGTACGGCTTCCCGGTGCGGGACGACGACCGCCTCTTCGAGCGCCTGGTGCTGGAGATCAACCAGGCCGGGCTCTCCTGGCTCACGATCCTGAAGAAGCGCGAGAATTTCACCGCCGCCTTCGAGGGCTTCGGGATCGCCCGCGTTGCCGACTACGACGACACGCAGCGGGCGCGGCTGCTCGGGGACGCGGGCATCATCCGCAACCGGCTCAAGGTCGATGCGGCCATCGAGAACGCACGGCGCATCCGGGCGCTGCAGGCCTCGCACGGCTCCTTCGCCGCCTGGCTCGACGCGCACCACCCCCGGCCGCACGCCGACTGGGTCAGGCTCTTCCGCGCGCACTTCAAGTTCACCGGCGGCGAGATCGTGCGCGAGTTCCTGCTGTCCACCGGCTACCTCGAAGGCGCGCATCGCCCCGACTGCCCGGCCCACGCCACCATCCTCAAGCAATCGCCGCCCTGGCTCATGGCGGGCTGACTCCCGCCATTGGGTGCTGGCCTTGGCTTGCGCGATACGTCACCATGCGCCGCAGCAAGGGCACGATGCGCCGTGTTGCCGCGCGGCGCCGGCAGGCAAGGGGGAGAACCATGGATCTCGGCTTGAAGGGCAGAAAGTCTCTGGTGACCGGCGGCACCAAGGGGATCGGCCGTGCGATCGCGGACGAGCTCGCGGCGGAAGGCGCCGATGTGGCGGTCTGCGCGCGGACGGAGGCCGACGTGGAGGCCGCGGTCGCCGCGCTCGGCGAGACCGGGGTGCGCGCCTCGGGCCGTGCCTTCGACGTGGGCGACGGGCAGGCCATGCGCCAGTGGGTCGACGACGTGGCTGCCGAGTTCGGCGGGCTCGACATCGTCGTGCCCAACGTCAGCGCGCTGGCGGCGACGCCGGAGATCGAATCCTGGCAGAAGGAATTCAACGTCGACATGATGCACACCGTCCATACGGTGGAGGCGGCGCTGCCGCATCTGGAAAAGTCGGACGCGGGCTCGATCGTGGTCATCTCCAGCGTCTCGGGCATCGAGATCGACTTCGCCGCCGGCCCCTACGGCGTCTTCAAGGCGGCGCTGATCCACTACGCCGCCGGCCTCGCCCGCCAGCTCGCGCCCAAGAACATCCGCGCCAACTCGGTCTCGCCCGGCAACACCTATTTCGACGGCGGCTTCTGGCAGGACATCGAAAAAGGCAACCCGGAGCTCTTCAACTTCGCCCTCAGCCAGAACAAGACCGGGCGCATGGCGACCGCCGAGGAGGTCGCCAACGCGGCGGTCTTCCTCGCCAGCCCGCGCGCGAGCTTCATCACCGGCACCAACATCAAGGTGGACGGCGCGCTCACCGATGGCGTGCAGTACTGAGGCGGGTCCCGTCGCGCTGGTGATCGAGCGCCATTCCGTCCTCACCTGCCCGGCCTGCGGCCATCGGTCGCAGGAGGAGATGCCGGAGGATTCGTGCCTCTTCTTTCACGAGTGCGCGGGCTGCGGCGCGCGGCTCCGGCCGCTTCCGGGCGACTGCTGCGTCTTCTGCTCCTGGGGCACGGTGCCGTGCCCGCCGAAACAGGGCATTCGAGAGACTGCGTGAGAGGGAGGCCCCGGCCATGCCCAAGATCGACATCGACAGGGTGCCGGCGAAGACCGGCTCGATCTACCCGGCGCCCTTCAAGGGGCAGGCGGAGGGGCGCGTGCGCAAGGCGCTGGGCGATGCCGGCGGCCTCACCCAGTTCGGCGTCAACCTCACGTGCCTGCCGCCGGGCGCCGCGAGCGCGCAGCGTCACTGGCACGAGGCCGAGGACGAGCTGGTGTTCGTGGTCTCGGGCGAGTTGACGCTGATCGAGGAGGGCGGCGAGACGACACTCCGCGCCGGCGAGGCGGCAGCCTTCAGGGCCGGCCACACTGACGGCCACCATCTGGTGAATCGCTCGGGCGCGGACGCGGTGGTGCTCGAGGTCGGCACCCGTTCCCCCGACGAGCGCTGCCAGTACCCCGACATCGACCTGATCTACGAGAAGCGCGGCGGCACCATCCGCTTCACCAACCGCGCCGGCGAGCCCTGCGACTGAGCGGCGTCACTCCGACGCCGTCTCTTCGCCCATCTCCGGGCGGTAGGTGCCGAAGTGCCAGAGGTGGCCCTCGGGGTCGCGGGCGGAGTAGTCGCGCGAGCCGTAGGGGGTATCCTCCAGCTCGCGCACGATCTCGGCGCCGTTCAGCAGGGCACGGGCATAGTGGGCGTCGGCGTCGTCCACGACGACGTAGATCGACTGGGTGACGCCGCCGAGGTCGCACGGGCTGCCGAGCGCGAGCGCGTCGTCGCGCTTCGAGCCCAGCATGACCATGCCGGAGCCGAATGAGAGCTGGGCGTGGGCGATGGTGTCGTCCGGCCCGGGCACGACCATGGTCTCGGTGAAGCCGAAGGCCTCCCCGAGCCACGCGATCGCGGCGGGCGCGTCCTCGTAGCTGAGGCAGGGCACGATGCTGGGGGCGGTCCCGGTCATGGCGGCGTACTCCTCGCGTTGCTGCAGGGGGTGGTCGGCAGGGGCGACGGCGGCGAGCTCGAACGCTTCCTCCTCGGGCGGCGCCTCGTCCGCCTCCGGCTCTTCGGCGGGCGTCTCGTCCTCCGCCTCGTCATCCGCTTCGGCCAGGAGCGTCGCCGGCGTGGCCACGAGCGCGGCGACCTCGGCGCAGTTCGGCGCGTGGCGGCCGGGGGGCCCGAGGGCGAGAAAGGTCTCGCGCGGGAGACCGAGGGTCTGGTTGACATCGGGCACGACGTGGACCGTGCGTTGCTCGAGCCTGTCGTGGTCTCCCTCGACGACCTCGACGATGTAGGTGCCGGTGACGGCGTGGCGGTTGGCGTCGAGCGAGACCGGGCCGCCGAAGGGGGTCTCGAAGCGAAGCCCGGCAAGGGCAGCGCGCAGCTTCGCGTGCCCCTCGGCCGGCGCCGCGCCGATTTCCTCCAGGGCGAGGAAGAGGGCCTTGGCGTTCACGTAGTAGGCGAGCGCGAACAGGCTCGGCGTCGGGCCGGCGTCGGGATAGCGCTCGCGGTAGCGCTCGGTGAACGAGGCCCAGGCCTCGTTGTCCTCGCTGGCGGAGACGGGGAGCGCGGAGATCGCTCCCTCCACGAGGGGGCGGAGGGTATCGCCCGCCGCGAGGAGGCGACCGCTCAGCGTCGTGGAACTGGTCACGATGGCGGCATCTCCGCCGGCCTCGCCGTAGGCTCTGAGAAAGCCCTCCGCCATGCGGGGGGAGAGCGCGAGGAAGAGCGCGTCCGCCTCGGCCCGGGCCACGCTCCCGGCGATGCGGGTCGGGTCGCGCGCGCCGGGGGAGACCCAGTGCCTTTCCAGCTCCCGCCCGCCGAGGGCGCAGTAGTCCAGCACGAAGCCCATGAGCTGCGTGTGGGGCAGGGAGTAGTCCTCGGCCACCGTGACGATGGAGCGGAGTCCCTTCTCCTCGTAGGCGTAGCGCCCCAGGCCCGCGATCCACTGCATGCTGTCGGGATTGAAGCGGAAGAAGTTCTCCGCCGGCGCGTGCAGGGTGGTCTCCTGCGTGGCCGAGGCGCCGTTGATGAAGGTCGCCTCCGGCACGCTCCTGGCGAAGTCGCGGAGCGCGATGCTCTCGATCCCGGAAAGGGGGCCGATGACGATGAGCGCGCCCTGCTCGAGCAGCGTCAGCGCCTTGGCGGTCGCCGACTCGGGCGTCCCCTTCGTGGATTCGACGAGCGCTTCGAGGCCGAGCGCCTCGATGCGCTCCGCGTGCTCCTCGGCCGCCAGCTCGTAGCCGCGCAGGGCGTCCTGCCCCAGCGGTGCGAACGCGCCTTCGAGGGGGGCGAGCACGCCGACCTTGAGGCCGTCGGAGTGCGCCGCGGCCGGCCCCGCGCTCAGCGACAGCGCGGCGACGAGGATCGCCCAGGCCAGAAGGACGATGACGTGCGGCGCGAAAGCCCGAGCGCGCTCATGGCGACCGCCTTCCCGGACTGGCGGCGCTTTCGTCACGCCCTGCGGATCATGCTGAAATTCACGCAAATCGAGGCATGGAGCCTTCTGCCGCGCGCCCGCCTCCCGCGCGGTACTGTGGTTGAACCTCTCGCCGCCCGCACCTTAGCCCGCATTTCTCACCAAGGTCACGGACCATGACAGCGGTGAGAATTCCGCGCTAGGCTAGGGGCAGCAGGCGGACGGCGCACGGCGCATGACGCCGTGGCCGGGACGCCGCCGATGGGAGGAGGCAAACATGGCAAAGAAGACAGAGCATCGGAGACAGGGACCGAGCCGGCGCACGCTGCTCAAGGGCGCTGCGGCGGTGGCCGGCGTCGCGGCCGGCACCAAGGCGCTCGGCGGGTTCCCCACGGTCTGGGCGCAGGACACCAAGGACATCACGATCAACCATTCCGGCATGTCCTACTCGACGATCATCCAGATCGCCGAGCAGGCGACGGTGGACCTGCCCTTCACGGTGGAGATGTCGGTCACCGACCACGCCGGCATGCTCAACCGGCTGACCACGCAGTCCGATTCCATCGATGTCGCCGACATCGAGCTGTGGATGCGGGTCATCACCGTGCCGCGCGGCATCTATCAGGTGGTCGAGCCCGCCAAGATCACGCACTGGGACAAGGCGACCTCGATCTATCGCGACGGCGAGATCAACGGCAATCCGATCTCGCGCCAGGGGGTCTCGCCCCACGAGGTGATGTACTTCACCGACGCCGACGCGACGGCGCTGGCCGACGGCACCACCGACTACGCCACGATGATCCCCGGCGTGTTCAACGCCGACACGCTCGGCATCCAGCCGGTCGAGATCGGGCGCCCCATCAGCAACTGGCACGAGCTCTTCAACGACGAATTCAACGGCCGCGCGGCGGGCATGGACATCCCGCCGATCATGATCATGGACGCGGCGCTCGCCATCGAATCGACCGGCGAATACACCTATGCCGACAAGGGCAACATGACCGAGGAAGAGATCACGATGACGGTGGACCGCCTCATCGATCTCAAGAAGAAGGGTCACTGGCGGGCGCTCTGGGGCACCTTCGACCAGTCGGTGCAGCTGATGACCTCGGGCGAGGTGGTGATCCAGTCGATGTGGTCGCCGGCGGTCACCGCGGTGCGGGCCCAGGGCGTGCCCTGCGTCTACCAGCCGCTGGAGGAAGGCTATCGCGGCTGGGGCAACGGGCTCAGCCTGATGAGCCATCTCGAGGGCAAGAGGCTCGGCGCCGCCTACGACTACCTCAACTGGTACTACAGCGGCTGGATGGGCGCCTTCATCGCCAAGCAGGGCTACTACCTCGGCGTCGCCGAGACGGCCAGGGCGTTCATGGAGCCCTACGAGTGGGATTACTGGTACGAGGGCAAGCCGGCGGAGGGCGACATCAAGGACCCCTACGGCACCCTGATGGAGAAGCCGGGCCACGTGCGCGACGGCGGCTCGTTCTCGCAGCGCTTCGGCAACATGGCGTGCTGGAACACGCTGATGGACAACCACCAGTTCCTGCTCAAGAAGTGGACCGAGCTGCAGACGGCCTGAGCGGCCTTGTTCGCCGGGGCGGGGCCGGCATGCCGGTTCCGCCCCCTTCCTTAGTCTGAACGGGTGGGTCCGGTCTCGCCATGAGCAACGGCACCGGCAGCAAGCGGCGGCCCTTCGTCAGGGTCGCGCCGCTCGGCGTGGCGCTGGCGATCTTCTTCGTCGTGCCGCTCGGCGTGCTGCTGGCCGTCAGCTTCTTCGAGAACGACATGATCTTCGGCATGCGGCCCGCGCTCACGCCGGAGAGCTATGTCGAGCTCTTCACCACCATGAACACGCTCTGGCTCTACCTGAGCACGCTCAAGTTCGCGGCGATCGTGTGGGCTATCACGCTGCTGATCGGCTTCACCATCGCCTATTTCCTGGTGTTCCACGTCCGCTCGCTGCTGATCGCGATCGGGCTCTTCCTGCTCTGCACCGTGCCCTTCTGGACCTCGAACATCATCCGCATGATCTCGTGGATCCCGCTGCTGGGGAAGCAGGGGCTGGTGAACCAGGCGCTGATGGGCCTCGGCATCGTCGACGATCCGGTGGAGTGGCTGCTCTTCTCCGACTTCTCGGTGGTGCTGAGCTACGTCCACCTCTTCACGCTCTTCATGATCGTGCCGATCTTCAATTCGATGGCGCGCATCGACAAGGCGCTGATCGAGGCGGCACGCGATGCGGGCGCCAGCTCCTTCCGTATCATGTGGGAGGTCATCGTCCCGCTCTCGCGCAGCGGCATCGCCTTGGGCTCGATCTTCGTCATCGTGCTGGTGATGGGCGACTTCTTCGTCATCAAGGTGATGAGCGGCGGGCGCAGCGCCTCGGTCGTCTCGAGCATCTTCGAGGACATCAACGTGCTGCTCTACCCGTCCGGGTCGGCCAGCGCCGTGGTGCTGCTGATCGTCGTGGTGCTGATGGTGATGGGCGTGCTGCGGGTGGTGAACATCCGCAGGGAACTGGCGGGCGCGCGGTAGGAGAGGGGCATGGCGAAGTCGTCGACGAGCCACAAGCCGAGGCCCTGGACCTTCTACCCGCTGGCGGCCTTCTTCGGGCTCTTCGTGCTCTTCCTCTACGGGCCGATGTTCTGCATCTACATCCTCTCCTTCCAGGGGCCCAACGCCTCGCTGGTGTTCCCCATGCAGGGCGTCTCGCTGCACTGGTTCGAGGCGCTCTTCGGCCAGGCGCGGACCGGCGACGTGGGCGGCGCGTTCGCGCGCTCACTGCCGCTCTCGCTCATCATCCTGGGGATCACCGTGCTCTTCTCGGTGGCGGCGGGGCTCGCCTTCCGCAGCCGCTTCTTCGGCAACTCGGTGATCTTCTACACCGCGATCGGGAGCCTCGTGGTGCCGGGCCTCGTGCTCGGCGTCGGCATCACGCTGCTGCTCCAGTTGCTGGGCTGGAACGCGCACTGGTACTCGTCCGCCCTCGGCGCGCACCTCACCTGGACGCTGCCCTTCGGGCTGCTCATCATGTTCGCCGTGCTGAGCCGCTTCGACCCCCGCGTGGAGGAGGCGGCGCGCGATCTCGGCGCGAGCAACCTGCAGTCCCTGTGGTACGTGATGATCCCCATCCTGCTGCCGGGCATCATCGCCGTCGCGCTCTTCGGCTTCACCCTCTCCTACGACGAGTTCCCGCGCAGCACCTTTACCGTCGGCGCCCGCAACACGCTGCCGCTGGAGATCTGGAGCATGACCACCAACATCACCTCGCCCGCGCTCTATGCGCTCGGCACGGTGACGACGGCGATCTCCTTCATCATCATCCTTATCTCGCTGACGGCGATCGGCCTGATCCAGGGCAGGCGCCAGCGCGCCCAGCGCAAGGGGCCGGGGGCCTAGGCGGAAGAGGGCGGGGCCGCAGGCTCAGGTCTTGCGGCGGGTCACCATCCGCTTGGTGCCTTCGTAGCGCAGGCTCTTGCAGAGCCTGGCGAAGACGTCGAGGTTCTCCACGATGCGGGCGAAGATGCAGCCTTGGTTCGGGTGCGGCGTGTCGCCGTACCAGAGCGTCGTGGGGAAGCGCATGCCGGCGTGGCGGCCGTAGGCGAAGGTCACCTCCTTGAGCCAGGGGTCCCAGATGAAGTCGCCCGGCGCCATCTTCGTCTGGCGGTTCTCCAGCTCGTAGCCGAGCGCCGGCACCATGTCGACGCGGTCCAGGTAGAAGGCGGCGTGGCCGAAGAAGGCGCAGTGGATGATGTGGGCGTCGATCGGCATCATCTGCCAGTAGGCTTCGCAGGTCTTGGGTGCTGCGGTCTCCAGCAGCGCGCCGACGCAGACCTCGCCCTCGATCTCGATCTCGAAGCGGCGGAAGTGGTCCGGGACGTCGTTGGGGATCTCGAACTGGTCGTACCACCACTCGTCCCACATCTCGCGCTGGGCAACCGTATCGACCGGCTTGTCAGCCATGAATGCCTCCCTCGTTCCGGCGCCGTGCGTGCGACGCTCCCGCCATAGTACGAAATCGTTGCCGGTGCCAGACAACCGCTTTCCCGTCCGGCCCGGATGGAACCGGAGCGCGCCTGCGAACCGGCGCCAGCGTGGACAGGAATGCGTGGTTTGAGCCACAATGTAGCCCAATGACGCATCCATGAGGATCGGACCATGAGCACCGTCGTCCGCGCTCGCATAGACGAAAAGACCAAGGACGAGGCCGTTGCCGTGTTGGACGCGATCGGCCTCACGGTGTCCGACGCCTTTCGCCTGATGATGGTGCGGATCGCCACCGAGAAGCGACTGCCTTTCGAGCCCCTTGTGCCCAACGACGAGACGATCGAGGCCATGAAGGCTGCCCGGCGCGGCGACTTGAGCGCCGTCGGCGGCGTGGATGAACTGATGGCCGATCTGAATGCGGACGATTAGACGAACCGCAGCCTTCAAACGAGACTACAGACGCGAGAAGAAAGGCCGTTTCGCCAGGACCCTGGACCTGGAGGTCAGGAACATCGTAGCCGCTTTGGCGGCCGATCGGCCCCTGCCGAAACGCCATCACGATCACGCGTTGGCCGGGCCGTGGAAAGATCATCGCGACTGCCACGTTCGGCCCGATTTGGTCTTGATCTATCGCAAGCCGGATACCGACCATCTCGACCTCGTACGCTTGGGTTCCCACAGCGAACTCGGCCTTTGACCGGAGTAGCCGTCGGGCGCGGCGACTCCTTTCTCGGTGGAGCCGGTATCAGGGCGATCAAGCGGGCCGCCGACGGAGCCGAGGTCGAGGCCGTTCGACATCGCGTGGGTTTGGTATAGTAGCGCCCCATGAACCTCCACCGGATGCTCCTCGCGCGCGCGGAGGCCGAGAGACCCGTTCGCGTCGGGCTGATCGGCGCCGGCAAGTTCGGCACCATGTTCCTGGCCCAGGCGCGGCGCACCCCCGGGCTGCACGTGATGGCGGTGGCCGACCTTGCGCCCGCCCGGGCCGACGCCGCGCTCGCCCGCGTCGGCTGGACCGAGGACGAGCGCCGCGCGCCCTCCTTCGACGCGGCGCTGCGGAGCGGCGGCACCCACGTGGGGGACGACGCCTTCGCGCTGATCGCGGCGGAGGGGCTGGAGGTGGTGATCGACGCCACCGGCCACCCGGCCGCCGGCATCGTCCACGCGCGCGCCTGCTTCGCCGCCGGCCGCCATCTGGTGATGGTCAACGTCGAGGCCGACGCGCTCTGCGGGCCGCTGCTGGCAGCCGAGGCGGCCGAGGCTGGCGTGGTCTACTCGCTCGCCTGGGGCGACCAGCCGGCACTGATCGCCGAGATGGTGGACTGGGCGCGGGCCTGCGGGCTCGCAGTCGTGGCCGCCGGCAAGGGCACCCGCTACCAGCCGGGCTTCCACCACGTCACGCCCGACGATGTCTGGATCCACTACGGCCTCACGCCGGAAGAGGCCGAGGCCGGCGGCATGAACCCGCAGATGTTCAACTCCTTCCTCGACGGCACCAAGTCGGCGATCGAGATGGCCGCGGTCGCCAACGCCACCGGGCTCACCGCGGCGCCGGGAGGGCTGCGCTTCCCGCCCTGCGAGACCGACGAGCTGGCGACGGTGCTGCGGCCGCGCGCGGAGGGCGGCACGCTCGACCACAAGGGCCAGGTCGAGGTGATCGCGAGCGAGGCGCGGGACGGCAGCGCGCTCGCCAGGGACCTGCGCTGGGGCGTCTACGCGGTGTTCGAGGCGCCGACCGACTACGTCGCAACCTGCTTCCGCGAGTACGGGCTCCGCACCGACCCCTCGGGGCGCTACGCGGCGATGTACAAGCCCTATCACCTGATCGGGCTGGAGCTCGGCATCTCGGTGGCGAGCGCGGCCCTGCGCGGCGAGCCGACGGGCGCGCCCACCGGCTTCCGCGCCGATGCGGTCGCCTGCACCAAGGCGCACCTGCAGGCCGGCACGCGGCTGGACGGCGAGGGAGGCTACACCGTCTACGGCCGGCTGATGCCGGCGGCGGCGAGCCTCGCCGGCGGCCACCTGCCCATCGGCCTCGCCCACGGGATCGAGCTGACCCGCTCGGTCGAGCCCGACACGCCGCTCACCTGGGACGACGTGACCGTGGCCGACGGCGACGCGGCCGACGCCGTGAGCGCCCGCCGCGCGATGGAGGCGGCGTTCGCACCGGAGGAGCAGACCGCGGCGCAGGCCGTCGCCTGAGGGAGGGACCATGCCCAAGCAGCTTTCGCCCGAGGCCGTCGCCCGCTACGAGCGCGACGGCTTCCACTTCCCCGTGCGGGCGATCCCGGCCGAGGAGGCGCAGGCGGTCCGCGCCGATGTCGAGGCCGCCGAGCGGCACTTCGCCGAACGCGGCGAGCGGCTGCGCCACCGGCCCCACCTGCTGGTGACGGCGCTCGACCGCCTGATCCGCAACGAGAGGGTGCTCGACGCGGTCGAGGACCTGCTCGGCCCCAACCTGCTGTGCTGGACCTCGCTCTTCTTCACCAAGGACGCGCACGACCCGGCCTTCGTCTCCTGGCACCAGGATTCGACCTACTGGGGCCTCAGCACCGCCGAGGTGGTGACCGCGTGGATCGCGCTCTCGCCCAGCACCGTGGAATCCGGCGCCATGCGCTTCGCCCCCGGCACCCACGCGCTGGAGCAGATTCCCCACCGCGACACCTTCGACGAGCACAACATGCTCACGCGGGGCCAGATCGTGGAGTGCGAGGTGGACGAGGACGCGGCGGTCGACGTGGTGCTGCAGCCGGGCGAGGCCTCGCTGCACCACGTGCGCCTGATCCACGGCTCGGGGCCCAACCGCTCCGACGACCGGCGCATCGGCTTCGCCGTCCGCTACATCCCCACCCACGTGAAGAACGTCGTCGGCCGCGACTTCGCGGCGCTGGTGCGCGGCGTCGACGCGTACGACCACTTCGATTCCGAGCGCCGACCCGAGCGCGACCTGGAGCCGGACGCGCTCGCGGCCTACGAGGCGGCGAACGCGAGCCACAACGCCGTGCTCTACGCCGGCGCGGCCCGGATGCGCGGCTGAGCCGCCGCGACCGCAAGTCCGTCTTTGCCATTCCTGCGGCATGCTGTCACAACATGGCGGCCTTGAATCACGGGAGCCCCGGTAATGAATGACATGCCGCAAAACGCGGTGCGCGTTGCCTGCGACGTGGGCGGAACCTTCACCGATGTCTGCGTCCTCGATGAGGCCTCGGGACGGATGCGCGTGGCCAAGACGCCGACGACGCCGGACCCGATCGACGGCGTGCTGGAGGGTATCAGGGCCGGCGGCGTCGACCTCAGGGACATGGTGCTCTTCGCGCACGGCACTACGCTGGCCACCAACGCGCTCATCACGCGCAACTTCCCGCCCGCGATCATGGTGACCACCAAGGGCTTCCGCGACGTGATCGAGATCAGGCGCGGCACCCGCGACGACCTCTGGGACACCTACAAGGAGATGGCGCCGCCCTACATCAACCGCCGCAACCGGCTCGTCGTCAGCGAGCGCATCGACTACGCGGGCGCGGTCATCGAGCCGGTCAACGAGGCGGAGGCGCGCGAGGCCGCCCGCATCATCAACAAGCGCGGCGTCAAGACCATCGCCGTCTGCTTCGCCAACGCCTTCGCCAACCCCGAGAACGAGCGCCGCATGCGCGACATCCTGGAGGAGGAGGTGCCCGGCGCCTCGATCTCGCTCTCGAGCGAGATCATGCCCGAGATCTTCGAGCACGAGCGCTTCTCGACCACGGTCGCCAACGCGGTGCTGGCGCCCGTCGCCGGCGACTACGTGCAGCGGCTGGCCACGCGGCTGCGCGAGGGCGGCTACGACGAGGACGTGCTGCTGCTGCATTCCGGCGGCGGGGTGATGACCGAGAACACGGCCGCCAAGTTCGCGGCCCGGCTCGCGGCCTCGGGCATCGCGGCCGGCGCCATCGCCAGCCGCTTCGTCGCCCGGCTCGCGGGTTACGAGAACTCGATCAGTCTCGACATGGGCGGCACCAGCACCGACGTCTCGCTCTGCGACCGGGGCAACCTGCGCGTCACCACCGACTGGTACGTGCAGTACGGCTACCCGATCTGCTTCCCCAGCATCGAGGTGCTGACCATCGGCGCGGGCGGCGGCTCGCTCGCCTGGATCGACGAGGCGAACTCGCTCCGCAACGGGCCGCAGTCGGCGGGCTCGTCGCCGGGGCCCGCCTGCTACGGCCGGGGCGGCACCGAGCCGACCAACTCCGATGCCAACATCGTCCTCGGCCGCATCAGTGACCGGCTCGCCGGCGGCGCGGTCACGCTGGACCGCTCGCTCGCCGAGGAGGCCATCAGGCGCCGCGTCGCCGACCCGCTCGGGCTCACGGTGCAGGAGGCCGCGGTCTCGATCCTTCAGGTCGCCAACGCCAACATGGCCGATGCGGTGCGCCTGGTCTCGATCCGGCGCGGCTACGACCCGCGCGACTTCGCGCTCACCGTCTTCGGCGGCGCCGGGCCGCTGCACGGCGTGGCGCTGGCCCGCGACCTCTCGATCCCGACCGTGCTCGTGCCGCCGAACCCGGGCGTCACGTCTGCGCTCGGCTGCCTCCTGGTCGATATCAAGCACGACATGTCGCAGATGTACCTGCGCTCCACCGACGACGCGAAGATCGAGGAGATCGAGGAGACCTTCAGCACGCTCGAGGACGAGGGCCGCCAGCGGCTGCTGCACGAGGGCGTGACCGAGGACCTGATGCAGTTCGAGCGTTTCGTCGACATGCGCTATCTCGGCCAGTGGCGCTCCATGTCGATCAAGGTGGACGCGAGTGCCGGCTCGCTCGACGCGGCGATCGCCCAGTTCCACGAGGAGCACGGCCGCGAGCACAACTATTCCAGGCCCGACGCGCCGGTGGAGATCTACCGCCTCACCGTCACCGCCACCGGGCTTTCGCAGAAGGCCGAGTTCGCCAGGGAGGAGATCGATCGCTCGGCGCCGAGCCCGGCGAGCGAGCGGCCGGTGGTCTTCGACGAGGCGCCGGACGCCATCACGACCCCGATCTACGACCGCGACACGCTGCACGCGGGCGCGGCGATCGAGGGGCCGGCGATCATCGAGCAGCTCGATTCCACGGTGCTCGTGCCGCCCGGCCTCAGGGCCGAGGTCGACCCCTGGCACACCATCGTCATGCACATTCCGCAGTTGGACGGCTGACGCAGAGAGCGAGGAAGAGACAATGAGCAGGAACAGGGAAGGCTACACGCTCGACCCCGTAACCTTCGAGGTGCTCAAGAACGCCTACGTCAACATCGTCGACCAGATGGCCGAGCAGATCTTCCGCACCTGCTACTCCTTCGTCATCTGGTCGCGCGACTTCTCGTCCGCGATCTGCGACACCGAGGGCAACACCATCATGCAGGGCTCGGGCGACATCGCCGCCCACGTGGGCACGCTGCACTACACCGCCCAAGCCGTCATCAACAAGTTCGGCGACGACATCCACCCCGGCGATACCTTCGTGGTCAACGACGTCTACCAGGGCGGCACCCACTTCAACGACACCCGCATCGTGCGCCCCATCTTCTACAAGGGCATCCACCTCGGCTTCGCCCAGGCCAACGGCCACTGGGCCGATGTCGGCGGTGCCGTGCCGGGCTCCTTCAACGTGAGCGCGCTGGACCACATGGCCGAGGGGCTGCGCATCACGCCGGTCCGCGTCTACAGCAAGGGCGAGTACCTCTCGGACGTGGCGGAGCTGATCGCCAACAACACCCGCGCGCCCGCCGACATCATCGGCGACCTGCAGGCCCAGGCCGAGGCCTGCAACGTGGCCGAGCGCGAGGTCGGCCGGCTCTGCGACAAGTACGGCGTCGACGTGATCCAGACCTCGTTCGCCGAGGTGCAGGACTACGTCGAGACGCTGACGCGCCAGCGCATCGCGAAGCTGCCTGACGGCGTGTGGGAGACCGAGGACTACATCGACGTCGACCCGGTGGCGGGCGAGGGGCTGATCCCGATCCGCATCAAGATGACCATCGATGGCGACAGCGTGCACTACGACCTCTCGGGCTCGCATCCGAAGACCATCTCGACCTTCCTCAACTGCTGCTACGGCGGCGCGTTCGCGGCCATCGTGGCCGGCACCAAGATGCAGTCGCCCGACATCCCGCTGAACTCGGGCTTCTATCGCGTCGTCACCGTCGACCTCGGGCCCAAGGGCACCGTGGTCAACGCCGACTGGCCGACGCCCGTGGCGGGCTTCTGCTCGGGCCCCTTCGAGAAGATCATGAACTCGGTGTTCGAGCTCTGGGCCGAGATCCTGCCCGAGCGCGCCATGGCCTGCACCTTCAACCTGGAATACCTGTTGATCGGCGGGCGCGACGGCCGCAAGGAGGACCGCCCCTACTTCATGTGGTACGACTGGATGGTGGGCGGCTGGGGCGCGCGCAACGGCCGCGACGGCTGGGGCGCGACCGGGCCGGTCTTCGGCGTCCAGCTCGGCACCCAGCCCTTCGAGGGGCAGGAGCGGCTGGCCCCGGTGCTGACCACGGGCCACGAGCTCATCGTCGATTCCGGCGGGCCCGGCAACTCGCGCGGGGGCCTCGGCGTCGAGAAGGGCGCGATCCTGACCAGGGCGGAGCGCTCGGTGGTCTCCTACTGCTGCGACCGCGAGCGCTCGGTAACCTGGGGCCTGTGGGGCGGCCTGCCCTCGATCCCGCACGGGGTCTGGGTCAATCCCGGCACCCAGGGCGAGCGCTACCTCGGCTCGATCTTCTCCGGCGTGCCGGTGGAGGCGGGCGACACCGTGACACGCCCCTCGGCGGGCGGCGGCGGTCTCGGCGATCCGCTCACCCGCGATCCCGCCACCGTGTGCGAGGACGTGGCCGACGGCTACGTCTCCATCGAGCGGGCGCGCAAGGACTACGGCGTCGTGGTTCGCGAGATCGACGCCGACCTCGCCGAGTACGAGGTCGACGAGGCGGAGACCGAGGCGGAGCGGGCGCGCATCCGCGGCCAGCGCCACGCCTGGCTGGACGAGGATGCGGAGACGATCGCCGCCAAGTACCGCAGCAAGGAGCTCGACGCGCTCGACCTGATCCGCCAGTACGGCGTGATCGTGGACTGGGGCACCGGCGAGCTGCTGCCCAACACCACCCGTCAGTTCCGCGACATGCTGCGGCGCCGCACCGCGGCCCACTGGGAGGCGCCGGGGCAGGCCCGCAACGAGCCGCCGACGCTCCGCGTCGCCTGAGCCCGCAGGGCCGGGCCGCTTCCCTTCCCGCGTTCCCCCTCTGCCTGTCCCGCCCGCGGAGGGCAGGGGGGATTCGAGCGGCCGGGCACGCCCGCAAGACCGCCAGCTTCGGGATTGGCGGGATCTATAATCTATCCGGATTTGCCGGGACGAGACCCGTCCTTTCGAGGACCTGACGGCACCCCGGCCAGCCAGATTCATACCCCCGATTGGGGGTATTTTCGCATGGCCGCCCGGCGCGTAGCGTCATAGCGGAGGAAAGTCTCTGTTTTCGTCGCTCGGGCGCCTAGCGGCAGACGATCGCCCACAGGCTTCCACCGGACGAGGATGGCGGATCGGCCTCGCACGAGGTCTTGGAATTCAACGAGCAATGCGTGGGAAAGGAGGTGCTTGGGAGATGACCAAGCCAGAGTTCTACAAGGATATCCCCGTGGGCCGCTACAACGCGTGGTACTTCGAGGGCGAAATCGAGGGCGAGAAGGAGTGCTACGAGGGCGCCGTCAAGGCCTACTACGACGTGAACAGGCCGCTGTGGGATCTGAACCCCGACAAGGCGGTCCTGCTCATCATCGACCTGCAGGTCGACGTCGTGGATCCCAAGGGCAAGCTGTGGATGCCGGCGTCCACCAAGATGCTGCCGAAGCTCAAGGAGGTCATGGCCTTCTGTCGCGGCAACGGGATCCCGATCATCTACACCTGCCACCAGGCGCATCCGAGCGGCCGCGACAAGGGCCTGATGCACACCTACCTCACGCTTCTCCAGGAATCCCTCATCGAGGGGCAGGAGGGAGCGGAGGTCTACCCGGAGATCGCTCCGCAGGAAGACGAGTGGGTCATCAGGAACAAGCGGCGCTACGATTCCTTCTGGGGCACGGAGCTCGAGGAGGTTCTGCGCACGATGGGTCGGGACCAGATCATCCTGACCGGTGCCTGCACCAACTTCTGCTGCTCCACGACCACGCGGTCGGGCATGCAGCGCGGGTTCAAGATCGCCTTCCCCTACGATCTCAACGCGACCGACGATCCCGCGGTGCACGAAGAGGTGTGCAAGACCATGAACCGCGGCTTCGGCCGGGTCATGGCCGCCGACGAGCTCCTCGCCGAGCTCAACCAGGTGGTCAACCAGAGCAGGGGCGCCGCCGAATAGCGGAGCCGCTGCGGTTCATGGCCTAGTTCGCCAATCCTGGCCGGAGGTGTTCGCTTGACGGGGAATCGCTCTGGGAAGAGCGGACACCTCCGGCTACCCACTCAGACCAAGATTGGGAGGCTATCGTGGGTACAACTGCAAGTAAGGGTCGAATGGCGGGCGCGATCTGCTGGAAAGCGACCCTCCTTGGGCTGGTTACTCTTGCCTTTGCGACCGCGGCCTTCGTCGGGGGCTCCCCGGCTCAGGCCAAGGAGGACGACGAGATCGTCATCTGCGCGATCGACAGCACCTCCGGCGACTTCTCCATCATGTCCACGCCGAAGCACTTCGCCTACCAGATGGCTGCCGACGAGATCAACGAGGCCGGCGGCATCTTCGTCGACGGCATGCAGAAGAAGATCAAGGTCGTCGGCTACGACGGTCAATCGACCGTCAAGCGCTATCAGGAGCTGGCCCAGAAGTGCGTGTACGACGACGAGGCGGACGTGGTGTTCGCCGCGTACACCGGCGCGGAGCGCGAAGCGGCGCGTCGCGAGGTCATCCGGGCCAAGACCATTTACTGGCACAACAACCAGGGCGAAGGCGGCATCGCCGATCGCTACTCGTTCTTCTCCGGCGCGACGGGCCAGCAGCAGGTTCTGCCCAGCGTCAAGTGGATGATCGAGAACATCGGCCCCAAGATCTACTTCATCGGGGCGGACTACGTGTATTGCCGCGCGATGGGAGACTGGACCCGCACGGCCGCCAATCTCTACGGCGGCGAGATGGTCGAGGAGGAGTACTTCCCCTTCGGCGTGTCGCAGTGGCAGGCCACCATCGACAAGATCCAGCGCACGAAGCCTGACTTCCAGGCCCACTGCCTGGTCGGTGCCGAGCACGTTCAGTACTATCCCCAGGCCCAGGCAGCCGGCCTGACGATCCCGATGTGGTCGATGGTCACGATCTCCGACGGCTACGAGCATCTGCGCTTCGCGCCGCCGGCGCTGAACAACATGTACGCGACCATCAGCTACTCGGAGGATGTCCCCACCGACGCCAACGGGCCCTTCATGGAGCGGTTCCGGGCGAAGTTCCCGGATACCACGAAGTTCCCCTACATCAACCAGGGGGCCGGCTACGGCTGGACGGTGGTGCATGCGATGGCCGAGGCCTGGAAGCGGGCCGGAACGACCGAGGTCGAAGCGACGATCGAGGCGCTCGAGCAGGACATCGAGATTGCCGACCATCCCGGCGGGCGCTGGGTCCTGCGCGGCGCGGTGCACCACGCGGCGCAGCACACCTACCTGTTCAGCATCGACGCGGAGCACAACCTGACCTTCGTGGCCGATCTGGGCTTCACCGAGCCGACCTTCCTCCAGGACATCGGTGTCGACATGAGGGAGAAGGCTCCGGGGCGCGCCTTCCTGCCGAGGGACAACCCCGACTGGGCACCGTTCTTCGAAGGGCAGTGACAATCTGCCAGGGTTGGCAACAAGCTAGGAGCACTTGCGAATAGGGCGGCCGGCGTGGCATGGCCGGCCGCCGCCTCTTTCCCCTCTCCCCGCACGGACGGACGGGAACTAAAGGACCAGAGAGGCAGAAGTTGGAAACGGTCTCCATAATATTTAGCTTTATCTATCAGTACGCCGACAATATCGGCTTCCTTCTTCTCGCCGCCGTGGGTCTTATCATCATCTTTGGCATGATGGGCGTCATCAATATGGCGCACGGCGAGTTGATGATGATCGGCGCCTACATCACCGCATTCGCCTATCACGCCGGCGTTCCCGCACCCATCGCGATCATCTTCGCAGGCATAGGATCCGGCCTCGCCGGCATCGTGCTCGAGCGCCTGGTAATCCGGTTCTTCTATCGACAGCTATTGTCCTCGCTGGTCGTGACCTGGGGCATAAGCCTCGTCCTGACCGAGGGGTTTTTGCTGATATTCGGGCCCTCCATTCTCAACGTTCCGACGCCCTTCGGCAGCTTCGGCGTCGGCGAGCTGACCTTCGGAATTTATCGTCTCGTGCTCTTCGGCGTCGCCCTGCTGCTGATCGGGCTGATCTGGGCGCTCTTCTCCTACACGCGCTTCGGCGCCCGGGCGCGGGCGACAATGGAAAACCCGGAGATGGCGGAGGCGTTCGGGATCAACACGTCCCGGATGTACGCGCTCACCTTCGGCCTGGGCTCGGCGCTCGGCGGCATCGCGGGCGGCATGTTCGCGCTCACGGCCACCATCTCGCCCTTCTTCGGCGTCAACTACACCCTGTTCGCCTTCATTACCGTGGTGGTGGGCGGCGGCGCCAACGTCATCACCGGGGTCACCACGAGCGCCGCGGCGCTGGCCGGCGCGCAGACGATCGTGAACAACGCCTGGAGCGTCTATGTCGGCTACGTCTCGATGATGCTGGCGGCCTTCCTCATCCTGCTGATCCTGCCGCGCGGCATCTCGGAATACCTGGAGAGGCGCAAGATACGAGTAGCGAAGAAAAATGGGTAGCAACGAACAGAGAAGCGTCCTCGACAAGTACCTCGGCCGGCTGAACGGACCTCAGACCATCGGCCGGGGCGTGCCGTTCTGGACGTGCTTCCTGGCGGTGGTGGTCGTGCTCGCTCTCTGTCCGGAGTTCCTGTCCCGCTACGAGATCATCAACTTCAGCAACTTTCTCATCTCCGGGTTCCTGGCCCTCAGCCTGTGCCTCCTGTGGGGCTACTGCGGGGTGCTCAGCCTGGGCCAGGCCGCCTTCTTCGGCGTCGGCGGCTATACCTACGGGATCGTCGCGCTCAACCTGCTGAACGCGCACGGCAACACCGATGTCGCCTTCGTCGCGGGCATCGTCGTGCCGACGCTCCTTGCCGGGATTCTCGGCCTGATCATGTTCTACGCCCGGCTGGCGGGGGTCTACATCGCGATCCTCATGCTGGTCGTCTCCCTCATGTTCGAGCTCTTCCTGCTGCAGACCGCCGATCCCGACTACACGATCGGCGCGGCCTACATCGGCGGCTTCAACGGCCTGCGGCCGGCCTCGCCCGACGATCCCCTGCTGCCGAGCCTGATCTTCGGCGCCGGAGAGTCGGTGCTGGAGTTCGACGGCCGCAGCGTCGAGTTCTACTACCTGACGCTGGGGCTGCTCGGCGCCGTCTATCTGGGCCTGCGCTGGCTGGTCAACTCGAGCTACGGATACCTGCTCGTCGGCGTCCGCGAGGATTCGCATCGGACCGAGACCTTCGGCTACGACATCCGCCTGGTGCAGCTCAGCGTGTTCTGCATCGCCGCCGCGATCGCGGGCCTCGCGGGCGTCCTCTACACCGCCTGGGGCACCTTCATTCACCCCAACCAATTCGGCCTGAAGGCGAACATCCTGCCTGTGATCTGGGTCGCCGTGGGGGGCCGCAAGGACCTCACGGCCGCGCTGATCGGCGCGCTGGTCCTGGAATGGGTCGGCATCCGCCTGGCGGCCGTGGGCGAGATCTCCCTGCTCATCATGGGCGCCATCCTGGTGGTCGCCATGCTGGTCACGCCCGAAGGCGTCGTCACCACCCTCGCGCGCGTTGTCGAGCAGGGCAGGGCGTTCGCGAGGGCGCGATGGGGTAGGGGCGGCACGGGACCGCGCAGCGAAAGGCAGGACTCGTGACGGACAACGAGCCCATCATCGACACCAGCGGTCTCGTCAAGCAGTACGGCGGCATCGCCGCGCTTCAGGGCGTGGATTTCTCGGTCGACCGGGGCGAGCTGCATTGCATCATCGGCCCCAACGGCGCCGGCAAGAGCACCTTCTTCAAGCTCCTGATGGGCATCGAGCGGCCGACCGCCGGCGCCATCCACTACAAGGGGCGCGACGTCACGTCCCTGGGCTCTTTCGAGCGGGCGCGGCTCGGGTTCTCGGTCAAGTTTCAGAACATTCGCGTCTACCCGGACCTGACCGTCTATCACAATCTTTTCATCCCCCTGCGGCGGCACCACCGCATGAAGAAGATACCCGGGCAGGTCGCCGAGCTCCTGGGGGAGCTGCGTCTGTCCGGGACCGAGAACGAAACCGTGTCCAACCTCTCGCACGGGCAGATCCAGTGGCTCGCCATCGGGATGTCGATTGCTGCGGAACCCGAGGTCCTGCTGCTCGACGAGCCCACGGCCGGCATGTCCGACGACGAGACGCGCGAGACGGCGGAGATCATCCGGCGGCTCAGCGCCACCGGCATGACGATCCTGGTCATCGAGCACGACATGGCCTTCATTCGGGATCTCAATACCCGAACGACGGTGCTGCACTATGGCCGGCTGTTCGCGCAGGGCACGTTCTCGGAAATCGAAGCCAATGAAGAGGTCCACCAGATCTATCTGGGAACGCTCTGAGCAGCGCAGCGGGTGAGAAGGGCGATGGCGGCAGAACCGGCAGAGAGGCAGAGCGAGCAGGCGTTGCTGTCCGTCGACGGCATCTCTTCCGGCTACGGCAGCGCGCGAATCCTCCAGAACCTCTCGTTCGCCGTGGAGAGGCACGAGATTCTCGCGATCGTCGGGCGCAACGGCGTCGGCAAGACCACGCTCATGAAGACGCTCATCGGGCTCCTCCGGCTCATGGACGGGACGATCGAGTTCAAGGGCGAGAGCATCGGGCGTTTCCGCCCGTCGCGCCGGGCCCATCGCGGCATCGCGTACGTCCCCCAGGGGCGGGGAATCTTCAACCGCATGTCGGTGACAGAGAACCTGGTGCTCGGCCAGGGATTGGGGGGCATCGGCCGGAAGGCCGACTTCGACCGCGTCTACCGGTTTTTCCCGCGCCTCAAGGAGCGCGGATCACAGAAGGCGGGCTCGATGAGCGGCGGCGAGCAGCAGCAGCTTGCCATCGGCCGCGTCCTGGTCGGGCAGCCGGAGCTCATTCTGCTGGACGAGCCCTCCGAGGGCATCCAGCCCAACATCGTGCAGGAGATCGGTCAGATCATTCGGCGGCTGACCGAGCAGGAGGATCTGACCGTCATCATCGTCGAGCAGAATCTCGAGCTGATCCACTCGGTCGCCGACCGCTGCATGGTGATGGACAAGGGCACGATCATCGCCCACCTGACGCCGGACGAGATCGCGGATGAGGAAGTCGCGAAGCGCTACCTGGCGATAGCCTGATCGCGTCAGTGCTCGGCGAAGTGCGGATTGATCAGGCGGAGCTGCGCCGCATTGATGACGGCCTGGGCCGTGGTGTGCGCGCCCAGCCGGCACCGCGCCTTCTTCAGATACATGCGAACGGTTTCCGTCGAGAGGCCGAGGATGGTCGCGGTCTCCGGCGCGGTCTTGCCCGCTCCGCTCCAGTGCAGGCATTCCTTTTCGCGCCGGCTCAGCTTGAAGGGATCGACGGCCGGAATCTCCTCTTCGAGCCCCAGCTTGTCGAGGGTGTGGCGGTACAGGTGCGTCAGGTCGAGCATCAGGTCCTCGGTCTCGTGCCTGATGTTCGGCCAGTTCGCGTTGGACTTGTCCACCATCACGCTCAGCACCGCAAAGCGGCCGTCGGGAAAGTGCACCGGCGTGGTCAGGCCGCGCCCCAGGCCGATGTCGGCCAGGTATTTCCAGGCTTCGTGCTCGGTCGGCTCGAGCTTGCCGCTGTTTTGCAGGTCGTTCCAGTCGAAGGGCAACGTTCCTCGGAAACACTCGTGGTAATAGGGATCGTGTATGGAGAAGCGTTCCCAGCCGTATTCCCAGTCACGCGGGAAATTCCGAACGTTCAATTTCAGCGGCAGCCAGCGGCCGTCGAACATGCGGGAAGAGGATTTCTGGAAGGCGTAGGATATCTGCGTGTAACCGGAGTCCGCGCAGATTTCCATCAAGAGGTCCAGCGAATGCTGGAAGCTCTCCGCCTTCTCCAACCTGGCAGCGACACCGCTCAGATGACTGCGCTTCACCCCTCGCCTCCAGTAAGGGAGGACGCACTATTTCTTGTTTTTCTGATGTTGCCTCGTCCGGACTTCGCATCCGCTCATCGTTACATGGCTCATATGGCGCAATCCGACGCATAATCGTGGCGCACAACGGGGAACACGTCAAGGTTGCGCCGCCGCGTGTCCCGCCTCGCGCCCTTCGAGCAGCGCGCCTGCACCCGGAGCCGCTCCTGCTCGGGTACCGCGCGCAAATGGATTCCCTCTCCCTTCGGCATCATAATCGGCGCGAGTGCTTCCTCTCCCTGCGGCGTCGGCGTGCCGGAGGCCACGAGGCGCGGTCGAATTGAACGTGAAGAAGTCCTGAGCGAAGAGGATGTGATGGCGAAAGCAGAGGTCGGGCAAAAAGTCCGCGTGCATTATTCCGGGAAGCTCGACGACGGCTCGGAATTCGACTCAACCGAGAGCGACGGGCCGATGGAACTCACCATCGGCGAGGGCGACGCGCTGCCCGCTTTCGAGCAGGCCCTGATCGGCATGGCGCCGGGCGACACCAGGACCGTGCACGTGCCCGCGGCGGAGGCTCACGGCCTCCATTCCGAGGACATGATCCGGACCGTGGGCCGCTCGGCCATTCCCGGATCCGACGACCTGACCGTAGGCACGCGGATCAGCGCGACCCTCATGGGCGGCGTCCGCGCCTATCTGAGAATCGTCCACATCTCAGACGACGAGGTGACGGTCGACCTCAACCATCCCCTGGCCGGCAAGGACCTGACCTACGAGATAACCCTGGTCGAGTTCGCCTGAGGCCCCGGCTTTCGTTTCCCACCACGACCATGGCGGGAAACGCGGGCTAGATGTCTCGCGCGCGGATCAGCATGACCGCGCCGCTCTCCGTGCTCCCGCCGCCGTGGATGACGCTTGTGGGTGAATGGTGATCGTCACCGGCCCGAAGCGTCACCTCGCCCAGGGAAAGATCGCCCGACACCAGCAGGCAATCCTCGGGCGAGCCCTCTTCCGCCGTGGGACAGCGGGCGCCGGGCTCCAGGCGCGCGATGTACACCATGGACCCGACCAGGTGATCGTAGTGCAGCACCAACCCCGTCACGCCCGGCGCCAGCGTGGACCACGCCTTCGGGCTTTTCTCGGGCGGCGCTTCGTCCTGCGCCGACCCGGAGGAGCCGCTTCGGCCCTTGCGCGCCGCGTGCAGGGCGGTGCTCGCGTTGCGGCCGAGGAAGGCCGCCATCCGCCTGTCCCACAGGTCGACGGCCTGCTTTGCCGCCGGATCCTCCAGCAGCTGCGTTTCGAACCGGCCAAGGGCGTCGTCGGGCAGCGTCCCGGCCAGGAATTCGCCGGCAAGCTCCAGGAGAGACAGATCCTCGCTCATGCCCGGCATCATACAGATTCGCTGCCCGACGGCACCGAATTTCGGCGGGCGGGCGCTGTGTCTGCGAGGCGGCCCCGGGACCGGGGAAAGGTCACGGGCCCGATCAATAGATGCCGGGTATCAGGGCTTTGCGGCGCGGCGGGTAGTCCTCGAAGGTCTCCAGGCACCAGAGATGGTTGCTGCGCGCCCTGGGCAGCAGGTTGGCGGTGGTGAAGAGCCAGAAGGCGAACCCGCCCCATGACCACGTCGCGAGCGCCCAGCCGGCCCATTCGATGATCTCCCCCAGGTAGTTGGGGCAGGAGACGAGGCGGAACAGGCCGCCGCGCGGCACGGCGTAGCCGGTCTCGCCCGGCCGGCGCAGGCGCAGGAGCACGGTGTCGGCGTGATGGTTGAGAGCCATTCCCGACAGGAAGATCGCGAGACCGATCGCGAAGCGGGGGTCGCTCAGCCACTGAATACCGTAGCCGCCGAACTCCGAGATCACGCGCGCGTTGACGTAGGCGTTGACCATGTTGAAGAAGAAGCCCGATGCGATCACGACGACCGGCATCCTGCGTGCGCTCTCGCCCTTGCGCAGGGGGTAGATGAAGGTCCGGTTGACGTAGTGAACCTGCCACATGGCGAGGAAGAGCAGCGGCACGAGCTGCCCCGCCGCCCTGCCGTCGAGATAGACGGCGAGGAAGGCGGCGACCGCCGGCAGTTCCATGAGAACCCACCCCAGCCTGCTGGGGACGTGCGGCCCCCATCGCGCACCTTCGTAGTGGCGACCGTAGGGTGCCGGTCTGCGCAGCAGAAACGGCAACGTCAGGCAGCCCGTCGCGATCACTGCCCACACCAGGGCGCCGTGAAATTGCAGCTCGGTCATGTCGCCCCTTTTCGCCCAGCATGACCCTTTCCTCGAACCCTCGCCAGGCCGAGGCGTTGCGTCGCGACTGGGGCAGGCGTAGCAACGCACGACAACCGGGCGGGCCGGCGCGAGAAGGCTGTGGGGCCGGTCGGATGACCGGGTCCGATCTCTTGCGAAGCCGGGAGGCGAATGACCGTGTGGAGCTGCGAAATCCGTACCGAGCCCGTTCGGATCGACGCGCCGGTCGACGTCGTCTGGACCGTGCTCACCGAGGTCGGGAGCTACGGCGAATGGAACCCGTTCACGCCCCGCGCGCAGACGGATTTCGCCATCAGCTCGCCCGCGCGCCTGCAGGTGAGGATGGGGCCGGCGACCTTCGGAATCGTCGAGACCGTGTGCGCGGTCGAGAAGCCCCGGCTGATCGCCTGGCAAAAGACCTTCGGCGCCCGCTGGCTCCTGCATGCGCTGCGGGAGCAGCATCTCGAACCCGCCGACGCGACAGGCTGCCGCTATCACAACACGGACAGGCTGACGGGCGTGCTCGCACCGATCGTCGCGGTGTTCTCCGGCGGCTACATGCGCCGCGGCTTCGAGGACGTGGCGGAAGGTTTGAAGGGGCGAGCGGAATCGATTCACGCGGGGGCCGGATCGGACGGATGATGGAAGGCGTGTCTCCGGCGAGGCGCGCGCGCCCGCCGCATTGCGCTTTGGCGCGGCGTTGGGCATAAACGCGGCGCGTTCGATCCGAGCGAGGCAAGGGGCATGCGGCGCTCACGCTACTTTCTGCCGACCCTGAGGGAGAACCCGGCCGAGGCGCAGATCGCCTCGCATCGGCTGATGCTGCGCGCCGGCATGATCCGCCAGTCGAGCGCCGGCATCTACAGCTGGCTGCCGCTGGGCCTCCGCGTGCTCAGCAGGATCGAGCAGGTCGTGCGCGAGGAGATGGACGCCGCCGGCTGCCAGGAGATCCTGATGCCGGCAATCCAGCCGGCCGAGCTGTGGGAGGAAAGCGGCCGCTACCAGGACTACGGCAAGGAGATGCTGCGCATCACCGACCGGCACGAGCGGCCCATGCTCTTCGGCCCCACCCACGAGGAGGTCGTCACCGACATCTTCCGGGGCGCCGTGCGCAGCTATCGCGACCTGCCGCAGAACCTCTACCAGATCCAGTGGAAGTTCCGGGACGAGCTGCGCCCGCGCTTCGGCATCATGCGCGGCCGCGAGTTTTACATGAAGGACAACTACTCCTTCGACATCGACCACGCCGGCGCGGTGCGCTCCTACAACCGCATGTTCGTCGCCTACCTGCGCACCTTCGCCCGCCTCGGGCTCACCTCGATCCCGATGCAGGCGGAGAGCGGGGCCATCGGCGGCGACCTCAGCCACGAGTTCATCGTGCTGGCCGATACCGGCGAGAGCGCGGTCTACTGCGACCCGGCCTGGCTCGACACCGACCCGCTGGCGCTCGCCATCGACTACGAGGACGACCTGCAGCCCGTCGTGGACGAGTGGACCCGGCTCTACGCCGCCACCGACGACAAGCACGACCCCTCAACCTGTCCGCTGGCCGAGGACGCGCTCTACCGGGGGCGCGGCATCGAGGTCGGCCACATCTTCTACTTCGGCACCAAGTACTCGAAGGCGATGGGCGCCACCGTGACCGATCCGGAAGGCAACGACGTCGCGGTCGAGATGGGCTCCTACGGGATCGGCGTCTCCCGCCTGGTCGGCGCGATCATCGAGGCGAGCCACGACGAGGCCGGCATCGTCTGGCCCGAGTCCAGCGCGCCCTTCGCGGTCGGTCTCATCAACCTGCGCGCCGGCGATGCGGCGTGCGACGAGGCCTGCGAGTCGCTCTACGCGCGCCTGACGGACGCCGGGATCGAGGTGCTCTACGACGACCGGGACGAGCGCGCGGGCGTCAAGTTCGCCGAGATGGAGCTGATCGGGCTGCCCTGGCAGGTCGCGGTCGGCCCGCGCGGCGTCGCCGCGGGCACGGCGGAGCTGAAGGCGCGGGCCGGCGGCGAGGCCGAGGCGCTCCCCTTCGACACCGTCCTGGCCCGCCTGACCGGGGATTAGCGGCCGGATCGCATGTTCTCGGCCTTCGAGCGCCTCGTCGCGTTTCGCTACCTGCGCGCCCGCCGGCAGGAGGGCCTGGTCTCGGTCATCGCCGCGTTCTCGCTGATCGGCATCTTCCTCGGCGTCGCCACGCTCATCATCGTCATGTCGGTGATGAACGGCTTCCGCGAGGAGCTGCTCGCCCGCATTCTCGGGCTCAACGGGCACATGACCGTCTATTCCCACCAGGCCGGCCTCGCCGACTACGATCCGCTCGCTGAGCGCCTCGCCGCCATCGACGGCGTGGTCAGCGTCTCGCCCATCGTCGAGGGCCAGGTGATCGCAGCGGCGCACGGCAACGCCACCTTCGGCCAGGTGCGCGGCGTGCGCGGCGACCACCTCGACGTGCGCCCGCTGGTGACGAGCAACATCCTCGCCGGCCGGCTCGATGACTTCCGCGCAGGCGCCGGCGTCGTGATCGGCGAGCGCATGGCGCGCAAGCTCGGCGTGCGTGTCGGCGATCCGGTGACGCTGCTCTCGCCGGAGGGCAGCCGGGCCACGCTGATGGGCACCGTGCCGCGCTCGCGCGCCTATCCCGTGGTGGCGACCTTCGACGTCGGCATGTACGAGTACGACACCACCTTCATCTTCATGCCGCTGGAGCTCGCCCAGGTCTATTTCAGGCTGCCCGGCGCGGTGACTGCCATCGAGCTCAACGTCGCCGACCCCGACAACGTCCGCGCGGTGCGCAACGAGGTGCTGGACGCCGTGGAGGGGCAGGGCTGGGTGATCGACTGGCGCCGCGCCAACCAGCAGTTCGTGAACGCGCTCGAAGTCGAGCGCAACGTCATGTTCGTGATCCTGACGCTGATCGTGCTGGTCGCCGCCTTCAACATCATCGCCGGGCTCATCATGGTGGTGAAGGACAAGGGCCGCGACATCGCCATTCTGCGCACGATGGGGGCGACGCGCGGCCAGATCCTGCGCATCTTCTTCATGAACGGGGCGGCGATCGGGATCGCCGGCACGGCTCTCGGCGTCGCCGGCGGCGTCGCCTTCGCCGCCAACATCGACAGCATCCGCCTCTGGCTCGAGGGCATGACGGACACGGCGCTCTTTCCGGCCGAGATCCGCTTCCTCTCGCAGCTCCCGTCGCGGACCGACCCGGCCGAGGTGGTGATCGTGGCGGCGATGGCCATCGGGCTCTCGTTCCTGGCGACGATCTACCCCGCCTGGCGGGCGGCGCGGCTCGATCCGGTGGAGGCGCTCCGCTATGAGTAGCGCGCCCGCCCTGGAGCTGCGCGCGCTGGTGCAGACCTTCTATCAGGCCGGCAGCGCCATCGAGGTGCTGAAGGGCGCCTCGCTCGCGGTCTCGCCGGGCGAGATGGTCGCCCTGGTCGGGCCGTCGGGGGCCGGAAAGTCGACCCTGCTGCAGATCGCCGGCCTGTTGGAGCGCCCGCGCGCCGGCGAGATCGCCATCGCCGGCGAGCGCTGCGACGGGCTGACCGACCGCCGCCGCACCAGGATCCGGCGCGAGCGGCTGGGCTTCGTCTACCAGTTCCACCATCTGCTGGCGGAGTTCTCGGCGCTGGAGAACGTGGTCCTGCCGCAGATGATCGCGGGCCGGCCCAGGCGCGCCGCGCGCGAGCGGAGCCGCGCGCTGCTGGCCCGTCTCGGCCTCGACGCGCGCGAGGGGCACCGGCCCTCGCGGCTCTCCGGCGGCGAGCAGCAGCGCGTCGCCATTGCCCGCGCCATCGCCAACGAGCCGGCGGTGCTGCTCGCGGACGAGCCGACCGGAAACCTCGACCAGGAGACCGCGGACTCGGTCTTCGCCTCGCTCCTCGATATCGTGCGCACGAGCGGGCTCGCAGCCCTGGTCGCCACCCACAACATGGCGCTCGCCGAGCGCATGGACCGGCGCTTCGCGCTCGAGAACGGCGTTCTCGTCGCGCTGTGACCGGCCCGGGATCGAGCCCATGACCCGCGACCCCTCCAGTCCCGCCGTGCTGCTGGTGACCCACGTCACCGCCATCGACGTGGGTGCGGTGCCGTCACTGCTGGCCTCATTCGGGCAGCCCTCGCGGGTCATCAGGGCCAACAAGGGGGAGCCCTTTCCCGACGACGTGGAAACGCTCGCCGGCGTGGTCAGCTTCGGCGGGCCGCAGAGCGCCAACGACGATCACATCGACTACGTGCGGGCGGAGCTCGACTGGATCCCGCGCGTGATCGCCGCGGGCGTGCCCATGCTCGGAATCTGCCTCGGCAGCCAGATGGTGGCGCGCACCCTGGGCGCCCGCGTGGCGCCGGACCCCGACGGCCTCTACGAGTTCGGCTACTACCCCATCGAGCCGGTGGCCGGCGCGGCCGAGGCGCTCGCCCTCGATGCGCCGCTCACGGTGGCGCACCGCCACGGCGAGGCGTTCACGATCCCGGACGGCGCCCGCCGCCTGGCCCGCCGCGACGGGTTCGAGAACCAGGCCTTCCGCCATGGCGGGACGACCTGGGGCCTTCAGTTCCATCCGGAGGTCGACGACGCGGTGCTTGCGCGCTGGATCGACCGCGACCCGCCGGCCGAGGACCTGGCGCGCAACGGGGCGCAGACGCCGGCCGAGCAGCGCGCCAATCACGCCCGCTACCACGGGGCGGTGCATGACTGGCTCGGGCGCTTCCTCGCGCTCTGGCTCGCGAGCGCGGAGCGCTGAGGCGGTGAGGAGCCTCGTCGTCGGCATCACCGGCGCGAGCGGTGCCGTCTATGGCGTGCGCCTCCTGGAGGTGCTCGCGCCGATGCCGGTCGAGACCCACCTCGTGGTGAGCAAGTGGGGGCAGCGCACCCTCGAGCACGAGACCGGCAGGAGCCTCGACGACCTGCGCGCGCTGGCGGAGCGCCACTACGCGCCGGGCGACATGGCGGCCCTGATGTCCTCGGGCTCGGCCGCGATCGACGGCATGGTGGTGGCGCCGTGCTCGGCGCGGAGCCTCGCCGCGATCGCCTGCGGGCTCAGCGAGAACCTGATCCACCGCGCGGCCGACGTGATGATCAAGGAGCACCGGCCGCTCGTGCTCCTGGTGCGCGAAACGCCGCTCAGCGCCATTCACCTGGAGAACATGCTCAAGCTCGCGCGCCTCGGCGTGACGATCCTGCCCCCCGTTCCCGCCTTCTACGGCAGGCCGGAGTCCATCGATGCGATGGTCGACTACACCGTTGCGCGGACGCTGGACCAGGTGGGGCTCAGGCGCGACTCCAACGCGCGCTGGCAGGGCGGGCTCGGCCGGCCCGGCGAGTAGTCGGCCAGGCGGCCGCGCCGCGGACTCAGAAGGTGTGCGCTGCCGCGATCGCGATGGCGCGCTCGATATCGGCGATGGCGCTGGCCATCTCGCGCCCGATCAGGTCCATCTTGCGCAGCTGCTCCAGGCGCGGCTCGACCCGGTCGATCTCCTTCTTGGAGAAGATGGTGCGCAGGATGTTGCAGGCGTCGACGAGGCAGATCAGGGCGACGTCCCGCGGGTCGGGCACCTCGTCCGAGAACAGCACGTCGGCGATGCGCTTCTTGGCCTCCTGCTCGACCTTGCCGTCGATGGTCGGATAGCGGCGGGAGCGGAATACCCACAGGAACTTTTCCTCGCGGCGCTCCAGCACGCCGTGCTCCACCAGGCTGGTCAACGCGGCTTCCCGAATCGTCTTGGCCGGGTCGGCGGAAGCCTCGTCGGCGGACAGCGTCTCGATCCAGGTCCGGGTGTTCGTGACGGTCGCCTCGCCCGCGATCCGGGCCAGGGTGCGGTCGAGCAGGGGATCGCCGGTGGGCGTCGGGTCGATGACCGTCAGCCGCTCGGGATCGGTGTCGATCCGGTTGGCGAATGCCAGGTCCATCAGCACGGCGCCGGTAAGCGCGGAGTTCAGCGTGTGCTCGTTGACCGGCAGGAAGGTGCCGTTCTCGTCGTGGAGAAGCAGCACCATGATCTCTTCGTGGAACGTCAGCATGTGACCGACTCCAAAGGCCCGGGACGGCGTCTCACGACAGTGCAGCGAGGGCTGCCTCGCTGGTGTCGTGGCAGTCGATGACCGTCAGGAACCCGCTCATTTCCAGGACCGAATGGCACTCCGGCCGCAGCCGCGCAAGCGCCAGCTTGCCGCCTGCCTGCTGGCACCTCCGGGCGCAGATCAGCAGGGCGCGCAGGCCGGCGCTGCTGACGTAGCTCATGGCGTCGCAGTCCAGCAGCACCTTCGAATCGCCGCGCTCGACGGCCGCGACGACCTGGGCCTGCAGGTCCGGCGCGGTGACTCCGTCCAGACGGCCGTCCAGGGAGACGACGAGCGCAGAACCGACTGTTTCTTCCTTGATGTCCATCGCGGTCTTACCCTTCGTTGTTGCGTCGCAGCGGCCGCACGCGAATGCGACGCGGCGAGCGGGTCCTGCCGGCCGGCACTCCACCGGAACAGGCCAGCCCGCTGACTCGACTCATCCGCCCGCCCCCCGGCGCCACGGTCACATCGTCCTGCCCCACAATCGCGGCCGCTCCGGCCTGCGGCCCGGCACGTCCGGCCCCACCAACCGGCCGTTCAGGGAGATGGCGAGCATCGATTGCGCAGCCCGTTACTCGATTATCATTCACGCTTCTCAGGCCACGGTCGAACGCTCGCCACAGCGGCTAGCGAGGCGCCTCACAATACGCCCATCGAGTCGCGCTCTGCAAGCTCAGGCGGCATCGTCGCCGCGCCAGAGTCGGGGCCAGCGCAGCCCCAGGAGGACGAGGGCGAGCAGCCCCTCCGCCGCGACGATGCGCACCGCGTTGGCGCCGCCGAAAAGCTCGCCCATGAGCCCGATATTGGCGAAGCCGATAACGCCTGCGCCGATGGTGAGCGAGAGAATGCCCAGCAGGCGGCCGCGCATCTCCGGCGGGGCCATGCCGTAGATCAGCGTGGTCTGCATGGTCGAGAAGCCGGCAGCGCCGAGGCCGGCGCAGAAGATCACCGCGGCCATCGGCGCGGTCTCGGTCATCCAGCCGGCGACGAAGGCCAGCGCGACATAGCTCGCGGTGCCGAAGAAGTAGAGACGGCGGTACGAGCCAGGCCGGGTGCCGAGCGCCGCGATCAGCAGCGCGCCGGCGAAGGCGCCGCCGCCTTCCAGCGCGGCCAGCCCGCCGATGCCGCTTGCGTTCAGCCCCAGGCTCTCCGAGCCGATCACCGGGATCATGGAGACGAAGGGGAAGCCCCAGATGTTGAAGATCACCGTGACCCAGAGGATGCGGCGGACCTCCCGCTCCCGCCTCAGGAAGCGGAAGCCCTCGCGCAGGTCGCCGAGAACCCTTGCGGCGCGCCGGGCCGTGCCCGAGTCCCGGAAGGCGGCCGGTACGCCCGGGGTCAGGATCAGGCAGAGGGCATAGAGCGCCGCCGCGAGGCCGAAGGCGCCGCCGAGGCCGAGCCAGTGGTAGAGAAGCCCGCCGAAGAGCGGGCCGATCAGGCGCATGGCGTTGCTGGTGGCGCTGTCCAGGCTCATCCCGGCGGCGATCCGCTCCGGCCCGGCGACGTCGCCGATCAGCCGCCGCCTCACCGGCATGTCCGTGGTCCAGACCAGGCCGGAGAGGAAGGTCGCAAGGGCCACGTGCCAGTAGGCGGCGAGACCGGAGAGCGCGAGCCCCAGTACGGCGCACGAGACCAGTGTCGCCAGCAGCAGGCCGAGATGGAGCAGCAGGCGCGGGGCCAGCCGGTCGGCGAAGGTGCCGACGATGGAGCCGAACACGGCCAGCGGCAGCATGCGCAGGATGACGAGCAGCGCCACCAGCACCGGCGACCCGGTGGTTTCCACGGCGAAGACGCCGACCACCAGCATCTCCAGCCAGCGCGACGCCATGCTGAAGACGCCGATGAGCCAGAGGCGCAGGTAGTGCGCATCGCCGAGCAGCTCGGTTATCCGGCGCGGGAGGATCATCGGCGGCAACTCGGCTGGGACGACATGGCGGACGGGCCGGGAGGCGGAAGGGGGCGGGGAGGGTGACGTGAGGCGCGACCTCGAACAGGCCACCAAGGCGATACTATGGCACGAACCGGCCAGAATTCCGGCGCGAATTGGGATGGCAGGCGGCGTGTCGCCTCCCTTTCGGCTGATAGCGCCGGCCCCGCCTTGATTGCATTGCAATCACTGCCTAGAGTGCGCGGCAGGCGAGTGCGGCGGAGGCGGCGGGATGGCGAGCATCACGATCCGCAATCTGGACGACGGTGTGAAGCAGCGTCTGCGCTTGCGCGCGGCCGGGTACGGCCGTTCGATGGAGGAAGAGGCGCGAATCATCCTGCGGGACGCAGTCGAAGCGGAAGCCGCACCGGACAACCTCGCCCGCGCCATTCGCGCCCGCTTTGCCCCGTTCGGCGGGGTGGAGCTGGCGCTTCCGCCGCGCGAGCGTACGCGCGAGCCGCCACGTTTCGATTGAGCGTCGTCGGTGTTCGTTCTCGATACCAATGTGGTCTCCGAGCTGATGCGCCCGGCGCCCGATCCGGGCGTCGAGAAATGGATCGCGAGCCGCCGGGCGGCGCTGCTGTTCTTCCCGGCGGTTGGAGAGGCGGAGCTGCGCTACGGGGTGGCCATCCTGCCGGCAGGCCGGCGACGGGATGCGCTCGCCGCGGCCGTGGATGGACTGGTGCGCGAGGACTTCGCAGGCCGCGTGCTGCCCTTCGACAGCGCCGCGGCGCGCGCCTATGCCGGGATCGCTGCCGCGCGCCGCGGCGCCGGCCGGCCGGTCTGCCAGGCCGACTGCCAGATTGCGGCGATCGCGCTGGCCCGCGGCATGACCGTGGCCACGCGCAACGTGCGGGATTTCGAGGACATGGGCATCGCGCTCGCCGACCCGTGGGGCGGTGTTTGAGAGGAACCGCCCCGGCGTTCGCACGGCTGCGCGGATGTGGCCGGCGCGCTATGGTTCTTCTCAGGCGCCCGTAGGGTGGTCGCCGGCGAGCGGAGGAGGTGCGTCATGAGCCAGGGCGGAGGTGGCAACGTCAAGGAGGGATGGAGCGCCTGGTGGAGCTTCGCGCGCATCCCCGAGTTCCCCGTCGAGGCGGCGAAGACTGCGCTCATCGTCATCGACATGACCTACCAGCAGGCCCACCGCGACTACGGCCTCTGCAAGCGGATCATCGAGTCCGGCTTCGAGGACGACCTGGCCTACTACCTCGACCGCATCGACCGCGTGGTGGTGCCCAACCTGCAGCGGCTCATCGCGGCGTTTCGCAGCGCGGGCGCGCCGGTGATCTACACCCGCTGCGCCTCGCTGGTGGGCGACGGTTCCGACCAGACCTGGCGCCACCGGCACTTCGGCGTGGTCACCACCGTCGACTCCAGGGACGCGCAGATCCTGGAGCCGCTCGCGCCGCAAGAGGGCGACATCATGCTGACCAAGTCCGGCTCGGCGGTCTTCCCCTCCACAAACTGCGAGCACCTGCTGCGGGTGAAGGGGATCACCACCATCGTAGTGAGCGGAATCTTCACCAATAGCTGCGTCGAGGGCACGATCCGCCTTGCCGGCGACCTCGACTTCCGCTGCCTGATGCCCGAGGACTCCTGCGCCGCCATGTCGCCCAGCGGTCATGCCAACGCCATCGAGTACCTCGACGGCAACTTCTGCCACGTGAAGCCGACGGCGGAGATCATCCGCCTGCTGGACCAGGGGGCCGACGCCGCAGCCGCCTGAGTTCAATCGGCCCGGGCGATGACGCCGCGCTCGGCGAGCGCCCGGCATTCCGCCTCGCCGTAGCCGAGCGCGCGCAGGATTTCGTGGCTGTGCGCGCCGAGGGCTGGGGCGTCCGCGCCGATCCGCCCCGGCTCCTCGCGAAACTTGATGGGGATGCCGAGATGGGCTGGGCCGCCTGCCTCGCGCTGTACCATCTCGCGCGCGGCGAGGTGGGGGTCGTCGAAGGCCTCGCACAGGTCGAGGACCGGCGCGAAGCAGATGTCGCGGCCTTCGAACCACGCCACCCACTCGGCCTGCGTGCGCCGGGCGAAGGTCTCCTCCAGGAAGGCGTGGAGCGGCGCCTGGGCCGGCCCGGCGGGCTCGCGGCCGAGGGGGATGAGGTCGGGCCGTCCCACGCCTTCGAGGAAGTTGGCGACGAACTTCATCTCGCCGCCGCCGAGCGTGACGTAGCGGCCGTCCTTCGTGCGGTAGGGGCGGTAGAAGGCGGCGCCGCCCTGGGTGCGCTCGGCGGCGGGGTCGGGTGCGCGGCCGTCGGCGAAGACGCGGCCCGCGACGTGGGCGGTCCACGACACCACCGTGTCGAACATGGCGAGGTCCAGGTAGTCGCCCTGCCCGGTGGTCTGGCGGCGCAGGAGCGCCATGAGGATGCCGGCGAGCGCCATGAGGGAGCCTCCCATGTCGGAGGGCGGCAGGCAGGCCATGGCCGGCTTGCCCGCCGCATCGACACTGAGGCTGGCGACGCCGGCGAGCGCGTTGACGCTGAGGTCGTGGGCGGGGCGGTCGCGGTAGGGCCCCGACTGGCCGAAGGCGGAGATGGAGGCGTAGACCGCCTGCGGCGCGCGGGCGCGGACGGCCTCGTAGCCGATGCCGAGGCGCTCGACCACGCCGGGGCGGAAGGTCTCGAGAATCACGTCCGCGGTCTCCGCGAGGCGGAGGAAGGCCTCGCGCCCCTCGTCGCTCTTGAGGTCGACGGCGAGGCTGCGCTTGCCGCGGTTGGCGTTGCGGAAATAGACGGTGTGGCCGCCCTCGCGCGGCCCGATCGCGCGCGCCGGATCGCCTGCGCGCGGATCCTCGACCTTGATCACGTCGGCGCCGTGATCGGCCATCATCATCGCGAGGTGCGGCCCCGGCAGGAACCGGGAGAGGTCCAGCACCCTGATCCCTTCGAGCTTCATGCGTCGCCTCCGTGCGCGTGTTCGCTCGTTACCCTTGCAGCAATACCCTGCGCCATCGTCACGGCAAACGTTTGTTCCCTGTTGTCCGCCGATGATATGGTTGAGCCATACGCCTGCACATCGGCGGACTCGCTATGAAGACCACGCTCAATCTCAACGATCAGGTTCTGCGTCAGGCGAAGGGCAGGGCGGCTCAGGACGGGATCACCCTCACGCGCTTCGTCGAGGATGCACTCCGGGCGAGGCTTGCCGCAACGCCCGCCAGCAAGGCGCCGTTTCGGCTGAAGCTGGAAATCGTGACGGGTGACGGGCCGCCGAACGTCGACATCGCCGACCGGGACGCGCTTTACGACGTGATCGACCGCGCGTGATCGCCATCGACACGAACATCCTGGTCTACGCACATCGCGGCGAGACCGCTTTTCATGGAGCGGCTGCTGCACAGCTTGTCGCCCTTGCCGAGGGAGTTGAGAGATGGGCCCTCCCCATCTTTTGCATTTCCGAGTTCATGCGGGTGGTCACCCACAAACGCGTGTTCAAACCTCCGTCCTCGGTAACGCAGGCGGCAGCGTTCATCGAAGGCGTCAACGCCTCTCCGGGTTGTGAAGTCGTGCGGCCCGGCCCGGAGTTTCTCGAATACTTCCTGGCAGCCGTCCGCGAAGCGGATGCGCACGGAAACCTCATGTTCGACGCGCAGATCGCCGCACTCTGCCGCGAGCACGGCATCGACACGCTCCTCACGAACGATCGGGACTTCAAGCGATTTGAGGCGTTGCAGGTGCGCCGTCTGGGCTAGAGTTCTCGCAAGTCACTGCCATGAAGCGCGTCGTGCCCGTCCTGATTCCGCTGCTTCTGCTGGCGTTGCCGGCCCACGCGGAGCCGCTGGTGTTCGGCTGGCCCGCGTCCGGCGACGACGGGGGCTGGGAGGAGCGCGAGTTCGACGGCGAGACCCGCTACCGCGTGCTGGAGCAGGACGGGCGCCGGGTGCTGGAAGCCGAGAGCGAGTCGGCGGCCTCCTGCCTCTACCTCGAGCGCGAGATCGACCTCGCGGCGACACCCGTGCTGGAGTGGAGCTGGCGCATCGGCGGGACTCCGGCCGTCGCCGACGAGCGCATCAAGGACGGCGACGACTTCGCGGCCCGGGTCTACGTGGTCGCGCCCGGCGACGGGTGGTTCGCGATGCCGATCGCCGTCAACTACGTCTGGGCGAGCGAGGCAGAGGTCGGCGCCGCCTGGCCCAATCCCTTCACCGACAACGTGATGATGGTGGCGATGAACTCAGGCGACGCTCACGCCGGCACCTGGCGCACCCATCGGCGCAACGTGCGCGACGACTTCCGCCGCTTCTTCGGGGTCGAGGTCGACGCGCTCGAGGGCATCGCGGTGATGACCGACTCGGACAACAGCGGCCTCAGCGCCCGCGCCTGGTACGGCGAGATCGCGCTTCACCCCGAGTAGGCTGCGGGCCGGCTTGATCGGCACGGTGGGCTGTGGTTGTTTGGCCCGAGCCTGCCGGGAACCCCCATGAACCTGCACCGCACCTACCTCTTCGCTCCGGGCAACCACCCGCGCAAGGTCGCCAAGGTCTTCGGCACCGGCGCGGATGCGGTGGTGCTCGACCTCGAGGACGCCGTCGCCGTGGCGGAGAAGGTCGCGACAAGGGCGGTGGTGGTCGACGCGCTGCAGGCGCCGCGCAACTGCCTCGGCTACGTGCGGGTGAACGGGCTCGACACCGACTACTGCTACGGCGATCTGGAGGCCGTGGTGGCGCCGGGCGTGGACGGCGTCATGCTGCCCAAGGTGGAGGCCCCCAGCCAGCTCGAGACGGTGGACTGGCTGCTCGGCCAGCTTGAGCGCGAGCGCGGGCTGGAAGGGGGGGCGATCGACCTGCTGCCGATCATCGAGACCGGCCGGGGCGTCGCCGCCGCAGAAGCCATCGCAGGCGCGGAGACGCGGGTCAGGCGCCTCTCCTTCGGCGCAGGCGACTACACCCGCGACATGGGCATGGTCTGGACCGGGGCCGAGGCGGAGCTCGCGCACGCGCGCGCGACCATCGTGCTGGCCTCGCGCGTGGGCGGGCTGGAGCCCCCCATCGACACGGTCTTCATCGACCTCGCCGACGAGGAGAACCTGGAGGGCTCGGCGCGGACGGCGCAGAGCTTCGGCTTCCAGGGCAAGCTCTGCATCCACCCGAAGCAGGTGGCGCCGGTCAACCGCGTCTTCACGCCGGGCGCCGACGCGGTGGCCCAGGCGGAGAAGCACGTCGCCGCCTTCAGGGAGGCGGAGGCCGCAGGCTCGGCCTCGATCCAGGTCGACGGCTACTTCATCGACTATCCGATCTACGAGAAGGCCGAGCGCGTGCTGCGCATCGCCGAGGCGATCCGGCAGAAGGACGCCCCGGCCGGCTGAACGAGGAGACGCGGGATGTTGATGTCCGGCGAGGAGTATCGCGAGTCGCTCAGGCGGCTTTCGCCCCGGGTTTTCGTCGACGGCGACGCGGTCGAGTCCGTCGCCGACGAGCCGCGCTTCGGCCCGGGCGTGGCCTCGCTCGCGCTCACCTACGACTTCGCGCTGGACGAGCGCCACCGGCCCGTCATGACGGCGGTGGAGGAGGGCACCGGGGCCGAGGTCAACCGCTTCGCCCACATCAACCGCTCGACCACGGACCAGCTCCACAAGCTGGAGGCGGTGCGCCTCGTCTGCCAGTACACCGGCTGCGCCCAGCGCTACCTCACCCAGGACGGGCTCAACGCGATCCACCAGGCGACCTGGCGCATCGATCAGGAGACGGGCGGCGGCCTGCACGAGCGCTTCCTCGCCTACCTCCACCGGGTACAGGCCGAGGACCTCACCCTGGGCGTCGCCATGACCGACGGCAAGGGCGACCGCTCGCGCCGCCCCCATGCCCAGGCGGTGCGGGATTCATACGTGCACATCGCCAGGCGCCGGCCCGACGGCGTCGTCATCCGCGGCGCCAAGGCGATCGTCACCGCCGCGCCCTACGTCCACGAATACCTGGTCATGCCGTGCCGCAACATGACGGAAGCCGACAAGGACTTCGCCCTCTGCTGCGCGGTGCCGGTGGACGCCGACGGCGTCCCCGTCGTCGCCCGGCCGGCCGGCCGGCCGGGGGAGAAGGCGGCCACCTTCAGCGCGCGCTACGGCCAGTCCACCGGCGTGGTCATCTTCGATGACGTGTTCGTGCCGTGGGATCGCGTGTTCCTCGCCGGCGAGTGGGAGCACTCGCAGTTCCTCACCCAGGCCTACGCGACCCATCACCGGCACTCCTGCATCGGCGCGCGCGCGGGCTTCGGCGACCTGCTGATCGGCGCCGGCGTGCTGATGGCCCAGGCCAACGGGCTCGAGGTCGAGAACACCTCGCACCTGCGCGACCGCATGGTGGAGCTGATCAAGATCGTGGAGGGCTTCTACGCCTGCGGCGTCGCCAGCTCGGTCTACGCGACTGCCGACGGCTCCGGCTGCGTCGAGCCGGACCGGGTTTTCGCCAACATCGGCAAGCTGCTGCTGTCCACGCAGATCTACGACATGCACCGCATCGCCCACGAGGTCTCGGGCGGGCTGGTGGTGGCCCTGCCGGGGCCGGACGAGGACCACAATCCCGCGACCGCCGGCTCGCTCGCCGAGATGCTGAAGGGGCGCGAGGACCTGCCCTACGGCGAGCGCATGGAGGTCGCGCGCCTGATCGAGGACCTGACCGCCTCCGGCACCGCCGGCTGGTACTCGGTCATCAGCCTGCATGGCGGCGGCTCGCCCCAGGCGACCGGGCTCGAGATCTTTCGCAGCTACCCCGTGGAGGACAAGGTGGCGCTGGTGGAGAAGCTGCTCGAGCGCGGCGTGCTCGCCGACGAGAGCGGCGAGAACCGCGACCGCCAGCCGGGACGCTGCTGCCCCGTCGGCTGCCGCGAGCCGGAGGAGGCGCCGGCACCGGCGCCGCCCAAGCGCGTCAGCAACTGAACCCGCAACCGGAACGGCCAGAGGAGCAAGAGACCATGTCCGTGGAGAAGCGCCTTCAGCGCCTCGAGGATATCGAGGCCATCAAGCAGCTCATCGCCCGCTACATGACGGCGGCGGATCACAATGGCGACCCGGCGATGATGGCGCCCTGCTTCACCGAGGACGCGGTCTGGAACTGCGAGGGGATCGGCCGCTGGGAGGGCCGCGATTCCCTCGTCGCGGGCCTGCGCGAGACCTCCACCAAGACGCTCTCGTGGGCGCTGCACTACGCGACCCAGCCGATCATCGAGGTGGCCGACGACGGCCAGACGGCCACCGGCGAGTACTACCTGTGGGAGCTCGCCAAGGCGGTGCAGGAGGACGGCAGCCCGGACCAGGACACCTGGATCGGCGGCTGGTACGAATCCAGGTTCCGCAAGGAAGGCGGCGACTGGAAGTTCAGCCACATCGAGCTGATCCTCAAGCTGCTCAGCCCGGCCAGCGCGCCCTCGTGGGAGACGCCGATCCCGCCCTGGAAGGGGTAATCGCCGCCGGCTGCCGGGGAGGGAGCCCGCGCCGGCGACCCGCCTTCAGTCGAGGATATCCACGAAGCCGGGCAGCGCCCGCATCCGGCCGAGCCACGCCTGGACCGCGTCGTAGCCCTCGAGGCTGATCTCCCCGTCGCCACACTGGGAGATCGCGGGGAACGCCGCCACGTCGGCGACCGTCGGGCGGTCCAGCGCGATCCACTCGCGGTCCGACAGGCGGTCGTTGTAGAGACCGAGCGCGATGTCGCTGCGCTGGTTGACCGTCTCGGCGTTGACGCAGAGCCAGGGAAAGAGCTTCGCGAGCCGCGCGTCGTAGGGCCCGAGGCGAATCTCGTAGGCGGCGGCCGAGAGCCAGCCGTTGACGATGGCCTCGTCGTCGGGATCGCTCGGCATCCAGGACTCGTCGCCATGCCTGCGTGCGATCCACACCAGGATGGCCTGCGAATCGCGCAGCACGAGCGAGCCCTCGGTCATCACCGGAAGCTGACCAAAGGGATTGAGCGCCAGGAATTCCGGGGTCTTGTGCTCGTTCTCGAGCAGGTCGATCGGCTCGCGCCTGTAGTCCACGCCCAGCAGCCCGAGCAGCAGGCGCACCTTGTAGCAGTTGAGAGCGAGCGGCATGTCATAGAGCGTGATCATGGCGGACCCTCCAGCGTCGAGACGTCAGCGCGATCCTATACCACCTCCGACCGCGATGCCGGGCTGCGTGTACGCTACTTGGGCGCCATCCGAAGCGCGCCGTCGAAACGGATCACCGAGCCGTTCATGAAGGTGTTCTCGGCGATGTGGACGGCGAGCGCGGCGTATTCCTCCGACGAGCCCAGGCGCTTCGGGTAGACCGTCGTCTCCAGCAGGGACTGCTTCACCGGCTCGGAGAGGCCCGCCATCATCGGCGTGTCCATCAGCCCCGGCGCGATGCAGTTGACGCGGATGCCCTCGCGCGCCAGCTCACGTGCCATCGGAAGCGTCATCGCCGCGACCCCGCCCTTGGACGCCCCGTAGTCGAGCTGGCCGATCTGGCCTTCGAATGCCGCGACCGATGCGGTGGTGACGATGCAGCCGCGCTCGCCGTCCGCGAGCGGCTCCATGGCGGCCATGTCGGCGGCGGCGAGGCGGCACGAGTTGATGGTGCCGATCAGGTTGACGTGGATCGCGCGGGTGAGCTTCTCCAGCGGGCTCGGATTGCCGTCGCGGCCCACCAGCTTGGCGCCCGGCGCGATGCCGGCGCAGGCGACCATGATGCGGGCGGGCCCCAGCGCCTCGCGCACCTGCGCACAGGCCGCCTCGTGGCTCGCCGCGTCGACCACGTCGCACGCCGCCGCGGCGCCGCCGATCTCCGCTGCGACCTTGTTCGCCAGCGCCTCGTTCATGTCGAGGATGCAGACCCTGGCGCCGGCGGCCGCCAGCGCCCGCGCGGTCGCCTCGCCCAGCCCTGATGCGCCGCCGGTGACGATCGCCGTCTGACCGCTGATGTCCATGTCCATCTCCCTCGCTGATGCGGGCGCCTACATAGCAAAGCGGCGCCGGTGAATGCAAAAGCCGCGCCGGCGGCCGCTCAGGGGTCGATGACGGAGGGGCGGCGTCTCGTGAGGAGCGCTTCGCGGCGGGCGATGTAGACCGCCGAGCCGACGATGAAGACCGCGCCGACCCAGGTCCAGGCGCCGGGGAACTCGCCGAAGGCGAACCAGCCGATCGCGACCGCGAAGGGGAGGCGGGTGAAGTCCAGCGGCACCACCGCCGTCGCCTCCATGATCGAGAGCGCGCGCGCCATCGTGAAGTGGGCGACGGTGAGGATGCAGCCGATGCCGAGCAGCCAGCCGAGCTGCTCCAGGGTCGGCGTCTGCCACCACCAGAGCGCCGGCCCGAGCGAGATCGGCGTCATGATCAGGTTCATGTAGAAGACGATGGCCAGGGGCGATTCGGTGCGCGCGAGCAGGCGCACCAGCGCCATCGAGACGGCGAAGAGCAGCGCCGCGAGGATCGCCAGCAGGCCGCCGACCGAGATGGTCTCCGCGCCCGGCTGCAGCACGATCAGCACGCCGGCGAAGCCGACGACGGTGGCGATCCAGCGGCGCGGGCCGACGCGCTCGCCCAGCATCAGGATGGCGACCGGGATCATCCAGAGCGAGACCGTGAAGTTGAGCGTGATCGCTTCCGCCAGCGGCGTGAACTGCAGCGCCGAGTACCAGGCCCACATGGCGCAGACGCCGATGCCGGCGCGCACCGCGAAGAGGCGGAAGCGGCCGGGGTCGAACGAGCCGAAGCCGGTCCGCATCATGAAGGGCACCAGGATCAGGGTGCCGATGGCATTGCGGACGAAGGCGATCTGGAACACCGATATCTCCGCCGAGACATGGCGGATCGCCGCCGACATGCCGGCGAAGCAGGCGCAGGTGAAGATCATCAGGAGCACGCCTTCCCACGTGCTCCCGATGACGCGGCGGCCTGCCCCTTCCGTCGGCTGCGTGCTCATGGCGGGCGGCCTGCTCCCTTGCGCCGCCCGCCCCCTGCCCCACCCATGGGCTCCGGCGGCAGATGCGCTGGCTCACGCCACCATGCCACATCCGCCGGGCCGTAACAGCCCGGGCGGCCCTCGTCGAGTTTCTGCTGCGCCATGAGCGCGTCGTCGCTGCCGGCGAAGAAGAGCCCGGCAGAGCAGCCGGCATGCCAAAGCGGCTTGATCTGCGACGGCGCGAAGCCCACATCGGAGGTGTGACGGCGGCCGGCCCGCGCCGGGAGGTCGCTACCGATCGCTCAAGGGCGCGCGCCGCCACCGGGTGCGCCCGCCGAGACTCGCTCGACGGAGGAGGCCAGGCGATGACACGGATATCTCCCTTCAGCAGCCCCCTGCTGCTCGGCTTCGACCGCCTGGAAGAGGTGGTCGACCGACTCACCCGCTCAGCGGCCGAGGGCTATCCTCCCTACAACGTCGTGCACGCGGCGGACGACAGGCTGCGCATCAGCCTCGCCGTGGCGGGCTTCACGGAGGACGATCTCGAGGTCACCGTCGAACGCAACGAACTGCACATCAAGGGGCGGCAGGCGGAGGATGACAGCGCCGTCTACCTCTATCGCGGCATCGCCGCGCGCCAGTTTCACCGCACCTTTCTGCTGGCGGACGGAATCGAGGTCACCGGCGCCCGGCTCGACGCCGGGTTGCTCCACATCGACCTGACCCGCCCCACCACACCCGAGATCGTGAGGACCGTCGCGATCAAGAGCGGCGGCGGGACCGGCTAGGGGAGGAAGGTCATGAACGATGGCGATCGGGCGACCGCTGGCGAGCGGCGGGAGAACGCCTCCTTCCTTGCCGGCAACGAAACCTACGTCAGGGACGTGATGATGGAGGGCACCGTCGTCTACGGCATCCACGCGCCGGATGGCCGGCTCCTGGCCGTGGCGCCCACGCGCGACCTGGCCTTCGCCGTTGCCCGCCAGAACCGGCTGGACCCGCTCAGCGTCCACTGATCGGCGAATGGCGCGCGGTGCTCAGCCGGCGCCCTCGGGCCCGAGCGGCGGGGCCGCGGGAAGCTCCAGCCGGAAGCACGCGCCACAGGTGCTGCCCGCCCGATCGGTCCGGTTGCTGCAGGTCAGGCGGCCGCCGTGGGCGTCCGCGATCTGGCGCGAAATGCTGAGGCCGAGCCCCGAGTGGGCGCCGAAGGCCTCGCCCTCGGGGCGGAAGGTGTAGAAGCGCCGGAAGATCGCCTCCTCCATTCCCGGCGGCACGCCGGGGCCGTCATCCTCCACGGTGACCGAGATGCGGGCGCCCTCCCGGCGAAGCCCGAGGGCGATCGCGCCATCCGGTGGGCTGAACGTGCGGGCATTGCCGATCAGGTTCTGGAGCACCTGCGCCAGGCGGTCCTCGACGCCGAGCACGACGAAGGGTCCGTCGCCCGCGATGTCGAGGCGGATCGCTGCGGAGTCCTCGCTCGCCGTGGCGGCGGCGCCCTGCATCTCCGCGATGGTCGCCAGCATGGCACCGAGGTCGACCGGGCTGTGCTGGGCGCGGGCGAGCTCCGTGTCGATCTTCGAGGCATCGGCGATCTGGCTCAGCAGCCGGTCCAGCCTCTTCACGTCCTCGCCGACCAGCGCGAGCAGCTTCTCGCGCTTCTCCTCGTCGCTGATGCTGCGCGCGGTGTCGACGGCGGTAAGCACGGAGCTGAGCGGGTTCTTCACCTCGTGGGCCACGTCGGCGACGAAGCGCTCGATCGCGTCCATGCGCACCCACAGCGCGTCCGTCATCTCCCGCAGCGCAGCCGAGAGGCGGCCGATCTCGTCATTGCGCGCCGTGAAGTCGGGGATGGTCACCTTGCGCCCGCCGCCGGCGCGCACGCGCTCGGCCGCCCGCGCGAGCCGCCGTACCGGGCGGGCGATGGTGCCCGAAAGGTAGAGGCTGAGAAGCACGGTGATGCCGAGCGCGATGCTGAAGGCCTGAAGGATGGTGAAGCGGGCGGTGCGGACGCCCTCCGACACGTCGCCCGCATCCGCCACCAGCAGCAGGGCGCCATGCACCCGGCGGAAGGGCTGGACCGGCACCGCCACGATGGCCACCAGGCGGGCGTCCTCGGTCCGGTGCATCGCCCGTCCGGCGACTCCTTCCAGCGCGCTGAGCACCTTGGGAAAGTCGGCCGCGCGCGGCTCTTTCGGCTCGGTGTAGAGGGGGACCGTCGTGTGCGGCGGCAGGCGTGCGGTGATCCACTCGTAGGCCGCGTCCGCGGTCCTGCCCAGGAAGCCCCGGCTTTCCTCCGGCGGCGGCAGCTCCGTCGTGTGGACCGCCGCCATCGGCAGCTGCCGCGAATCGATGGCCAGCGTTCCGTCGGAGTCGAAGAGCACGGTGCGGGTGTCGGTGGTGAAATTCAGGCGGCGAACGAGGGCTTCGGCGGCTGCGCGGTCGAGCCTCGCCTCCGTCGCGTCGCCGGTACCGGCCGCGCTCGCACCGAGCGTCGTCGCGAGCAGGGTGGCCTCCCGCGCCAGCGAGTCCAGCTTGGCGTGCATCAGGTCGCGCTGGTAGTGGTCGAGGTAGAAGAAGCCCGCAACCAGGACCCCGAGCGCCATCACGTTGATGGCGAGGATGCGGGCGCCGAGGGGGAAGACGGGGAACGACCGCCGGCCGCCCCTGGCCGGCGTCAGCGGAGCGCTCGCCCCGGCCCGCAGATCGTCCCCGACCGGATCACGGCGCGGTGTATCGGTAACCGACACCGTAGAGCGTCTCGATCTGGGAGAAGGCGGGATCGATGGCCCTGAACTTCTTGCGGATGCGCTTCACATGGCTGTCGATGGTGCGATCCTCGACATAGATCTGGTCGCCGTAGGCCGCGTCCATCAGCTGGTTCCGGCTCTTGACGTGCCCGGGGCGCTGGGCCAGCGCCTTGAGCAGCAGGAACTCGGTCACGGTCAGCGAGAGCGCCTCGCCGCGCCAGGTGCAGAGGTGGCGGTCCTCGTCGAGCACGAGCGCGCCGCGCACCATCAGCGCGCGCGCCTCTTCGCCCGCCCGGCCCGGCTCGGCACGGCGCAGCAGCGCCCGGATGCGCCCGACCAGAAGCCGGATGGAGAAGGGCTTGGTGATGTAGTCGTCCGCGCCCTGGCTGAGGCCGTGGAGCTGATCGTCCTCGGCGTCCTTGGAGGTCAGGAACACCACCGGGATGGAGGAGTGGCTGCGCAGCCGGGAGAGCAGCTCCAGGCCGTCCATGCGCGGCATCTTGATGTCCAGCACGGCGAGGTCGACGGGGCGGCTCAGCAGGTCCTGGAGCGCCTTCACCGGGTCGCTGTGCGGCCGCACGACGAAGCCCTCCGCCTCGAGCGCCATGGTGACCGAGGTCAGGAGGTGCTGGTCGTCGTCGACGAGCGCAATGGTCGGAGGCACTGCCGGATTCCCTCTCCCGCAAGTCGTCGGACTATAGGCCGACTGTGGCCATTTTTGGGCGCGAAAGCTGCGGGCCGAGTCAGTAGCGGGCGACGATCGGGCGCCGCGAGACGGCGACGAAGCGGCCGGACAGCAGCACACTGGCCGAAAGCGCGCCGGCCATGATGCCCCACATCAGGCCGTCCACGCCGATGCCGACGACGAAGGCCAGCACGTAGCCGATCGGCACCGTGACACCCCACCACGAGATGAGCTGGAGGCCCGGCGGCACCCAGACATCGGCGACGCCGCGCAGCGCCCCCATCAGCACCGCCTGCATCCCGTCGAACACCAGGATGATGCCGCATATGCCGATCAGCGACGCAGCCAATGGCAGCACGGCGGGGTCGTCGCTGTAGAGGCTCGCGAGCGGCGTGCCGAGGCCGAGGAAGGGTCCGGCGAAGCAGGCCATCATGCAGGCGATGAGCAGCACGCCGGCCCAGCCCGCGCGCCTCACGTCGGTCGCGTTGCGCCGGCCGACCGCGTTGCCGACCCGCACCACGCTCGCCCCCGCGGTCCCGATCGCGACCATGAAGACGAGGCCGATCAGGTTGTAGCCGATCTGGTAGGCGGCGAGCGAGGTCGTGCCGAGATGCCCGGCGAACATCACGAGGGCGGCGAAGGCGCTCGTCTCCAGGCCCCGCGCCGCGCCCAGCGGGTAGCCGATGCGCCTCAGCCGCTTCGAGACCTCCCAGAAATTGGAGACCGGCCGGTTCATGCCGAGGGCACGGGCGTCGGGCAGGCGGATCACCACGATGAGGAGCGCGGCAAACATGGCCCAGCGCACCAGCGAGGTCGCGATGGCCGCACCCGTCGCGCCCAGCTCGGGCCCCCCGAAGTGACCGAAGATGAAGATCCAGTTGAGCAGCACGTTGAGGAGCACGGCGCCGCCCATTACCAGCATGCCGGGGATCGGCCGGCTCAGGCCCTCCAGGAAGTGGGTGCAGATAACCCACATCATCAATGGCGGCGCGCCCCAGGCGATCATGTCGAGCACGTGGCCGGCACCCTTCACGATTTCCGGCTCCTGCCCCGTCGCCACCAGGATCCAGCGGCCGAGCAGGCACACCAGGCCCATCACCACGCCGAGCACGGCCCCGTGGACGAAGCTCACGCGCCAGTAGGCGCCGCAGGCGGCGTGGTCCCGCGCGCCGTGCGCCTGGGCGACGAGGATCACCGTGCCCTGCAGCAGGCCGACGCCGATCAGGATCATGACGACCTGGGCCGCGTTCGCCGCCGCGTAGAAGGCGAGGTCCAGGGTCCCGTAGTGGCCGAGCATCGCCGAATCGACCGCGACCATGACCAGCAGGCCGGCGCGCGCCAGGATCACCGGGCCGGCCAGCCGCGCAGTGCGTGTCAGGTGGCGACCGAAGGGCATGGCTGCGCTCTGCGGCCGCTCGGGCGCAATCGCTCCTTCGGTCATGGCGCGGGACACTAACGCAAATGCCCGTGTCAGGGGACAGCGTTGCGTGCGGCCCGGCCCACGCCCTGCTCACCCTGTGGAGCATCCGGCAGCGGACGATGGCCGCCGCCGGCCGCTCGAAATCGACGGCCAGGTCGGTCATCGGCAGCAACTGCACCTTGGTTGTACGATGCAACCAAAAGGCCCGGATGCGTCAAAGGGCCGCAGGCTGCGGCGAAGAGCGTGGCGACGCGCCCGCCGGCAGAGGGCGTCAGGCGTCCGGCGCGGGGCCCGCTTGACTCCCCCGGAAGGGCGGGTCAAGTGTTGCCGGCGAGGGGACCGGCGCGGTCTGGCGGGCCGCGCGCGAGGGGAGGGGCCGTGATCGACGGGTATCGGACATTGCCGGACGCGGCATGGCGCGCGCGCCTGCGTTCCCTCCCGGTGAACGGCATCGACGCCGGGCCGACCGTCGCAGCGCACAAGCGACGCGGGACCTGACGCGTGGCAACGGGCACGGGCGAGGGCGCGCCCGGCGGCGGGCGGCCGGTGCGCGGCGCCTACGCCGTGTCGGCGGCGACCATCCGCGAGTGGCGGGACGACGAGCTCCCCGACTGGTTCAAGAAGAAGCGCGGTAGCGCGCGCTCGCTCATCGTCAACCGCTGGGTGCCGCGCGTCATGGTCGGCGTGCCCATCGCGGTGCTCCTCTTCATCGTCGCCTACCCGACCGTGCAGATGGCGTACTACGCCTTCCACGACATCAACATGGTGAGCCTCTTCAAGGGCGACTACGGCCTGATCGGCTTCACCAACTTCGAGCGGGTGCTCACCTCCGACCGCTTCCACGGCTCGGTCCTGCATCTGGCTCAGTACCTCTTCTTCGGCGCCGTGCTGCAGGTGGTGATCGGGACCGCGCTCGCGCTGATCCTGCATCACTGCGTGCGCAACAACGCCGCCCGCCTCGTGATTCTGGTCATCCTGGTGATGCCCATGATGCTGCCGCCCTCGATCGTGGGCGTGCTGTGGCGCTTCCTCTTCAACCCGTCCAACGGGGCGATCAACCAGGCGCTGCTCGACATCGGCCTGATCAAGGCGCACATCGAGTGGTTCGAGATCGGCACCTCGCTCTGGACCATCACCATCGCCGACATCTGGGAGTGGACCTCGCTGCCCTTCCTGATCGTGTTCAGCGGGCGGCTCGGCCTGCCGCCCTCCATCTACGAGGCGGCGCGGGTGGACGGGGCCTCGCCCTTCCTCACGCTGCGCCGCATCACCCTGCCGATGCTGAAGGAGGTGATCGCCATCGCCTTCATCATCCGCTTCATGGATGCCTACAAGTTCGTCGACAAGGTGTACGTCATGACCTCGGGCGGGCCGGCGCAGTCCTCGGAGCTGCCCGCCTACATCGCCTACCAGCGGGGCGTGCGCGAGTTCGAGATCGGCGAGGCCGCGGCCTACGCCTGGATCATCTTCCTCTTCGCCATCGTCCTCATCACGCTCTTCCTGCGCTACCTCAAGCGCGTGCTGCGCGCGCAGGCGATCGCGTGAGCCGCCCGGCATGAGCGAAAAGAACTATCGCCTGGTGAGGCTGCTGCTGCTGATCTTCCTCGGCGTGTGGCTGGTGCTGATCATGTTCCCCTTCTACTTCCAGATCATCACCTCGCTGAAGGACGTGGCGGAGGTGAACCGGATCGAGCCCACCTTCTGGCCCGAGGTCTTCGTGCTCGAGAACTATTCCGCGATCTGGAACGAGCCGGGCAACTTCAAGTCGCTGATCGACAGCTTCATCATCGCCACCGCCAACACGATTCTTTCGCTCTTCTTCGGCACGCTCGCGGGCTACGCGCTGGCGCGCTTTCCGCGCCAGTCGGGCGGCGAGAACGTGGCGATGTGGATCTTGTCGAACCGCATGTTCCCGCCGGTGGCGGTGCTGCTGCCGATGTTCTTCCTCTTCGAGGAGCTGTTCGGCACCACCGACACGCACATGGCGCTCATCATCCTCTATCTGGTCTTCAACATGCCGCTCGCGGTGTGGCTGATGATGGTCTTCTTCCGCGACGTGCCGCGCGAGCTGGAGGAGGCGGCCTACGTGGACGGCCACAAGCCCTTCAAGGTCTTCTTCACCATCACGCTGCCGCTGGTGGGGCCGGGCATGATCGCGGTCGCCATGCTGTGCTGGATCTTCGCCTGGAACGAGTATCTTTTCGCCAACATGTTCATCGGCACCGACGTGAAGACCTTCCCGGTGGTGATCCCAAGCTTCACCAGCGGCAGCCAGACGCTGTGGAACCTGGTGATGGCCTTCAGCCTGGTCGCCATGATCCCGCCGGTGGTGCTGTTCGTCATCCTGCGCCGCTACATGGTACGCGGGCTTTCGCTCGGCGTGGTGAAGGGCTGAGATGGCGCGCCTCGAGCTCCAGGGCATCTGCAAGGGGTTCGACTACCCCATCCTCGACCGGCTCGACCTGACGGTCGAGGACGGCGAGTTCTTCTGCATCCTGGGGCCCTCGGGCATCAGCAAGACGACGCTGCTGCGCATCATCGCCGGGCTCGAATCGCCCGATGCCGGGCGGGTGATCCTCGACGGCGAGGACATCACCGAGGTGCCGCCCTACCACCGCCCCGTCGCGCTCACCTTCGAGAGCTACGCGCTCTATCCGCACCGCAGCGTCTTCGACAACATCGCGAGCCCGCTGCGCGCGCAGAGGCTGCCCCGCGCCGAGATCGAGGCGCGCATCGTCGAGGCGGCGCGGCTGCTCCGCATCGAGGAGCTGCTGCCGCGCCGGCCCAACGAGGCCTCGGGCGGCCAGATGCAGCGCATCTCGCTGGCGCGCACCCTGGTCAAGCGGCCCGGGATCTTCCTCCTCGACGAGCCGATCAGCCACCTCGACGCGCGCATCCGCTACGAGCTGCGCCAGCAGTTCCACCGCCTCCAGGCGCTGCGCGACGTGGCCACCATCTACGTCACCCACGACTACACCGAGGCGCTCTCCCTCGGCGACCGCGTCGGCATCATGGGGCGCGCGGGCCTGGTGCAGACGGGCCTGCCGCGCGACATCTTCGAGCGGCCGAACTCGCTCTTCGTCGCCCAGCACGTGGGGCAGCCGCCGATCAACCTGGTCGACGGCGTGCTCCGGCGGGTGGACGGCGCGCTCCGCATGGAGAGCGAGGAGACGGACTTCTCCTTCCCGGTCTCCGCCGGGCATGTGGCCACGCTCGAGGCGCGCAACGAGCCGGCGCTGGTGGCCGGCATCAGGCCGCAGCACCTGCAGGCGCTGGACGACGAGGCCGACGTGGGCGGCCGCCACGTGGTCGAGGGGCGGGCCGAGCTCTACGAGGCGCTCGGCTCGATGGGCGTGCTCGTCGCCGATATCGGCGGCGCCAAGCTTACGGTGATTACCGCGCCGGATGCGCATATCGAACCGGGCCGGCCGGTCAGGATCGCGCTCAGGACCGAGCGCATCCACTACTTCGAGCCCGGCAGCGGCACCTCCCTGCTGGACGGGTGAGGGCGATGGCGGAAGTCAGGCTTGCCCGGGTCAACAAGGTCTACGAGGGCCGCGGCCAGCAGGTCCATGCGGTGCGCGATCTCGATCTCGTGGTCGAGAACGGCGAGTTCGTCTCCATCGTGGGGCCCTCGGGCTGCGGCAAGTCGACGACGCTGCGCATGATCGTGGGCCTGGAGCAGGCCACCTCGGGCGAGATCCTGTTCGACGGCGCCATGGTCAACGAGCTCGACCCGCAGGCGCGCAACGTCGCCATGGCGTTCGAGAACTACGCGCTCTACCCCAACTTCAGCGCCGAGGAGAACATCGGCTTCCCGCTGGAGGCGCGTGGGATTCCCAAGCAGGAGCGCCGCCGCCGCGTGCGTGCGCTGGCGGAGCTGCTGCAGATCGAGAACATCCTGCACCAGCATCCCAACACGCTCTCCGGCGGCCAGAAGCAGCGGGTCTCGCTGGCCCGGGCGCTGATCCGCGAGCCCGCCGCCTTCATCCTCGACGAGGTGCTGGGCCACGTCGACGGGCACCTGCGCTTCCAGATGCTCTTCGACCTCAAGCGCCTGCACCAGTCGCTGGACAGCACGATGATCTTCGTCACCCACGACCAGATGGAGGCGATCGCGCTCTCCGACCGGATCGCCGTGCTGCACCAGGGCCGGCTGGTGCAGTGCGGCACCCGCGACGAGCTCTACGACACCCCTGCGACCCGCTTCGTCGCCGACTTCGTCGGCGAGCCGCCGACCAACTTCTTCGAGGTCCGATTCGCGGAGGAGGGGGGCCAGGGGGTGCTGCACGCCGACGATCTCACCCTGCAGCCGACGCCGGAAATGGCGGCTCTGATGCGCTCCCGCGGCGACGGGCGCTATGTCGTTGGCATCCGCCCGCAAAACCTGTTATGCACGCCGAGAGCGGGCACGATCAGTTTCGACGCCACGATCGACATCCATGAATATCTCGGGGAGCGTTCGATCCTCACCCTGCGCAGGGGCCGGCACAGCATTCAGGCCCTGGCGTCGGCCGAGGGCGCATGGGCGCCGGGCGACGAGATCACGCTCAACTACCGGCCCCGGGACATCATGGTGTTCGATGCGGAGACGGAGGCCCTCGTCGCCTGACCGCAGCCATGCGGCGCGGGGAGATATCGACGCTGTAACGGGACTGTAACGACGCTGACCTCACAGGACGAAGGAGACACGCAATGGGCATGTTCAGCCACATCACGCGGCGCAAGTTCCTCAAGGGCGCGGCTGCCGGCGCGGCGGCTCTCGGCGCCTCGGGCGTCGCGGCACCGCGCCTCGGCCGGGCGGCGCAGGCGGTGCCGCCGGGCAAGAAGCTCTTCAACGACGTCGAGCTGACCTACTTCCAGGATTCCAACTGGCTGCACGCCCCGCTCTGGCTCTCCGACCACCTGATGGCGGAGGCCGGCGTCGGCATCAAGAGCCGCGAGCAGTACGACGGCGGCGACGCGGTCGCCAAGATCCTGCCGCAGCTCCTCTCGCGCAACCCGCGCTTCGACTGGTTCCAGTTCCCGAGCCTGTTCTTCGGCGCCTTCGCCGAGACCGGACAGCTCGAGCCGCTCGACAAGTACCTCGAGAAGTACGAGGGCACGTCCGAGTACCTGGACTGGGTCATGCCTGCCTACCGCGAGTTCTATACCAAGTGGGCCGGCCAGACCTACGGCATCATGCTCGACGGCGACATCCACATCCTCCACTACCGCAAGTCCTTCTTCGAGCGGCCCGAGCTGCAGAAGAAGTTCTCCAAGCGCTTCCAGCGCGAGCTTGCGGTGCCGAAGACCTGGTTCGAGTTCCTCGACGCGACCCAGTTCTTCACCGAGGAGCTCTCGGAGTCCGAGGGCGTCTACGGCTCGTCGATGGTGATCAATCCGCCCAACTTCGGCTGGGGCTTCTGGATGGACGTGGCCGCCGGCAACGGCGTCAACTACTTCGACGAGAACATGAACCCGACGATCAACACGCCCCAGGCGGTCGAGGCGCTCGACCTGTTCAAGGAGATCGTCCAGTTCGGCCCGCCCGGCAAGGAGTCGCTCGGTCTCTCCACCAGCATCCAGCGCTGGCAGTCGGGCGGCGACGTGATGTCGGTCTGGTGGATCGACCTCGCCGAGTTCACCGTCCAGCAGCAGGGCATGGAGCGTGCCGAGGACCAGCGCGGCGACATCGTTCCCGGCTGGCCGCAGGAGGACGGCTCGATCAACCACCGCGCGATCTCGCTCTGGTGCCGCACCGGCGCCATCCCGAAGAACGCGCCGGAGGACGTGAAGGAGGCCGCGTTCTACTTCCTCTACCGCATGTCGCACCCGGACTACTCGGACGACATCGTGGCGGACGAGTATTGCGGCTCCGATCCCTTCGGCGTCAGCCACTACACCGACGCTGCGGCGCAGAAGTATCTGGAGCCCAATCCGCAGCGCGGGGTCTCCGACCAGTGGCAGACGAACGCCGGCATCTTCGTGAACTTCGACACCGCGCGGAACCACCTCGACGCGGGCCTCAAGAACGTCGAGGTCGGCTATCCCCAGTTCTTCTGGGAGGGGGCGTCGGAGTACGGCGACGCGCTCGGCCGCAACATCCAGAAGGCGATCGCCGACGAGCTCACCAGCCAGCAGGCGCTCGACGAGGCGGCCGAGGAATGGGTCCAGATCGTGCAGAAGCTCGGCATCGACAGCCAGAAGGCCCAGTACGCCAACTTCGTAGAGGGCGCCCGCAGCCTCGGCTACAAGATCTGACCGAGCACCCGGCGGCGGCCGCGGCGCCATGCTGCGGCCGCCAGCCGGGCGGTTGCTAGGACGGCGGAAGAACAATGATGGGGTGAGGGGAGCCGGTTCCCCTTCCGAGAGCAGTCGATGGATCAACGAGGCCCCCGGATAAGCCGCCACGGACTGGATCGACACGGCATCGGCAACGTCGCCGCCGCCCACTGGAATTATCGACGCCCCGCCCTCTACGAGGAGGCGGTGCGGCGCGGCGAGGCGCAGATCGCCGAGGGCGGGGCGCTGATCGCGATGACCGGCGTCCACACCGGCCGCTCGCCCAACGACAAGTACATCGTGCAGGAGCCCTCGTCGCAGGGCGACATCTGGTGGGGCAGCGTCAACCGGCCCATCTCGGCCGAGGTCTTCAACGACATCCACAAGCGCGTGGCGGCCTACCTCCAGGGCAAGGAGGTCTTCGTCCAGGATTGCCACGCCGGCGCTGCGCCGGACTACCGGCTGCCCATCCGCGTGGTCTCGGAGCTCGCCTGGCACAGCCTGTTCGCGCGCAACCTCTTCATCACGCCGGCGGACGAGGAGCTGACCGACCACGACCCCGAGTTCACCATCGTCCAGGTTCCGGGCTTCAAGGCGCTGCCCGAGAGCGACGGCACCAACTCCGAGACGGTGGTGCTGCTGGACTTCTCCCGCCGCCTGGTGCTGATCGGCGGCACGGCCTACGCGGGCGAGTGCAAGAAGTCGGTCTTCACCATCATGAACTACCTCATGCCGGCGCGGGACGTGCTGCCCATGCACTGCTCCGTCAACGTCGGCGGCCGCCCGGCGGTCTTCTTCGGCCTCTCCGGCACGGGCAAGACCACGCTTTCCGCCGATCCGCACCGCACCCTGCTCGGCGACGACGAGCACGGCTGGAGCCGCGACGGCCTCTTCAACTTCGAGGGCGGCTGCTACGCCAAGGTGATCCGGCTGTCTGCCAGCGCCGAGCCCGCGATCCACGCCACCACGCGGATGTTCGGCACCGTGCTGGAGAACGTCGTGATGGACGAGGACACCCACGTCCTCGACCTCGACGACGGCAGCCACACCGAGAACACCCGGGGTGCCTATCCGCTTGCCTCGATCCCGAACGCGAGCCGCAGCGGCGTGACCGGCCACCCGAGCGACATCGTCATGCTGACCGCCGACGCCTTCGGCGTGCTGCCGCCGATCGCGCGGCTCACGCCGGAGCAGGCGATCTATCACTTCCTCTCGGGATATACCGCCAAGGTGGCGGGCACCGAGCGGGGCCTCGGCAAGGAGCCGCAGGCGACCTTCTCCACCTGCTTCGGCGCGCCCTTCATGCCGCGCCGGCCGACCGCCTATGCCGAACTGCTGCGCCAGCGGATCGAGATGACGGGCGCGCAATGCTGGCTCGTCAACACCGGCTGGACCGGCGGCGCCTACGGCACGGGCGAGCGCATGGCGATCGGCCACACCCGCGCGCTGCTGAGCGCCGCGCTGGAGGGCGCGCTCGACGGCGTGCCCTGCGCGCGCAACAACCCCTTCGGCCTGGCGGTGCCGGCGCACTGCCCCGGCGTGCCGGACTCGGTGCTCGACCCCCGCAGCACCTGGGCCGACAGGGAGGCCTACGACGCGCAGGCGCGCGATCTGGTGGGCCGCTACCACGACAACTTCGCCCAGTTCGCATCCGAGGTCGAAGAGGAGGTCCGCGAGGCCGCGCCGATGGCCGCCTGACGCGTTCCGGGACGCGCCGGGGCTTGCTTCCCTTCACCTGACGCACCACCTCAGCTATAGGGTGCGCTCGCAGGCTGCGCGCCCGGGCGGCGCATCATCAGGATGGACCTCCCCATGAAGATCGAATTCTCCGAGATCGCGACGCCGTCCGAGGGCGTCATCGCCGTCGGCGTCACGGAGGAGCGCACGCTTGGCGCCACCGGGCGTGCGCTCGACGAGCAGACCGGCGGTGCGCTCACCCGGGCGCTGTCGGCCGGCCGCTTCAAGGGCAAGCAGGGGAGCACCAGCATCGTCGTCGCGCCGCACGGGCTCGAGCTCGATGCCGTCCTGCTGGTCGGGCTGGGCCAGCCGGGGAAGCTCGACGGGCGCCAGCTCAGGGCCGTCGGCGGGGTCGCAGTCGGCCGCATGAACGCTGCGGGCGCGAAGGCCGGCGCCATCGCGGTGGATGCGGTGGAGGGCTGCGCCGTGGCGCCGGCAGAGATGGCGGCGGAGATCGCCCTCGGCGCGCGTCTCGGCAGCTACAGCTTCGACAAGTATCACACCAAGAAGAAGGACGAGGACAGGAAGAGCCTCGGCGGGCTCACCGTGATGCTGGACGAGCCGGCGGCGGCCGAGCAGGCGTTCGCGGCGAACGCGAGCCTCGCAGAGGGCGTGTTCGCCACGCGCAACCTGGTCTCCGAGCCGAGCAACGTCATGTACCCCAGGACCATCGCCGAGGATGTCGAGGCGCTCGCCGCCGACGGCGTCGAGGTCGAGCTGCTCGACCGCGGGAGGATGGCCGCCCTCGGCATGGGCTCGCTGCTCGGCGTCGCGCAAGGCAGCGAGAACGAGCCCTATCTCGGCATCATGCGCTGGAACGGCGGGCCCGAGGGTCAGCAGCCCGTCGCCTTCATCGGCAAGGGCGTGACCTTCGACACCGGCGGCATCTCCATCAAGCCGAGCCAGGGCATGGAGGAGATGAAGTACGACATGGCCGGCGCCGGCGCCGTGATCGGGCTGATGAAGTGCCTGGCCGGCCGCGAGGCGCGGGTCAACGCCGTGGGCGTCGTCGCGCTGGTCGAGAACATGCCGGACGGCAAGGCGCAGCGCCCGGGCGATGTCGTGACCTCCATGTCGGGCCAGACCATCGAGGTCATCAACACCGACGCCGAGGGCCGCCTCGTGCTCGCCGATGCCCTCTGGTACACCCAGGCGACCTTCAAGCCCCGCTTCATGATCGACCTCGCCACGCTCACCGGCGCCATCATCGTCAGCCTCGGCACCTATCAGGCGGGCCTCTTCAGCAACGACGACGAGCTTTCCGAGAGGCTGATCGCCGCGGGCAGGGAGAGCGGCGAGGAGGTCTGGCGCCTGCCCCTCGGCGAGCGCTACGACAAGGACATCGATTCCGCCATCGCCGACATGAAGAACGTCGGCAAGGGGCGGGAGGCCGGCAGCGTGGCCGGTGCGGTATTCCTCCAGCGCTTCGTCAACGGCGTGCCCTGGGCCCATCTCGACATCGCCGGCATGGCCTGGATGAAGCGCGACGACGACCCGACCGTGCCCAAGGGCGCGTCCGGCTTCGGCGTGCGCCTGCTCGACCGGCTGGTGCGCGCCCACTACGAGGCATGACGCCCCCGCGATGGTGGAATTCGCCTTCTACCAGCTGCGCCGCACCCCGCTTGAGAAAGCGCTACCCAAGCTGCTGGAGAAGGTGCTGGAGAGCGGCCGCCGCGCCGTGGTGCTCGCGGCCTCGGAGGAGCGGGCGGAGGCGCTGAACGCGGCGCTCTGGACCTACGAGCAGGGCTCCTTCCTGCCCCACGGCACGGCGGGGGACGGCCGGCCCGAGCGCCAGCCGATCTTTCTCGCGAGCGACGACAGCAACCCCAACGACGCCCAGGTGGCGGTCATGGTCGACGGCGTGGCGCCGGCCGACCCCGGCCGCTTCGAGCGCTGCCTCGACATGTTCGACGGCACCGACCCGGCGGCGCTGGATGCGGCGCGCGCGCGCTGGCGGGCGCACAAGGAACGGGGCGACACGATCACCTACTGGGAGCAGACCGAGGCCGGAAAGTGGGAGCAGCGGGCGTGAAGGGGTCCGGGACCATACGCGACAGGATCCGCGCCGACCTCTGCGTCATCGGGGCGGGCTCGGCCGGGCTTTCGCTCGCCGCCGGCGCGGTGCAGATGGGCGCCTCGGTGATCCTGATCGAGCAGTCCCGCATGGGGGGCGAGTGCCTCAACACGGGCTGTGTCCCCTCCAAGGCGCTGCTGGCCGCTGCCGCACGGGGCGAGGGCTTCGCCGCCGCCTACGCGCACATGCGCGGTGCCATCGCCGCCATCGAGCCGCACGATTCCGCCGAGCGCTTCCGCGGCCTCGGCGCCCACGTGGTGCTCGGCAAGGCCCGCTTCGTCGCACCGCGCTTCCTCGAGGTGGGCGATACCAGCGTGACGGCGCGGCGCTTCGCCATCTGCACCGGGTCCGCGCCCGTCGTCCCGGCGATCCCCGGGCTCGACACGGTGCCCTACTTCACCAACGAGAGTCTCTTCGACTCGGTGCCCGAGCCGAGCCGCCTGCTGGTGCTGGGCGGCGGCCCGATCGGGGTCGAGATGTCCCAGGCCTACCGCCGGCTGGGCGCCGAGGTCACGCTGGTGGAGCGCTCGAGCCTGCTCGGGCGCGACGACCCGGAGCTGGTGGAGATCGTGCGCCGGCAGCTGATCGAGGAAGGCGTGACGATCCACGAGGACTCGCCGGTGAGCGCCGTCGAGGCGGGCAGCGACGGGGTCGTGCTCACCTGCGGCACGGGCGGGTCCGAGCGGCGCCTGGCCGGCTCGCACCTGCTGGTGGCAGTGGGGCGGCGGCCCAACGTGAGCGGCCTCGGCCTGGAGGAGGCCGGCGTCGCGCTCAACGAGGGCGTGCCCCTGGTGGACGGGCGCCTGCGCACCACCAACAAGCGCATCTTCGCTCTGGGCGATGTCGTCGGCCCCTACCGCTTTACCCACACGGCGAGCCACCAGGCCCGAACCGTGATCGCGAACGCGCTCTTCCGCCTGCCCGCGCGGGTCCGCTACGACGCCGTGCCGTGGGTCACATATACCGACCCCGAGCTCGCCCACGTCGGCCTGAGCGAGGCGCAGGCGCGCGCTGCAGGCCACGAGCCGCGCGTGCTGCGCTTCCCCTTCGCCGAGAACGACCGCGCCATCTGCGAGGGCGCGACGCGGGGGCTGATCAAGGCGGTGACGACCCGGCGCGGCCGGGTGCTCGGCGCCTCCATCGTCGGCCGCCATGCGGGCGAGCTGATCCTGCCCTGGACTCTCGCGGTGAAGAACCGGATCGGCGTCGGCAAGCTGGCACAGGTGATCGTGCCCTATCCGACGCTGAGCGAGGCCAGCGCCAGGGCCGCGGGGAGCTTCCACACGCCCGCGCTCTTCGGCCCGCGGACCCGCCGGCTGGTGCGCCTGCTCGCCCGCCTGGGATAGACGCGGCCCGGCGGCCGGCTTGGCGCGCGCGGTGCCGGCCCTATAGTCTGGTTGCATCGACAAACCGCGACCGCTCAGAGACGTCTTGGCAGGATTCTCCCTTTCGGTCGTACCGCGGGTGGCCCGCGGCCTCTCGGCGCGGCTGCTGATCCTGACGGTGTTGTTCGTCCTCCTGGGCGAGGTGTTCATCTACGTCCCGTCGATCGCCCGCCACCGCCTGGTGTTTCTCAACGAGCACATCAACGCCGCGCGCATCGCGGCGCTTGCGGTCGAGGCGTCACCCGACGGGATGGTGACCGAGGAGCTGCGCGCCTCCCTGCTTGAACGCGCCGGCGTCAGCGCCGTCTCCCTCAAGCGCACCGGCACGCGCAGGCTGGTGCTGAGCGACGGCATGCCGGTCACCCTCGACGCGACCTTCGACCTGCGCGAGGCCACACCCCTGGGCCTGATCGCGGACGCCGCCGAGACCCTGCAGCACGGCGGCGAGCGCACCATCCGGGTGATGGGGAACGCGCCCGGCGATCCCCGCGACACCGTGGTCGACGTGGTGCTGCCCGAATCGCGCCTCTATGCGTCGATGCTGGACTATTCCGAGCGAATCCTGGTGCTCTCCCTGATCCTCGCCTTCATCACCGCGGGGCTGGTCTATCTCGCGCTGCACTGGCTCATGGTCCTGCCGCTGGGACGCATGACCGACAGCCTGGTCTCCTTCCGCCGCGCGCCGGAGGACGCCGCCTCCACGGTCAGGGTGAGCGGCAGGCGCGACGAGATCGGCCTGGCCCAGCGGGAGCTCCAGGTCATGCAGCGGCGTGTCCGGGCGGCGCTGCGCCAGCGGGCGCGACTCGCCGCAGTCGGCGCCGGGGTGGCCAAGATCAATCACGATCTGCGCAACATGCTGGCGACGGCGGCCATTCTGACCGAACGCCTGGCGGCGGAGCGCGACCCGGAGACACAGAAGCTGGCGCTCCCCCTGGTCACTGCCATCGACCGCGCCATCGGCCTCTGCACCCAGACCCTGAGCTTCGCCACCGGGCGTCTGCCGGCGCCGCGCCGCGCCACGTTCGCGCTGGCGCCGCTGGTCGACGAGGTGAGGGCGGCGCTTCCCGTCGGCGACGAGAGCGGGGTCGTGTGGCTGAACGCGGTCCCGCCCGAGCTGAGCGTCAGCGCCGACCGCGACCAGCTCTACCGCGTCGTCAGCAACCTGACACAGAACGCGGTGCAGGCGCTGGCGGCGCGCGGCGAGGGCGGCACGGTGCGGGTGAGCGGCTGGCGCGAGGACGCCGGCACCGTCGTCGAGATCGCCGACACCGGCCCGGGCCTTCCCGCGCAGGTGCGCGACAACCTCTTCGAGGCCTTCGCCGACGGCGGACGCGGCGAGGGCAGCGGCCTCGGACTCGCCATCGCCCGCGACCTGGTGCGCAACCACGGCGGCGACATCGAACTGGAGCGGACCGGCGCCGACGGCACGGTCTTCAGGCTGCGCCTGCCGGATGCGTCCGTCGGAGGGGAAAGCGTCGACGACGCATGACGGCGTGCCGGGGCGGGCGCGGCGGCTCAGTGGCCGCGCGCCACCCCCTCGCGGCGCGGGTCGGCGCCGCCCTCGAGCCCGCCTGCCACGCGGCGCACGGCGTGCAGCCCGCTCACCAGCGGCCCGATGCGTACCTCGTGGCCGAGTGCCTCCAGCGCCGGCGCGATCCCCTCGAGCGCGGTGCCCGCCTCAAGCTCTGTCGCGCCGTTGCGGTTGACGTGGCGCGGCAGGTCGAGCGCGGCCTGCGCGTCGAGGCCCCAGTCGAGCAGGGCGATCACCGACTGCGCGACGAAGCCGATGATGCGGGAGCCGCCGGGGGAGCCGAGCGAGGCGACGAGTGCGCCGTCCTCGTCGAAGATCAGCGCGGGCGTCATCGACGAGCGCGGCCGCTTGCCGCCCTCGACGCGGTTCGCGACCGGCCCGTGCGCCGCCTGCGGGACGAACGAGAAGTCGGTGAGCTGGTTGTTCAGGATGAACCCCGCCGCCATCAGGCGCGAGCCGAAGGCGCGCTCCACGCTGCTGGTGAAGGAGACGGCGTTGCCGCGGGAATCGATCACCGACAGGTGCGTCGTCGATGCGTGCTCCGGCGCCGCGGCATCGGCCCGGTCCAGCCCTTCGCCGCCCGGCGGCAGGCCCGGCAGGGCCTCGCCCATGGCACGGGCGGGGTCGATCAGCGCGGCGCGCCGGCGCAGGTAGTCGGCGTCCAGCAGCCCTTCCACCGGCACCGGCACGAAGTCGGAGTCCGCCAGGTAGCGGTTGCGGTCGGCGAAGGCGAGGCGGCTCGCCTCGCTGACGAGGTGGACCGCCGCCGCGGAGCCGGGGGCGAGCGCGGCGAGGTCGGTATCGCGCAGCAGACCCAGGATCTGCAGCATCGTCACCCCGCCCGAGCTGGGCGGTCCTGCGCTACAGACGCGGTGGCGGCGGTAGTCGAGGCAGACCGGCGGGCGCATCAGCGCGCGGTAGCCGGCGAGGTCGGCCATCGCGAGGGTGCCGGGATTGATCCGGTCGCCCTGCACGGCGGCGACGATCGCGGCCGCGATCGGCCCCCGGTGGAGCGCGTCGGCGCCCTCGCGCGCGATCGCCCGCATGGTGTCGGCATAGGCGGGGTTCACGAGCGTTTCGCCGGCGCGCAGCGGCTGCCCGTCCGGGTGGAAGAAGTAGGCGCGGGCGGCGCCGAAACGGGCGAGGTCGGGGTTGCGTGCGATCATGTGCGCGAGCCGGGGCGCGACGGTGAAGCCGCGCTCCGCGATTTCTGCCGCCGGCACGAAGAGTTCGGCCCAGGGCGTGCGGCCGTGGGCGCGGTGCACGCGCTCCAGCATCCGGACCGCACCCGGCGCGCCCACGGGCAGGCCGCCGACCGCGGCCTCCGGCCACGGGCGCGGCGTGCCGTCGGTGGCCAGGAACAGGCTCCCGCCCGCGGCGGCCGGCGCGGTCTCGCGCCCGTCGTAGCTCTCGAGAGCGTTTCGCTCGGCGTCGTAGTAGAGCAGGAAGCCGCCGCCGCCGATGCCGGAGGATTGCGGCTCGACCAGCCCGAGCACCATCTGCGCCGCAATCGCTGCGTCGATGGCGTCGCCGCCGGCTTCGAGAATTTGTGCGCCGGCCTCCGCTGCCGCCGGATGCGCCGCCGCGATCATCGCGTGCCGGGCGCGGGCCGGAAGCTCTGCCGCCGCTGCGTCCGCGAGCGCCGGCGCGAGCAGCAGCAGCGCGGCGATTCCCGCGCTCAGCCAGCGGCGGCAGAGTGCGCCGGGGGACGGCCGCTTCATGCTGATTCGGGCGGGGCCGGACGCGAAAGGCGCCGTGTCCCACGTTCCGGCTTCACCGCCCGGGCCATCGGCGCGATCCATGAAGGCTCGCTCTCGTGCCATCGCCATACCTCTGTCGTGTGGGGTCGATTCGCTGCCCTGTGGCCCGCTTGACGTGGCACAAGGGCTACCTTAAGTGAAGCCCGGCGCGGCGAGTGTAGCTCAGTTGGTTAGAGCACCGGATTGTGGTTCCGGGGGCCGTGGGTTCGAATCCCATCACTCGCCCCATTCCCTCATCCCGCGGTCTCGGCGACGAAGCCGGCCAGACTGGCTCTCGGCCGGCACGATTTCAACGACAACGCACGCTTGCCAAGCAGCCCTTCGTGTAGCAGCGTGTCACATCGACCGCTGACGCAAACGAGTATCGCGTCCGAGGGATGAGCGTTAGGCAAGCCATGGTTGCAGAGACTCACGCGGAGGACGTGCGACCGGCGTAACGCATCGTCAGCACGACACTCTATCGAGCGGGGACCGAAGAGTGAGCGCGAACCTGACACTGAACATGGAAGCACGACTCGACGAGATCGATCGCATACACGCTGCGGTGGAAATTCTGGCCCAGGCCGAGGGTTGGCCGGAGGAATTGCTGTTTCAGATCAAGCTCGTGGTCGAGGAGATGGGGACCAACATCGTCAAGTACGGCGATGACGGCGAGGGGAAGACGGATGTCCGCATCACGCTGACCTCGGAGTCCGAGGCTCTCACCATGGAAATCGTCGACGACGGAAAGCCCTTCGATCCCTTCACCGAGGCGCCGCCGCCCGATCTCGACTCGCCGGTTTCCGAGCGCCCCATCGGGGGGCTCGGCGTCTACCTGGTGCAGCAGTTGATGGACGAGGCGCGCTACGCGCGCGAGGACGGAAAGAACAAGCTGACCTTCATCAAGCGCAGGACATCATGACGCGCCCGCTTCTCCGCCCGGCCGGCGCCGCGCCCGCCGGGGCGCGGAGGCAGGCGTCATCGCCCTGATCCGGCGGGTTGGGCGCGGTATTCCCGCCGATGGACGCACTGGCGACGCTCTGGAGCGGCCTCGTTGCGGCGGGGGGCGTTCTCTGGCTCTGCACCCTGGCGCTTCCGTGGCAGCCCTGGCGGGTGCGCGAGCGACTCGAGCCCGGGGCCGCCGCCGGCGGTGAGGCGGAGGCCGATCTCACTCAGGTCACCGTCCTGATCCCGGCCCGCGACGAGGCCGCGGTCATCGGCGACACGCTCGCCGCCCTCGGCCGCCAGGGCTGGGGACTGCGCGTGGTCCTCGTCGACGACCGCTCGAAGGACGGCACCGCGGAGACCGCGCGGCGGACCGCTCCCGAGGCCCTCGCCCTGGAGATATGCCCGGGCGCACCGTTGGCGGAAGGCTGGACCGGCAAGCTCTGGGCGCTGGAGCAGGGGCGGCGGCGGATCGAGACGCCGCTCACCCTTCTGCTCGACGCCGACATCGCTCTGCGGCCGGGAATGGTCGCGGCGCTTCTGCGCAGGAAGGAGGAAAAGGGTGCGGCGCTGGTCTCGGTCATGGCGGCGCTCAGGATGCAGGGGGGCTGGGAGAAGCTGCTGCTGCCCGCCTTCGTCTTCTTCTTCCGCCTGCTCTACCCTTTCCACCTCGCCAACGGACCGGGCCGGCTGATTGCCGCCTCCGCCGGCGGCTGCGTGCTGGTGGAGACATCGGTCTTGAGCGGGATCGGCGGCCTCGACGCGATCAGGGGCGCGCTGATCGACGACTGCGCGCTGGCGCGGGCGGTCAAGGACGCGGGCCACCGGACCTGGATCGGCGTGAGCCTCGGCGCGGAAAGCCACCGGCCCTATCCGACGCTGGGCACGGTGTGGCGCATGGTCGCGCGCACCGCCTACACCCAGCTGCGCTACTCGCCGGCGCTGCTGCTGCTCTGCACGGTGCTCATGGCGCTCGCGTTCTGGGCGCCGCTCGCCGGGCTCGCAGGGCCGCTCCCGGCCAAGGTCGCCGGCGGTGCCGGACTTGCCGCCATGGCCGCCTGCTACCTGCCGACGCTGCGCTACTACCGGCGCTCGCCGGGCTGGGCGCTGACGATGCCCCTCATCGGCACGCTCTATCTGGCCATGACCTGGCACTCGGCGCTGCGCGACTGGGGCGGGCGGCGGAGCGAGTGGAAGGGCCGCGTCTACGCACGCGGGACGGCGCGGGGCCGGGCAGCGTAGGCGCTCCGCTTGACGCGCGCCGGGCGGCGTGTCAGCACGAGCCCCCATGTCGACTCAGTCTCCAGGCGCGACCTGCCGCCTCGTCCGCGTGGCCGAGACCGAACGGCCGGGCGTCACGGTCTTCCACGGCGCCCGCCCGCTGCCGGCGCTCGCTGGCGATACCCTGCTGACGGCGCTGCTCTGCAACGGCGTCGCGCTGCGCCGCTCGGAGTTCGACGAGGGCCTGCGCGCGGGCTTCTGCAACATGGGCGCCTGCCAGGACTGCTGGGTGACACTGGAGGACGGGAGCCGCATCCGCGCCTGCACGACCGAGGTGCAGGACGGTATGCGCATTCGCGCTCTCGACGGGCCATGAGTGAAAGGGCTCCCGCGGTCCTGATCGTCGGCGCCGGCCCGGCGGGTACGCGCGCGGCCGAGACTCTGGTTGCCCATGGCGTGCGCCCGGTGGTGGTCGACGAGGGCCTGCGCAGCGGCGGGCAGATCTACCGCCAGCCGCCGGAGGGGTTCTCCCGCCCGGCGTCGGCGCTCTACGGCTTCGAGGCGCGCAAGGCCGAGGCCGTGCACGCCGCGCTCGCGGCGGTGCGCGAGAGCATCGACTATCGCCCCGGCACGCTGGTCTGGAACGTCGAGGGGGGCGTCGCCCAGACCCTCGGGCCGGAGGGCGTCGGCCGCATCGCCTTCGATTCGCTGATTCTCGCCACCGGCGCCATGGACCGGGTGATTCCCTTCCCCGGCTGGACCCTGCCCGGCGCCTTCACCATGGGCGGCGCCCAGGTGGCGCTCAAGGCCCAGGGCTGCGCCATCGGCGAGCCGGTGGTCTTCATGGGCACCGGGCCGCTGCTCTACCTCGTCGCCTACCAGTACGCCCACGCCGGCGCGCGCGTGGCGGCCATTCTGGATACCTCCAGCGCCGCCGACGCGCTCCCGGTGCTGCCGGGCCTGCTGTGGGGCGGGCGCACCTTCGCCAAGGGGCTCTGGTACATGACCTGGCCGCGCACGGCGGGGATCCCGGTGCGGCGCGGCATCGTCCCGGTCGCGGCGGAGGGCGAGGGGGCGCTGGAGGCCGTGCGCTACCGCGACCGGCGCGGGCGCGAGCACCGCGTCGCCTGCACCGGGCTCGGCATCGGCTACGGCGTCAAGTCCGAGGTCCAGCTCGCCGAGCTCGCCGGCTGCGAGATGGCGTTCGACCCGCTGGCGCAGCAGTGGCTGCCCGAGGCCGACGGCGACGGCCGCGCGCGGGACGGCGCGGTCTATCTCGCGGGCGACGGGGCCGGGGTCGCGGGCGCCGACGCGGCGGAGCTGCGCGGGCGGCTCGCTGCGCTCGCCTGGCTCGCCGATCACGGCATCGCCGTCGACCGAGGGGAGCGGGCGCGGCTCCGGGCGAAGCTGCGGCGCATCATGCGCTTCCGCGACGCGCTGGAGCGGGCGCTGCCCGTGCCCTTCCATCTGGCCCGCGCGCTGCCGGACGAGACCGTGATCTGCCGCTGCGAGGTCATCACCGCCGGCGAGATACGCCAGGGCCGTGCGCTCGACCCGGCCGAGCTGAACCGCGCCAAGGCCTACACCCGCGTCGGCATGGGCCGCTGCCAGGGCCGCGTCTGCGGCCCCGCCGCCGCCCAGATACTGGCCGATGCGCGCGGCTGCGACGTGGCCGAGGTGGGCCGCCTGCGCGGCCAGGCGCCGGTCAAGCCGCTCGGCATCCGCGCGGGCGCGCTGGCGGCGGTCGAGGACAACTCAAGGGCGGCGTCGATATGAGCGCCGTCGAGGCCGATGTCGTCATCGTCGGCGGCGGCCTGGTCGGCTGCGCCGCCGCGCTCAGGCTGCGCGAGCGCGGCGCCAGCGTCGCCGTGGTGGAGAAGAACCAGCTCGGCGCGGCGGCGAGCGGCGTCAACTTCGGCGGCGTCCGGCGCAACGGGCGCAAGCTCGCCGAGCTCGGCATCGCGGCCCGCGCGCTCGGCATCTGGAAGCGCCTGCCCGAGCTGGTGGGCAGCGACTGCGAGTACGCGATCACCGGCAACATCAAGGTCGCGCGCAGCGAGGAGCACATGGTCCAGATCGCGGCCCACGCCGAGGCCCAGGCCGGCTACGGCGTCGAGGTCGAGATGCTGAGCCGCAACGCGCTGCTCGACCGCTACCCCTGGCTGGGGCCTTCCGCCATCGGCGCCGCCTTTTGCCCGAGCGACGGGCAGGCCAACCCGCGCCTGGTGGGACCGGCCTTCGCCCGGGCGGCGCGGGCGGCGGGTGCGGAGCTGTTCGAGCTCGACGGCGCGGCGCACGTGGAGCGCGACGGCAACGGCTTCGTGGTCGAGACCGAGTCCGGCCGCACGTTGCGCGGGGGCGCGCTCATCAACAGCGCGGGCGCCTGGGGCGGCCGCCTTTCCGCGCGCTTCGGCGAGCCGGTGGAGATCTGGCCGATGGAGCCGCAGATGGTGGTCACCGAACCCGCGCCCTACTTCATGGAGCCGGTGCTCGCCGTGGTGGGCGGCGACGTCTATGCGCGCCAGATTCCGCGCGGCAACGTCATCTTCGGCGGGCGCAGCGGCACCGCCGACCTCGACGTTGGCTTCGGCAAGGTCCACGCCGAGGAGAGCCTGACCACGCTGGCGCGCACCATCGACATCATCCCCTGCGTCGCCGACCTCGCCGTGATCCGCTTCTGGAGCGGCGTCGAGGGCTGCACCCCGGACCACCTGCCGGTGCTCTGCCCGAGCCGCACCACGCCCGGCCTGGTGCATGCCTTCGGCTTCAGCGGCCACGGCTTCTGCCTCGGCCCGGCGTCCGGCGCGGTGGCGGCCGAGCTCGCGCTCGACGGCCGCACCGAGACGCCCATCGAGGGCCTCGACCTGAGCCGCTTCGACACGGCGGAACAGCCCGCCAGCACCTAGCCTTGGCTCGCCTCCAGGCGGTCGCCGAGGGTCGCCATGGCGTCGCCGTCGATGTTGGCGAGCGCGAAGCGGAGATAATCGTCCTGGTCGGGGCCGAAGGCGCTGCCCGGCAGGCAGAGCACGTTCTCCTCCTCGACGAGCCTGCGCGCGATGGCGGCGGCGGGCATGCCTGCGAAGGGGTGGCGCACGTAGGCGAAGAAGGCGCCGGCGGAGATCAGCGCGTAGGCGAGCGTGTTGCGCTCGAACACCGCGCGGAAGCGGGCGACCCGCTCCAGCACCAGGCGCCGCTTGTCGGCGCGGAACGCCGCGAGGTGTTGCAGGCCGAAGAGGGCCGCCTCCTGGGCGATGGCAGGCGCGCAGATCGCCACGCAGTCGGCGGCCTTGGCGACCTCGGCGAGCAGCCGCTCCGCCGCCACCAGCGCGCCGACGCGGTAGCCGGTCAGGCTGTAGACCTTGGAGAAGCTGTAGAGGTGGACCAGCGTCTCCTCCCAGCCGGGGCGCGCGAACAGGCCGTGGGACGGTGCGTCTTCCGGCAGGAAGTCGCGGTAGGTCTCGTCGAGCACCAGGGCCACGCCGGCCTCCCGCGCCAGCCCGTGGAAGGCGTGGATCGTCTCCGGCGGGTAGATGGCACCGGTCGGGTTGTTGGGCGTCACCAGAACGATGGCGCGGGTGCGCGGCGTGATCCTCGCGCGTGCGTCGGCCGGGTCCGGGACGCCGCCGCGCTCGGGCCGGAAGGGCAGGTAGACCGGGGCGATACCCAGCATCTCCAGCCACATCTGGTAGTTGAAGTAGGAGGGCGCGGCGAGGATCGCCTCGTCGCCGGGGCTGGCCAGCGCCATCAGCGCGAGGCAGAAGGCCTGGTTGCAGCCGGCGGTGATCGCCACCCGCTCGCGCGTCACGTCGCCGCCGTAGGCGTCGGAGAGAGACTCCGCGAGTGCGTCGCGCAGGTCGTCGCGGCCGAGGATCGGGGTGTAGCGCGCCGTCCCGGGCTCGCGCACGGCGTCGGCGAGATGGCGGGTGAGCGCGTCCGCCGGCGGCCAGGCCGGCACCGCCTGGGCGAGGTCGAGCAGCGGCTTGTCTGCCGGGAAGCTGCGCCCCCGCGCGAGCGCCGCGATCTCGGCGATGGGCGGCGGGATCACCGCGCCGAGCAGGGGATTGACGCGGTAGCCCGTGGCGCTCTCGCCGGCCGCGCTAATAGGCGTATTCCTCGAAAAGCGGGTCGATGGTGCCGCCCCAGCGGCCCTGATAGGCCTCCAGCATGTCGTCGGCCGCGGTGCGCCCGCTCTCGGCGATCTGGCGCAGGTAGGTGATGTAGGAGCGCTCGTCCACGTCGAGGTTGCCGGCGACCGCGCGGCGCTTGAGGCCGCCCGCCGCGATCTCTACCGCGTCCTGTGCCACCTCGCGGACCGACCGCCCGCCGATGCCGGCGCCGAGCGCGTCGCGCGCCACGTCGCGGCGGAGCCGCACGACGTCGGCCGCCGTCCACCCCTCGACCAGGGCCTCGGCCTCGTTCAGCGCCGTCGAATCGTAGAGCAGGCCGACCCAGAGCGCGGGCAGGGCGCAGACCTTGCCCCAGGGGCCGCTGTCGGCGCCCCGCATCTCGATGTAGCGCTTGAGCCGCACCTCGGGGAAGACCGTGGTGAGGTGGTCCTCCCAGTCCTTGAGCGTGGGCCGCTCGCCGGGGAGCTGCGGCAGGGAGCCTGCGAGGAAGTCGCGGAAGGACTCGCCGGCCACGTCGACGAAGCCGCCCTCGCGCGCCACGAAGTACATGGGCACGTCCAGCACGTAGTCGGCGTAGCGCTCGAAGCCCATGCCGGGCTCGAGGACGAACTTGAGGATGCCGCAGCGGTCGGGGTCGGTATCGGTCCAGACATGGCTGCGGTAGCTCTTGAAGCCGCTCGGCCTGCCCTCGACGAAGGGCGAGATGGCGAAGAGCGCGGTGGCCACCGGCTGCAGCGCCATGCCGACGCGCATCTTGCGCACCATGTCGGCCTCGGAGTCGAAGTCGAGGTTGACCTGCACGGTGCAGGTGCGCGTCATCATGTCGAGGCCGAGGGAGCCCCGCGTCGGCATGTAGCGGCGCATAATGGCGTAGCGGCCCTTGGGCATCCACGGGATCGCCTCGCGCGGCGCATCGGGGCGGAAGCCCACGCCGTAGAAGCCGATGCCGAGCTCCTCGGAGACCTCGCGCACCTGGTCCAGGTGCGCGTGCACCTCGTCGCAGGTGCGGTGGAGGTTGTGGAGCGGGGCGCCGGAGAGCTCGAGCTGGCCGCCGGGCTCGAGCGAGACCGACTGGTTGTCCTTGAGCAGGGCGATGGGCTTGCCCTTCTCCAGATAGGGCTCCCAGCCGAAGCGCTGCAGCCCCTCCAGCAGCGCGCGGATGCCGGCCGGGCCCTCGTAGGGGAGCGGCGCGCGGTCGGCCAGGCGATGGCCGAACTTCTCGTGCTCCGTGCCGATCCGCCAGGCGGAGCGCGGCTTGCAGCCCGATTCGAGATAGGCGATCAGGTCGCGGCGGGTGAGCGCCTCGCCCCGGCCCGTGGCGCTGTCGTTCACGCTGCCCCCTGAGGGTCGCGACAATCCGGTGCAGGGTTTCCCCCATTCGGGCAGGCCTGTCCAGCATATCCGGCCGGGCGCGGGGGCATGGCAGGGCTGCGTGCGGTGCAGCGCGGCCTCATCGCCAGTCGCCGGCGATCGCCTGGAAGCAGGCCAGGGCGGCCGCGGCGGCGGTCTCGGCGCGCAGGATTCGCGGGCCGAGGCGGGCAAGGAAGACCGCCTGATGATTGGCCAGCATGCGGGTCTCCTCGGGGGCAAAGCCGCCCTCCGGGCCGATCAGGATGGCCCAGGGCTTGTCGCCGCCATCGGCGAGGGCCTTCGAGACGGAGCGCCCGGCGTTGGGGTCGCAGGCCAGCAGGTGGCGATCCTGCGGCCAGGCGGCGAGCGCGTCGGCGAGGGGGCAGGGAGGGAGGATCTGCGGCACGTCGAGGCGGCGGCACTGCTGCGCCGCCTCGATGGCGTGGACGCGAAGCCGCTCGACGTTGATGCGGCGGGTCTGGCCGTGGTGCGTGAGCACGGGGTGGATGGCGCCGACGCCGAGCTCGGTCGCCTTCTGGACCACGAAGCGGGTGGTGGTGGCCTTGAGCGGCGCGAACAGGAGCCGGAGGTCGGGCACCGGCGTCTGCGCCGCGAGCCGCGCGCCGGGCCGGACGGCGGCGGCACGGCCGGTCAGGCTCTCGATGGTGGCTTCCCACTCCCCGTCGCGCCCGTTGAAGAGGCGGATGCGGTCGCCCGGCCCCTGACGCATCACGCTGCGCAGGTAGTGGGTCTGGGCGGGCGTCAGCGCAAGCGGCGCGCGCGCATCGAGCGCGGCCTCGACGAAGAGGCGGATGGCGCTGCGCCCGCCCGCCCGCTCCTCCTCGTGCTCTTCCTGCGCCCGCCCCACGGCGCCGCTCCCTGCTTGTCTCGGTCGAGGCGCCACGATACACCAGTCCACCATGGTCGAGCGCCTGCAGAGCGGGGCCCGGGCCCCTGGCGGTCCCGGACCGGTCGAGCGTGCGGTGCCGGCATTCGCACGCCCCTTCGTCGCGCTGGCCCGGCTGGATCAGCCGGTCGGCGTCTGGCTCCTGCTCTGGCCCTGCCTCTGGTCCATCGGCCTCGCCTCGGACGGGCTTCCCGACGTGACGCTGCTGGTGCTCTTCACCGCCGGCGCCTTCGTCATGCGGGCCGCCGGCTGCACCCTCAACGACATCTTCGACCGGGACTTCGACGCCCGCGTCGAGCGCACGCAGAGGCGCCCGCTGCCCTCCGGCGCCATCGGGGTGAGGGGGGCGGTGGCCTTCATGGCGGTGCTGCTGGCGGCGGGCCTCGCCATCCTGCTGCAACTCAACCTCTTCGCGATCTGCCTGGGGGCGGGCTCGCTCCTTCTGGTGGTTCTCTACCCCTTGATGAAGCGCATCACCTATTGGCCACAAGCCTTTCTGGGACTTACGTTTAACTACGGCGCGCTTCTGGGCTGGGCGGCGGTGCAGGGCGGCATCGGCTGGCCCGCGGGGCTGCTCTACGCGGGCGGCATCGCGTGGACGCTGGGCTACGACACGATCTACGCGCACCAGGACAAGGAGGACGACCTCCTGATCGGGGTGAAGTCCAGCGCGCTGGCGCTGGGCGAGCGCACGCGGCCCTGGCTGATCGTGTTCTACGTGGCCGCCGTGGCGGGCCTGGCGGGGGCGGGAGCCGCGGCGGCGATGGCGTGGCCCTACTATGTGGGCGTGGCGCTGGCCGCGCTCGTGCTCGGCTGGCAGGCGCTCCGGGTGCGGATCGAGAGCCCGCCCGACTGCCTCGCCAAGTTCAAGGCCAACGGCTGGGTCGGCCTGCTGGTGTTCGCCGGGATCGTCGCAGCCCAGGCCCTCGGCTGAGCCTCATTCGACGGTTGGCGCGAAGTCCGGGCAGGAGAAGGGCCGCGCCCCTTCCCTGAGCAGGATGGTGCGCGCCCGGCGCGCCGCCTCGTCGTCGATCACCGCCCGGATGAAGGCATCGAGCGGCCCCGGTGCGCCCAGCATGGCCTGGATCGTCCGCTGGATGTCGCTCTGCGAGAGCGCGCGGAAGCGCCGGCGCGAGGCCGCGATGGCGGCGAGCGCGCATGGCGCCCCTTCCGGGGCGAGGTAGCCGCAGTCGCCGACGTAGCTGCTCACGGTTTCCATCGCGGGCAGCAGCTCGGGCTCCAGCCGGACGTTGCGCAGCAGGCCGAAGCGGTAGGTGCCGCGGCGCAGCTCGGTCTCGTGCATGCGCGCGAGCTCACGCTCGTCGAGGCAGGTGAGGGCGATCTCGCAGACCGTGCCGGGGGAGGGCTCGATGGTCGCCGGCACCGCGCCGTAGCTCGAGATGTGGGCGGCGTGGACGATGTCGAAGTCGTGCAGCGTGGCCCGGAGTACGGGAAACACCGCCGGCCCGAAGGGCGCAAACTTGCGGTGCAGGCGCTCGGGAGACGCATTGGCGCCGTAGGCCAGCACCGGCGTCCGCCGCGCCAGCGGGGCGACGTTCCCGATCCCGCGCCGCCGCAGCAGGCGCCCGGCGCTCATCGGCCTGCCGCCCGCCTCGACCTCCGAGTCCTCCAGCGACTCCGGGAGGGAGAGGAGAGGCAGCGCGTCGCCGTCGACGTAGAGGAAGCTGTGGTCCGGCCGCGGGAAGGGATAGCGCTTCGCCGTCTCGACCGCCGAGAAGTGGGGCGTGGTCATCGGCGCCACCGTAGCGCGATTCGCGCGTGCGGGCTTGACGGGGGCCGGCGCCTGCCCATGAATGGCGCGGACCGCCGAGGTGCCCATGGCCTATCGATCGCTGCGCGACTTCATCGCCCGTCTGGAAGGCGCGGGCCGGCTCAGCCGGGTGCAGGCGCCGGTCTCTCCCAACCTGGAGATGACCGAGATCCAGACCCGGCTGATCGCGGAGCGGGGGCCGGCGGTGCTCTTCGAGAACGTGGTGGCCGACGACGGTACGCGCCACGAGATGCCGGTGCTGGTCAACCTCTTCGGCACCGTGGAGCGGGTCGCCTGGGGCATGAACCGCGAGCCGGACGATCTGCGCGAGGTGGGGGAGACGCTGGCCTTCCTGCGCCAGCCCGAGCCGCCGAGCGGCTGGCGCGAGGCGGTCGAGATGCTGCCGCTGCTCAACACGGTGCGCGCCATGAAGCCGCGCACGGTGAGCGACGGCCCGGTGCAGGAGGTGGTGCTCACCGGTGATGCCATCGATCTCGGCCGCCTGCCGATCCAGACCTGCTGGCCGGGGGAGCCGGCGCCGCTCATCACCTGGCCGCTGGTGGTGACGAAGGGGCCGGGCAAGGCGCGCGTCGACAACTACAACCTGGGCATCTACCGCATGCAGGTGACGGGGCGCGACACGACGCTGATGCGCTGGCTCGCGCACCGAGGCGGCGCCCAGCAGCACCGGCGCTGGGCCGAGGAAAAGCGCGAGCCGCTGCCGGCGGCGGCGGTGATCGGCGCCGATCCCGGCACCATCCTCGCGGCGGTGACCCCGGTGCCGGATACGCTCTCGGAGTATCAGTTCGCGGGCCTGCTGCGCGGCCGCAAGGTCGAGCTGGTCAAGGCCAGGACGGTGCCGCTGGAGGTCCCGGCCGAGGCCGAGATCGTCATCGAGGGCCATGTCAGCCTCGACGACTACCGGGACGAGGGCCCCTTCGGCGACCACACCGGCTACTACAACGCGGTCGAGCCCTTCCCGGTGTTCACGGTCTCGGCCATCACCATGCGGCGCGACCCGATCTATCTCTCGACCTACACCGGGCGCCCGCCGGACGAGCCCAGCATCCTCGGCGAGGCGCTCAACGAGGTCTTCATCCCGCTGCTCGTGCAGCAGTTTCCGGAGATCGTGGACTTCTGGCTGCCGCCCGAGGGCTGCAGCTACCGCATCGCCGTGGTCTCGATCAGGAAGTCCTACGCCGGCCACGCCAAGCGGGTGATGATGGCCGTCTGGTCCTACCTCCGGCAGTTCATGTACACGAAGTGGGTGATCGTGGTGGACGACGACATCGACGCGCGCGACTGGAAGGACGTGATGTGGGCGGTCTCCACCCGCATGGACCCGGCGCGCGACATCACCGTCGTCGAGAACACGCCCATCGACTACCTCGACTTCGCGAGCCCGGAGCCCGGCCTCGGCGCCAAGATCGGCCTCGACGCGACCACCAAGATCGGGCCCGAGACCGCGCGCGACTGGGGCCGGCGCATCCGCATGGCCGACGAGATCGTCGAGCGGGTGACCGGCAAGTGGGACGAGTACGGCCTGCCGGGCTCCGGCACGCCGATCTGGCGCTGAGCTTCGCGCACAGGAGGAGAGCGGCATGAGTGGAAAGACGGCGTTCGTCACCGGCGCGTCGGGCTTCATCGGGACCAACCTGGTGAAGCGGCTCGGCGAGGCCGGCTGGCGGGTGATCGCGATGCACCGGGAGACCTCGGACCTGACCTATCTCGGGCAGTTGCCGGCGACCTTCGTGGTGGGCGACATCGGCGACCGGGCGTTCCTGGCCAAGGCCATGCCCGAGGGCGTCGACGCCGTCTTTCACGTGGCCGGCAACGTCAGCTTCGATTCGTCCGGCGACGAGGCCCAGACCCACGCGAACGTGGCGGGCACGCGCGCCGTGGTCGAGGTGGCGAAGGCGAAGAACGTCGGGCGCTTCATCCACACTTCCACCGGCGCCGTCTTCGGCCTGCACGACGGCGTGCCCATCGACGAGACCGCACCCTCCAACGCCTTCGAGATTCCGGTCAATTACTGCCGCACCAAGAAGATGGCCGAGGACATCGTGCTGGAGGCGGCGGCAAGCGGCCTCGATGCCGTCTGCGTCAATCCGGGCAATGTCGTCGGTCCCTACGACCGTGTCATCTGGGGTCCCTTCGTGCAGGCGATCGCGAGCGGCGCCCTGAAGACGGTCGGCACCGGCGGGGGCGCCTTCTGCCACATCGACGAGACCGCCAAGGCGCACATCGCGGCTTGCGAGCGGGGCAGGCGAGGGGAGCGCTACATCCTCGCCGGCGCCAACGAGAAGTTCTCGACCGTCGCCCGCATCGTCGCCGAGCTCGTGGGCGTCGAGGCGCCGGTGGAGACGAGCGCGCGCAACCCCGACGCGAGCGACGAGATCCACTTCGTCACCAACCAGACCCAGATCATGCTGTGCGACAAGGCGGTGCGCGAGCTCGGCTTCAAGCCGGTGCCGCTGCGCACCATGCTCGAGGATCTCTGCGCCTGGATGCGGCAGGAGGGTCTGCTGCCGGCCTGACCGCCGGCTGGCCGAGGCTCTCTAGGGGACGATACCGGCGGCCGAGAGGCCGGCGAGGACGCCGATGATCGCGACAACGAGGGCGAGCCCCGCCACGTAAGGGATTCGTGCCCGTGTCAGCTCCTCCAGCGAGGGGCCGTGCTCGTCGCTCATCGACGTCTCCTCCTGCGTGGGCGCTGCGGCGCCGACTCCGGGGAGCGGACCATGCCCCAACCGTCGCCGCGACGCCAGCCCAAAACGGGGCTACTCGGCGGCCTGCCGCCCGATCGTCGGCGCCGGGTCCAGCGGCTTCAGCGCATAGCCGCGCTCGGTCAGCGTGCCGCCGATGGTGGTGGCCAGCTCGACCGCGTTCGGCCCGTCCCCGTGCAGGCAGATGCTGCGCGCCGAGATCGGCACCCGCGCGCGGTTGATGCTCAGCGTGTTGCCGGTCTCCAGGAAGAGCCCCAGCTTCTCCCGGGTCTCGTCGAGGTCCGCGCCCTCGTTGGAGCGCTTGAGCACGAGCGTGCCGTCGTCGTCGTAGGGGAGGTCGAAGTAGAGCTCCGGCACCACGTCGATGCCCATGGAGGCCGCAATCTTCGTCACCGCGTGGCGGTCCACCGGCGCCGGGTAGTAGATCATCGGCTCGGGACAGAGGTCGATCACCGCGCGGGAGAAGGCCTCGCCCAGCGCCTCGTCGCCGTTCAGCATCCGGTAGAGCGCGCCGTGCGGCTTGACGTGGTGCAGCGTCATGCCCTTGGCCTCCAGCGCCGCCCGGAGCGCGCCGCTCTGGTAGATCACGTAGGCGTAGAGCTCGTCCGGCGTGATCGCCATGACACGGCGGCCGAAGCCCATGAGGTCGGGCAGCCCCGGATGGGAGCCCACCGCCACCCCGTTCTCCTTGGCCAGCGCGATGGTCTTCATCATGGTCACCGGGTCGCCGGCGTGGAAGCCGCAGGCGACGTTGGCGGTGGTGACGTGGGGCATGAGCGCCTCGTCCGCCCCCATGACCCAGTTGCCGAAGCTCTCGCCGCAATCGATGTTGATGTCGAATGTCCCGGCCATGGCGCGGCCTCCTCGTCAGCGCATCTCTCGCCCCATCATGCCCCGGCCGGCCCCCGGCGGGAAGCCCGAAGAGCGGGAGCGCCGACCCGACCGGCGATGCGCCCGCACGTTGACGGCCGGGAGGCGCTGCCGCACAGTCAAGTCGTTGCACCGGAATCGAGCGGGGGGCGTCGGACAGGGAATGGCTGAGGACCTGCGTCAGGCGGCGCTGGACTACCACCGCGCGCCCAAGCCGGGGAAGCTCGGCATCCACGCGACCAAGCGCATGACCACGCAGCGCGACCTGTCGCTGGCCTACAGCCCGGGCGTGGCGGCGGCGTGCGAGGAGATCGAGAAGGACGCCGCCTGCGTCTGGGACTACACCGCCCGCGCCAACCTCGTGGCGGTGATCAGCAACGGCAGCGCCGTGCTCGGGCTCGGCGCCATCGGCGCGCTGGCCTCGAAGCCCGTCATGGAAGGAAAGGCCGTCCTCTTCAAGAGGTTCGCCAATATCGACGTGTTCGACCTGGAGGTCGACGAGACCGACGTCGACGGCTTCGTGGACACCGTCGCGCGCCTCGAGCCGACATTCGGCGCGATCAACCTCGAGGACATCAAGGCGCCGGAATGCTTCGAGATCGAGCGGCGCCTGAGGGAGCGCCTCAACATCCCGGTCTTCCACGACGACCAGCACGGCACCGCCATCTGCGTCGCCGCGGCCGCGCTCAACGCGCTCCGCGTCGTCGGCAAGGACATGGGCGCGGTGCGGCTGGTGTGCTCGGGCGCCGGCGCCGCGGCGATGGCCTGCCTCGACCTGCTGGGCGAGCTCGGCATCCCGCGCGGAAACATGGCGGTGTGCGACAGCAAGGGGGTGCTGCGCAGCGCCCGCGACGACCTCAACGAGCAGAAGCGGCGCTACGCGCTCGACACCGACGCCCGCACGCTCGACGAGGTGATCGAGGGCGCGGACATCTTCCTCGGGCTCTCCGGTCCCGGCACGTTGAGCCCGGCGATGGTCGAGACGATGGGGCCCAGGCCCATCATCCTGGCGCTCGCCAACCCCACGCCCGAGATCATGCCCGAGGACGCGCTCGCCGTGCGGGCGGATGCGATCATCGCCACCGGGCGCTCCGACTATCCCAACCAGGTCAACAACGTCCTCTGCTTCCCCTTCATCTTCCGCGGCGCGCTCGACTGCGGCGCGACCGAGATCAACACGGCGATGAAGCTCGCCTGCGTGCGCGCGATCGCCGATCTCGCCATGGCCGAATCGTCCGACGTGGTGGCGGCCGCCTACGGCGACCAGTCGCTGACCTTCGGCGCGAACTACATCATTCCCAAGCCCTTCGATCCGCGCCTCATCTCGACCGTGCCGGTGGCGGTCGCCGAGGCGGCGATGGAAAGCGGCGTCGCGAGCCGCCCGATCGCCGATCTCGAAGCCTACCGCCACCGGCTTTCCGGCCTCGTGTTCCGCACCGGCTTCCTGATGAAGGCGGTGTTCGACCGGGCCAAGGCGGACCCGAAGCGGGTGGTCTATGCCGCCGGCGAGAACGACGGCGTGCTGCGGGCTGCGCAGCAGGCGATCGACGAGGGCATCGCCCGGCCCATCCTGATCGGCCGGCCCTTCCGCATCGAGGAGAAGATCGAGCGCCTGGCGCTCAGACTGAGGATCGGCGAGACCGTCCAGGTCATCGATCCCGCGCGGTACGAGAAATACGAAAGCTATTGCCGGCTCTACCACGAGCTGATGGGGCGGCGCGGCGTCTCGCCCGCTGCGGCGCGCGTCGTGCTGCGCACGCAGGCGGCGGCGATCGCCTCGATGATGGTCCGCTGCGGCGATGCGGATGCCCTGATCGCCGGCCCCGCCGCCCTGTTCCGGCCGACCCTGCTGCATGTGCTGGACGTGATCGGCCTGCGGGAGGGGGTCTCGTCCGCGGCCGCGCTGGAGGTGCTGATCCTCACCAAGGGCGTGTTCTTCATCACCGACACCGACGTCACCGAGGACCCCGAGCCCGAGCAGATCTGCCAGTCGGCGGTCCTCGCAGCCGAGCAGGTGCGCCGCTTCGGCATGACGCCGAAGATCGCGCTGCTCTCCGGCTCCAACTTCGGCAGCAACGACTTCGCCGCCTCGACCAAGATGCGGGAGGCGCTCAGGCTGCTGCACCGCCACGTGCCCGATCTCGAGGCCGAGGGCGAGATGCTCGCCGATACCGCGCTCGACGAGACCGTCCGCGCGGAGATGTTCCCGAATTCCCGCCTCAAGGGGCAGGCCAACACGCTGGTGCTGCCCGACCTCGCCTCCGCCAACATCGCCTACAACATGGTCAAGGTGCTCTCCGACGGCATTTCGGTGGGCCCCATCCTGCTCGGCCTCGCGGCGCCGGCCTACGTTCTCCACGGCTCGACGACGACGCGCGGCGTGCTCAACATGACGGCGATCGCCACGGTCGAGGCGCAGACCCGTGCGGCGGAGGGCGACGCCCCCGGATCGGCGACGGCAGACTGACCCGGCGCGCGATCGCGCGGCCCGGCTGCACCGGGCGCCGTGGAGGCTGGCAGGCGGGGGCGGTTCTTGCTACAAGGGCGCCGTTCCCCCGGATCCGTCGGACTTGCGGCATGAGCCAGCCCACGCGCACGGCCCGCGTCGAGCGGGTGACCAAGGAGACCAGCATTTCCGTCAGCGTCGATCTCGACGGCAGCGGCCGCTCCGAGATCGCGACCGGAATCGGCTTCTTCGACCACATGCTGGAGCAGCTCTCGCGCCACAGCCTGATCGACATCGCCTGCGAGGCGAAGGGCGACATCGACGTGACCCTGCACCACACGGTGGAGGACACCGGGCTCGCGCTCGGCGAGGCGGTAAGCCAGGCGCTCGGCGAGCGGCGCGGCATCCGCCGCTACGGCAGCGCCGTGATCCCGATGGACGAGACCTGCGCGCGCGTCTCGCTGGATGCGAGCAACCGGCCCTATCTGGTCTGGCGGGTCCAGTTCCCGAGACCCAGGCTCGACGGCATGGACACCGAGCACTTCAAGGAGTGGTTCCAGGCCTTCGCGCAGAGCGCAGGCCTCACGCTGCACGTCGAGCTGCTCTACGGCGAGAACAGCCACCACATGATCGAGGCCTGCTACAAGGGCCTCGCGCGGGCGCTGCGTCAGGCGGTCGAGCCCGACCCCCGCATGAGCGGCGAGATTCCCTCGACCAAGGGCGTGCTCGGGGGCAGCCTGGAGGTCTAGGGCTGTGCGCTTCTACACGGTCCATGTGCCGGCCGGCGAGGGCGGCAGCGACGGCGCGCAGCTCGGCCGCGCGGTGCTCGTCCGCGAAGGCTTCAACTGGCTCGCCTTCTTCTTCGCGCCCTTCTGGGCCCTGGCGGAGGGGCTGTGGCTCGCGGCCGTGCCGCTGATCGCGGCGCTGGCGGCGATCATCGCGGTGCCGGAAGTGCTCGGCCTCGGGCCGGTCTGGCCCGCGCTGCTCGGTCTCGGCTACGGCGTGCTCGCCGGCATGTCGGGCAACGACCTGCGCCGTGCCGCGCTCGCCGCGCGCGGCTATCGCCTGGTCGAGGTGGTGGCGGCGCCGGGCCGGGCGCAGGCGCTGATCCGCTATGCCGAGGCTGCCGCCTTCGCCCCGACCGCGACGCCGCGGGCGACGCCGGCGGCAGCCGGGACCCGTGCTCCCGGCGCGCTCGACCTCGGCCCGAGCCCCGGCTTCTGGAGCTGAGCCGCCGTGACCACCGCGATCATCGACTACGGCTCGGGCAACCTGCGCTCCGCCGCCAAGGCCTTCGAGCGGGCTGCTGCCGACGCCACCCCGGCGGAGCCGGTGCTGGTGACCGAGGACGCGGAGCAGGTGCGCCGCGCGGAACGGATCGTGCTGCCCGGCGTCGGCGCCTTCGCCGACTGCAAGGCGGGCCTAGCCGCGCGCGCGGGCATGATCGAGGCGCTGGAGGACGCGGTGCTGCGGCGCGGCGTGCCCTTCCTCGGCATCTGCGTCGGCATGCAGCTCATGGCGCGCGTCGGCCGCGAGCACGGCGAGCACGAGGGGCTCGGCTGGATCGACGGCGAGGTCGTGCCGCTGGAGCCCGGGGACGCGACGCTCAAGGTGCCCCACATGGGCTGGAACGATCTCGCGCTCGCCAACGGCGGCCACCCGATCCTCGCAGGGCTGGCGAGCGGGTCGCACGCCTATTTCGTCCACGGCTACGGGCTCGCCTGCCGCGAGCCTCGAGAGGTCCTTGCGACCGTGGACTACGGCGGCACCGTCACCGCGGTCGCGGGCCGCGACAACATGGTCGGCACCCAGTTCCACCCTGAGAAGAGCCAGGCGGTGGGCCTCGCGGTGATCGGCAACTTCCTGCGGTGGCGGCCATGAGCGAGGCGGCGACCGCAGAGCCGCGCATCGAGGTCGCCATGGTCGAGCGGCTGGGCAAGCGCGAGCTCGCCGAGCTGTGCGACGCCGCCGCGCTTGCGATCAACGACGGCGCCGGCTTCGGCTGGGTGAGCCCGCCCCAGCCCGAGGCCTTCGAGCGCTACTGGCGGGGCGTCACCGTGGTGCCGGAGCGGGTGCTCTTCGTCGGCCGCCTGGACGGCGTGGTGGCGGGCTCGGTGCAGCTGGTCTCGGCGCCGCCGCAAAAGGAGGCGTGGCGTCTCTCGTGCCTCGTCGACACCCACTTCGTGGCGCCCTGGGCGCGCGGGCACGGGCTCGCCCGGCTGCTGCTGGAGGCGGTGGAGGCGGAGGCCCGGTCGCGCGGCTTCCGGGTGGTGAACCTGAGCGTGCGCGTGACGCAGGAGGCTGCCATCGCGCTCTACGAGTCGCTCGGCTTCGAGCGCTGGGGCACGCACCCGAAGTACGCCCACGTCGACGGCGAACCCGTCGCCGGCCACTACTACTGCAAGGAGCTGGCGCAGCCTGCGGGCCGGCCTTCCGGCGCCGCACCATGATCCTCTTCCCCGCCATCGACCTGAAGGACGGCGCCTGCGTCAGGCTGGTGCAGGGCGACATGGCGCGGGCGACGGTCTTCTCCGACGACCCGCCGGCGCAGGCGCGGGCCTTCGCCGCCGCCGGCTTCTCCTGGCTCCACGTCGTCGACCTCGACGGCGCCTTCGCCGGCAAGCCGGTCAACGGCGGCGCGGTCGGCGCGATCCTCGAGGCGATCGACGTGCCCGTCCAGCTCGGCGGCGGCATCCGCGACATGGCCACCATCGAGGCCTGGCTCGCGCGCGGCGTGCAGCGGGTGGTCCTCGGCACCGTGGCGGTGCGCGAGCCTGAGCTCGTGCGCGAGGCCTGCCGCGCCTTCCCCGGCCGGGTCGCCGTCGGCATCGACGCCCGCGACGGCCGTGTCGCGGTCGAGGGCTGGGCCGAGACGGTGGAGATCGAGGCGCTGGAGCTCGCGCGCCGCTTCGAGGACGCCGGTGCGGCCGTGATCGTCCACACCGACATCGCCCGCGACGGCGCGCTGGAAGGGGTCGCGGCGGCGGCGACCGGGGCCCTGGCGCGGGCACTGACGACACCGGTCGTCGCCTCCGGCGGCGTCGCCTCCCACGCCGACCTGGACGCGCTCAAGGCCCACGAGGCGGACGGCGTCTGCGGCGTGATCTGTGGCCGCGCGCTCTACGACGGGCGCATCGACCCGGCGCAGGCGCTGGCGCAGCTCGCCGCCTGAGCCCTCCGAGCCCGCGCCATGCTGAAGATGCGCGTCATCCCGTGCCTGGACGTCCACGCCGGCCGCGTGGTCAAGGGCGTGCGCTTCGTGGACCTGGTGGACGCGGGCGACCCGGTGGAGCAGGCCCGGGTCTACGACGGGCAGGGGGCGGATGAGCTCTGCTTCCTCGACATCACCGCGTCGCACGAGGGCCGCGAGACGATCTACGACGTGGTCGCCGGCACCGCCGAGGCGTGCTTCATGCCGCTCACCGTCGGCGGCGGCGTGCGCGCCATCGAGGACGTGCGCGCGCTGCTGCTGGCGGGCGCCGACAAGGTCTCGATCAACACCGCCGCGGTGTTCAATCCGGCCTTCGTGGCCGAGGCGGCGGAGAAGTTCGGCACCCAGTGCATCGTCGTCGCCATCGACGCCAAGCGCCGCGAGGGCGGCGGCTTCGAGATCTTCACCCACGGCGGGCGCAAGCCCACCGGGATCGACGCCATCCAGTGGGCGCGGCAGATGGCCGAGGCCGGCGCCGGCGAGATTCTGCTGACCTCGATGGACCGGGACGGCACCCGTGTGGGCTTCGATCTGGAGCTCACGCGGGCGGTGGCCGACGCGGTCACGATCCCGGTCATCGCGTCGGGCGGCGTCGGCACGCTGGACCATCTGGTGGAGGGCATCCGCGACGGCCACGCGACCGCGGTGCTCGCCGCCTCGATCTTCCACTTCGGCACCCACTCCATCGGCGAGGCCAAGGCGCACATGCGTGCCGCCGGTGTCCCGGTGCGGCCCGAGACGGCGCAACCATGACGGCGCGCGGGAAATCTGATACCCAGTCCCGCGCGGCGGATCGGGGCAGGTGATGGCGAAGGCGCGGAGCGGAGGCATCGTCGAGGAGCTGTTCGATATCATCGAGCAGCGCAAGGAGGGCGATCCCGAGGCCTCCTACGTCGCGCGCACCTTCGCGCGCGGGCGCGAGCACGTGGCCAAGAAGGTGGGCGAGGAGGGGGTCGAGGTGGCGCTCGCCGGCGCCCTCGGCGACCGCAAGGGCGTCGTCTCGGAGAGCGCGGACCTGCTCTTTCACCTCCTGATCCTGTGGTCGGACACGGGCGTTCAGCCTGCCGACGTGTTCGACGAACTCTCGAAGCGGCGCGGCGTCTCCGGACTGGCGCGGGAGGCCGGCAAGCGCAGAGCCGGGAACAAGCGATGAGCTACGACGAGAACAACATCTTCGCGAAGATCCTGCGCGGCGAGATCCCCAACGACACCGTGTACGAGGACGACGCGGTGCTGGCCTTCAACGACATCGCGCCGCAGGCGCCGGTGCACGTGCTGGTGATCCCCAAGGGGCCTTACGTCTCGCTCGACGACTTCACGCGAGATGCCCCGGCCGAAGAGGTCGGGCGCTTCTTCAAGACGGTGGGCGAGATCGCCCGCTCGCTCGGGCTCGACGGCGGGGGCTTCCGCACCATCGCCAACACCGGCGCCGACGGCGGTCAGGAGGTGCCCCACTTCCACGTCCACATCTGCGGCGGCCGCCGCCTCGGGCGCATGATCGCGAAGGCCTGAGCCTCCCCCGGCCGATCCTCTACCCGTAAGGGCCGATGCGGCGATAGGAGAGCGCCTCGGCGACGTGCGCGCGCCTCACCGTCTCGGCGCCGGCGAGGTCCGCGATGGTGCGCGCCACCCGCAGCACGCGGTGATGGCCGCGCGCCGACAGCCTGAGCCGGTCGGTCGCCTCGGTCAGCAACGCCCGCCCTTCCTCGTCGGGTGTCGCGATGCTGGCCAGCAGCTCGCCTTCCGCCTCGGCGTTGGTGCGCAGCTCGGGCGCCGCATCGAGTGCCTCGAAGCGCGCCCGCTGGAGGGCACGGGCGGCGGCGACCCTGCGCGCCACCTCGGCCGAGCCCTCGGCCGGCGGCGGCAGGGTGAGGTCGGCGGCGGAAAGCTCCGGCACCTCCGCGTGCAGGTCGATGCGGTCGTAGAGGGGCCCCGAGATTCGCACCTGATAGTCGCGGGCGCAGTGCGGCGCGCGCGAGCAGGCGCGCGCGGGGTCGGAGAGGTAGCCGCAGCGGCAGGGGTTCATGGCGGCGATCAGCTGAAAGCGCGCCGGGTAGCGCACGTGGGCGTTGGCGCGGGCGACCGCCACGGCGCCACTCTCGATCGGCTGGCGCAGCGCATCGAGCACGGGGCGGGGGAACTCGGGCAGCTCGTCCAGGAAGAGGACGCCGAGATGGGCGAGCGAGACCTCGCCCGGCCTGGCGCGGACGCCGCCGCCCACCATCGCCGCCATCGAAGCCGAATGGTGCGGGTCGCGGAAGGGGCGGCTGCGGGTGAGCCCGCTGCCGTCGAGCAGGCCCGCGACCGAGGCGATCATGCTGACGCTGAGCGCCTCCTCCGGCGCGAGCGGCGGCAGGATGCCGGGGAGGCGCTGGGCCAGCATCGACTTGCCGGTGCCGGGCGGGCCGATCATCAGCAGGTTGTGGGCGCCGGCGGCGGCCACCTCGAGGGCGCGCTTGACCGTCTCCTGCCCCTTGATGTCGCGCAGGTCGGGGTAGCGCGGCGGCTCGGCCAGCGCCGCCGGCGCGGGCGGCGCCTGCAGCTGGGTGCCCTTGAAGTGATTGATGAGCGCCAGCAGGTCCGTCGGCGCCACCACCTCGCCGCCGCCGGCCCAGACGGCCTCGGCGCCGTTCGCCGCCGGGCAGATCAGGCCGCGCTCGCGCGCGTTCGCGCCGATGGCGGCGGGCAGCACGCCGGTCACCCGAATCAGCGCGCCGTCGAGCCCGAGCTCGCCGAGCGCGACGTAGTTCGCGAGATCGTCCGCCGTTAGCACCTCCATCGCCACCAGGAGCCCGAGCGCGATGGCTAGGTCGAAGTGGCTGCCCTCCTTCTGCATGTCCGCCGGCGCCAGGTTCACGGTGATCCGCTTCGCCGGCAGCGCGAGGCCCAGGCCCGCGAGCGCGCCCCGCACCCGCTCCCGGCTCTCGGCCACCGCCTTGTCCGGCAGGCCCACGACCGTGAACGCGGGCAGGCCCGCGCCGATGTGCACCTGCACGTCGACCGGCAGCGCCTCGATCCCCTGGAAGGCGACGGTCTCGATATGGGCAACCATGCGGCGCGTCCGGCCCCTCGGATTGACATGGATCAAGGATGAGGTGCGAACGTACGCCGAGTGCGTCGCGAGGTACAGGTGCTGCGCGGCAAGCCGCGAGCGCTCCGCGTCCCGGGTCGATACTGGCCCGCGGGCGGGGCGGGGGCTATTCTCGAACCATGCCGGGCGCTGTCGAACACTGGGGGCTGAGCAGCGATCTTGCGGTGCTGGACCGGCTCGTCGAGGTCGAGGGGCGCGCGCTGATCGATGTCGGCTGCGGCGCCGGCGCGCTGGCGCGGGCGCTGGCCGAGCGCGGCGCCAGCGTACTCGGCGTCGAGCCCGACCCGGTGCAGGCCGGGAAGAATCGTGCAGCACCGGAGACGGCGGGCGTGACCTTCGCCGAAGCGCGGGCGGAGGCGCTTCCGGCCGCCGACGGAACGGCCGACGGGGTGCTCTTCGGCCGTTCTCTCCACCATGTGCCCGAGGCCGCCATGCGGCCTGCGCTCGAGGAGGCGAAGCGGGTGCTCGGCCCCGGCGGCTTCGTCTACGTGCTGGAGCCGGTGATGGCGGGGCCCTTCTCGGCCGTCATGAAGCCCTTCCACGACGAGACCGAGGTGCGCCGGCAGGCGCGCGAGGCGCTGCTGGAATCGGCGCCGCTCTTCGCCGGGACGCGCGAGGTCCATTATGAGGTCGAGCGGCGTTTCGAGAGCCATGACGAATTCGTCGAGCTCTTCTCGGGCCTCAGCTACAACAGCTACGGCGCGGATGCGGTGCGCAGCGGGACCGTGAAGCGTCTCTTCGAGGCCGGCCGCACGGAGGCGGGCGACTACGCCTTCGTGCAACCGATGCGGGTCGACCTGTTCCACACCGCTCCCGCATGAGCGACGGCGGCGACCTCGCCCTGATCTCGGTCGCCGAGATGTACGCGGCCGATGCGGCGGCGGCGCGCTCGGGCACGCCGGGGCTCACGCTGATGGAGAACGCCGGCCGGGCGGTCGCGGACGCGATCGTCCGGCGCTGGGCGCCCCGCCCGGTCGCGGTGCTGTGCGGCCCGGGCAACAACGGCGGGGACGGCTTCGTCGCCGCCCGGCTGCTGGCCGGCGCCGGCTGGCCGCTGCGGCTCGGGCTCATGGGCGACCCGGGGAGCCTGAAAGGCGATGCGGCGGCGATGGCCGCGCGCTGGGAGCACCCGGTCGAGTCGCTCTCGCTCGCGATGCTGGGCGGCGAGCCGCTGGTGGTCGATGCGCTCTTCGGCGCCGGCCTTGCCCGCCCGCTGGAGGGCGTGGCGCTGGCGCTTGCCGGGGCGTGCGCGGACCGGGGCCTGCCCTGCGTCGCGGTCGATATCCCGAGCGGCATCCACGGCGACAGCGGTGCGGTGCTGGGCGGCGCCTTCCGGGCCGACCTCACGGTCACCTTCGCCCGGCGCAAGCCGGGGCATCTCCTGTTGCCGGGGCGCGCGCACGCCGGCGACGTCGTGGTTGCCGGCATCGGCATCCCCCCGGCCGCGATCGCAGAGCTGGGACTCCGGGTACACGAGAACGGGCCGGCGTTGTGGCAGGCGCTGCTGCCCGGCCCGGAAGAGACTGACCACAAGTACAGCCGGGGCCACGCGCTCGTGGTGGGCGGCGACGGCGCCCATTCCGGCGCGGCCCGCCTCGCGGCCCGCGCGGCGCTCCGCGTCGGCGCCGGGCTGGTGACGGTGCACGCACCCGAGGCGGCGATCCCGGTCTATGCGGCCCAGCTCAGCGCCGTGATGGTCGCGTCGACCGCCGACCTCGGCGAGGCGCTCGCCGACGAGCGGCGCAACGCGCTGCTGATCGGCCCCGGTTGCGGCGCGAGCCCGGCCACCCGGGCGCAGACGCTTCGGGCGCTCGGGGCGGGCAGGCGCTGCGTCCTCGACGCCGACGCGCTCACCGCCTTCCGGGACGATCCGGCGGCGCTCTTCGCCGCGCTCGGGCCCGATTGCGTGCTCACTCCGCACGAGGGCGAATACCGGCGGCTCTTCGCCCACGAGGGCGACAAGCTCGCCCGCGCCCGCGCCGCGGCGGAGGAGAGCGGGGCGGTGGTGGTGCTGAAGGGCGCAGACAGCGTGATCGCGGCGCCCGACGGCCGCGCGGCCATCAACGCCAATGCCCCGCCGACGCTGGCGACGGCCGGCTCCGGCGACGTGCTGGCCGGCCTCGTCCTCGGCCTGCTGGCGCAGGGGATGCCGGCCTTCGAGGCGGCGGCGGCGGCCGTCTGGCTGCACGGTGCGGCGGCTGCGGCCTTCGGCCCCGGGCTGATCGCCGAGGACCTGAGCGAGGTGCTGCCCCGCGTCCTTCGCGGCCTGGCGGAATGAGGCGCCGCTGCCGCCCCGTCCGCCCGTCAGCGCACTCCTGCGGCGCAATTTGCCGTGCCGTGGACGGCACGATGCGGGCCATGTCAGGAGGCGATACCGGATATATCGATTTGGCACGCAATTAGCGCATACCTCGATTGACAGTGCCGGCGAACGTGGTCATGGTCTCGCGAAAATGCGAACCGGGGACAGGGATACAGACACCATGCGGCATGAGGGCAGAAGCACGCGCGCTGTGACGTCGGAGCCCGTCCGGCACGGCTTGGGCCTCGGCTTTTTCCGCTTCGCCGGCAGGTCCCGCTGGCGCACCGCGGGCCTGATTCTCGTGTTCACGCTCTCGCTGGTCTTCATCGTGCCGCAGGCCTATGCCGCGGTCACCGCCGAGACGCAGTTCATCCTCAACAGCTTCTCGTTCCTCATCTGGGGCGCGCTGGTGATGTGGATGTGCGCCGGCTTCACCATGCTCGAGGCGGGCTCGGTGCGTACCAAGAACGCCTCGGTCATCTGCCTCAAGAACATCGGCCTCTATTCCATCGCGGGCATCACCTACTACCTGGTCGGCTACAACCTCATGTACGTGGACGTGACGAGCTGGGTAGGCTCGTTCGCGCACCCGTACTCGACGACCGGCGACGAGATCGCGCTGCTCGGCGGCGACGAAAGCGTCGCGGAGGGCGTCATCGAGGGCGGCTACTCCACGATGTCCGACTGGTTCTTCCAGATGGTGTTCGTGGCGACCACCGCCTCGATCGTCTCGGGCACGCTGGCCGAGCGGGTGAAGCTCTGGTCGTTCTTCATCTTCATCGTGCTGCTCACGGCCTTCATCTATCCGGTGATCGGCTCCTGGACCTGGGGCGGCGGCTGGCTCTCCCAGATGGGCTTCCAGGACTTCGCCGGCTCCACCATCGTGCACTCGACCGGCGGCTGGGCCGCGCTGGCCGGCGCCCTCGTCGTCGGCGCGCGCAAGGGCAAGTTCCGCGCCGACGGCAGCGTCAAGGTGACGGCACCCTCCAACGTGCCGGCGGTGACGCTCGGCGTCTTCATCCTCTGGCTCGGCTGGTTCGGGTTCAACGGCGGCTCGCAGCTCGCGCTCAGCGGCGCGGTGGACGCGATCGCGCTGAGCAACATCCTGGCGAACACCAACCTGGCCGCTGCGGCCGGCGTGCTCGCGGCGATCTCGCTGTCGCGGCCGATCATGGGGCGCGTCGACCTGATTACCAGCCTGAACGGCGCCATCGCCGGTCTCGTGGCGATCACCGCCGGCCCCGACATCGTCGATCACTACTGGGCCGTCGTCATCGGCGCGATCGGCGGGGCGATCGTCGTGCTCGGCGTGAAGCTGCTGGAGATCGTCAAGGTGGACGACGTGGTCGGCGCGGTGCCGGCCCACCTCTTCGCCGGAGTCTGGGGGACGCTCGCGGTCTGCATCGCGGCCGGCGGCGACCCCGCCGTGCAGATCATTGGCATCCTCGCCATCGGCGCCTTCGTGTTCGGCACCTCCTACCTGGCATGGTTCATCATCAACAGGACCGTGGGGGCCCGCATCACGGAGGCGGTCGAGGATCTCGGCCAGGATGCGGCGGAGCTCGGCATCGAATCCTACCCCGAGTTCGTGCTGATGCCGGAAACGGACGACTGACGGGGCGCCCCGGCGCGGCGCCCGCGCGGCGTGCGCGGCCGGCGGCTGCCTAAAGGGGGGTGCGGCATCCGTAGGACACACTGTATGATCGGGCGAGACAGCGCGAACCGGACGCGATTCAGTAACGGGAGACGACGGCAATGGAGTTGACGATCGAGCGCGAAGGCGGCGCCGTGACCGCCAAGGTGAACGGGCGTATCGACAGCACCAATGCTCGCGACTTCGAGGAAGCGATCCGAACCTCGATCGAGGACGGCGACCGCACCGTGGTCATGGACCTCGAGAATCTCTCCTACATCAGCAGCGCGGGGCTCCGTGCCGTGCTGATGACCGCCAAGACGCTGTGGAAGCGGGACGCCAAGTTCTCGCTCTGCTCGCTCTCGGGTCCGGTGAAGGAAGTGTTCGAGATCAGCGGCTTCGACAAGATCATCCCGATCCACGACACGCGCGAGGCGGCGCTGGCCTCAGCCAGCGACTAGGACTCCCCTGAGGCGGGCCATGAGCCCGTCGGCGGTGACGATCCCGGAGGGCGATACGCGGACGCCGCCGGCTTGGAGCACGCGCGCTGTCCAGGTGTTGCACGTGTTGAACAGGTGGAATTCCCCGTGCGCGTTATAGAAGCGGCTTCCCGGATAGAGCCCGCGTGAGACGGGCGCGGCCCGCCCGCCCGCGGGGCGCTCGAACTCGCCGGCGAGCGTTCGGAGCAGGCGCAGGAAGCCATCCTCGGTAAGCGCCACGGAGAGCACCTCCCGGCCCGAGCCGCCATCGCGCGGGGGGGCCGCGAGGCCGGCCATGTGCATGACCGCGGGCGTCGGCACGAGGGCGGCCGCAAGGGTCATGCCGAGCGTCTTCTCCCGCGCCGGGTAATAGGTGCGATCGCCCCAGCCGAACTCCAGATAGGCCGCGCCGGGAAAGTCCGCCGCCTCCGGCAGCAGCCCGGCGGCGATCAGCGCCGGCGCCGGCACGACGATCGCCGTGTGCCAGCCGTTGCTGGCCACCTGGACGAGATGGGGGCGCGGGGCGTTCGGGTCGGCAGGGGGCGGCGGCGGTACGCTCTCGCAGGTGGCGAGCCAGACGGCGCAGAGCGCCAGTGCCGGGGCGAGCAGCCAGCGCCGCACGGCGCCCGGACCCGCGCCGGCTTCCTGCCGCCTCCCGGCTACAGCAACTCCTCGGCGAGGAAGCGGATCTCCTCGCGCCCGGCGCCGCCCAGCAGCAACGCCGTCACCGAGCCGTCCGCCGCCGCCCGCTTCCAGGCCGCGAGCCGCTCCCTGATGTGCGCCTTCGGTCCCACCAGGGCGATGCCGTCGGCGAACTCGTCCGGCACCGCGTCGGCCGCGCCCTGCTTGTCGCCGGAGAGGAAGCGTTCCTGGATGACCCCGGCAGCCTCGCCGAAGCCGAGCCGCCTCGCGTAGTCGTTGTAGAAGTTGCGGCCGCGCGCGCCCATGCCGCCGACATAGAGCGCGAGCGACTGCTTGACCGCGAAGAGGGCGCGCCTGTGGTCGTCGTCGATCTTCGTGGTGACGAAGGGCTGGACGGCGAAGTCGTCACGTTGCTCGCCGTGCCCGCCCCGGCGGAAGCCCTCCACCAGCGGCTCGCGGTAGACGTGGGCGCGCTCCGGCATCATGAAGAGAGGGAACAGCCCGTCGGTGATCTCGCCGGCGAGGCGAAGCCCTGCCGGCGTGACCGAGCCGGTGTGGATGGGCAGCGGATGGCGCGCGTGGAGGATGCTCCTGAGCGGCTTGCCGAGCCCGGTGGCGTCCGGCCCGCGATAGGGCATGGCGTAGTGCGTGCCCTCGTGGACCACCGGCTCCTCGCGCGCCACGATGCGGCGCACGATGGAGACGTACTCGCGCAGCCGCTCGTGCGGCTTGCCGTAGGCGACGCCGTGCCAGCCCTCGATCACCTGCGGCCCGGACGGCCCGATGCCGAGGACGAAGCGTCCGCCCGAGAGCGCCTGCAGCGTGAGCGCGGTCATCGCCGCGCAGGCGGGCGTGCGCGCCGGCATCTGCATGAGTGCGGTGCCCACCGTCATCCGCTCGGTCTGCGCCAGGATCCAGGCGGCCGGCGTCACCGCGTCCGAGCCGTAGGCCTCCGAGGTCCAGATCGAGCGGTAGCCGAGCGCCTCCGCCTCGCGGATCAGGTCGGTGTCGATGGCGAAGTCGCGGCCCTGGTAGCCGAGCACGAGCCCGAGTTGCAGCACTGGTCGTCTCCCGTGGCGTTGGCGGCGTTGGCCGCACCGAATTCATGTGGAGATAGGCCACTTCTGATACCATGGCCAGAGGACAACGAGAGGGAGGATACTATGGGCACCTGGTGGAACAGCGATCCGCGCGGCTGGCGCCTGTCGCGGCGCGGCTTTCTCAAGGGGGCGAGCGCGCTCGCCGGTACCGCGGCGCTCTCGGGCACTATCGGGGGCCGCGCGGCCCACGCGCAGGAGGATACGCTCACCTATCTGAGCTGGCCGGGTCATGCGGACCCCCACATCGTCGAGCCCTTCGAGAAGGAGCACGGCGTCAAGATCCTCAGCAAGGAATATGTCGGCGGCGAGCAGATGCTGGCCCTCGTCAACCAGTCGCCGCCCGGCACCTACGACGTGATCCTCTCGGACCGCGAGTACATCGTGCAGCTGCGCGATGCGGGCTACATCGACAAGATGGACCCGGCCGACTATCCCTTCGACGACTTCTGGCCCGAGTTCCAGCAGCTCGAGGGCCACTGGCTCGACGGCGACCTCTACTCGGTCATGCAGTCCTTCGGCTATCTCGGGCTGGTCCACAACACCGATCACCTCAGCGAAGCGGACTGCAGCACCTACGGCATCATGTGGGACGAGCGGGTGACCGGGAAGGTCGGTCACTTCGACTGGTACCTGCCGACCATGGGCTGCCTCAGCCTCTACAACGGCAACAAGGACCCCTTCAACATCGACGATGCTGCCTTCCAGGCGCTGCGCGAGACCACCTTCTCGCTCAAGCCGCAGCTCGCCGGATTCTACGCCATGGCCGACGTGTTCTCCTCGATGACCAACGGTCAGGCCTGGGTCATGCCCGGCATCGGCGACTGGATCTCGATCCTGCTGCACAAGGACGGGCTGCCGATGACCACCACCATCCCGGACGAGGGCGGCATCCAGTGGACCGAGTCGGTCTCCATCGGCACCGGGACGGAGAAGCCGGATCTGGCCAAGAAGTTCATCCAGTACTTGGTGGGCCCCGAGGGTCAGTGGCGCATCGCCACCAAGCCCTCCTACAACGCCTCGCTCCCCAACAAGAAGGGCTGGGAGGCGCTCAACGAGAACGCTCCGGAGTCGGCCGAGCTGCTGCGGCACCGGTTCGACAAGCGGAACGTCATGCACGAATACGCGGACGGCAAGATCCAGCTCCGCCAGACCCCGGTGCAGCAGTCCATCGACGACTGGACCGAGGTCTGGAACGAGTACAAGAACATCTAGTGCCCGGCGGGGGCCGCCACGAGGCGGCCCCCCGACCGCGCCCGGTGGCCTTGACCGGTTTCACCCATGGCTGCCGCCGCTGAGGGCGTGACGGCCGGCGCCGGCCGCGGCCGGCGCGTGCGCCCGGACGGCTACGCGCTCTTCTGGGGCCTGCCGCTCGCCGTCTGGCAGGGCGTGTTCTTCCTCGCTCCGCTCGCCTTCCTCGTCGTGATGACCTTCTGGTCGGTGAAGAATTTCCGCCTCGAGGCGGATTTCGACACCGTCAACTGGGTCAAGATGTGGAGCAAGGGCTATGTGGTGGACACCTACCTCCGCACCCTCGGCTACGGCGCGCTGGCGGCGGCGGTGTGCAGCCTGCTGGCCTTCCCCGCGGCCTACGCGCTGGCCTTCAAGGTCTCGCCCGCAACCCGCCGCCTCGGGGTCTTCCTGCTCATCACGCCCTTCTTCACCAGCTACATCGTGCGCGTCTATTCCTGGCAGCCCGTGCTCTCCGAGAGCGGCATCCTGAACACCGTCTTCGCTCACCTCGGCTTCGGCCCGGTGGCGATGTTGAACACGCTCTTCGGCACGGTGATCGGCTACCTCACGCTCTGCCTGCCGCTGGTGATCCTGCTCCAGCTCTTCAGTCTGGCGAACGTCGACCGCAGCCTGATCGAGGCCGCCCACAACCTGGGCTGCGGGCGCATCCGGACCGTCTTCCTGGTGATCGTGCCCTCGGCCAAGGTGGGGCTGATCCTGGCCGCGACCTTCGCCTTCATCCTCTGCTTCGGTGACTTCGTGAGCCCGGTGAGCCTGGGCGGGAGCAAGCCGCCGACGCTCAGCATCCTGATCGTGGACACGGTGAAGCAGGGCAACCACTGGCCCCGTGCGGCGGTGGTCGCGCTCACCATGGTGGTCACCCTGATCGTGGTCGCCTTCACCGCGCTCTACTTCGCCTACGGCCACGGGCGGGCGCGCCGGTGATCCTCGACCGCCTCATCCGCCGCACCCTGCTGGGCTACGTGTTCGTCGCGCTCGGCTTCGTCTTCGTGCCGATCGCGATCAGCTTCATCTTCTCCTTCAACGAGGGCCGCTTCCCGATCCTGCCGATCGAGAGCTTCTCCACGGTCTGGTACGAGGCGATCTGGAACGAGGCGCCGGTGTCGCGCGCCTTCCGCTTCAGCATCGTGATCGGCCTCTCGGTCGCGGCCATCTCGACCTTCATCGGCTTCGCGACCGCGTACACCGACTTCCGCTACCGCTTCTTCGGCAAGAACGTCTACCTCGCGCTGGCGCTGCTGCCGCCCACCATTCCGGTGCTGATCCTCGGGCTCATCATGCTGATGTTCCTGGGGCGGGTGAGCCTGGTGGGCGAGCCGCACTCGGTGATCTTCGCCCACGTCGTCTACTGCACGCCCTTCGCCATGGCGCTGATACGGCTCCGCCTCTCGCAGATGGACCCGGACCTGGAGCGCGCCGCCTGGAACCTCGGCGCCACCAGCTGGCGCGCGATGCGCTACGTCATCCTGCCCTTCACCATGCCGGCGATCTTCGCCGCGCTCTTCCTCACCGCCGCGGTCTCCTTCGACGAGTTCATGATCGCCTTCTTCGTCGGCGGCGTGACCGAGACGCTGCCCGTGCGCGTGCTCAACATGATGCAGGGGCAGGTGAGCCCCAGGATCAACGCGGTGGGCAGCGTCGTCTTCGCGGTGTCGATCACGCTGGTTATCCTGGCGCAGGTCTTTCTGCTGACCCGGCGCGGGACGAGCCGCGTCGGCGCGCCAGTCTAAGGAAGGTACGCGATGGCTGACGCCCTGCTGGTCCTCGACGGGCTGACCAAGCGCTTCGGCGAACAGGAAGCGGTGCGCGGCATCGACCTGGAGATCGCCGAGGGCGAGTTCATCGCGCTCATGGGGCCGTCGGGCTGCGGCAAGACCACGACGCTGCGCATGATCGCCGGTCTCGAGGAGCCGAGCGAGGGCGAGGTGCGGCTCGGCGGCGAGCGGGTCAACGAGCGCAAGCCCTGGGAGCGCGACACGCCCATGGTGTGGCAGAGCCTCGCGCTCTTCCCCTACCTCAGCGTGCGCGGAAACGTGGAGTTCGGCCTCAAGATGCGCCGCATGCCGGCGAAGGAGCGCCGCGCCCGGGTGCTGAAGTGGCTGGAGCAGGTGGGCATCGCCGACTACGCGAACCGCAACATCGCGCAGCTCTCGGGCGGCGAGAGGCAGCGCGTCGCGCTGGCGCGGGCGCTGGTCACGGAGCCCCGCATCCTGCTTCTGGACGAGCCGCTGAGCGCGCTGGACGCGCACCTGCGCGTGCGCATGCAGGCCGAGATCACCCAGCTCCAGCGCCGCCTCGGCATCACCTTCGTCTACGTGACGCACAACCAGTCGGAGGCCTTCGCGATGGCGAGCCGCGTCGTCATCATGAACGAGGGCCGCATCCAGCAGATCGGCGCGCCGCGCGAGGTCTACCGCGCGCCGGCCAACCGCTTCGTCGCCGAGTTCGTCGGCACCAACAACATCATCGAGGGCCGCGTGCGGGTGGCGGAGGGCGCGCGCATCACCGTAGACACCGCCCACGGCGACTTCACGGCCGCCGCGCCGGCGGGGCGCGCGCCGGCCCCGGGCGACACGATCAATCTCGTGGTCAGCGCCGACCGCGTGTCGCTTGGCGCGGAGGTGCACGGAAACGCCGTCACCGGCACCATCATCAGCGAGGAGTTCATCGGCTCGGTGGTGACGCTGCACCTCGACATCGGCGGCGACTCGACATTTCGCGTGCAGAAGCAGGCGCACGAGCTCGACACGGTCGACATCACGCCGGGCCGGACCTTGCATGCGTCCTGGCGGGCGGAGGATACCTATGTGCTGCCGGCGTGAGCGGGAGACGCCGCAAGAGGAGAAAGGGCCATAACCATGTCGATACTGATCGAGGGCGCCACCATCGTCGCCATGGACCCGGAGCACGGGAGCGAGCCCTTCCAGGGCGACATCCTGATCGAGGGCGAGCGCATCGCCGCGATCGGTGACGCCGGAGAGGAGGTCCAGGCCGACCGGGTGATCGAGGGCGCGGGAAAGCTGGTCATCCCGGGCCTCGTCAACGGCCACATCCACACGCCCGAGGCCTTCGCCAAGGGGCGCTACGACAACATGCCGCTCGAGCTCTGGATGACGCTCGCCTACGGCATCCTGGGCGAGGCCGAGCTCACGCCGCGCATGATCTACCTGCGCTCTGCGCTCTGCGCCATGGACGCGATCAAGACCGGGGTCACGTTCTTCTCCGACGACATCCTGGAGTTCCCGCTGCAGTCGATGGAGACCATCGGCGCGGTGTTCGAGGCCTACGAGGACGTGGGCCTGCGCGCCTCGGTCTCGGGCCACGTGATCGACCGCAAGCTGCCCGATTCCATCGTCTACCTGAACGACCACCTGCCGGCGGACCTGAAGCAGGAGGTCGACGAGATGGTGCCGCCGTCTGCGGACGAGTTCAGCGCCTTCTGCGAAGAGGCGCTCGCGCGCTACCACAACCGGGCCGGCCGGCTCCGCTTCATGCCGGCGCCCTCCGGCCCGCAGCGCTGCACCGAGCCGCTGATGCGGGCGGCGGATGCCTTCGCGCGCGAGAACGGGGTGCCCTTCCACACCCACATCCTCGAATCCAAGGTGCAGGCGGTGACCGGCCGCGAGTTCTACGGCAAGACGCTGATCCGCTACATGCACGACCTCGGCCTGCTCACCCGCCACACCACCATCGCCCACGGCATCTGGCTCACCGACGACGACATCGCGCTGATGGGCGAGGCGCGCTGCTCGGTGGTCCACAACGCGCTCTCCAACCTCAAGCTGGGCTCGGGCATCTGCCCGGTGCGCCGGCTGCTGGACGCCGGCGTGAACCTCGCGCTCGGCTCGGACGGCATCTCCACCAGCGACACGCCGCGCATGTTCAGCGTGATGCAGTGCGCAGGCCTGATGCACAACATCTCGTCCCCCGACAACGCCTACTGGCTCGACGCCCACGAGGTGCTCCACGCGGCCACCATGGGCGGCGCCTACAGCGTGCTGCTGGAGGACGAGATCGGCTCTCTGGAGCCGGGCAAGCGCGCCGACATGGCGATCCTCGACATGCGCACGGCCAACTTCACGCCGCTCAACGACGTGCGCAACCACCTCGTCTACTGCGAGAACGGCTCCTCGGTGGAGACGGTGATCGTCAACGGCGAGATCATGGTCGACGACGGCGCGCTCACGCGGGTCGACGAGGAGGCGCTGATGGACGAGCTGCGCGAGATGATGCCGGCCATCACGGCCGGCCAGGAGCGGCTGGAGGAGAAGAACAGGGCGTTCATCCCGCCGCTCGCCGAGGTTTGGCGGCGCTGCGCCCAGACCGATATCGGCATCAACCGCTGGGGCAGCGACAACCAGCCGCGCTGGCCCACCAACCGCTGACCCGACCGGCGCGAGGAGGCCGCCATGACCCGCCCCGTGCGCATCGCGGAGATCGACTGGACCGAGTACGACCGCCGCGTGCGGGAGGAGCAGCCGGTGGTGATCCTCCCCGTCGGCTCGCTGGAGCAGCACGGGCCCCACCTGCCCATGAACTGCGACACCGCGATTCCCACCGCGCTCTCCGAGCGGGTGGCGGCGCGCACCGGCGACCTGGTCGCGCCCACCCTCTGCTACGGCTACAAGTCGCAGCCGAAGTCCGGCGGCGGCAACCACTTCCCCGGCACCACCAGCCTCGACGGCGAGACCCTGATCCGCACGGTGCGCGACATCGTCACGGAGTTCGCGCGTCACGGCGTGCGCCGCATGGCGCTGGTGGACGGCCACTACGAGAACAACATGTTCCTGGTGGAGGGCATCGACCTCGCGCTGCGCGGGCTCAGGCGGGACGGCGTCCGCGACATGAAGATCGCCAAGCTCCCCTACTGGGAGTACGTGCGGGAGGAGACCTTCCGCCTCGCCTGGCCCGAGGGCTTTCCCGGCTGGCCGCTGGAGCATGCCGGCCTGATGGAGACCTCGGTCATGCTGCACCTCCATCCCGCGCTGGTGGACATGACCAAGGCGCCGGACCATCCGCCCGCCGACTTCCCGCTCTACGACGTCTATCCGACCGATACCTCGCGCGTGCCCTGGACCGGGGCGCTCTCGCCGTCCTCCGCGGCGACGGCGGAGAAGGGCGAGCGCTTCGTCGCCGACTACGTGGACGGCATGACGGATGCGCTGGTCGAGATATTCGGCTCGCGCCGGCACGACATCGCGGCCGAGTAGGAAAGGGGGGCACGCCATGAGTGGGGGCTTCTACGAGCCGGTCAGCGGCATGGACATGCCGCGTTTCAGCGCCATGCCGACCTTCATGCGGCTGCCCCACGTCACCGACTTCTCGGCGGTGGACATCGCGCTCGTGGGGGTGCCCTGGGACGGCGGCACCACCAACCGCGCCGGCGCCCGCCACGGCCCGCGCGAGATCCGCAACATGTCGAGCCTGATGCGGCGCACCCATCATCTGCTCGGCATCTGCCCCTACGAGCTCTGCCGCGTGGCGGACTGCGGCGACGCCAGCGTCAACCCCATCGACCTGATGGACACCATCGGCCGCATCGAGCGCTTCTTCACGACGCTGCACGAGGCCGGCGCGGTGCCGCTCTCGGCCGGCGGCGACCACCTCGTCACGCTCCCCGTCATGCGCGCCATCGCCAAGGACCGGCCGCTCGGCATGATCCACTTCGACGCCCACTCCGACACCTGGGACAGCTACTTCGGCGGCCACAGGATCACCCACGGCACGATGTTCCGCCGCGCCGTGGAGGAGGGCCTGCTCGACCCGAAGCGGACCGTGCAGATCGGCATCCGCGGCTCGGTCTACGACCTCCACGACCTGGACTTCGCCCGCGATTCGGGGATGCGCGTCATCGGCATCGAGGAATACTTCGCGCTCGGCTGGGAGAAGGTGGTGGCAGAGGCCCGCGCCGTGGTCGGCGAGGGGCCCACCTACATCAGCTTCGACGTGGACGGGCTCGACCCGGTCTACGCGCCCGGCACCGGCACGCCCGAGATCGGCGGCTTCTCGACCTTCGAGGCGCAGTGCATGCTGCGCGGCGCGCGCGGGCTGAACCTGGTCGGCGGCGACGTGGTCGAGGTCGCCCCGCCCTTCGATCCCAGCGGCAACACGGCGCTGGTCGGCGCCACCATGATGTTCGAGATCCTGTGCGTGCTGGCCGAATCGGTGGCGCGCGCCAAACGCTGACGAGGGAGGCGGGCATGGATCACGAAGGCTACATGCGGCGCGCCATCGCGCTCTGCGAGGAGAAGATGGCGGCGGGCGAGGGCGGCTACTGCGCCACCCTCATCGTGCGCGACGGCGAAGTGATCGGCGAGGGCTGGAACAACGTGGCCGAGACCCACGACGCCACCGGCCACTGCGAGATCAACGCGATCCGCGACGCCGGCAGGCGCACCGGCAACTGGGACCTCTCGGGGTCCGTCCTCTACACCACCTGGGAGCCCTGCGTCATGTGCGCAGCGGCGATCTGGTGGGCGCGGATCGAGCGGGTGTTCTACGGCAACCTCCTCTCTCAGGCCGCCGACCTCGGCATCGACATCGCCGGGCTCGAGCGCGAGGTCTCGACCCCGACCGGGCAGCGAGACCTCCCTTATCAGCGCCTGCTCGGCGACGAGACCTTCGCCATGTTCAAGGCCTGGTGGGACAGCGGCGAGCGCAGCACGCTCTGATACTGCGGCCGTTCGGCATTCCCTTCCCGCAGCCGTGCTTGCGCCGCCGGAGCGGCCGCGCAATATACGAGGCATCCGCAACAACGAAAGGAGGTGATCCAGTGTCTGACATTCGCAAGCCGCGATCGGCGGTCGCCGTGAACTGGGTCTCTCCCTCGGATGGGACCCGCACCTGACAGTGCCGACGCGATCCGCAGATCGCGGATTGACAAGGAAGGGCCGTCCCAGGCGGGCGGCCCTTCCAACGTCTGGGCGGGCCGCAGGCCGCGGGCATGACCGAGCAGGGTTCCGACCCGGGGGCTACGCAGGGCGTCTTCCTCGCCGGCTTCTGGCGCCGCTTCGCGGCCTGGCTGATCGACACCGTCATCGTGCTCGTCGGCGTCTACCTGGTGGGGCTCTTCCTCTGGCCCGGTCTGGTCGAGACTTCGACCCATTCCTCGCAGGCCGGCGGCGCGTCCATGGAGGTGGTGAGCTACTCGCTCTCCTGGCTCGGCTCCGTGGTCTTCGGCATCGCGCTCGGCGTCTATACGGCGCTGCAGGAGAGCGGGCGTGCGCAGGCGACCCTGGGCAAGCGGGCGCTGGGGCTCCGGGTCACGAACCTCGACGGCGGGCGCGTGTCCCTGCTCACGGCCGGCCTGCGCTGCTGGCCGCTCTATCTGCCCGGTATCGTCAGCATGGTGACCGGCCTCAACTTCGTCGTGGGCATCGCGGCCATCGCGGCCTGCCTCGCGATTCCCTTCAACCGCCGCAGGCAGGGCCTGCACGACATGATCGCGCGCTGCCTGGTGGTGCGCCGCCCGCCGCCTGTCCTGTAGGGGACAAGGCACTCGCACCCGCCGGCCTTTTGCGCCATGATCGCGCGCCGGCCGGGCGGCGGCGGCAGGGGGGCGCACATGGCGGCTGAGCTTGCGAACGAGCGGGTCTGCTACTTCAACGGCGAGATCGTGCCCGAGAGCCGGGCGCTCGTCTCCTTCCGCGACCGCAGCTTCCGCTACGGCGACGGCTGCTTCGACACCACCCGCACCTTCGGGCACCGCATCTTCAAGCTCGAGGAGCACATCGTCCGCTTCTACAAGACGCTCCGCTATCTCCGCATCGACCCCGGCATGGCGCCCTCGGAGATGAAGCGCCACACCGAGGAGGTGCTGGCCCGCAACCTCCACCTGCTCGGGCCGGACGACGACTACTGGGTGTTCCAGCGCATCTCGCGCGGCGTCGAGCCGGCGGGCGGCGACTTCTACGGCTCGACCGAGCCCACGCTCATCATCGACTGCACGCCGCTGCCGATCGCCCAGCGCGCCCACTACTTCCGCGACGGGATCCCGCTGATTGTGCCCTCCAACCGCCGCCCGGCGCCCGACACGATCTCGCCCCGGGCCAAGACCCACAACTACCTCAACCTCTTCCTCGGCAACGACGAGGTCCGCCGCGTCGATCCCAACGCCCTGGCGCTCTTCCTCGACCACAACGGCAACCTCTGCGAGGGCGTCGGCTCCAACCTCTTCCTCGTCACCGACGGCGTGCTCTACACGCCGCAGGACCGCTACGTGCTCAACGGCATCAGCCGCGAGACCGTGCTGGAGCTCGCGGCGGAGGCGGGCATCGAGGTGGTGAAGTGCGACCTCGACCTCTTCGACGCCCACGGCGCGGACGAGGCCTTCATCACGTCCACCAGCTACTGCGTCTGCCCGGTCGCCTCCATCAACGGCGTGGGCTTCGGCGAGCGGGAGAGTCCCGGCCCGATGACGGCGCGGCTGATGGACCTCTACTGCAAGCTCATCGGCTTCGACTTCGTGAACCAGTACCTCAAGCACCTGCACTAGGAGAGCGCGTCGATGCTCGAGATCGTCAAGCCCGGCCTCGAGACCAGCATCCAGGACTTTCCCGGCCGCGTGGGCTACTGGAACCAGGGATTCCCGCCCTCCGGCCCGCTGGACATGTGGTCCTTCCGCCTCGCCAATCTCGTCGTCGGCAACGACGAGGGCGCGCCCGGGCTCGAAGCCCAGTTCATGGGGCCGACGATCCGCTTCCAGCGGGACGGGGTGATCGCGCTCGCCGGCGCCGACATGCGGTCGGCCCTCGACGGCGAGCCGCTGCCGTTGTGGGAGAGCGTCGCCGTCGCAGCCGGGCAGACGCTCAGGATGGGGCCGGCCGTCGCCGGCGCGCGCGGCTATCTCGCCGTCGCCGGCGGCATCGACGCGCCCGCGTGGCTCGGCTCGGCGTCGACCTTCCACAAGGCCGGCGTCGGCGGGCTGGACGGCTACGCGGTCAAGGCCGGGCAGGTGCTGCCCGTGAAGGAGGCCGAAGGCACGCCGGGCCGGCGCGTCGCGCCCCGCGCGAGACCCGCCTTCGCCGAGGGCAAGACCTGGGAGGTCGAGGCGGTGCGCGGGCCCAACGACGACTGGGTCGACGACGCCGGGCACGAGCGCTTCGCCGCCACCGACTGGCTGCTGGAGGCGCGCAGCGACCGCACCGGCTATCGCTTGCGCGGACCGGACTGGACCTTCACCGCGAAGGCCACCGACAAGCTGCCGGAGCACGGCGACTTCCCCTCGAACATCATCGACCAGGGCTATCCGCTGGGCGCGATCAACCTGGGTGGCCAGACGCCGATCATCCTGATGAACGACGGCCCCAGCATGGGCGGTTTCATCTGCCCCTACACGGTGCCGTCGGCCGCCTTCTGGAAGCTCGGCCAGATGAAGCCCAACGAGCACATCAGGTTCCGCGAGGTCTCGGTGGGGGACGCGCAGGCGCTGCGCGTCGCCCTCGACGAGGCCTGCACCCTCGACAGCATCGAACAAGGGGAGGCCGGTTGATGGCGGAGGAGGTTCTGACCCAGGCGCCGGGCAACGTGTGGAAGGTCCTGGTGAAGGAGGGAGATTCGGTCAAGGCGGGCGATACGCTCTTCATCCTCGAGGTGATGAAGACCGAGGTGCCGCACGACGCCGAGAGCGACGGCGTGGTCAGCAAGCTCCACGTCAAGGAGGAAGACGCGGTCGACGTGGGCCAGCTCGCGGTGGAAATCGCGTAGCCCGCGGCAAGACGGCGCCCGCGGCCGGAGGCTTGCCATGCGGGTCCTGGTGCTCGGCGCCGGCGTGGTCGGCACCGCGGCGGCCTACTTCCTGAACGAGGCCGGCCACGAGGTCACCGTGGTCGAGCGGCAGCCGGGCGCAGGGCTCGAGACCAGCTTCGCCAACGGCGGCATCGTCAGCGCCTACGCCGCCCGGCCCTGGGCGCATCCCGAAGTGCCCCGCATGCTGGTCAAGTGGTTCGGGCGGGAGGACGCGCCCTATCTCTTCCGCCTCCGCCCCGACCTCGCCCAGTGGCGCTGGGCGGTGCAGTTCCTGCGCCAGTGCACAACCGCACGCTTCGAGCGCGCGCAGCAGGTCTCGCTCCGGCTCTCGACCTACAGCTACGACTGCTTCCGGGCGCTGCGCGAGAAGGAGGGGATCGACTACGACGGGCGCGCCGAGGGGGTGCTCCACCTCTACCGCGACGCACGTTCGCTGGACGCCGCCTACGCCTACGAGACCCGGATGGCGGACCAGCGCTTCCACCCCGAGCGCCTCGACCGCGACGCGATGCTGGAGACCGAGCCTGCGCTGCAGCAGACCGCCGACCAGTTCGCAGGCGCGCTCTACTTTCCGCAGGACGAATCCGGCGACGCCCACAAGTTCACCGCGGGGCTTGCCGCCGCCGCTGCCACCAGGGGCGTGACCTTCCGCTATGGCGAGACCGTGACGCGGCTGAGCGGCGACCGCCGCGGCGTCACCGGCGCCGAGACCGACAAGGGCGCCATCGAGGCCGACGCCGTGGTGATGAGTCTGGGGAGCTACAGCCCGCGCTTCCTCAGGCGCCTCGGCGTGCGGGTGCCGATCTATCCGCTCAAGGGCTACTCGGTGACGATCCCCACGACCGGCTACAACGGCGCGCCCACCCGCGCCGTCCACGACGGCCACCGCCGCATCGTGATGAGCCGCCTCGGCGACAGGCTGCGCTGCGCCGGCACCGCCGAGCTCGACGGCCACAACGCCACCATCCGCGCCGACCGGGCGAACGCCACGCTGGATGCGGCCATGGCGGTGTTCCCGAGCGGCGGCGACCGGGGCAAGGCCGAGCGCTGGATCGGCTTTCGCCCGATGACGCCGGACTGCCTGCCCGTCATCGGCAGGACTTCGGTTCCGGGGCTCTACATGGACACCGGCCACGGCAGCACGGGCTGGACCTACGCCTCCGGCTCGGGCCGGATCATCGCCGACATCGTCTCGGGCCGTGACCCCGGGATCGACATGGCGGGCCTCACGCCCGACCGCTTCTGATCTCTTCCCGTGCTGGCGTGCAGGCAGGACTCGGCGCGAAGAACCACGCGCGGCTTTGTCCAAGGACTTCTGGAATCCCGCGCATCGTGTGGCGGGGAAAGCAAACGCCCCCACCTCACCCCGGCCCTCTCCTCCCCAGGGAGGAGAGGGAGAGAAGGCGGCGCAGCCACGTTCCCCCTCCGCCTTCGGGGGAGGGGGACAGGGGGAGGTGGGTCTTTCACCCCTCGGCGCCGCCGAGCAGGCGGTCGTAGTGCTGGGCGGTGCGGGCGGCGGTCTCGCGCATCTCCTCCTTCAGCAGATCGAAGTGGCTGACGTCGCAGGCGCGCTCGATCACGCCGAGCAGCGCCGGCGGGGCCGCCGCCTCGACGAAGCCTTCCTCCACCGTCAGGCTCAGGATGCCGTCGAGGTTGCGCCACAACGTGAGGGCGTCGGCGAGCTCCCGCGCGGTCTCGGGCTCGATCAGCCCGCTGTCGCCCGCGGCCGCGAAGACGGCGATCGAGTCGCCGCCGGGGAGGCCGTCGCCCCGCGCGGCGTGCTGCAGTCGCAGGTATTGCGCGATGAACTCCGAGTCGAGCAGGCCGCCCCGCTTCTGCTCGATCTCCCAGATATCCTCGTCCGCGTCTTCGTCGCGCATCTGCTCGCGCAGCGCGGCGAGCCCGGCCGCGAGGCCGTCGCCCACGGGATGTTCCCGGAGAACCGTCCGGCGCGCCTCCTCGAAGCGCGCGCCCAGGTCGCCCTCCGCCCAGACCACCCGCGCCCGGCTCAGGAGCCGATGTTCCCAGGTCCTGGCGGCGGCGCGGTGGTGGTCGAGGAAGCCCGCGAGCGAGGTGATGACGGGGCCGGCGTTGCCCGTGGGGCGCGGGTGCATGTCGATGTCGTAGAGCGTGCCCTCCGCCGTTGCCGCCCCGATCGCCGAGACGAAGCGCCGGCTCAGCTGCCCGTAGTAGCGCTCGGGCGCGAGCGGCTTGCTCCCGTCCGAGGGGCCTGCGTCGGTGGCGTGATCGTAGACCAGCATGAGGTTGAGCGGCGCGGTCACGGTCATCTCCCGGCTGCCCAGCCGGCCCAGCGCGACCACGGCGAGCTGCCCGCCGGGCACGCGGCCGTGGCGCACCGCGAAGGCGCGCGCGACGACGGGCAAGGTGGCGCCGAGACAGGCGTCGGCGATGTCGGAGAGCGGCGTCGCGGCTTCCACCGGGAAGAGCAGGCCCCGCAGCATGTGCACGCCGATGTGGAAGATCTTGTCGTTGGCCCAGCGCCTCTCGGCATCGAGGAAGTCCTGCACGTCCTTCGCCTGGCGCGCGATGTCGGCGAGCTCGGCCGTCAGCTCGTCGGTGCCGAACTCGCGCTGGTAGAACACGCGCACGAGCCCGCGCCGCGCCATGGTCGCGAGCTCGGGCCCCAGCTCGTCGGCGTCCGGCACGTCCAGGTCGGAGAACTCGCGGCTCAGCACGCTGTCGAGCAAGACCGGCCGATGCTCCAGCCAGCCGGCGAGACGGGGCGCGGAGCCCATGATCTCGGTAATCAGGTCGAAGAGCTCGGGATGGGCCGCGAACATGGAGAAGAGGTGCGAGCCGGCCGGCAGCCGGGCGAGGAAGCCGTCGAAGAGCGCGAGCGCGGAATCCGGGTCGGGCCAGGCCGCGAGGATGTCCAGCAGCTTGGGCACCAGCTCGGCCAGCCGCTCGCGCGCCTCCTCGCCGCGGACGGCGCGGTAGCGGCCCTCGTGCCAGGCCTTGAGCGTCTCGTAGGCGCGCTCGGGGTGGGCGTAGCCCATGGCCGAGAGGGCTTCCAGCGCGGCGTCGCCGTCGCTCTCCGGTCCGAAGTCCAGCGTCCCCGCGGCCGACAGCTCCGGCTCGTCGTCGAAGAGCGTCGCGTAGTGGCGCTCCACGGTGCGCAGATGGGCGACGAACACCTCGGTGAAGGCTTCGGTCGTGTCGAAGCCGAGGAAGGTCGCGACCTGCGCCACGCCCTCGGCGTCGTCGGGCATGCTGTGGGTCTGGCGGTCGTCCGCCATCTGTATCCGGTGCTCGAGGGTGCGGTGGAAGACGTAGGCCTCCATCAGCTCCGTCACCGCCTGGCGGCGCACGTGGCCGGCGCTCACCAGGTTGTCGAAGGCCTCTCGCGTGCCGCGCACGCGCAGGCTCGGGTCGCGCCCGCCCCAGATGAGTTGCTGCGTCTGCGCCAGGAACTCGATCTCGCGGATGCCGCCGCGCCCCAGCTTGACGTTGTGGCCTGCGACGGCGATCTCGCCGAGGCCGCGGTGGGCGTCGATCCGGCGCTTGATCGAGCGGATGTTCTGGATCGCGGCGAAATCGAGGTGGCGGCGCCAGATGAAGGGCTGCAGCCGCTCCAGGAAGCCGTCGCCGGCCTCGATGTCGCCGGCCACGGGCTTCGCCTTGATCATGGCGGCCCGCTCCCAGTTCTCGCCGGTGGTCGCGTAGTAGGCCTCCGCCGCGCGGACCGAGAGCGCCGCCGCGGTCGAGCCCGGGTCCGGGCGCAGCCTGAGGTCGGTGCGGAAGACGTAGCCGTCCGCCGTGCGCTCGTCCATGATCGTGACGAGGTGGCGGGCGAGCCGGGCGAAGATCTGCTGCAGCCCGTCGCCGCCGGGGTCGGAGGCGATGTCCTCGTCGAAGAGGACGATGATGTCCACGTCGCTCGAGTAGTTGAGCTCGCCGGCGCCGAGCTTCCCCATGCCGAGGATGATGAGGCCGGAGCCGCGCTCCGGCGCGTCCGGATGCGGCAGGGCGAGCTTGCCCCGGTCGTGCAGGTTGCGCAGCAGGTGGGCGCAGACGGCGCTGAGGGTCGTCCCGGCGATGTCGGAGAGCGCCCCGGTCACGCGCTCCAGCGGCCAGACGCCGGCGATGTCGGCCATGCCGATGGCGAGGCTCGCGCGGCGCTTCGCCACCCTGAGCCGCTTCATCACCTGCTGGCGCGATTCCTCGCCGAGCGCGCCGGTGTCCCCGGCCAGCGCGCGGGCGTCGGCGAAGGCCGCTTCCGGTCCCCGCTCGATCAGCACCCGCGCGAAGGCCGGGTCGGCGGTGACGCAGTGGCTGAGATAGCGGCTGTTGCCGAAGAGCGCGGCAAGCAGCGCGTTCGCGGCCGGGTCGTCCCGGCAGGCGGCAGCGAAGGCGATGAGCTCGGCGTCCTCGCTGCGGGCCGCGTTCTCCCCCCAGCGCTCCCAGCAGAGCGCCAGCGCCTCCTCGTCCGCCGGGCGGGGCGGCGGTGTCGCGGCGCCCCTCCATTCCGGCGCTAGGTTCATGGGCGCTCTCGGTCCATCATGCGGGGGCAGGTGATCGGGAGGGACTCGTCATGCCGAAGGTCAGGGCCAACGGAATCAATATCTACTACGAGCTGATGGGAAAAGGCGACCCGCTCGCGCTGATCGGCGGCTCGCTCTTCGGCCGCCAGAACTTCGCCATGGTGTGGGAGGGGCTGGCCGAGCAGTTCCAGCTCATCAGCTACGACCAGCGCGGCTACGGGCAGTCCGACCGCCCGCTCATGCGCTACGACCTCGACCTCTGGGCCGACGACCTGGCGGCGCTGCTCGACCGGCTCGAGATCGAGCGGGCGCACGTGATGGGCACCTCGGCCGGCGGCATGATCGCACTCAAGTTCGCGGCCAAGTATCCCGACCGCTGCATCGGCGTGGTGAGCGACTGCGCCTTTGCCAAGTGCGACACCATGCGCCGCATCATGTTCCGCACCTGGCGCCACATGGCCCAGACCTGGGGCTGCGGGCCCGAGTTCGCCGATCACGTGGTGACCCAGGCCGTGGGCGCCGACTACCTCGACGGCCCCGACGGCCAGCCGCTGATCGAGATGGTGCGCACCATCGTCGGGCTCAACGCGGTGGAGACGGTGGTTCAGGCCTGCATCGCCATGGAGGAGATGGACCTGCGCGAGGACTGCAAGCAGATCAGGAACCCGACGCTGGTCATCACCGCCGCCAAGGACATGCTGACGCCGATGCTGACCGGGCCCGACGGCGCCGGCGCCCAGTGGGTGGTGGACAACGTGCCGGGCTGCGAGGCGATCGTCTACGAGGGCATCGGCCACGCCGACCTCGTGGAGTGCCCGGAGAAGACCATCGCGTCCGCCACCGCCTTCCTCCACCGCGCGAAGGAAACGGTGCTGGGGTAGGGGCGGTGGCCGGCCTGCACGGGCTGTGGTAGAGAGGCGCCGACGGAGTCTCCGGCCGGCTGGAGGAGCGACGATGGCGGCGAAGGGCGCCGGCGAGGGGCGGCGGACAAGCGTCGGCGTGGAGGTCGGCGGGGTCACGATCGGCGGCGGCGCGCCCGTCGTCGTCCAGTCGATGACCAACACCGACACCGAGGACGCCCGCGCCACGGCGGAGCAGGTGAAGGCGCTCGCCGAGGCGGGCTCCGAGCTCGTGCGCATCACCGTCAACACGCCCGAGGCCGCCGCCGCGGTGCCGGAGATCCGCGAGCGGCTGGAGGCGGGCGGCTGCACGGTGCCGCTTGTGGGCGACTTCCACTACAACGGCCACCGCCTGCTCACCGAGTACCCCGCCTGCGCCGAGGCGCTCGCCAAGTACCGCATCAACCCCGGCAACGTGGGCTTCCGCGAGAAGCGCGACCGCCAGTTCCAGACCATGATCGAGGTCGCGCTGAAGCACGACCGCCCGGTGCGCATCGGCGTCAACTGGGGCAGCCTCGACCAGGACCTGCTGGCGGGCCTGATGGACGAGAACGCCGCCCGCGCCGAGCCCAAGGACGCCGCCGGCGTGATGCGCGAGGCGCTGGTCGAATCGGGGCTGCGCAGCGCCGCGCTGGCCGAGAAGATCGGGCTTCCGCGCGACAGGATCGTGATCTCGGCCAAGGTCTCCCAGGTGCAGGACCTGATCGCCGTCTACGGCGAGCTGGGCGCGCGCAGCGACTACGCGCTTCACCTCGGGCTCACCGAGGCGGGGATGGGCTCCAAGGGCATCGTGGCGTCGACCGCCGCGCTCTCGGTGCTGCTGCAGCAGGGCATCGGCGACACCATCCGCATCTCGCTCACGCCCGAGCCCGGCGGCGACCGCACCCAGGAGGTCATCGTCGCCCAGGAGATCCTGCAGACCATGGGCTTCCGCTCCTTCGTGCCGCTGGTGGCCGCCTGCCCCGGCTGCGGGCGCACCACGAGCACGGTGTTCCAGGAGCTCGCCGAGCGGATCCAGGGCTACGTCAGGCGGCAGATGCCGCTCTGGCGCGAGACTCACGAGGGGGTCGAGTCCATGCAGCTCGCGGTCATGGGCTGCATCGTCAACGGCCCCGGCGAGAGCAAGCACGCCGATATCGGCATCAGCCTGCCGGGCACCGGCGAGGCGCCGGCGGCGCCGGTCTTCATCGACGGCAGGAAGGCGGTGACGCTGCGCGGCCCCGGCATCGCCGAGGACTTCCAGAAGATCGTCGCGGACTACGTCGAGAGCCGCTATCCCCGGCGCGACCGGGCCGGCGATGCGGGCGGGGCAGGGGGCGCCGCCGCCCGGCAGCAGGGCGGCTAGCCCACTCGCAGCCCGCGTGCACGCCGCGGCCCTCCGGCCTTTCCGCAGCGCCGACACCCGCCCCGGCGCCCGTGCCCGCCGGCAGCGCGCCGTCGCCTGGTGGCTGCTCGGCCTCGCCGGCCTCGTGCTGGCGATGGTGGTGCTCGGCGGCATCACCCGCCTCAACCACGCCGGCCTCTCCATGGTGGACTGGCGCCCGCTGCTGGGCACGCTCCCGCCCGTCGGTGAGGAGGCATGGCAGGCGCTCTTTGCCGACTACAAGCGCTTCCCCGAGTACCGGGCGATCAACCTCGGCATGACGCTGGAGGAGTTCAAGGGGATCTTCTGGCTCGAGTACGCGCACCGGCTGCTGGGCCGCGCGGTGGGAGTCGCCTTCGTGCTGCCCTTCCTCTGGTTCCTGCTGCGGCGCGCCTTCGACCGCCGCCTCGGGGTCACGGTGCTCGCCATCGGCGTGCTCGGCGCACTCCAGGGCCTGCTCGGCTGGTACATGGTGCAGAGCGGACTGGTGGACCGGCCCGACGTGAGCCCCTATCGCCTCGCCGCCCATCTCGGCCTCGCGGTGCTGATCTACGGCTGCCTGATCTGGGTGGCGCTGGGGCTGCTCGCGGGCGGCGCTACGGCGCTCCCGCGTCGCCTCGGGCGCTGGCGCGGCGCCCTCTGGGGTGCGGCGGCGCTGGTCTTCGTCACCATCCTCTCCGGCGCCTTCGTCGCCGGCAACGACGCGGGCCTCGCCTACAACACCTTCCCCTTGATGGCGGAGCGGATCGTGCCGCCCGACATCTTCCTGGTCGAGCCGCTGTGGCGGAACTTCTTCGAGACCGTGCCGCTGGTGCAGCTCGACCATCGCCTGCTGGCGATGCTGACGGCGCTGGTGGTCGTGCTGATCTGGGCGGCGGCGCTGCGCTGGCCGCCGTCCGCACCGGTGCGCGGCGCGTTGCACGCGGCGGCGGCGGCGGTGCTGTGCCAGTTCGGCCTCGGCATCGCCACGCTGCTAACCTTCGTGCCGGTGCCGCTGGGCGCGGCCCATCAGGCGGGTGCGATGGTGGTGTTTACGGCTGCTCTGGTCGCGCTTCGCCTGCTGTATCGGCCGCCGCCTCGGCCTGCTGCGCCGCCTTGCGGCCCCGCACGAAGCGCTTGATGAGGCGCGGCATGAAGCCGATCAGGCCGAGCACGGCGAGCCCGAGCAGGGCGTTCTGAACCATGTCGCCCTCGCCGGTCGCGAGCGAGCGCCCGGCATGGCCGAGGTAGGCGTAGGCCGCCGCTCCCGGCGCCATGAACACGATCGAGGCGAGGGCGTAGGACACGAGCCGGATGCGCGTGAGCCCCAGCGCGTAGTTGAGCGCGTTGAAGGGGATGAAGGGGATCAGCCGTGTCATGGCGACGAAGCGCCAGCCTTCCGCCTCCACGCCCTCGATCACGCGCTGCACCCGCGCCGGCGTGCGGCTCGCGATCCAGTCGGCCAGCACGTAGCGCGCAACGAGGAAGGAGATCGTGGCCCCCGCCGTCGCGCCGATCAGCGCGTAGACCGTGCCGAGGTAGGGGCCGAAGAGCGCGCCGGCGGCGAGCGTGAAGAGCAGCCCCGGCAGGAAGAGCACGGTGGCGAGAATGTAGGCGCAGATGAAGACGACCGGCGCCCACGGGCCGAACTGGGTGATCCAGGCCTCGAGGGCCGCCGAATCGATGCTCTCGCTGTTGAGCACGGCGACGGCGATGCCGGTGACGACCACGCCCAGCAGCAGCAGGCGCGGCAGCCCCTTCCGCAGGCGGGCGGCGAGGGGCGTGCGGGGGGTGTCGGAGGCGGTGCTGACGGTGGTGCTCATGCGCGTGCTTCCTCTGCGGCGGGTGCGGCGCCGCGGTCGAGACCGAAGAGCGGGCGCAGCCGCGCGCCCGCCCACGCACCGGGGAGCGCGGCCAGCAGCCAGAGCCAGCCGTGTACGCTCCCGGACGCGATGCCGCTGAAGAGGGCGCCGATGTTGCAGCCGAAGGCCAGGCGCGCGCCGTAGCCCAGCAGCAGGCCGCCGATCACCGCGCTCAGCACGGCGCCGGGGCCGAGCCGGAGCTTCGGCGCGAAACGGCCGGCGAGGGCTGCGCCCAGCAGCGCCCCGAGGATTAGGCCCAGGTTCATCACCGAGATCGTGTCCTGCGTGACGCCGGCTTCCAGCGCCCGTGCCGGGCGCGGCCACTGCCAGAATGTCCAGTCGGCGATGCCGAAGCCCAATGCGTCGGCGAGCGAGGCGCCCCACAGCGTGAAGCCCCAGGTGACGCTCCAGGGATGGCCCGCGATCAGCAGTGTCGCGACGTTGACCAGCGCCAGCGCCAGCGCGGCCCAGGCGAAGGGCCAGGCGCCGTGCAGGAGCCGCGCGTGCCAGCCGCTGCCGGCGCCCCATGCCAGCGGCTCGTGGCTGCCGTGGCGCCGCCGCTCGAGCACGAGCGCGCCCAGCGCAAGCAGGCCGAGGACGGCGAGCTGTATGGCGAGCCCGGCGGGCCAGCCCAGGGTCTGCGGAATCGAGATCGCGGCGAGGCGCGGCTGATCCAGCCACCAGGGCATGTGCGCGGTGGCGAGCACGGAGCCCGCAATGAAGGCGGCGAGCGTGATCGCCATGCGCGTGCTGCCGCCGCCGAAGCCGCTCAGCGTGCCCGAGGCGCAGCCGCCGCCGAGCTGCATGCCGACGCCGAAGAGAAAGGCGCCGAGGGCGACCGAGACGCCGACCGGCGCGACCGCGCCGGAGAGGCCCTGGCCGAAGGCGCTTCCCTGGGCGAGCAGCGGCGCGAAGACGACGCTGGCGGCGGCCAGCATCAGGAGCTGCGCGCGCACGCCGGCGCCGCGCCGCTCGACCAGCAGCCGCCGCGTCGACGAGGCGAAGCCGAAGAGCGCGTGATGCAGGGCGAGCCCCGCCACGCCGCCGACGACGAGGAGCGCCGCGAGCCTGCCGTCCTCCGCGATTACCAGCGCGACGGCGCAGCCTGCGGTCAGCAGCCCGGCGAGAGTGGCGACGCCGACCTGCGGGCGCAGCGGCGACAGCGCTGTAGCGGCCATGGCTGCGGTGCTCATGGGTCTGACTATTGGGGGCGCGACCGCCGCGCGCCAATAACATTATCTTGAAGGTTCTATGAGAATTCCTGCAGCGACCAGGTGAAGGTCGCCAGCGCCGCGCGGGGGCTTGCGCCTGCGGCGCCGCAGGCCTCCCCCATGGCCCGGGCGTCCGGCGCTTCGCCGGGAGCCAGGCCGAGCGTTTCGGCCATGAGGCCGCCCGTGACCAGCAGCGAATCGAGGCCGGCAGCCGCCGCACCGGCGATGTCGGTGGCGAGGCCGTCGCCCACCGCAAGCACGCGCGCCGGCGCGACGTCGAGGGCGTTCAGCGCCAGCGCGTAGACCTCGGGATGGGGCTTGCCGAAATGGCGCACGCGCGCCCCCAGCGCCTCGTAGCGGGCGGCGAGCGCCCCGGCGCAGGGCTCCCGCACACCGAGCCGGATCACCAGCAGGTCGGGGTTCACGCAGATCATGGGGAGACCGCGCCGGGCTGCCGTCTGCAGGATCGCCTCGTGGGCCTCGACCGTCTCGCGGCCTGCGTCGAGGCCGATGCCGAGCAGGAAGTCGGCCTCGTCGATGCCGGCGGCGGCCTCGTAGCCGAGCCCCTCCAGCACGTCGTCGGAGCCGGGCGGGCCGAGCAGGTGGTAGCGGTCGCCCAGCCCCTCGACCAGGGGGCCGGAGCGGGCGGCGAGGGCCTGCCGCGCGGCGTCGCCGGAGGCCACTACGGCGTCGTAGAGCGAATCGTCCACGCCCTTGGCCCTGAGCACGGCCTTCACCTGCGGGGCGAGGCGCGGCGCGTTGGAGAGGAACACCACCCGCTTGCCGGCCGCGCGCAGGCGGCGCACGCAATCGATGGCCTCGGGATAGGCCGGCCCGCCCTGGTGCATCACCCCCCACACGTCGAGGATGAAGCCGTCGTAGTCGGCCGCCAGCGAGGCCAGGCCGGGAAGCAGGGGGATGTCGGGCGCGCTCTTCATGGGGCGCCCTTGTCCCATCCGCCGCGCGCTTTTGCAAAGCGGGCCGCGATGCGGCCCGGTCGCGCGGCCGGCGTCGGCGCCGGCCTCGGTCCGGTGCGCCTCGCCGGCTGCTCAGACGGCGAGCGGATACTCCTCGAACGACGAGCGGCAGGGCTGGGTGTCGGTGATGTGCAGGGTGCGCTGCTTGAGCGAGATCACGACCGAATGGTTGGTCTCCAGCCGCAGGTTCTCGGGCTCGTCTTCGTCGTAGTGGGCGCAGATCGAGTGCGGGTGGGCGAAGTGGTCGGCCATCGCGGATTCGATGGCGGGCAGGTCGAGCTCCTGCGACTGGCGCAGCAGGCGTTCGAGGCGGACGTGGCGGTACATGGTGTTGGGCCACAGCCTCACCACCTCCGACTCCACGTCGAGCGCGCAGAAATGGTTGGAATGCGTGAGCAGCCCGTCCTCGGGATAGATGAAGGCTTCCCTGTCGGCGCCGGTCTCGATGTCGATGGCGATGCTGTCCTCGTGGGCGATGATGAAGTTCATGGCGACCGTGCGGTTGGTGCCGCAGACGCCGAGGATGGCCTCCTGCATGTTGCGGGCGTTGAGGATGTCGCGCACCCGCATGCGGAAGGGCTTCTCGTACGCGTACTTGCCGTCCTCGGTGGTCATCAGCGCGTTGATGACGACGCCGATGCCGTGCTCGTTGACGCCCTGCATGCCGCCGACGGTGCCGACCTCGCCGATATGGATGAAGTCGGGCCCGTCGTCCCGCGTCACGCGCGAGACCGCGGTGTTGATGCCCCGCACCCAGTCCCAGTTCTGGCCGATCACGGTGTCGCCGTTCTTCGAGCGCTCGGGCAGCACGGCGAAGGAGGTGCAGGCGTCCGGCGGGGCGGGGTGCGCCTGCGCGGTGCCCTTCATCATGCCGACGAGCAGCTCGTAGCGGACGTTGAGGAGCGCGATCTCCTCGAGGCTGCGGCCCGACCCCTCGGCCACGCCGTCGACCTCCTCCCAGAAGATCGGGTCCTTCGGGCGCAGCGCCTCCGCCCACGTCGCCGATTCGGCCATCAGCGCCTCGCGCTCGAAGCCGAGGAGGCGGAAGCGCCTGAGGTAGCGCTCGAGGTTCTCGCCGATCTCCGTCGACAGCGTCTCGCCGTGGACACGGCCGCGCTCCCTGGGCCCGCCCGTCAGGTTCAGCACCGGCTTGGTCATCGCTCGCCTCCCGGGCCGCGCAGGGCGGCCGTCTCGCGTTGCGGCGAGCGTAACGCGGCGTGCGGCGCGAGAGAAGGCGAAAGCGCGCAGGCACGGGCGATGGCGTGCGCGGCCGCGCGCAGTATCATCGGTGCGGCAACAGCGGGAGGGAGCTCATGGCGACGGCGAAAGACATCCAGGTCTGCTTCAACCCTCATTTCGACGCGGTTTCGCTCTGGATCGGCTCCTTCGGCGGCGCCGATTCGCCCTGCGACATCTCGCGCGGCGTCTTCGCGGCGCGGCAGGGGGTGCCGCGCATCCTCGAGGTGCTGGCCCGCTACGGCATCCGCACGACCTGGGACATCACCGGCCATTCCATCGAGAGCTTCCCCAGGGAAGCCGAGATGGTGGCGAAGCACGGTCACGAGATCGGCGTCCACGGCTACACCCACGAGAACCCGCTCGCCATGTCGCGCCAGCAGGAGGCCGACGTCCTCGACAAGTGCATCGAGCTGGTGACCGGGCTCTGCGGCGTGCGGCCGACCGGCTACGTCGCGCCGTGGTGGGAGTTCAGCACCAACACCGTCGACCTGCTGCTGGAGCGCGGCTTCCTCTACGACAGCAGCCTGATGGAGGACGACTACTCGCCCTACTACCTGCGCACGGGCGACCGCTGGACCAAGATCGACTATTCGAAGGACGCCGGGGACTGGATGAAGCCCTGGGTGGCGGGGGAGGCGGTCGACCTCGTCGAGCTGCCGGCGAGCTGGTACCTCGACGACGCGCCGCCCATGATGTTCGTCAAGACCTTCCCCAACAGCCACGGCTGGGTGAACCCGCGTGACATCGAGGAGATGTGGCGCGACCAGTTCGACTGGGTCTACCGCCACTGCGACTACGCGATCTTCCCCTGCGTGATCCACCCCGACTGCGCCGGCAAGCCGCAGGTGCTGATGATGGTGGAGCGGCTGATCGACCACATGCTGGCGCACTCCGGCGTGCGCATGGTGACCAAGAGCGAGATGGCCGAGGACTTCAGGCGCCGCCGCCCCTTCGCCGGGAGCACGGAAGGCGCGCCCGGCTCCTAGAGCGGTCTCCGACCTTACCGGGTCACGCTGACCCGAACGGCTCCCACCTCCCCCTGTCCCCCTCCCCCGAAGGCGGAGGGGGAACGTGGCTGCGCCGGCCTGTTCTCCCTCCCCGCCCCTGGGGGCGGAGAGGGCCGGGGTGAGGTGGGGGAGCCTCCAGGCAGCTGCACGGGTGGCCTCGACGCCCGCTCCCGCCGCTCAGCGCTCCGGCACGCCGCCCTCGGCGACCCGCCGGGCCACGAAGTCGTCGAGCTCCTCGTCGATGGCGGGGTCGAGCGGCGGCACCTCGTAGTCGGCGAGGAGCTGCTTCCAGATGGTCGTCGCCCGATCCGAGGTCTCGACGGCACCGGCGTCGCGCCAGTTCTCGAAATTGCGCCAGTCCGAGAGCATGGGCCTGTAGAAGGCGGTCTCGTAGCGCGCCATGGTGTGGCTGCAGCCGAAGAAGTGGCCGCCCGGCCCGACCTCGGCGATGGCGTCGAGTCCCAGCTCCGCCTCGTCCGTGTGGAGCGGCTTCAGGAACTCCTGCATCATCTGGACCATCTCGGCGTCGAGGATGAACTTCTCGTAGGAGGCGCAGAGCCCCCCCTCGAGCCAGCCGAAGCCGTGATTGATGAAGTCGGCGTGGCTCAGCACGACGGGCCAGAGCGACATCTGCGCCTCGTAGGCCGCCTGGGCGTCGGCGGCGTTCGACGCGGTGGCGCTGGAGGAGCGCCAGGGAAAGTTGTAGCGCCGCGCGAGCTGGCCGCTGGCAATGGTCGCCTTGGCGTATTCCGGCGTGCCGAAGGCAGGCGAGCCGCTCTTCATGTCCACGTTCGAGGTGAAGCTGCCGTAGACGCTCGGGGCACCGGGGTTGACGCATTGCGAGAACGCGATGCCCGCGAGCGCCTCGGCATTCTGCAGAACCAGGGCGCCCGCGACGCTGACCGGGGCCATGGCGCCGGCCAGCGTGAAGGGGGTGTAGATGACCGGCTGGTTCATCTCGGCCATCACGATCGCCCCCTCCAGCAGGCCCCCGTCGTAGATCAGGGGCGAGTTGGAGTTGACCACGGTGTGGATCGAGGGCTGGCTCAACAGTTCCTCCCGGCTGACGCCGCGCGCGATGCGGATGATCTCGATACCGTCCGCCATGCGCGGGCCGCCGATGGCGTAGCCGAACTGCGGCTTGTCCGTGAGGCGGACCGCCGCGGAGAGCGCGTGAAGGTGGCGCGTCCTGACGTCGAGATCGCAAGGCTCGACCGGATAGCCGGCCAGCGTGTGCACGGCATTGAGCGCGTGCGACAGCCGGACGAGGTTCTTGTAGTCCTCGAAGTTGCCCATGACCCGGCCACGCTCGCGATCCGAGACATTCGGAGCCGACCCCACGGTGCCCCAGATCGCCTTCCTGCCGCCGAACGCGAGGTCCCGGTGGCTCGATCTGCCGTGCAGGACGAAGCTGGAGGGCACGGTGGCGAGCTTTTCCTCGACGAAGTCGGGATCGAAGCGGACGCGCCTGCCGTCCTCGCCGACCGTCGCGCCGGCGGCGCGCAGGATGTCCACCGCGCGCGGCAGCTGGAACTCCATCCCGTTGTCGCGCAGCACGCGCAGCGAGGCGTGGTGAATCGCCTCGACCTGGTCGTCGGAGAGCACCGCCATCGGGGCGTAGGGGTTGCCGACCTGGCCGAAGGGCAATTGCTCGACGGCGCCCTGGGCGGCGGCTCTTCTTTCGCGACTCCTGCCTCGTCTCATCCGCGTCGCTCCCGGTACGTGCCGATCGCGGCCCACGGTACGACGCCTCCCGGAGCGTCGGCCACAGGTAATTTGCCGCAAATCCATGCCGCCCTTTCACGGGCGACGAGCCGGGGTCTGCAGCGCCGAGCCGGTTCCCTTCGCCGGGGAACCGCTCTAGAGTGTCGTTCCGCGTGAGGCCAACGACAATCAAGGGAGGGGTGTGATGAAATTCCGTCATCTGCTGATCGGGGCAGCCGTTGCGACGGCAGCCGTCTGGTCGCTCACCACGGCCGCGCCGGCGGCCGACCCGATCAAGGTGGGCTATATCGGCTCGTTCGACACCGACACGGGCAAGAGCACGATCCGCGGCACCGAGATCGCCATCGAGGAGCTCAACGCGGCCGGCGGCGTGCTCGGCGGGCGCATGATCGAGCTGGTCATGGCCGACACGCGCGAGGACGTGCAGGAGGGCATCAAGGCCTACGAGTACCTCAACGAAGTCGAGAACGTCGACTTCATCATCTCGGGCTGCATCGACGACGTGTCGCTGGGCTGGCTCGAGCGCATGGCGGAGTACCGCACGCCGACGCTCGACACCTGGACGTCCTATGTCGGGATCATCGACAAGGTCGTCGAGGAGTACGAGAAGTACAAGATGTACTTCATGAACGTCTCCAACGACTACGCACTGGCCATCCTCTACGTCGACTTCGGCAAGGACGTGCTCTCCAAGAAGATGGGCTGGAAGACGGTGTACGTTCTGCAGGAGGACACCGCGTTCGGCGGCGGCGTCTACGAGCTGGTCGACCAGTTGCTCGCGCCCGAGGCCGGCATCGAGATCGTCGGCCACACCGTCTATGACGTGAACACGGTCGACTTCGCGCCGATCTACAACAAGGCGGTGGCGGCGGATCCCGACTTCATCTACCTGATCGCGGCGGTGCGCAGCCAGGTGCCCGCCTCGCAGTACGTGAAGCTCGAGGTGCCGGTGCCGATGACCGGAATCAACGTCTCGGCCTTCGCCCGGGAGTTCTGGGACGACACCGGGGGCCTCGCCGGCGGCATCTCGACGCTGAGCCCGGTGCCCTCGATCGGCTCCGAGATCGACCCGCGCACGCAGGACTTCCTCGATCGCTACACCGCCAAGTACGGCGATTCGCGGCCGGTCTTCCCGCACTTCAACGGCTTCAACGCCTACTACGGGATGCTCAACGCCTTCGCCGCGGCCGAGCGCGCCGGCGGCTTCGCGCCGCTCGACGACTGGGTCCGCGAGATGGAGAACGACGACATCGTCATCGAGAAGGACGGCGAGATCTGGCTCCGCTACGCCTTCTGGAAGCCGGGCGAGATCGAGCCCCGCACCCAGCGGGAGTACACCCACAACATCAAGTTCGACATCAATCCGCCGCTCGACGAAGGGGCGCCCTCGATGGTGGTCATCCAGTGGTACTCGGACGGCTCCACCAAGGTGGTCTATCCGCCGAAGTACGCCAACGGCGAGTTCGAGGTGCCGGACTGGCTGAAGTAAGCAGGCAGTTCACCTACCGGGCGCGACTTTACGGGTCGCGCCCGGTTTGCTTTGCTCGGAGGCCGCCGGGGTTGCCCGTGATCGCAGCGCCCCGGCCTTCGTGCGAACGCTAACACGGCGGCCCGCGAGCGAGCTCTCATGGCGCTCCAGATCCTGATCCAGGGGTTCGTGCTCAGCGGCCTCTATGCGCTGATCGCCGTCGGCTTCACCATGATCTTCAGCGTGGGCCGGGTGCTGAACCTCGCCTACGGCGTCTACATCATGCTCGGCGGCTACATCTACTACGCGGCCCTGCAGGAGGCGGGGCTGCCGGTCTTCGCGAGCTTCATCCTGGCGATTCTGGCGGGCGTGACCTTCGGCCTGCTCACCTATCTCCTCCTGGTGCGACGGCTGGAGGACAACCCGATCGCGGTCGAGATATCGACGCTGATCCTCGCCGTCGTCATGCAGGCGCTGATCGTGGTGATCTTCGGCGCCGCGCCCAAGACCATGTGGCCGGTGATTCGCGGCGTGCTCCGCTTCGAGGGCATCTCGGTCACCATGAACATCCTGCTGGCGACGGGCGTGAGCTGGATCGTGCTCGGGGGCCTCACGGCCTTCGTCCGCTACACCCATCTCGGCCGCGCCATCCGCGCGGTCTCCATGGACCGCAAGGGCGCGGTGATCTCGGGCATCGAGCCGAGCTTCATCAGCATGGTGACCTGGGCGATGTCCGGGGCCTTCGGCGCCATCGCCGGCGTCTTCTTCGCCACCTTCACCCAGCTCGACTCCCACATGTGGGTGTTCCCGCTCATCATCTCGGTCGCCGTGGTGATCGTCGGCGGCATCGGCAGCATCGTCGGCAGCCTGATCGCGGCCCACATCATCGGCTTCGTCGAGACCATCACGACGACGCTCATCGCGGCCGAGCTGCGCGGCGTCTCCACCATGCTGCTCATCATCCTGGTGCTGCTGGTGCGGCCCAAGGGCCTCTTCGGCCGGGCGGAGCTCTGAGCTGTGAGCATCGACCGCGAAACCAAGCGCTATCTCGTCTGGTGGCTCGCCTTCGGCGTGCTCATGTGCCTGCTGCCGCTCGGGGTGGGCCCGGGCACGCTGCGCATCCTGATCTTCGCCCACTTCCTGGCGATGTTCGCCATGAGCTGGGACTTCCTCTCGGGGCGCACCGGCTACATCAGCTTCGGCCACCCCTTCCTCATCGGCATCGGCGGCTACACCACGGCGATCCTGAGCTTCCGCTTCGGCGTGCCGCTCTACTTCAGCATCCCGGCGGCGGTGGTGGCGACCATGGTGGGGGGCACGCTCTTCTTCCTGCCGGCGCTGCGCATCCGCGGCACCTACTTCGCCCTGGTGACGCTCGCCTTCATGGAGATCCTCTACCAGCTCACCAAGGTGGTGGCGCCCAAGGTCACCGGCGGCACGCGGGGCATCTCGGGCCTGGAGAGCATCGTCACCGGCGCCGTCAACAACTACTACCTGAGCTTCGGCATCATGTTCGCGATCGGCGTGGTGCTCTGGCTGCTCATCCGCACGCGCCTCGGCGTCGCGCTCAGCGCCATCAGGATGAACGAGGAGGCGGTACGCAGCACCGGGCACAGCACCACCAAGCTCAAGCTCTTCGCCTTCATGGTGAGCGCCGCGGTCTCCGGCGTCGGCGGCGCCTTCTACGTCCACTACATCGGCTCGATCGCGCCGCGCGGCATGTTCGAGATCAACTTCCTCTTCACCATCCTGGTGGCCGCGCTGCTGGGCGGGGCGGAGACCATCATCGGCCCGATCATGGGCGCCTACTTCCTGACCGTCCTGCTCGAGTACCTGCGGCCCGTGATGCCCGGCATGGAGCGTTACCTGCTCTACGGCGGGATCGCGCTGGTGCTCTACGTCGTGCGGCCCGCGGGCATCTACAGCCTCATCGCCGACGCCGGGCGCAAGATGCAGGAGTGGCGGCGCTGATGGCGGGCCCGCTGCTCGAGGTGCGCGACCTGCGCAAGAGCTTCGGCGGCATCCACGCCGTGCAGGGCCTCTCCTTCGGCGTCGACGAGGGCGAGACCCTCGGCCTGATCGGCCCCAACGGCGCCGGCAAGACAACCGTCTTCAACCTCATCATGGCGGAGCTCAAGCCCACCGGCGGCGAGATCTGGTTCAGGGGCGAGAACATCACGCGCGTGCCCACCCACGAGCGGGTCAAGCGCGGCATCGCCCGCACCTACCAGGTGCCCCAGCCCTTCGGCGAGATGTCGGTCGGCGCCAACATCCGCGTCGGCATGGCGCCCGACGACCTGTGGAAGCTCGTCACCGAGGGAGCGGACCATGCCGCCGAGGCCGAGATCGGCCGCAGCGTCGGCTTCTCCGACGAGCAGATCGACACCCTGCCGAGCGAGCTCGCCATGGGCGACCTGCGCCGGCTGGAGATGGCGCGCAACGTCGCCGTCTCGCCCGCGCTGCTGCTGCTCGACGAGGTCTTCGCCGGGCTCACCCTGCGCGAGATCGCCCATATCTCCGAGCTGCTGGTCGAGAAGAAGCGCAAGGACGGCCTCACCTACATCATCGTGAGCCACGACCTGCGCGCGCTCGCGCCGCTGGTGGACCGCGTCATCGTCATGTCCTTCGGCGCCGCCATCGCCCAGGGCACCTTCGACGAGGTGGTGCGGGACGCGGCGGTGCGCGAGGCCTACCTGGGGCAATAGGGCAGGGAGGGAAGGCACCCGTGGCGCTGCTGAGCATCGGCGATCTCGACGTCTTCTACGGCCGCGCCCAGGCGCTGCACGGCGTCTCGCTCGAAGTCGAGGCCGGGAGCATCGTGGCGGTCGTCGGCCCCAACGGCGCCGGCAAGTCGACGCTGCTCGATTCCATCATCGGTCTCACCCGGCGGCGCGGGAAGATCGCCTTCGACGGCAAGGACATCGCCCGCATGGCGCCGGCGAAGATCGTCCGCCTCGGCATCGGCTACGCGCCGGAGCGCGGCAACCTCTTCCCCTTCATGGGGGTGAGGGAGAACCTGCTGGTCGGCGCCTACCGCAAGCGCGACGAGATCGAGGCCAACCTGCGCACGGTCTTCGACCTCTTCCCCCGACTGGAGGAGCGGCAGAATCAGGAGACCGCGACCCAGTCCGGCGGCGAGCGGCAGATGGCCTCGCTCGGCCGCGCCCTGATGTCGAGCCCCAGGCTGCTCATGGTGGACGAGCCGACGCTCGGCCTCGCGCCCCGCGTCTGCCTGGAGATCGCCGCCGTGCTCAGGGACTGCAACGAGCGGCTGGGCCTCACCATCGTGATTACCGAGCAGAACGCGAACTTCGCCATGAGCCTCGCGCAGGAGGTCTACCTGCTGGAGACCGGGCGCATCGGGGAACGCAAGACTCCGGAGGAGCTGCGCGAATCGGAAGACGTCGCCGCCGCCTACTTCGGCGACTGAGCGGGGCGGCTCAAGAAACCCCACCTTACCCCGGCCCTCTCCGACTCTTTCATATCCCTCAGGCGCCGGGCGCTCGCTCCGCTCGATCGTGCGCTCCGCGCGCGTGGACGCGCGACGCTACGCGCCATTCGGCGCGCGGCGCGGTCGCGCCGTCCGGGCCTGCGGCCCGCTCCCCCTCTCCTCCCCGCCGGGGAGGAGAGGGCCGGGGTGAGGTGGGGGG
>JAJDXK010000121.1 GCA_022823305.1 Alphaproteobacteria bacterium
TGCGCCCATCGAGGGCGCGGACGTGGTGATCGTCACCGCCGGGGTGCCCCGCAAGCCCGGCATGAGCCGCGATGACCTGCTCTCAATCAACACCAAGGTCATGAACCAGGTCGGCGCCGGCATCCGCACGCACGCACCGGGCGCCTTCGTCATCTGCATCACCAACCCGCTGGACGCGATGGTCTACGTGCTGCGCGAGGCCTGCGGCCTGCCGCACGCCCGCGTGGTGGGCATGGCGGGCGTGCTCGATTCCGCGCGCTTCCGCCACTTCGTCGCGGACGAGCTCGCGGTCTCGGTGGAGGACGTGAGCGCCTTCGTCCTCGGCGGCCACGGCGACACCATGGTGCCGTTGCCGCGCTACTCCACCGTGGCCGGCATCCCGCTGCCCGACCTGGTGGCGATGGGCTGGCTCTCAGGCCAACGGCTCGAGGAGATCGTGCAGCGCACCCGCGACGGCGGGGCCGAGATCGTGGGCCTGCTGAAGACCGGCTCCGCCTTCTACGCGCCGGCGTCGGCCGCGATCCAGATGGCCGAGGCCTACCTCAAGGACAAGAAGCGCGTGCTGCCCTGCGCCGCGTGGCTCGATGGCGAATACGGCGTCCACGGCCTCTATGTCGGCGTGCCGGCGGTGATCGGCGCAGGCGGGGTCGAGCGCATCGTCGAGATCGCGCTGAACGACGACGAGAGCGCCGCCTTCGCGCACTCGGTGAACGCGGTGCGCACCCTGGTCGACGCGGTGGCCGCGCTCTCTGCCTAACCCCGCGCCGCGGTGAAGGCCCGGAGGCGGTCCACGACGAAGCGGAGCGAGTCCTCGCTCGTCCGGCGGCTGATGATGCCGAGGCGGAGGGCCTCGGGCTGGCCCTCCCGCAGCGCCTCCGCCCAAGCGAGCACGCCCCCCTCGCGCAGATGCCGGACCGCGTCGGCGGCGTCGAAGGCGCCCGCGCGCATCGCCGGGTGAAGGGTGCAGACGACCGGCAGCGGCGTGCGGTTGACGATCTCCCAGCCCGCCTCCCGCAGCAGGCGGCGCAGCGTCTCGCCCAGCGCCGCCTCCCGCTCGATCCGGCGCGCGAGCGCTGCCGGCCGCAGGACCGCGGTCAGCACCCGGAGCCCGGAGTTGGCGCGCGAGCCCTGGAGCGAGAGGTAGGCGAACTCCTGCCGCGCCGCCTCCCCGCCGCTGACGTTGAAGGCGCGCTCCACCGCCCCGCGCGAGCGGCAGAGGAACATGCCGCACCCGCCTGCGCCGAGCGGCACCATCGTCTTGTGCGGGTCGAAGATGAGCGAATCCGCCGCCTCCAGGCCGGCGAGGCAGGCCGCGCGCAAGCCGGGCGAGAACGCCGCGATCCCGCCCCACGGCGCATCGACGTGGAACCAGGCGCCGAAGCGGCGGCAGGCCGCGCCGATCTCCGCCAGCGGGTCGACGATCCCCGACGGCGTGGCGCCGACCGAGCCGACGACCATGAAGGGCAGGTACCTGCCCGACTCCGCGTCCTGCGCCATCGCCGCCTCGAGCGCGCCCACGTCCATGCGCAGGTCGGAATCCACGGGCACGGTGCGGACCGAGGCCGTGCCGATCAGGTTGCGCGCGTTCTTCGTGATGGACACGTGGGTCTGGGGCGAGACGTAGAGCGCCGGCCGCACCTTCAGCGGAAGCGCGCCGTGGCGCCAGTACTCGTAAGCCTCCTCCCGCCCGGACTCGTCGCTGCAGAGCGCCGCATCGTAGGCGTTGCAGCGCGGGTTGCGGTGCGAGAGCCGGTCGGTCAGCGCGACGATCATGGCGGTGTGGTTCGCCTCGGTGCCGCACGAGGTGAAGTGGCCTGCGCCGCGTGCCGGGTCGATGCCGAAGGCCTCCATGACCAGATCGACCGCCAGCTGCTCGAAGGCGGCCGACGCGGGATGCTGGCCCCGCACCGCGACGTTGGCGCCGCGCCGGTTGGTCTCGTCCATGGCGGTGACGGACGCCGCGTCCGGGTCGATGCAGAAGTAGCCCATGTTGAGCGGGCTCCCGACGTCCGTGTCGTGCAGGTCCGCGAGGCGGCGGTAGACCTGCATGAGGCGATCCAGCGGGACGTCGCCCGCGCCCGGGCTCAGGCCTTCGCGCACGCGGGCGTACAGAGTCTCGAAGGGCGGTGCGTCACGGGTCGCGGGCGTCTGCATCATCGCGGGGGCTCCGGGGCAGCGGGGCAACGGCCTGGGTGAAACGGTTGTTCTGTCGCAGTGATGAAGACTATAGACGAGAATTCAAGTTTGACATTTTCCGATAAGCTATCATTATGCTCATATCGAATATCCAGTCGTCTACGATAAAGCAACTGAAATGACCGACAAGACAGAGACTCAGGTCTCCGACCATGATCTGTTACGGATGACTGCGGATGTCGTTACGGCATACGTCGGCAATAATACCGTAGCACCGTCGGAGCTTGCGGATGTTGTTCGCACGGTCCACGCCTCCTTGCGGCAGGCGCAGGCCGGCGAGGCGGCCGATGCGGCGCCGCCGAAGCCCGCCGTCCCGGTCAAGAAGTCGATCACGCCGGATTATCTGATCTGTCTCGAGGACGGCCGCGAGCTGAAGATGCTGAAGCGGCATCTGCGCACCACCTACGGCATGACCCCCGACGAGTACCGGGCGAAGTGGGGGCTCGACCCCGACTATCCCATGGTCGCGCCCAACTACGCGCGGCGGCGCTCCGAGTTCGCCAAGCAGATCGGCCTCGGCCAGAAGCGGCGGCGGGGCGAGGCCGCCGGGGGCAGCGGCGAGACTCCCGAAGGCGGCACCTCGTCCACCGAAGGCGGCGCCAGCTACTAGGTCCCGGCGCGCCCGCCGTCCCTGCGGCCCGTCGCGGTCACGAGGAAGAGGCCGACGAACATCAGGACGACCGCGCCCCAGATGTACGCCGACGGCGCATCCCCGAAGAACCACATGCCGAAGCCCATGCCCGAGAGCGTGGCGATGTAGTTGACGGTGGAAAAGATCACCGGGCCGGCGCGGCGGATCACCTCGAACACCAGATAGAAGGACACGCAGTTGTTGGCCATCGCGGCGACGGTCGCGCCGTGCCCGGTGCCGAAGTCGCCGCCGAAGGCCCACCAGTCCCCGGTCGCGGCCATGACGACAAGCACGTAGCCGGCGGACGACAGCATGAGGCCGCCGGCGAGCGGCAGCGAGGTCGTCTGCTGCGGGCGCCAGCGCGCGACCAGCACCGCGTTGACCGCATACGAGAGCGAGGGCACGAAGCCGAGCGCCACCCAGCCGGCCATGCCCGGCGCGGGCAGGCTTGCCTGCGGCACCAGGATCACGAGGATGCCGGCGAGCCCCAGCAGGATCCCGCCGAAACGGAGCATGTGGAAGCGGTCCTGCCGGAGCGAGAGCGCCAGCACGTAGACCATCACCGGGACCAGCGCCATGCCGAGCGAGAGCAGGCTCGCCGGCACCTTGGGCGCGAGGTAGGCGAGCAGCATGTAGGGGAAGGCGAGGTTCAGCGCGCCGGTCGAGAGGAAGATGCGGACATGGGGAAAGTCCAGGCGCGGCAGGCGGCGCAGCGCCGCCGCGATCAGCATGAGCGCGGCACCCCCGCCGAGCGACTGCCAGAACACGTAGGGCAGGAAGGGAACGCCGCCGTCGGCCGCGAAGCGGTTGAGCGACACCGCCAGCGCGAACGAGACGCCGAGCACGAAGAGCATCCCGACGGTGACCGGGCTCGGCCGGGCGGCGGGCGCGGCCCTCTCCAGGGCGCGCGAATCGTCGGACATGGCGAGGCCCCTTGCGGATCGCGGTATCGCCGCCGGGCCGGGGTTGGTGCGCCCTGGACCGGATGCTAGAACGGCGCATCGTTCAGGAGGGAATCATGAGCCAAACCGCGGCAGCCGCCAAGGCCGCACCGCCCCGCGCGAAGCCCGTGTTCCAGTGGGACGATCCCTTCCTGCTCGAGGACCAGCTCAGCGAGGACGAGCGGCTGGTGCGCGACAGCACCCGCGCCTACGCGCAAGGCAAGCTGATGCCGCGCATCCTCGAGGCGAACCGGCACGAGCGCTTCGACCGCGAGATCCTGAACGAGATGGGCGCCCTCGGCCTGCTGGGCTCGACCCTGCAGGGCTACGGCTGCGCCGGCGTCAACTACGTCTGCTACGGCGTTGCCGCCCGCGAAATCGAGGCGGTCGATTCCGGCTACCGCTCGGCCATGAGCGTGCAGTCCAGCCTGGTGATGTACCCCATCCACGCCTACGGCAGCGAGGCGCAGAAGCAGACCTGGCTGCCCCGGCTGGCCGCCGGCGAGGCGGTGGGCTGCTTCGGCCTCACCGAGCCCGATTTCGGCTCCGACCCCGGCGGCATGACGACGCGCGCGAGGGCCGTGGACGGCGGCTTCCTGGTCTCGGGCGCCAAGAACTGGATCTCCCATTCGCCCATCGCCGACGTCTTCGTGATCTGGGCCAAGAACGACGAGGGCACGATCCGCGGCTACCTGCTGGAGAAGGGCATGAAGGGGCTGGCCGCGCCCAGGATCGAGGGCAAGTTCTCGCTCCGCGCCTCCGTCACCGGCATGATCCAGATGGACGAGGTGTTCGTGCCGGCGGAGAACGAGCTGCCTGGCGCGAGCGGGCTCTCCGGCCCCTTCCGCTGCCTCAACCGGGCGCGCTACGGCATCGCCTGGGGCGCGCTCGGCGCCGCCGAGTTCTGCTGGCGCGCGGCCCGCGACTACACGCTGGAGCGCCGCCAGTTCGGCCGCCCGCTCGCGGCCAACCAGTTGATCCAGAAGAAGCTCGCCGACATGCAGACCGAGATCGCGATCGGCTACCAGTCCTGCCTGCGCGTCGGCCGGCTCTTCGACGAGGACCGGGCCACGCCCGAGATGATCTCGCTCATCAAGCGCAACTCCTGCGGCAAGGCGATCCAGATCGCGCGCGAGTCCCGCGACATGCACGGCGGCAACGGCATCAGCGACGAGTTCCACGTGATCCGCCACGTCATGAACCTCGAGGCCGTCAACACCTACGAGGGCACCCACGACATCCACGCGCTGATCCTCGGCCGGGCCCAGACCGGCATCCAGGCCTTCACCTGACCGTGGCGCGGCGCGGCGGCAGGGGGCGCACGAGAGGGCTCCTGCTCGGCGCCATCGCCGACGACCTCACCGGCGCCACCGACCTCTGCAACACGCTGGTGGCCGGCGGGATGCGCACGGTCCAGGTGATCGGCGCGCCGCGCGAGGATGCCGCCCTGCCCGACGCCGACGCCGTGGTGGTCGCGCTCAAGTCGCGCACCGTGCCGCCCGCCCGCGCCGTGCGCGAGTCCCGCGCGGCACTCGCCTGGCTGCGGCGGGGCGGCGCGCGGCAGATCTTCTTCAAGTACTGCTCGACCTTCGATTCCACGCCGCGCGGCAACATCGGCCCGGTGGCGGATGCGCTGCTCGACGACCTCGGCGGTGCTCTCACCATCGCCTGCCCGGCCTTCCCGACCAACGGGCGGACCGTCTACAAGGGCCATCTCTTCGTCGGCGACGTGCTGCTCGAGAACTCGGGCATGCGCACCCATCCGCTGACGCCGATGCGCGAGTCCGACCTAGTGGCCGTGCTCGGCGCCCAAACGCCGCACCCGGTGGGCCTGGTCGAGCACGCGACGGTGCGCCGGGGTGCGGCTGCGATCCGCCGCGCGCTCGAGGGCTTGCGGGCGGCAGGCGTGCGCCACGCCGTCGTCGACGCCGTCGCCGACCGCGACCTCGCGGCCATCGGCAGGGCCTGCGCCGACCTCCCGCTGGTGACCGGCGGCTCGGGCGTCGCCATGGGCCTGCCGGCGAACTTCCGCGAGAGCGGGCTGCTGGCGGCGGGCGGCGAGGCGGCGGCGCTGCCGCCCGCCTCGGGCTACGCGGCGGTGATCGCGGGAAGCTGCGCGCCGGCGACGCTCGGGCAGATCGAGCGCATGGCGGCCTCGTGCCCCGCCTTCTTCGTCGATGCCGAAGCGCTGGCCGCGCGCAGGCGCGTGGCGGCCGGGGCGCTGGCCTGGGCCGGGCCGCGCCTCGCCGGGGGGCCGGTGCTGATCTATGCCAGCGCCCCGCCCGCACGGGTCAGGCGCATTCAGAAGAGGCTCGGCGCCGGGAAGGCCGGCGCGATGATCGAGCGCTGCCTCGCGCGCATCGCGCGGGGGCTGGTCGACAAGGGCGTCGGCCGGCTCATCGTGGCCGGCGGCGAGACCGCGGGCGCGGTGGTGAGCGCGCTCGGCGTCAACGCGCTCCGCATCGGGGCCGAGGTCGACCCCGGCGTCCCCTGGACCATGAGCACGGGCCGGCCCCGGCTCCACCTCGCGCTGAAGTCCGGGAATTTCGGGGGGCCGGACTTCTTCACCCGCGCCTTCGAGGTGCTGCCATGAGCGAGACCGCGATCCGGGAGCGGATCGCCCTGTACGGCGAATCCCTGCACAGGCGCGGCTACGGCTGCGGCGCCTCGGGCAACATCAGCGTGCTGCTCGACGGCGGCATGCTGGTCACGCCCACCAACGCCAGCCTCGGCCGGCTCGACCCGGCGCGGATCGCCAAGCTGGACCCGGAGGGCGCCCACCTCTCCGGCGATGCGCCGTCGAAGGAGGCCTTCCTGCACCTCGCGATGTACCGCGCGAGGCCGGAGGCGCGCGCCATCGTGCACCTGCACAGCACCTGCTCGGTCGCCGTCTCCTGCCTCGCCGACGTGGACCCCGCCGACGTGCTGCCCCCCATCACCGCCTACTACGTGATGCGCGTGGGCCGGCTGCCGCTCATCCCCTACCACCGCCCCGGCGACCGCGCGCTGGCGGACGTGGTGGAGCGCGTCGCCGCCGACCATCACGCGGTGCTGCTGGCCAATCACGGTCCGGTGGTGGCGGGCAAGGGGCTCGATGCGGCGGTCTATGCCGCGGAAGAGCTGGAGGAGACGGCCAAGCTGCACCTGCTGCTGCGCGGCGCGCCGGTGCGGCTGCTGACGGAGGGTCAGGTCGCGGAGTTGCGGGAGGTCTTCCCCACCTGACCCCTGCGGCGCGGAGCCGGAAAGGAAGGACAGGAACGCCGTCTCTAAAATTGTAATGAATTCAGATATTTATGCGGAATTGGGTTCGTTTTGCAATTTTTGGTTTTCGCGGCGGGCCGCTGCCCCGTCAGCGATCCCGCTCAGGCGGCCTCCTCCTCCTCGATTTCCTCGTCGTCGCCCGGCACGGGGCCTGAATCCTTGCCCTTCTCGTCCTCGTCCCGGTCGACCAGCTCGATGATCGCCATCGGCGCCGCGTCGCCGTAGCGGAAGCCCGCCTTGAGCACGCGGGTGTAGCCGCCCGGGCGCTCGGCGTAGCGCGGCCCCAGCGTCTCGAAGAGCTTGCTCACCACGCTCTCGTCAGTGAGGTAGCCGAGCGCGCGGCGCCGGGCGTGCAGGTCGCCGCGCTTGCCGAGCGTGATCATGCGCTCGACGATGCCGCGCAGCTCCTTCGCCTTGGGCACCGTGGTCTCGATCTGCTCGTGCTTGAGCAGCGCCGTCGCCATGTTGCGGAACATCGCGCGGCGGTGGCTCGAGGTGCGGTTCAGCTTGCGACGGCCATGTCGATGGCGCATGGCTTCTCTCCCTGCGGCGTGCCTTGAGCCTGCCCGGCCCTCAGTAGGGCTCGTCCAGCCGCTTGGCCAGCTCCTCGATGTTCTCCGGCGGCCATTCGGCGAGCTCCATGCCGAGATAGAGGCCCATGCCGGCGAGCACGTCCTTGATCTCGTTGAGCGACTTGCGCCCGAAGTTGGGCGTGCGCAGCATCTCCGCCTCGGAGTGCTGCACCAGGTCGCCGATGTAGATGATGTTGTCGTTCTTGAGGCAGTTGGCCGAGCGGACCGAGAGCTCCAGCTCGTCCACCTTGCGCAGCAGGTTGGGGTTGAACTCGGGCTCCACCGCCTCCTCGGCGCGTGGCAGCTCGCGCGGCTCCTCGAAGTTGATGAAGAGCTGGAGCTGGTCCTGGAGGATGCGGGCGGCAAGCGCGATCGCATCATCGGGCGTGACGGTGCCGTTGGTCTCGACCCGCATGGTCAGCTTGTCGAAGTCGGTCACCTGGCCGACGCGGGTGTTCTCCACCTTGTAGGCGACCTTGCGCACCGGGCTGTAGAGCGCATCGACCGGGATCAGGCCGATCGGCGCGTCCTCGGGCCGGTTCTGCGCGGCGGGCACGTAGCCCTTGCCGGTCTCGACCGTGAACTCCATGTCGATGCGGGCGTTCTCGTCGAGGGTGCAGATCACCACGCTCGGGTCGATGATCTGGATGCCGTGCCCGGCCTGGATCTGTGCCGCGGTGACCTCGCCGGGCCCCGAGGCGGAGAGCGACATGCGCCGGGGCCCCTCGCCGTGCATGCGGAGCGCTAGCAGCTTCACGTTGAGCACGATGTCGGTGATGTCCTCGCGCACGCCCTGGAGCGAGGAGAACTCGTGCAGCACGCCGTTGATCTGGATCGAGGTGACCGCAGCGCCCTGCAGCGACGACAGCAGGATGCGCCGCAGCGCGTTGCCCAGCGTGAGCCCGAAGCCGCGCTCCAGCGGCTCGGCGACGATGCGGGCGTGGCGGGCGCCGTCGCCTTCGGGCGTCACGTCGAGTTGGGACGGCTTGATGAGTTCCTGCCAGTTCTTCTTCATGACGGTGGCTGTCCCGTGTGATGGGTCGTTCGACCGCTCGATGTGCGAAACGGCGCGCGAGCGCGCCGGAACGATGCTCTCAGACGCGCCGTCGCTTCGGCGGCCGGCATCCGTTGTGCGGGATCGGGGTCACGTCGCGGATCGCGGTGATCACGAAGCCCGCGCTCTGCAGCGCGCGCAGCGCCGATTCACGGCCCGAGCCCGGCCCCTTGATCTCGACCTCGAGGGACTTGACGCCGTGCTCGGCGGCCTTGCGGCCGGCCTCCTCTGCCGCCATCTGGGCGGCGTAGGGGGTCGACTTGCGCGAGCCGCGAAAGCCCATGCTGCCCGCGGACGACCAGGCGATCGCGTTGCCCTGGACGTCGGTGATGGTAATCATCGTGCTGTTGAAGGTCGCGCTGACGTGGGCGATCCCGGAGGAGATGTTCTTCCGCTCCCGGCGCCGCGTGCGCGTCGGCCTCGCCATGCTCGCCGCCCTCTACTTCTTCTTGCCCGCGATGGGCCGCGCCGGGCCCTTGCGCGTGCGCGCGTTGGTGTGGGTGCGCTGGCCGCGCACCGGCAGGCCCCGCCTGTGCCTGAGCCCGCGGTAGGTGCCGAGGTCCATCAGGCGCTTGATGTTCATCGCCACCTCGCGGCGGAGGTCGCCTTCCACCATGTAGCCCTGGTCGATCACCTCGCGAATGCGGATGACCTCGGCGTCGCTGAGCTGGCTCACCCGCTTCTCCGGCGGCAGCCCCACCGTCTCGCGGATCTGGCGGGCCTTGGTGCGCCCGATCCCGTGGATATAGGTCAACGCGATCTCGACCCGCTTGTTGGTCGGGATGTTGACGCCGGCGATGCGCGCCACGCTGGCACCTCCTCATAGGGGAAAGGTGCGCGGCGCCCTCTGCGCCGCGCACCTTGGCGACGGTTGATTACACCGCGCGCAGGCCGGAGTCAAATGCCATGGCGCCCGGGTAGTGGGTCAGTTTGAAACCCATTGAAATATGCACCGGGGCGCAAGTCGGCGCTGGCCGCGCCACATTCAGCGCATGGATAGAGCCAAGCGCCCCCGCGACACCAACCAGTTCGCCAAGCTCGTTGTGGACTTGGCGACTAGCGAGGTCGAAGATACAGCCTCCCAAGAGAAAGACCCCTCCGCAGTCGAAAGGGGCCGCAGGGGTGGCGTGATCGGCGGCAACATTAGGGCTAGTCGTCTGACGGCGGCGGAGCGCTCTGATTCGGCTCGGAAGGCCGCTCGGGCTCGGTAGTCGCGCTAGCCTGCGGGTTGGCGTCTTCGTCTTTGGTGTTGTTTTTGTCGGTTCCGTCCGCCTTGCCGAAGTTCCGTCCAGGGTACCATTCCTTCAGGCCCCACTGACCGCGCCTCGGTCGCACCAGATCGCCATTATTCATCTGCCGACGTTTGAGGAGCGTCGTGATTGTACCCGGCTTGTTCTTGCCGCTCAGCAGTAGCCCGCCAGCCTCAAGATGCTGCACGATCTCTGCGGGACTCATTGACCTCCGCGTCTTCTTCAACAACAAGACCGTAGCGTCCGCGATCCGCATACCCAAGTACGGATTGTTCTCGTCTTGAGGCGGAGTCGGCGCATCTCCCCCGGCCGGTGCAGCACTAGGAGCATCAACGGACGGGACCGGCTGGCCGCCAGCTAGGGCCTCCAATTTGGCGATCATGGAGTCTATCTCCGCACGCTGACGCTTCAGGTCCGCGATCACCAGATCGTATGCGCTTGATTTGTCGGCCATTGCGGTGGCCTCCTATTCTTGGTAAGGGGAGGCTTGCGGAGGCGCGTCACGCCACCTCCGCAAGCGAGGCGCCCGGAAGCGGCTGGGACCGGCTCCGGGCGGGGTTTAGAATGTCGGACCCATCTTCGTAAACCTCGCCTTATGTTGTCCCCGCACAGGGATTGGTTGGAACTCGTGGCGTCTCCAGCGCCACGGGTTCAACCTATACAGATGTTCGGGAACGGACGCAAGCTCGAATTCGCCGTCACGACGCCTTGTATGTTTTTTCCACACAGGGCCCAAACTCTCTCAAACTGACCGCTGGCTCGCGTATATTGCGGTCATGAACAAGCTCGACATCGCGGCCTGCACCCTGTCCGCTGCCTCGTGGAGAGCATGAGCACCCGTTCCGCGGCCCACACGACGGACGTGAGTAAGAACACAGTCATGAAGCTCATGGTTGATGCGAGCGAGGCTTGCGCGGCGTATCAAGACCGGGCGTTTTGCGATCTGTGGTGTCGCCGCATTCAGGTGGATGAGGCGGCGCCGAGGCCGCAGCGCCCAGCCACCTAATCGTAAGCGGGCAATTCGCCCGCAGCCGCGCGTTCCCGTATCAGCCGCCGATATCCTCGAAATAGACCAGGGCCTGCATGTTGCGGCGTTGATGAACGATCCGCAGGATCACCGCCTCGTCGCCGGCGGCCGCGATCCGCGCGAAGAACACGACGTGCCGCCTGTAGTCCACCGAGCGCAGACCCGGCGCGAACAGGCTTCGATCGCGCCCGCCTCCGGGGTTTGCCACGATCCCTTCGAACGTCCGCACCAGGCCCCGGTAGTAGGCCAGCCACTGCTCGCGGCCCCAGGTCTCGACCGTGTACTGCCGGACTTCCTCCAGGTCCCGCCGCGCGAGCCGCGACAGCCGGATCGTCATGTCGTCGCGGCTACCTCGTGCCGGAGCCGGGCTCGAAGGCCAGGGGATCGAACTCCTCGAAGCCGCCGGCCTCGGCCTCCCGCAGGGCCTCTTCCAGATCCGCCTTCAGCGCATAGAACTGGCGTGCGTCGTCCCGCTCCATGAGGAGCCGGATACCCGCGCGCACCACCTCGCTCACGTTGGCGTACGCCCCGGTCCTGATCTGCCCCTGAACGTAGCTCTCCATCCGTGCGGTGAGATGGACGTTTGGCATTCGGGCACCTCGGTATGTCCAATAATATCAGATACTGACATGGACGGCTGGGCCAATCAATTCCGGGAAAGCCGGAAGAGTCAGGAATCGGTTACCCGGGATACGCTAGCGCGGTCTGGCAGGCGCTCTCGCCGCACCGGGGCGATTCGGCTAGCATGCGGCCGCCGGCCCGGTCTGCCGCCGGCGAGTGGAGGCCCGGCCCATGGCGCACTATCGAGTAGCGGTGATCCCCGGCGACGGCATCGGCAACGAGGTCATGCCCGAGGCGATGCGCGTGCTGGAGGCCGCCGGCCGGCGCTTCGACGTGCGTTTCGACTGGCAGCACTTCGACTGGAGCTGCGAGACCTATCGCCACACCGGGCGGATGATGCCGGAGGACGGCATCGAGCTGCTGCGCCCCTTCGACGCCATCCTGCTGGGCGCGGTGGGCTTTCCCGGCGTGCCGGACCACGTCTCGCTCTGGGGCCTCCTGATCCCGCTGCGCCGGGCCTTCCGGCAATACGTCAACCTGCGCCCGATCAGGCTGCTGCCGGGCGTTTCCACGCCGCTCGCGGGCCGCAGCCCGGCCGACATCGACTTCGTCATCGTGCGCGAGAACAACGAGGGCGAGTACTCCGAGATGGGCGGGCGCATCTATGCCGGCACCGAGCAGGAGGCGGTGGTGCAGGAGAGCGTCTTCACCCGCCAGGGCGTCGACCGGGTGATGGCCTACGCCTTCGAGCTCGCGCGCAAGCGGCGGGGCCATGTCGTCTCCGCCACCAAGTCCAACGGCATCATCCACACCATGCCCTACTGGGACGAGCGCTTCGCGGCGTGTGCCGCGCGCTACCCCGACGTCGAGACCGCGAGCTTCCACATCGACATCCTGAGCGCCCATTTCGTCGCCCACCCGGACTGGTTCGACGTGGTGGTGGGCAGCAACCTCTTCGGCGACATCCTCTCGGACCTCGGCGCCGCGGTGGCAGGCGGCATGGGGCTCGCGCCCGCCGCCAACCTCAACCCCGAAGGCGAGCACCCCTCGATGTTCGAGCCGGTGCACGGGTCGGCGCCGGACATCGCCGGCCGCGCCGTCGCCAACCCGGTGGCGATGATCTGGACCGGGGCGATGATGGTGGACCACCTCGGCCACCCGGAGGCCGCGCGCGCCATCGAGGGCGCCATCGAGACCGTGCTGGCGCAGGGTGCGCCGCTCACCCCCGACCTCGGCGGCAGCGCCAGCACCCAGGACGTGGGCGCGGCCGTGGCCGAGGCTCTCTGAGCCGCGCCCGCCCGGCGACGGGCGGGAGGGGCTCAGGCCATGGTGCGGCGAATGGCGGCCTCGACGTCCGCGACCTTGGGAATGTAGAGGTCCTCGAGCTCGGGCGCGAAGGGCACCGGGCAGTGCGGCGCCGTGACCTTCTCGATCGCGGCCTTGAGCGAGCCGAACGCCTTCTCGGCCACGATGGACGAGATGTCGGCCGCCACGGAGCAGCGCGGGTGGCTCTCGTCCACGACGACCAGACGCCCGGTCGCCTCGACCTCCTCGAGAATGGTCTCCTCGTCCATCGGCGAGACCGTGCGCGGGTCTATCACCGTGCACGAGATGCCCTCCGCCGCCAGATTGTCGGCGGCCTGACTGGCCAGATGCACCATCTTGCCGATCGCCACGACGGTCACGTCCTCGCCCTCGCGCACCACGTTGGCCTCGCCGAAGGGCACGGTGTAGGCCTCGTCGGGAACGTCGGCCTCGTCGTCGTACATCGCCTTGTGCTCGAAGAAGACGACCGGGTCGTTGTCGCGGATGGACTGGATCATCAGGCCCTTGGCGTCGTAGGGATTGGAGGGGACCACCACCTTCACGCCGGGCACGTGGGTGAAGAGCGAATAGAGCACCTGGCTGTGCTGGGACGCGGCCCTGAGGCCTGCGCCGTACATCGTCCTGACCACCAGCGGGGTCTCCGCCTTGCCGCCGAACATGTAGCGGAACTTCCCGGCCTGGTTGTAGATCGCGTCGAAGCAGACCCCGAGGAAGTCGACGAACATCAGGTCGACGATCGGGCGCATGCCGGTCACCGCAGCGCCGGCCGCAGCGCCGATGAAGCCGCCTTCGGCAATCGGCGTGTCCAGCACCCGCGTCGGCCCGAACTCGGTGTGCAGTCCCTTGGTGACGCCGAGCGGGCCGCCCCAGGCGTCGTCCTCGCCGGGGGCGCCGGTGCCGCCGGAGACGTCCTCGCCCATCACGATGACCGAGGGGTCGCGGCGCATCTCGCCTGCCATCGCCTCGTTAATGGCGGCCCTGTAGGATTTCATGGGCATCGTCGGTCCCCCGCTCAGTAAGAGCTGTAAACGTCGGTCATGAGGTCGGCCTCCGTGGCGCGCGGCGCGGCCTGAGCGGCCGCCGCGGCATCCTGGATGCGCGTCTTCTCCTCCGCGAAGATATCGTCGAGCTGCTCGTCGCTCAGCAGGCCGGCCTCGACGACCTTCTCGCGGAACACCCTGAGGCAGTCCTTCTCGGCGCGGAGCGTCTCGATCTCGCCCTCGCCCCGGTAGGTCTGCGCATCGCCGACGAAGTGGCCGTAGAAGCGGGCGGTCTTGATGTGGAGCAGGGTCGGGCCCTCACCGCCCCGGGCGCGTCCGACGGCGTCTCTCATCGCGTCGTGGATGGCGAAGAAGTCGAAGCCGTCGACCTCGACGGCGGGCATCCCGAAGCCCTTCGCGCGAGCCACCTGCGAGCCCGCCACCGAATAGGACGAGGGCGTCGCCTCGGCATAGCCGTTGTCCTCGCAGATGAAGATCACGGGCAGCTTCCAGATGTTGGCCAGGTTGTAGGCCTCGAAGATCAGCCCCTGGTTCGAGCCGCCGTCGCCGTAGAAGGCCACGGCCACGCCCTTCTCGCCCTTGGCCCGTGCGGAGAGGCCGGCGCCCACAGCGAGCGGGCCGGTCGCGCCGATGATCCCGTTCGCGCCCAGCATCCCCTTGTCGAGGTCGGCGATGTGCATGGAGCCGCCCTTGCCGCCGCAGACGCCGGTGGACGCGCCGTAGATCTCGTCCATGGTTTCCTGCAGGTCCAGCCCGCGGGCGATGCACTGGCCGTGCGCACGATGGGTGGTCGCGATCCAGTCGCGCTCGTCCAGCGCCATGTAGACCCCGGCCGCGGTCGCCTCCTGCCCGGCGGAGAGGTGGACGAAGCCGGGAATCCTGCCCTCCGAAAAGTTCTCGAAGACGCTGTCCTCGAAGTGCCGCGCCGCCGCCATCGTGCGATACGCCTTCAGCAGATCGTCCCTGCTCAGCTGCATGTGTCCCCTCCCCGAGCGTGCGGCGCGCCTTGCCCGACGGCCGGGCCCGGTCTCCCGCCGGCGCCGGTCGCGGGTCTTATCACCGGGCCCACCCGGCGTCCACCCGCCGCCCGCGCCTTCGGCGGGCGCGGGCGGCGCAGGGCGCCCGTGCTTGACAGGGGTGCGGCGGATGCTAGGGTCGGCAGCCTGCGTGGGGGGCGAGCAGCGGCACGATTGGCGCGCCGCACGATCTCCGGTGAAGCACCGCCGCGCGGCGAGGCCGTGGCCAAAAAGCTCTACGTCAAGACCTTCGGCTGCCAGATGAACGTCTACGACTCCGCCCGCATGGCGGATGTCCTGGCGCCGCTCGGCTACCGTGCGACGGCAGAAATCGAGGACGCCGACCTGGTGGTCCTCAACACCTGCCATATCCGCGAGAAGGCGGCGGAGAAGGTCTACTCCGAGCTGGGCCGGCTCAGGCCCCTGAAGCAGGCGCGCGAGCGGGGCGGCGGCGAGATGCTGCTGGCCGTCGCCGGCTGCGTCGCCCAGGCCGAGGGCGAGGAAGTGGCGGCGCGCGCGCCCTACGTCGACATCGTGGTGGGGCCGCAGGCCTATCACCGCCTGCCCTCGCTGGTGGCGCGGGCCTCCCGCGCGCGCCGGGCCGCCGTCGACACGTCCATGCCGGCGGAATCGCGCTTCGACCACCTGCCGGAGGAGCTGGCCGGTCGGATGCCGGGGCGGGGCGTCTCCTCCTTCCTCACCGTCCAGGAGGGCTGCGACCGCTTCTGCACCTTCTGCGTCGTGCCCTACACGCGGGGCGCCGAGGACTCGCGCCCGGCCGCCGCGGTCGAGGCCGAGGCCCGCCGCCTCGTCGCCGCCGGCGCCCGCGAGATCGTGCTGCTGGGGCAGAACGTCAACGCCTACCACGGCGCGGCGGAGGCGGGCGAGACCGACCTCGCCGGGCTGATCGGCCGCCTCGCCCGGATCGAGGGGCTGGAGCGGCTGCGCTACACCACCTCGCACCCGCGCGACATGACCGACGCGCTGATCCGCGCGCACGGCGCGGAGCCCAAGCTCATGCCCTTCCTGCACCTGCCGGTGCAGTCCGGCTCCGACCGCATCCTCGCCGCCATGAACCGGAACCACGGCGCCGATCACTACCTGCGCACGGTGGCCGCGCTCCGCGCCGCGCAGCCGGAGATCGCGCTCTCCAGCGACTTCATCGTGGGCTTCCCCGGCGAGAGCGAGCAGGACTTCGAGGCGACGCTCGCGCTGGTGCGCGAGGTGGAGTTCGCCCAGGCGTTCTCGTTCAAGTACAGCCCGCGCCCCGGCACGCCGGCGGCCGAGCGCGAGGACCGCGTGCCGCCGGAGGTCGCGGCCGAGCGGCTGAGCCGCCTGCAGCGCCTGCTCGACGGGCAGAAGCGCCGCTTCAACGCGGACACGGTGGGCCGGACCCTCCCGGTCCTGTTCGAGAAGCGCGGCCGCCACCCCGGCCAGGTCGCCGGCCGCACCCCGGCCATGCAATGGCTGCACGCAGACGCCGACGCGGCGCTGATCGGCTGCGTCGCCGAGGCGACCGTGACGGAGGCCTCGGCCAACGGCCTCGGCGGCGTGCTGGCCGGCCGCGGTCCGGCCCGTGCTCCCGCGCCCGGCGCGGGCGTCG
>JAJDXK010000105.1 GCA_022823305.1 Alphaproteobacteria bacterium
GATGCCGGCGCCGTGCGCCCGCTCTATCTGCGCGGGGCGGTGGCCCGGCCGCGCGGGAACGAGGCGCCGCGCGGCTGAGATTCCGGCCGCCGCGATGCTCCCGATCGAGGCGATCCACAAGCTCGACCTGGCGGCCGGCGCCGCCCGCGCCTCCGCTCAGGCCGGCTTGGGCTTCCAGAAGCGCTTCTTGATCGGCGGCGTGAGCTTGCCGCTGATCGCCCGCGAAACCCCGTCGGCGACGGCGACCTGGCAGGCCTCGGCCATCTCCTTGCGGGAGGCGAACTGCTCGATGGTCACCGGGGCGTGGAACTGGATGGCGACGGTGGCGTTGCCGAGGCCCGCGACGGTCCAGATGTGACTCGCCAGCTCCATGTCGCCGTACCAGGCGTAGAAGGGCCTGTAGGGACGCCCCATGGGGATGCCGTTGAGCCGCGTGTAGGCGATCGAGACCGGCTGCACCACCAGCGGCTTGCCCCTGATCGGCTTCTCGGCGATGCCGAAGAAGGCGCTCTTGAAGGGGAGCACCCGGTTGCCGTCGTTGCTGGTGCCCTCGGGGAAGAGGATCAGGTTGTCGCCCTTCTCCAGCCGCGCGGTCATGTCGTCGCGGTGATGGGCGGTGCGCGATGCGCGTCGTTCCACGAACACGGTGCGCTGCAGGGTGGCGAGGAAGCCGAACACCGGCCAGCCGCGCACCTCGGCCTTGGCGACGAAGCATCCCGACACCACGGCGCCCAGCGCGTTGATGTCGAGATAGGAGGTGTGGTTGCAGACGAAGAGCGTGGGCGAGGCCCGCGACATCTTGCCGTAGCGCTCGATCCTGAAGCCGAGGATGCGGCACACGCCTCGGTGCCAGACCATGGGCAGGTGCCGCGAGAGCGGCGCCCGGAGTGCCAGCAGGACCACCTGCAGCGGGGCCAGGCACAGTGTCCAGCCAAGGAAGCGGGCGAGCACGGCGAACGCGATCATGTCAGCTTGTCCCGGTAGCGCTGAGTCACGAGGTCGGTCTTGACCACGATGCTGACATCGACGCTGCCCCATTGCGAGTCGATGACCGCGCCGTCGCCGACGAAGCCGTTGAGCCTGAGATAGCCCTTGATCAGCGGCGGCACCGCCCTGAGCGCGGCCCGCCTGTCCACGTCCTCCCTGGGCATCAGGTTCATGTTCACGTAGTGCTCGTCCCGCGCGCGCGGGCACAGTTCCGGCGGCGCGCGGTGGAAGTGATGGAGGTAGGAGAGGGGCCCGGCGTGCTCCGCCGGGTCGGTGCCGGGAAAGCTGGCGCAGCCGAACATGAGCGGCACCTCGTAGTGCAGCACGTAGGCCGCGTTGCCGCGCCACAGCAGGGTCATGGTGGTGCCGTTGCGGTAGGCGGCATCGACGCATGAGCGGCCCAGCTCGAGGATCTCGCCCGGGTGGGCCACGATCGCGTCGATGTCGTACTCCCAGCTCGAGTAGAAGCCGCCGTGGGAGTCCGCCACCGAGCGCCTGAGCAGGCGGTAGGTGCCGACCACCCTGTCGTCCGCGCTGCGGTCGTGGTCGACCACCAGCAAGTGATCGGCGTAGGAGTCGAAGCGGTCGAAGTCGCGATGCTCGGCCGCCATCTCGCGGCTCGGGTCGGCCGCCATCTCCTCGTAGAAGACGCGGTAGCGCAGCGCCTGGGCGGCTTCTACGTCCGCCGGCGAGCGCGCCAAGCGGACCTCGAGGTTCCCGGCGACGATCCCGGCCATGAAATCATCGTCGGTCATGGGCCTCCCTAAGGGTTCAGTCCTCGGGCGTATCCAGCGGGACCGCGTAGAGCTCCAGCCGATGGTCCACGAGCTTGTAGCCGAGCTTCTCGGCGACGGCGGTCTGCAACGCCTCGATCTCCTCGTTGCGGAACTCCACCACCCGGCCGGTCGTCAGGTCGATCAGGTGGTCGTGGTGCTCGTCGGGGTGTTCCTCGTAGCGCGCGCGGCCGTCGCGGAAGTCGTGGCGCTCCAGCAGGCCGCACTCCTCGAAGAGCCGCACCGTGCGGTAGACCGTCGCCAGGCTGATGCGGGGATCGATCTCTGTCGCGCGCCGGTAGAGCCCTTCCACGTCGGGGTGGTCCTTCGCGTCCGAGAGGACGCGCGCGATCACGCGCCGCTGCTCGGTCATCTTCAGGCCGATCTCGGCGCACCGGCGTTCCAGGTTCGAAGCTGACAAGGAGGCCCCGCTCGTCCTCGGTCGTCACTCGCGCGCCATTATAGGGCAGCGCAGGGCCCGTGGCGACCGCCCCGGCCCGGGGGCGGCCGCCGCGGTGGCAATCGCGCCCCCAATTTCCTAATCTCCCGTCACGGGCGCGTCAGACGCCAGACCGCCGGCAAGGGTCCATGACCACGCAGAAGCCCCAGGGCGATCTTTCGAAGGAGCAGATCCTGGAGTCGATCGGCCGCATCGTCTCCGAGGGCGGGGGCCGCGCGTCCGACCCGTCTGCCTCGCCGCCGCCGGCGGCCGAGCCGGGATCGGCCGAGGCCGACGACGTGGTCGACGTGCTCGACCTGGTCGACATGGTGGACGAGGAGGGGAACGTGATCCCGCTGGAGCCGACGCTGGAGAGTGCGCCCTCCGTCTCCTATCCGCCTGCCGAGGAACCGTCGCGCAGCGCGGCGGGCGGCGAGACCGACGAGGCGCAGATGCTCGAGAGGCTCCAGCCGGCGCTCCAGCGCTGGCTCGACGCCCACGTGCCGCCGCTCGTCCAGCGCCTCGCGCGGCGCGAGATCGAGCGGGCTGCGCGCCGCTCCGAACCCGAGTGAGGCCTTCTCCCGGGGTGCGCTCCCGCCCGACTCCGCGCCGCCATCCATCCTGCTGAACCGGTTACGAGACGACGATGCTGGACAAGACCTACCGGCCTGCCGAGTTCGAGGGCCGTCTTTACGCGCTCTGGGAAGAGAGCGGCGGCTTCGCCGGGCGCAGCCGCGGGGCCGAGCCCTGGTGCGTGATGATGCCGCCGCCCAACGTCACCGGCAGCCTGCACATGGGGCACGCGCTCAACAACACGCTGCAGGACGTGCTGACGCGCTACCGCCGCAAGAGGGGGCGCAACGCGCTGTGGCAGCCGGGCATGGACCACGCCGGGATCGCGACGCAGATGGTGGTCGAGCGCCAGCTCGCAGACGAGGGCACGGACCGGCGCAGCCTCGGCCGCGAGGCCTTCATCGACCGCGTCTGGTCGTGGAAGGCGGAATCGGGCGGCGCCATCGGCCGCCAGCTCCGCCGCCTCGGCGCCTCGCCCGACTGGTCGCGCGAACGCTTCACCATGGACGAAGGGCTGAGCCGGGCGGTGATCGAGGTCTTCGTCAGCCTCTACCGCCAGGGGCTGATCTACCGCGACAAGCGCCTGGTCAACTGGGACCCGGTGCTGGGCACCGCGATCTCCGACCTGGAGGTCGAGCAGCGCGAGATGAAGGAGGGCTCGCTCTGGCACATCCGCTATCCGCTGGAGGGGCGGCCCGGCGCGCACATCGTCGTCGCCACCACCCGGCCCGAGACCATGCTGGGCGACACCGCCGTCGCCGTGCACCCCGACGACGAGCGCTACCGCGACCTGGTCGGCAGCCACGCCCTGCTGCCGCTGGTGGGCCGCCGCCTCCCCATCGTCGCCGACGACTACGCCGACCCCGAGCAGGGCTCGGGCGCGGTCAAGATCACGCCGGCCCACGACTTCAACGACTTCGAGGTCGGCCGCCGCCACGGGCTGGAGAGCGTGAACCTCTTCGACGCCGGGGCCCGGCTCAACGAGAACGCGCCGGAGGCCTACCGCGGCCTCGACCGCTTCGAGGCGCGAAAGCGGGTTCTCGCCGACCTGGAGGCGCAAGGCCTGATCGAGAGGGTCGAGCCCCACGTCCACACCGTGCCGCACGGCGACCGCTCCGGCGCGGTGATCGAGCCCTGGCTCACCGACCAGTGGTACGTCGACGCGGAGACCCTCGCGAAGCCCGCCATCGAGGCGGTGGAGCAGGGCCGCATCCGCTTCGTGCCGGAGCGCTGGACCGCCACCTACTTCGAGTGGATGCGCAACATCCAGCCCTGGTGCATCTCGCGCCAGCTCTGGTGGGGCCACCGCATCCCGGCCTGGTACGGGCCGGACGGCACGGTCTTCGTCGCGGCGACCGAGGAGGAGGCGCAGGAGCAGGCGGCGCGCTACTACGACGGGCCGGAGCCGCTCAAGCGCGACGAGGACGTGCTGGACACCTGGTTCTCGTCCGGCCTCTGGCCCTTCTCCACCCTCGGCTGGCCCGAGCCCACCGAGGCGCTCCGGACCTACTACCCCAACAGCGACCTCATCACCGGCTTCGACATCATCTTCTTCTGGGTCGCCCGCATGGTGATGCTGGGCATGCACTTCATGGGCGATGTCCCCTTCCGCACCGTCTACATCCACGCGCTGGTGCGCGACGAGAAGGGGCAGAAGATGTCCAAGAGCAAGGGCAACGTGATCGACCCGCTGGCGCTGATCGACGAGTACGGCGCCGATGCGCTGCGCTTCACGCTGGCCGCGATGGAGGCGCAGGGGCGCGACATCAAGCTCGCCGAGAGCCGCGTCGCCGGCTACCGCAATTTCGCCACCAAGCTGTGGAACGCCGCGCGCTTCTGCGAGGCGAACGGTTGCGCGCCGGACCCCGGCTTCGACCCCGCCGGGTGCGAGAGCCGCGTCAACCGCTGGATCGTGGGCGAGACGGCCCGTGCCGCCCGCGCCGTGACGGCAGCCCTCGACGCCTACCGCTTCGATGCCGCCGCGGGCGCGGTCTACCACTTCACCTGGGACGTCTTCTGCGACTGGTACCTGGAGTTCTCCAAGCCCGTGCTCGCCGGCCCGGACGGCCCGGCCAGGGCGGAGACCCGCGCCACGGCCGCCTGGGTGCTGGACACCATCCTCGGCCTGCTGCACCCCTTCATGCCCTTCGTCACCGAGGAGCTCTGGGGCAGGCTCGACGAGGCCCGTGCCGGCACCCTCATCACCGCGCCCTGGCCCACTCCGGGCGAGGAGGTCGGCGACGCGGACGCCGCGGCCGAGATGGACTGGGTGGTGCGCCTCGTCACCGCCGTGCGCGCGGTGCGGGCCGAGATGAACGTGCCGGCCGGCGCCCGCATTCCGCTCGGCCTGCGCGGTGCCGCGCCGGAGACCGCCGGGCGCCTGGAGCGGCACCGGGAGGTCATCGCCCGCCTCGCCCGACTGGACGGGGCCGAGGCCATGGACGGCGCGGTGCCCGCCGGCTCGGTGCAGATGATGCTGGACGAGGCGACGGTCGTGCTGCCGCTCGCCGGCGTCATCGAGTTCGACAAGGAGCGCGCCCGGCTCGACCGCGAGCTCGGCAAGGTGGGCAAGGAGATGGCGGCGCTGGAGCGCAAGCTCGCGAACCAGCAGTTCCTGGCCCGCGCGCCGGCCCACGTGGTGGACGAGCAGCGCGGCCGCCTCGACGAGGCGCGCGAGGCCCAGGCCCGGCTCGAGGCCGCCCTGGAGCGCCTCGCTGCGACCTCCTAGGCGCTCGCCCGCACGCGCTGCTTGACCGCAGCCCACCGGGTCGATAAGCCGTGCGCCGGCGGGACGATGCGTGAGGGAAGGGCGCCATGAGCACGAAGTTCGACAAGTCGAAGCTGCCGAGCAGGCACATCACCGAGGGGGCCAAGAGCGCCGCGCACCGCGCGTTCTTCTATGCCATGGGCGTCTCCCGCCAGGCGATGAGCCGGCCGATCGTGGGCGTCGCCACCACCTGGAACGAGACCGCGCCCTGCAACATCACGCTGCGCCGCCAGGCGCAGGCGGCCAAGGCCGGCGTCGACGAGGCCGGCGGCACGCCGCGCGAGTTCACCACCATCACCGTGACCGACGGCATCGCCATGGGCCATCAGGGCATGAAGTCCTCGCTGGTCTCGCGCGACGTGATCGCGGACTCGGTCGAGCTCACCATGCGCGGGCACTCCTACGACGCGCTGGTGGGCATCGCCGGCTGCGACAAGTCGCTGCCCGGCATGATGATGGCGCTTGTCAGGCTCAACGTGCCGGGCGTCTTCCTCTACGGCGGCTCGATCCTGCCGGGGCGCTTCCGCGGCAAGGACGTGACGGTGATGGACGTCTACGAGTACTACGGCAAGTACAACAGCGGCCAGATCTCGGAGGAGGACTTGGCCGAGATCGAGGCAGTGGCCTGTCCCTCCGGCGGCTCCTGCGGCGGCCAGTTCACCGCCAACACCATGGCCTGCGTCTCGGAGGCGATCGGGCTCGCGCTGCCGCACTCCGCCGGTGCTCCCGCCGTCTACGAGTCCCGCGACGAGTTCGCCGTGGCCTCGGGCACCTGCGTCATGGACCTGATCGAGAACAACATCCGCCCGCGCGACATCGTCACCCGCAAGGCGATGGAGAACGCGGCGACGGTGGTGGCGGCCACCGGCGGCTCCACCAACGCGGGCCTGCACCTGCCGGCCATCGCCAACGAGGCGGGGATCGACTTCGACCTCGCGGCGGTGGCGGAGGTGTTCAAGCGCACGCCCTACATCGCCGACCTCAAGCCCGGCGGCCGCTACGTCGCCAAGGACCTGTTCGAGGCCGGCGGCGTGCCCATCGTGCTCAAGGCGCTGCTCGACGGCGGCTACCTGCACGGCGACTGCCTCACCGTGACCGGCAGGACGCTGGCCGAGAACCTCGCCGACGTCGCGTTGCCCGGCGGGCAGGACGTGGTGGTGCCGACCTCGGCGCCGCTCTCGCCCACCGGCGGCGTGGTCGGGCTCAGCGGCAACCTCGCGCCCGAAGGGGCGATCGTGAAGGTGGCGGGGCTCACGCGTCTGCGCCATGTCGGGCCGGCGCGCTGCTTCGACACCGAAGAGGAGGCGATGAAGGCCATCGTCAGCCGCGACTACCGCTCCGGCGACGTGATCGTCATCCGCTACGAGGGGCCGAAGGGCGGGCCGGGGATGCGCGAGATGCTGGCCGTCACCTCGCAGATCTACGGCCAGGGCAAGGGCGAGGAGGTGGCGCTCATCACCGACGGACGCTTCTCGGGCGCGACGCGCGGCTTCTGCATCGGCCATGTCGGGCCGGAGGCCGCGGTCGGCGGTCCCATCGCGCTGCTCCGCGACGGCGACGAGGTGACCATCGACGCGACCAGCGGCGAACTCAGCGTCGCGCTCCCGGAGGCCGAGCTGGCGGAGCGCCGCAAGGAGTGGGCGCCGCGCACCACCGACTACCAGTCCGGCGTGCTGTGGAAGTACGCCGCCACCGTCGGTCCCGCCTACCAGGGCGCGGTGACGCACCCGGGCGGCGCGGCCGAGACCCACTGCTTCGCCGACCTGTGAGCCCTCGCGCCTGAGCCATGGCGAAGGACGGTGACAAGGCGCGCTACCGGGCCGAGACCCTGCTCTCGGTCCTCGGCCGCGACCCTGCGGCCAACCACGGGGTGGTGAATCCGCCCGTCTACCACGCGTCCACAATCCTCCACGAGAACACGGCGGCGCTGAAGGAGGCCACCTTCGGCCCGCGCGAATACGGCAGGACCTATTACGGCCGCTTCGGCACGCCGACCACCTTCCCGCTCCAGGACGCCATTGCCGCGCTGGAACAGGGCCACCGCAGCTACCTCTTCGGCTCGGGCAAGGCGGCGATCGTGGCGGCGCTGCTGGCGTTCGTGAAGAGCGGCGACCACGTGCTGATGACCGACAGCGCCTACGGCCCGACACGGGCCATGGCAAAGGGGCTGCTCGCGCGCATGGGGGTGGAGACCACCTTCTACGACCCTGGCATCGGCGCGGGCATCGCCGGGCTGATACGGCCGGAGACCAGCGTGGTGGTCGCCGAATCGCCCGGCTCGCTCACCTTCGAGGTGCAGGACCTGCCGGCGCTGGCGGACGCGGCGCACGCCGGCGGCGCGGTGCTGGTGGTGGACAATACCTGGGCCTCGCCGCTCTTCTGCCAGCCGCTCAGGCTGGGGGCGGACCTCTCGATCCAGGCCGGGACCAAGTACATCGTCGGCCACTCCGACGCCATGCTCGGCGCCGTCACCGCCACCGAGGAACACGCGGAAGCGCTGCGCCACATCTTCGAGGAGCTGGGCGCGGCGCCGGGGCCCGACGACTGCTACCTCGGGCTCAGGGGCCTGCGCACGCTCTCCGTCCGGCTGCACCGCCACCAGGAGACCGGGCTGCGCCTCGCACGCTGGCTCCGGGCGCGCCCCGAGGTGAGTCGGGTGCTCCACCCCGCCCTGGAGGACGACCCCGGCCATGCACTGTGGAAGCGGGACTTTTCCGGGGCCTCCAGCCTCTTCGGCGTGGTGCTGGAGCCGGTGCCGGAGCCTGCCGTGGAGGCCTTTCTCGACTCGCTCGCGCTCTTCGGCCTCGGCTATTCCTGGGGCGGCTACGAGAGCCTGGCGCTGCCCACCTATCCCTGGAAGCTGCGCGACGCGACCCGCTGGGACCCGGCCTGTCCCACGCTCCGCATCTACGCCGGCCTGGAAGACGCCGACGACCTCATCGCCGACCTGGCGCAGGGCTTCGCGCGCATGGCCGAGGCGCGCGAGGCCGCACCCGAAGCAGAGTGAGACGCCCTTCGCCGTTGCGGACCCGGTCCGCGACGGTCAGTGCGTCGCCCTCACCTCGACTCCGCAGGTCCCCCTGACGACGAGCTCCGCTTCCAGGACGACGCGATTCGGCGGTGCGTCGGGATTGTCCATCCTCTCGAGCAGTGTCGCCGCGGCCCGCCGGCCCATCTCTTCGCGCGGAACCCTGGTCACACTGATCGGCGGCTCGACGAGACTCGCCTCCTCGATATCCTCGTGGCCGATGAGCGCGAAGTTCCTGCCGGGGAAGAGGCCCTCCCTGGTCAGCCCGTGGAACAGTCCGAGGGCGACCGAACCGTTGTAGCAGATCGCGGCCGTGGGCCGGGGTGACAGCCCGGCGATCCAGCGCGCGGCCCGAAACCCTTCATCGACTGTCGGGCGCAGGGGCCGGACCAGCGAGGGGTCGGACGTGACGGAAGCCTCGTCGAGAGCTGCCCGATGGCCACGAAGACGCTCACCGAAACAGAAGGCGCCAGGGTCGCCGCCGACGACGGCGACCCGGCGATGGCCCAGGGCGAGGAGCCGATCGGTGGCGAGCCTGGCTGCCTCGCAATCGTCGCCCAGGACGACGTCGAAGCCCGAATCGGGCGGCGCGTGCGAGACGAACACCAGCGGCATGCGAACGTTCTGCACGGAAAAGTGCTCCGGCGTGGAACCCGTCGCCGGGCACACGATGATCCCCTCGGCATCGAACGCGGCCATCTTCTCGATGAGGTCGGCCTGACGTTCGCAGGAATCGTCGGTGTTGCACAGGAAGACCGGGCGCCCCGTCTTCGCCAGCGCATCTTCCAGGGGCGGGAGCAAGGCGCGAAAGAGGGGGCTCGAGACGTTGTCGAGGATGACACCCACGAAGCGCGTTCCCGACGCGCAACGGCTCGCTGCGTTGCGGTCGCGGCGGCGGGCGTATCGGGATTCCACCGGGGCGGTTCTTGCCCGGTGTCGCGCGCTCGGCGAAGTCCTCCTGTCGTTGCCCTCGGCACGTGGCACGGCGCGGTTCGGCCCTCGACGGTGTGCAGGCAGGATCGAATGCCTGGCGTGTCGATCCGCTTCCGCATCCGGTGGATGTCATCGAGTGTAGGGGCGCACGCGACGCAGGGAGCCCCCGGAATTGGGGAGGTCTCGGCATAAATGTCAGAAAAATGTCCGGGGAACCTGCCGGGCTGGTTGTGGTCGCACTGCCCGGCGTGGGGTGTGCTCGTCCCGAAGGTAATGGTGCTCGAAGCACCCGCGCTCCAAATCCTCGTGGCGTTCCCCGCGGGCAGGGCGACAATTGCATCGGTTCGGCGTGCATGCGGTGGATGGCGGCTGCGCTTCGCGCTCATGGTGTTCCACGCCGTCACTCCCGGCCGGGAGCGACCGTTCCGACCGGAGCACGCGCGACGGGGGCCTGGCTTGGCGGCTGGCCGCTCGCCACATAGAGTAGGCGCCCGTCAGCAGAGGTTTCCCCATGTACAACTGGTATTTCGAGGACATGAAGCCCGGCGCGCGCTTCGAGACCGCGGGCAAGACCCTGAGCGAGGCGGAGATCCTGGACTTCGCCTTCCGCTACGATCCGCAGCCCTTCCATATCGATGCGACCAGCGCCGAGAAGGGGCCCTACGGCGGGATCATCGCGAGCGGCATTCACACCATCGCCGTCGCGCTCCGCCTGTTCTTCCAGGCAGGCGTCTTCGCGCCCGAGATCAGCATGGGCTCGCCCGGCTGCGACGAGCTGCGCTGGCTGCAGCCGGTCCGGCCCGGCGATACGATCCGTTCCGCCGGCGAGATCCTCGAAGTGCGGGAGTCGGGGTCCAGGCCCCAGCTCGGCATCATCCGCTACCGCCTGGAGGTGCTGAACCAGCGCGACGAGGTGGTGATGAGCATGATCGGCACCGCCTTCCTCCGGCGCAGGCCGGCGGCTGCGGGCGGCGGCGACGCGTAGACTCCCCTCGGCGGCGATGCGGCGCCCGGCGGCCGGCCGCGCCATCCCGCTCCTCGTCGCGGCGGCGAGCGCAGGCCTGCTGCTCGGCGCCTACCTCTCCCAGCACGTCGGCGGCCTTGCGCCCTGTCCGCTCTGCCTGATCCAGCGCTGGCCCCACTTCGCGGTGGTGGCGCTCGGGCTGGCGGCGGCGCTTGCCGGCGGCCGCGCGCGTGCAGGCCTGCTCGCGCTCTGCGCACCGGCGCTGCTGGTGAGCGCCGGCTACGGCGTCTACCATGCGGGCGTCGAGCAGGGCTGGTTCGCGAGCGCGTGCGCGGCGCCGATGAGCGGCGGCTCCATCGAGGACATCAGGGCCCAGATCATGGCGGCGCCGCTGGTGCGCTGCGACGAGGTGCCCTGGTCGCTGGCCGGCCTCTCGCTCGCGGGGTGGAACGCGCTCGCCTCCGTCGTGGTGGCGGCGCTCACGCTCTACGGCGCGCTACGGCTCGGGAGGGCGGGCACATGAGCGAGGATGCGAAGGCGACGCGGCCCACGGTCACGGGCGAGGACCGGCTCCCCGGCGACCCCACGCGCGACGAGCTGATCGCCCGCATGATCCGCGTCGATCACGCCGGCGAGTACGGGGCGCGGCGCATCTACGACGGCCAGCTCGCGGTGCTCGGCCGCGGCCCGGCCGCGCCGGTCATCCGCGAGCTGGCCGAGGCCGAGCAGGCGCACCTCGACACCTTCGATGCGCTGCTGGCGGAGCGCCGGGTGCGCCCGACGCTGCTCTCACCGGTCTGGCACGTCGCGGGCTATGCGCTGGGCGCGGCGAGCGCGCTGCTCGGCGAGCGGGCGGCGATGGCATGCACCGTCGCCGTCGAGGAAGTGATCGAGACGCACTACGCGAGCCAGGCCGAACGCCTCGGCGACGACGAGGCGGAGCTGCGCCGCACCCTCGAGGAATTCGGCGCCGACGAGGCCAGGCACCGCGAGACCGGCCTCGCCCACGGGGCGGAGCAGGCGCCCGGCTACGAGGCGCTCGCCGTCGCCGTCAAGCGCGGCACCCGCCTCGCCATCTGGCTCTCGGAGCGGATCTAGCGTGGAATCGTATTTGACCGAACCTAACGGAATTCCCAACCTCAATACACTTGATAGCCTTTGAGTGCATCGGAGGGGAATTGCACATGACTCCGCGCGTATACATCGCCAATTTCGGAAAGGAAAATTATGAATGGCCTGTCTGTTTGTCCAATTCCACTGTAGCCACAATGAATGATGAATACTCTCATGAGTACTGGTGCTCCGATGACCGCGAGGGGTTTATCCAATACTGTACCAAAAATTTGAAAACTGCTGCCGGAATAACGCCTACCAAGCCGGTTGCGTCCCGTTAGTTCAATCTTATGACAATTATTTCAGAAACCAAAGATGATGTCTGGATTCACCGCGAAAAAGATGAGATTTGGTGGACTATATCATTGCCTCAACCACCAACAATTGAAAAGAAGATTGATCCAAAGCCTATTGAAGGAAGCCACAACGTTTACGTCTGTCACAAACCTTGTCTAGCATGGTCCAACAAAAGTAAGTCGGGTGCTCTCCTCACTTGGTCGGCACTACACCCCAAAGCTAAAGACTTCCTGTTTACCGAAGGAACTCTGCAGCAACTGCGCCCAGATAATGCTGGTTACGCACTCGCTCTGATCGAGGGCGATGATCTATCGCAATGGCATGATCGAGCAGACTGGAAGAAGAAGCAAAGCAGCACGGGAAAGACGCCTGCAGTTCGCTTTGATGCAATACGACGTACTGCGGCCAGGATGGCGATGACGGCCGAAAATACTGTGAAAGATTCTCGAGGGCGACAAGTCGAGAAAACAACTAAGATAAAGGAGATGTATCTTAGTAAACGTGAGCTTGAGAAGTATTTGGAGGCCTTGCTCCAGGCGCAAGATGGGCTGTGTGCAGTCTCTTCATTACCATTGCAACTAGACGGCGAATTCGACGATAAGGAAATGCGCTGCTCATTGGATAGAATCGACAGTGATGGTCATTACGAGCTAGGGAATCTGCAAATTGTTTGTCGTTTTATCAATCTCTGGAAGGGTGATCAGAGTGACTCAGAATTTCGGCGATTGCTGGATATTGTGCGTGGCTTTCACTGATATCGTTGCGTGTGGGACGGAGCACAATCTCATCTGACTGAGTTGTGTGGCATTTATGCCGTCGTGAACTTTGCTTCCCGGCACCCGCCGGATGGAGCGCGGGCTGCATCGTCTAGCGCCCGGTGAACCTGGGCCGGCGCTTTTCCATGAAGGCGGTGCGGCCCTCGGTGTAGTCGGCGCTGGTGAAGCAGGCCGTCACCAGGTCCTCGCAGAGCTCCCTGTCGACCCCGTCGGCGCCGCTGCGCCCGAGCTCCGCGATCATGTGCTTGCTCGCGCGCATGGAGAGCGGCGCGTTGGCGGCGATGGCGCTGGTGTAGCCCTCGACGGTCTCGGCCAGCGCGTCGTCGGCGACGACCCTGTTCACGAGGCCCATGCGCTCGGCCTCTGCGGCGGAGAAGCGCCGCGCGGTGATGAGGATCTCCTTGGCGAAGGCGGGGCCCACGAGGTCGGTCAGCAGCTTGAGCGAGCCGATGCGGTAGCCGACGCCGAGCCGGGCTGCGGGAATCGCGAACTGCGCGCCTTCGCCCGCGATCCGCATGTCGCAGGCGACGGCAAGCCCGAGCCCGCCGCCCATGCAGTAGCCCCGGATCATGGCGATGGTCGGCCGGTCGGCACCGCGCAGCCTGTGCGTCGCGCCCTCGGCGAGCTCGTCGTAGGCCGCGACCGCCGCCTCGCTCGCGCGCTCGGTTGCGAACTCCGAGATGTCCGCGCCCGAGACGAAGGCCTTCTCGCCCGCGCCCTTCAGCACGATCACGCGGATCGCGGGGTCCGCCTCCAGCTCGTCCAGCGCCTCGGGCAGCGCGCGCCACATGGCGACCGAGAGCGCGTTGTGCTTCGCCGGGTTGTTGAAGGTGATCCAGCCGACGGCGCCGTCGGCCTCCACGAGCAGTTGATCGGTCATCGGCTGTCCCTGAGGAGTGTGAGTACGCCGGGCTAGACCACGCCCCGGCCACGGAAGTCCGCGATCGCGGCTGCATCGTAGCCGAGCGCGCCCAGAATCTCGTCGGTATGGGCGCCGAGCTCGGGCGTCGCAGCGTGCACGTTGAAGGGCGTGCGGCCGAGCCGGGCGCCCTGGGAGACGATGCGCGTCTCGCCCAGGATCGGGTGCTCCACCGGGTGCGCCATGCCGAGGTGCTGCACCTGCGGGTCGTCGAACATCTCGTCGATGGCGTAGATCGGCCCGCAGGGCACACCCGCCGCGTTCAGCGCCTCCACCCATTGGGCGCTCGGCTTCGTGCGCAGGCGTTCGTCGATGATGCCGTTGAGCGCGGCCCGGTTCTCGGAGCGGGCGGCCCCGGTGGCGAAGCGCGCGTCCTCGATCAGGTCGGGCCGGTCGATGGCGTGGCACAGGCGCTCGTAGATCTCGCCGCCCGAGGTCGCGATGTTGATGTGGCCGTCGGCGGTCTCGAAAACGCCGGTGGGGATGGATGTCGGGTGGTCGTTGCCGGCCTGCTTCGGGGCCTTGCCCTCGAAGAGGTAGCGCGCGGCCTGGAAGTCGAGCTGCGCGATCATCGCCTGCAGCAGGGAGGACTGCACCCACTGGCCCCGGCCCGAGCGCTCGCGTTCCAGCAGGGCGACGAGGATGCCGATGGCGGTGTAGAGGCCGGCGCTGAGGTCGGCGATGGGGATGCCGACGCGCATCGGCCCGCGCCCCGGCTCGCCGGTGATCGACATGAGCCCGCCCATGCCCTGGGCGATCTGGTCGAAGCCCGGCCGCGTCGCGTAGGGCCCGTCCTCGCCGAAGCCGGAGACGCTGGCGTAGACGAGACGCGGGTTGAGCGCGCCGAGCGTCTCGTAGTCGATGCCGAGCCGGCGCTTCACGTCGGGGCGGTAGTTCTCCACCACCACGTCGGCGCTCGTCGCGAGCCGCTTGAAGACGGCGACGCCGTCGGGGTTCTTCAGGTTGAGGGTGAGGCTCCGCTTGTTGCGGTGGAGGTTCTGGAAGTCGGGGCCGTGGCGGCCCTTGATCGGGTCGTTGGCCGGCCCCGGCGTCCACGGCGCCTCGACCTTGATGACGTCGGCGCCCCAGTCGGCGAGCTGGCGCGCAGCCGTGGGCCCCGCCCGGTAGCGGGTGAGGTCGAGCACGGTGTAGGGCGCGAGCGCGCCGTCGCTGGGAACCTGAGTCATCCGGATCCTTCCTGCGGGATCATTCTAGAGCGCGCTCACTCCTCCGAGAAATCGCGGACCGCGCTGTCGAAGCGTCCGTAGCCGATGTAGTCCACGACGTCGTAGAGGTGCGCCCGGGTCATCATGCGGGGCACGAGGCCGGCCTGGCCGCCGCCCTCGTCGAGCTCGCGCAGCCCGTCCTCCACCGCCTTCATGGCGAGGCGGAAGGTCGTGACCGGGTAGATCACGAGGTTGTAGCCGAACTCCGTCAGCGCGCGGCGGGAGAGCAGGGGGGACTTGCCGAACTCGGTCATGTTGGCCATCAGGGGTGCGTCGATGGCGGCGCGGAAGGCCTCGAACTCGCGCTCGTCCTGCAGCGCCTCGGGGAAGATCATGGCCGCGCCCGCATCGACGTAGGCCCTGGCCCGGTCGATCGCCGCATCGAGCCCCTCTGGCCCGCGCGCATCCGTGCGCGCGATGAGCAGGAAGTCCGGGTCGCTCCGGGCCTCGGCCGCGGCGCGCACGCGGCGCACCATCTCGGCCGTCGGCACCAGGGTCTTGCGCTCCAGGTGGCCGCAGCGCTTCGGGCTCTCCTGGTCCTCGAGGTGGCAGCCGGCGAGCCCCGCCTCCTCCAGCAGGGCGACGGTGCGGGCGGCGTTGAGCGGCGCGCCGAAGCCTGTGTCCACATCGACGACGACCGGGAGCGAACACGCGCGCACGATCGCCTGGGCGCGGGCGACCACCTCGCTCTGCGTCACCAGCCCGATGTCGGGGAGGCCGAGATCGGCCGAGAGTGCCGCACCCGAGACATACACGCCGTCGAAGCCCTGGCGCTCGATCAGGCGCGCCACGATGGGGGCGAAGGCGCCGGGGAAGCGCAGCAGGGCACCGCTCGCGAGGCCCTCGCGCAGCGCCCGGCGGCGCGCGCGCGCAGGCGCCGCCGCCATCATGGGCGGCCTCCCGTCGCGCGCCATGTCCGGCCGATTAAGTTGCCGCGCATATGATGGTATATGGTGCGCCGGGCCGCCCGGCGACGGGCAGGACAGGGAGACCCGCGCGCCGGATTGCGGGACAGAGGAGAAGAGCGATGAAGCTTGGTCTGTTCATGATGCCGATCCACAACCACGAGAGGGACTATCACACGACCCTCATGGAGGATATCGAGGCGATCGTCCACGCCGATCGGCTCGGCTTCGCGGAGGCCTGGGTCGGCGAGCACTACAGCTCCAAGTCCGAGCAGATCACCTCGCCGCTGCTCTTCCTCGCGCACGTGCTGCCGCACACCAAGCAGATCGTCGCCGGCACCGGCGTCATCTGCCTGCCGCAGTACCACCCCTGTGTCACGGCCGGGCAGATCGCCATGTTCGACCACCTGGCCAAGGGCCGCTACATCGCCGGCCTCGGCCCCGGCGGGCTGCCGCCCGACTTCGAGATCTTCGGCGTCATGGACGCGGACAGGAATGGCATGATGATCGAGGCCATCGACATCATGGTCGACATCTGGACCTCGGATCCGCCCTACGAATACAACGGCGAGCACTGGCAGATCTCCCTCAAGGACTGGATCTACGAGGATATCGGCCTCGGCTACATGGCCAAGCCCTATCAGAAGCCCCATCCGCCCATCGCCATCTCGGCGATGAGCCCCTTCTCCGGCTCGATCAAGTTCGCAGGCTCGCGCGGCTACATCCCGATCTCGGCCAACTTCATCGGCACCTGGTCGGCCAAGTCCCACTGGCAGGTCTACGCCGAGGCGGCGGCCAAGGCCGGGCACGCGACCGACCCGGAGATCTGGCGCGTCGCCCGCAACATCCACGTCGACGAGACCGACGAGGCGGCCGAGGCCTTCGTCAAGACGGCCGACGACAGCACCGACTGGTACTTCAGCTACCTCTTCCGCATCTTCGAGCGGGCCGAGATGAAGGGTCCCTTCGTCGTCAACCAAGGCGACGACCCGGCGGCGCTCACCCACGAGTCGATCCGCGACAGCTACACCATCTACGGCAGCCCGGAGACGGTGGCCGAGAAGATCCTGGCGCTGAGGGACGAGATCGGTCACTTCGGCACGCTGATGCTCACCGCCCAGGACTGGACCGACAAGGAGCGGATGAAGCGCTCCATGTCGCTGCTTGCCGAGGAGGTCATGCCCAAGGTCAACGCCGCCATCGGCACGCAGGCGGCGGCGGAGTAGGGCGGACAGGGCCCGAGCGCGGGGAGCGCGGGCCACGAGCGACTACGCGCTCATCACCGGCGGCGCCCGCGGCATCGGCCGGGCCACGGCGGTCAGGCTCCGCGCCGGCGGCTGCCGGGTCGTTGTGTTCGACCGGCTCGAGCCCGAGGACCCGGTGGACGCGTTCGTGGCCGTCGACCTGGCCGACGAGGCGGCCACGGCCGCGGCGCTGGAGCAGGCACTCGCCGGCCGCACCATCACCCGCCTCGTCAACAACGTGGGCGCGGTGCGCCCGGCGCTGCTGGAGGACGCCACCCTCGAGGACTTCGACTACCTGATGGCGCTCAACGTGCGCTCGGCCATCCAGTGTACCAGGGCGCTCGCGCCGGGGATGCGGGCCGCGCGCTTCGGGCGCATCGTCAACGTCTCCAGCCGCGCGGTGCGGGGCAAGGAGCTGCGCACCAACTACGCCGCCACCAAGGCGGCGCTGATTGGGCTCACGCGCACCTGGGCGCTGGAGCTCGGCGCGGACGGCATCACCGTCAACTGCATCTGTCCGGGGCCGACCGCGACCGAGCTCTACGTCGAGGCCAACCCGCCGGAGTCGCCCCGCACAAAGGGCTCGCTCGCCGCGATCCCGGTGGGCCGCATCGGCACGCCGGAGGACATGGCGCACGCCATCGCCTTCTTCCTCGACGAACAAAGCGGCTTCGTCTCGGGTCAGGCGCTGATGGTCTGCGGCGGCTCCAGCCTCGGCGCTCGCGAAAGCTACGCCCCCGCCTGAAGGTACGCGCGCAGCCGGTCTGCGCCGCGCGCGGGAACGCCGAGGCCCTTCCGGGTGCGCCGCCACAGGATGTCGTCCGCGGTCCGGGCCCACTCGTTCTCCACCAGATACGCGACCTCCGCCGCGTGGAGGCCGGCCCCGAAGTGCTCGCCCAGGTCACCCACGCTGCCGCGGCCGGCGAGCAGGGCGTGGATCCCGGTGCCGTAGTGGCGGACGCAGTGACGGAGGAGCCGCTCCGGCAACCAGGAATAGCGCGCGGCGCACTGCGCGGTGAACGCGCCGGCGTCCGCGCCCGGAATGTCTCCGCCGGGGAGGGGCACGTCGGCGGTCCAGCGCGATCCCTTGACGCGAAGAGGCTCCGCCAGCATGTCCACCGCCCGCTCGGCAAGCCTGCGGTAGGTCGTGATCTTGCCGCCGTAGACCGAGAGCATCGGCGCCGGAGCCCGGTCGAGCTGCAGCACGTAGTCGCGGGTGACCTCGCTCGCGCTCTCGGCCTGGTCGTCGAAGAGCGGACGGATGCCGGAGTACGCCCACACCACGTCACGCGGGGCGACGGGGGTCGCGAAGTAGGCGTTGGCGGCGGCGCAGATGTAGTCGACCTCCTGCGGCGTGATCTCGACCCGGCCGGGCGCGCCCTCGAAATCGACATCGGTCGTCCCCAGCAGTGTGTAGTCCTCCTCGAAGGGGATCGCGAAGAGCACGCGGCCGTCGCCGGTCTGGAAGATGTAGGGATGGGCGTGGTCGAAGAGCCTGCGCACCACGATGTGACTCCCCCTGACGAGCCGCACCCTGTGTTCGGCCCCGGCGCCGCCCGCGAGCGAGCGGACCCGGCCGACCCAGGGGCCGCTCGCGTTGACGACGCCCCGCGCCGTGACGGTGGCGCGCTCCCCCGACTCCCGGTCGGCGAGGACCGCCGTCCAGCCCGCGCTGCCTGGCGCGAGCGAGACGCAGGCGGTGCGGGTGCGCACCTCCGCCCCCCTGGCGTGGGCGTCGCGGGCGTTCAGCACCACCAGCCGCGAATCCTGCACCCAGCAATCCGAGTACTCGAAGGCCCGGCGATAGCGGCCCTGCAACGCGCCCCCGCTCGCGTGCCGGCGCAGGTCGATGCTCGCGCAGGGCGGCAGCGGGCCCCGCGGGCCCAGGTGGTCGTAGAGGAAGAGGCCCAGCCGGATCGTCCACCACGGCCGCAGCCCGGCGTGGTGCGGCAGCACGAAGCGCATCGGCCAGATGATGTGCGGGGCATTGCGCAGCAGCACCGCGCGCTCGCGGAGCGACTGGCGCACGAGGCGGAAGTCGCGCTGCTCCAGGTAGCGAAGCCCGCCGTGGATCAGCTTGGTGCTGGCCGACGAGGTGTGCGCGGCCAGATCGTCCTGCTCGCACAGCAGCACGTCGAGCCCGCGCCCCGCCGCGTCCCGGGCGATGCCGGTGCCGTTGATGCCGCCGCCGATCACGAGCAGGTCGACCGTGCGCGGCGCCGAACCTCTCTCGTCCATCCGAATTCGGCCCATGGGTGAACATATAGTGCCTTTGTTCGGACACTGCCCACGCCGCGCGTGTGGACGCGCGACGCGGACCGTGACCCTGCCGAGACAGGCGGGCTAGCATGACCGTCATGGCGTCCGGCCCGCTCCTGCTCGCCCTCGACCAGGGCACCACCTCGACCCGCGCGATCCTGTTCGACACCGCCGGCACGCCGCTCAGGACGGCCCAGCGCGAGCTTCGCCAGATCTACCCGGCGCCCGGCTGGGTGGAGCACGACCCGGAAGAGATCTGGGAGGCCAGCGTCCAGGTGCTGCGCGAGGCGGCCGGCGACACCCTCCCTGCCGCCATCGGCATCACCAACCAGCGCGAGACGGCGCTGCTCTGGGACCGCGCGAGCGGCGAGTGCCTGCACAACGCCATCGTCTGGCAGGACCGGCGCACGGCGCCCCTCTGCGAGCGGCTGCGCACAGAGGGGCGGGAGCCCTTCGTCGCCGCGCGCAGCGGCCTCCTGATCGACCCCTATTTCTCGGCGACAAAGCTCGCCTGGCTGCTCGACGCGCTCCCCGGCGCGCGCGCTCGCAGCGACCTCGCCTTCGGCACGGTCGACAGCTTTCTCGTCTGGCGGCTCACCGGCGGCAGGCTCCACGCCACGGACGCCACCAACGCGGCCCGCACCAACCTCTTCGATATCCACGAATGCGCCTGGAGCCCGGCGCTGCTCGAGCTCTTCGATATCCCTGAGTCCGTGCTGCCGGAGGTGCGCGGCAACGCACAGGGCTTCGGCATCACGGACGTGCTCGGCGCGCCCGTGCCGGTCGCAGGGATGGCCGGCGATCAGCAGGCGGCGACGCTGGGTCAGGGCTGCCTCCGCGCCGGCGACGTCAAGAGCACCTTTGGCACCGGCTGCTTCCTGCTGGCCCACACCGGGCCCGAGCCGGTCGCCTCGCGCCACCGGCTGCTCACCACCGTCGCCCTCAGCCTCGACGGCCGGACCACCTACGCGCTCGAGGGCGCCGTCTTCGTCGCCGGCGCGGCGGTGCAGTGGCTGCGCGACGGGCTCGGCGTGATCGCCGAGGCGGCGGAGACGGAGGCGCTTGCGAACACAGCGGGCGAGAGCGGCGTGGTCATGGTGCCGGCCTTCGTCGGCATGGGCGCGCCCTGGTGGGACGCGGATGCGCGCGGCGCCCTCTTCGGGCTCACCCGCGACACGGGCCCGGCCGAGCTCGCGCGCGCCGCGCTGGAGGCTGCGGCGCACCAGACCGCCGACCTGCTGGACGCGGCGGCCGCCGACGGCGTCGAGCCTGCGCTGATACGCATCGACGGTGGCATGAGCGCGAACGACTGGTTCGCCCAGACCCTGGCCGACATCGCGGGCGTCGCCGTGGAACGCCCGGCCGTCACCGAGACCACGGCCTGGGGCGCGGCGGTGCTGGCGGGGCTCGGCGTCGGCGCCTTCTCCGATCCGTCCGACGCCCCCCGCCCCCCGGGCCGGCGCTTCTCTCCGCGCGGCGATCCCGCCCCGGCCCGCGCCCGCTGGGCCGACGCGGTGGCCCGCACGCTCACGCGGCGGAGTTAGAGAACCGCTCCCGTCTCTCCGAAGAGGTGGAAGCGCTCGCGTGCCACCCGCACGCCGACCTCGTCTCCGGGCCGGACGACCGGCTGCTCGGGGATGCGGATGGTGACCGGCTCGGTCGAGAATTCCGTCTGGAGGTAGGCCAGCGACTCCGCCCCCAGCTTCTCGACGATCTCGACCCGCCCTCGGAAATCCGCCTCCGCCCCGGTTGCGATGGAGAGGTGCTCGGGACGAACGCCGAGCGTGACCGGCCCCGACGCCGCGTCGTGCAGGCGGCCTGCCGGCAGCGTCACCGGGCCGAAGCGTACCTGCGGCTCTCCCCCTTCGCCCGCCTCGATTGCGGCGGGGATGAAGTTCATCGCCGGCGCGCCGATGAAGCCGGCCACGAAGCGGTTGGCGGGCGCGGCGTAAAGCGCGTCCGGCGCCCCCAGCTGCTCGATCCGCCCGTGGTTGAACACCACGATGCGGTCGGCAAGGGTCATGGCCTCGGTCTGGTCGTGGGTGACGTAGACCATGGTGGCGTCGAGGCGGTCGCGCAGCCGCGCGATCTCGAGCCGCATCCGCACGCGGAGCGCGGCATCGAGGTTGGAGAGCGGCTCGTCGAAGAGGAAGACCTGCGGGTCGCGGATGATGGAGCGCCCGATGGCGACGCGCTGGCGCTGCCCGCCGGAGAGCTCGCGCGGGTAGCGGCCGAGCAGCTCCTCGATCTGAAGCGTCGCGGCGACGTCGGCCACGCGCCGGGCGATCTCCGCCTTGGGCACCTTGGCGAGCCTGAGCCCGAAGCCGAT
>JAJDXK010000129.1 GCA_022823305.1 Alphaproteobacteria bacterium
GGTGGGGGCTGGGCTCCCCCCCCCCCCCCCCCCCCCCCCCCCCCCGGGGGGGTGGGGTGGGTGTGGGCGCCGGGCCGCCGGCCCGGACGGCGCGACCGCGCCGCGCGCGAAGCGCGTAGCCAAGCGAGCGTCGCGCGGATACGCGCGCGGGGGCGCGCGATGCGAGCGCCCGGCGATTGAGGGATATGAATAAGTCGGGAGGAGGGCAGGGGGAGGTGGGGGATCGTTCGTGCCGCCTCGTCCCGGCGCCCGTCACGCGCCGATGCGCTCCGGTGCGCGCGAGAAGTCGTGCTCGGCGTCGATCATGCGCAGCGTGCCGGTGCGCGAGCGCATGACCACCGAGTGCGTGCGCGCGCCGTGGGGCAGCCGCGAGACTCCGCGCAGCATGGCGCCGTCGGTGACCCCGGTGGCGCAGAACATCACGTCGCCGCCGGCGAGCTCGTGCAGGCCGTATTTTCGGTTCAGGTCGTCGATGCCCATGGCCCGCGCGCGCCGCTTCTCGTCGTCGTTGCGGAAGACGAGGCGCCCCATCATCTGGCCGCCGATGCAGCGCAGCGCCGCGGCCGCCAGCACGCCCTCCGGCGCGCCGCCGATGCCGATGTAGATGTCGACGGTGCGGTTGAGCCGCGTCGTCGCGATCACGCCGGCCACGTCGCCGTCGCGGATCAGCTGGATGCGGGCGCGGGTCTCGCGCACCCTGGCGATCAGCTCCTCGTGCCGGGGCCGGTCGAGGATCAGCACGGTCAGATCGTTGATGTCGCAGTCCTTGGCCCTGGCGAGCTTGGCGAGCGTCGTGGCGGGAGGGTCGTCGATGTCGATCAGCTCGTCGGGCAGCCCGTCGCCGACGGCGATCTTGTCCATGTAGGTGTCGGGCGCGGCGAGGAAGCCGCCCTTCTCCGCCATCGCGAGCACGGCGAGCGCGTTGGGGCCGCCGGTGGCGCAGATGGTGGTGCCCTCCAGCGGGTCGAGCGCGACGTCGAGGTCCGGCCCCTTGCCGGTGCCGACGGTCTCGCCGATGTAGAGCATCGGCGCCTCGTCCCGCTCCCCTTCGCCGATCACCACGGTGCCGGCGATGTCCAGCGCGTTGAGGCCGCTCCGCATGGCGTCGACCGCGGCCTGGTCGGCGGCCTTCTCGTCGCCGCGGCCGATCAGCCGCGCCGCGGCGCGGGCCGCGGCCTCGGTCACGCGCACCGCGTCCAGCGCCAGGTTGCGGTCGAGGGAGACCATCCCGTCAGCCATGCGCGTCCCCTAGAACGCCTCGATCCGGATCATGCGCGGCGGCTCCATGACCGGGTCGAGCCGGCCGATGGCGCCGAGCGCACGCACCACCGCCGCCTCCTGCGCCTCGTGGGTGGTCAGCACCAGCGGCACCACCTCGCCGGGGTCGCGCCCGCGCTGCAGCATGGCCTCGACCGAGACCTGCTCGTCGCGCAGGCAGGCAGCGATGCCGGCGAGGACACCCGGCCGGTCCACCACCATCAGGCGAATGTAGTAGGCGCCGACGTGGCGGTCCATGGGCTTCGCCGCAGGCCGCGGCGTGCCTTCGGCCGCAGCCGGAAACGCCGGCATGACGCGCCCGCTGGCAATGTCGACGAGGTCGGCGACCACGGCCGAGGCGGTCGGGCCCGCGCCCGCGCCCGGCCCCTCGAAGAGCGCGCTGCCGATCCGGTCGCCCTCCGCCACCACGGCGTTGAAGACGCCGTCGACCCGGGCGATGGGCGCGCTCTCGCGGATCATGCAGGGATGCACCCGCTGGGTGACGGCGTCCTCGCCGGCGCGGGCGATGCCGAGCAGCTTGACGCGGTAGCCGAGCTCGATGGCGAAGCCGATGTCCACCGCGCTGACGTGGCGGATGCCCTCGACGTGCACCGCGCCGAAATCGACCGGGCAGCCGAAGACGACGCTGGTGAGGATCGCGAGCTTGTGGGCCGCGTCGATGCCGTCGATGTCGGTGGAGGGGTCGGCCTCGGCGTAGCCCAGCTCCTGCGCCTCCCGGAGCACGGAGTCGAACTCCCGCGCCTGGCCCGACTGCACGGAGTCGTGCATCGCCGTCATGATGTGGTTGCAGGTGCCGTTCAGGATTCCGTAGACGCCGCTGATACGGTTGCCGGCGAGGCCCTCGCGCAGCGCCTTGACGATGGGGATGCCGCCGGCGACCGCCGCCTCGTAGCCGAGATGACAGCCTGCCCGCCGGGCCGCCTCGGCGAGGCCTGCGCCGTGGTGGGCGAGCAGGGCCTTGTTGGCCGTGACCAGGTGCTTGCCGTTCGCGAGCGCCGCTTCGGAAAGCGCCCGTGCCGCCCCCTCCGATCCGCCGATCAGCTCGACGACGACATCGGCGGCGGGGTGGGCGGCGAGCGCCGCCGCGTCGTCGCGCCAGTCGAGTCCCTCGAGTGCCATGCCGCGATCCCTGCCGCGCTCGCGCGCCGAGACCGCGACCACCTCGATCGAGCGGCCTGTCCGCTGCTCCAGCAGCGCGGCGTTGTCGCGCAGCAGCGCGAGCACGCCGCAGCCGACCGTGCCCAGGCCGGCGATGGCGATGCGCAACGGCTCAGGCATGGGGCGAGGGGTCTTTCCTGTTCAGGTATGGCGGGGCGGGGCGGCCGACGGGCGCCGCGCGGCCGCCCGGCACGCCGCGGCAGCAGCCGATCACGTCGGCATGGGAGGATCGGTCGGGCGGTCGCGAGCGGAGTCGCGAAGCGGATCGGCAGGCGCGAAGCCGGGCGGCGTCAGGCACCGTCGGGCGGCGCGGTGTCCGCTCCGTCCCGGGCCGGCTGATAGACCGCCCGAATCTGCCCGTCGCCCGAACCGTCGCCGGCGCGGATCGTCGCGGCCGTGTGCTGCGCCCTCTCGCGATCCGCCACGAGGCCCGCGGTCAGCGCGTCGCGCTCGCCCGCGCTCGCCACGACCGGCGCCTCGCCCGGCACCTCGTGCAGGGCGCGATAGGGCTCGTCGGCGCCCGGCACCGAGCCGTCGCCGAAGATCTCGTCGTCGTCCTCGACATAGCTGAACAGGTCGCCGACGTAGTCGGTCGCATCCTCGATCGTCTCGCAACCGGAGACGAGGAGTCCCAGGGCAAGCGGCCCGAGCACGAGGAGAGCCATCGGTCCCGTCCGGCGTTGTCTTTCAGTCTGCTCGGTCTTCTGAGAAGGGGTGGGCTCGTGCATGGGGGACTCCGCTGCGTGGGTGGCTGCGTCCGGCAGCCTCGGGCATTGAGAAGGGCTCGTAAGTAGCATATATCCGATTCCGTTCAATCGCTATAGCACGTTCCCGGCGTGACCGCCCGCGAAGCCCGCAAGGACCCTCACGATGCCCGACGATGCGTCCGCCGCAGGTGCGGCGGAGAACGAGACGGCCGAGCGGCTTGCCGCCATCGCGGCGCAGAGCCAGCGGATCGCCACCCGCCTGCTCGGCCAGAGCGCCGCGCCCGGCGGGGGGGAAAGCAACGATCCCCTCAACCTGGGCGGCGCGTTCCTCGCGATGGCGCGGAGCCTCGCCGCCGATCCTGCGCCGCTGATCGACGCCCAGATGCGCTGGTGGGAGGGCTACCTCAGGCTGTGGGAGCAGAGCGCGCGGCGCCTGCGGGGCGAGGAGGGCGCGCCCGAGCCGGTGGCGGCGCCCGAGCCCGACGACCGGCGCTTTCGCGATCCCGCCTGGACCGAAAGCTGGGTCTTCGATCACCTCAAGCAGTCCTACCTGCTGACCGCCGCCTGCGTTCAGTCGGCGGTACACGACGTGCGCGGCCTGGACGAGAAGGACGCCGCGAAGCTCGCCTTCTACACGCGCCAGTTCGTCGACGCGATGGCGCCCACCAACTTCCTCGCCACCAATCCCGCCGCGCTCAGGGAGACGGTCGAGACCAGGGGCGAGAACCTGCTGCGGGGCCTGGGCAACCTGCTCGACGACCTGGAGCGGAACGAGGGCCGGTTCTCGCCGAAGATGTCGGACGGGGGCGACTTCACCCTCGGCGAGACCATCGCCACGACGCCGGGAAAGGTCGTCTTCCAGAACGAGCTGATGCAGCTGATCCAGTATGCGCCGAGCACCGGGACGGTGTTCCGCCGGCCGCTGCTGATCGTGCCGCCCTGGATCAACAAGTACTACGTGCTCGACCTCAGGCCGAAGAACTCCTTCGTCCGCTGGGCGGTCTCCAGGGGCTACACGGTCTTCATGATCTCCTGGGTCAATCCGGACGAGCGGCTCGCCGACAAGACCTTCGAGGACTACATGACCGAGGGCCCGCTCGCGGCGCTCGATGCGATCGCGCAGGCCACCGGCGAGCGCGAGGCGGCCATGATCGGCTACTGCCTGGGCGGCACGCTGACTGCGGCAACGCTCGCCTGCCTCGCCGCGCGCGGCGACGGGCGGGTGAGGAGCGCCACCTTCTTCGCCTCCCTCGTCGACTTCTCGGAGCCCGGCGAGCTCGGCGTCTTCATCGACGACGCCCAGATCGAATCGCTCGAGGCCATGATGGCGGAGAAGGGCTACCTCGACGGCCGCCACATGGCGACGACCTTCAGCATGCTGCGCGCGAACGACCTGATCTGGTCCTTCGTGGTCAACAACTACCTGATGGGCCGCGAGCCCATGCCCTTCGACCTGCTCTTCTGGAACGCCGATTCGACGCGGATGCCGGCGGCGATGCACGGCTACTACCTGCGCAGGATGTACCGGGAGAACCTGCTGGCCCGGCCGGGCGGCCTCAGCCTCGACGGCGTGCCCGTCGATCTCGGCCGCATCGATATCCCGACCTACATCGTCGCGACGCGGGAGGACCACATCGCGCCCTGGCGCGCCTGCCATGCCGCCTGCGGGCTCTACCGCGGGCAGCGCCGCTTCGTGCTCGGCGCCTCCGGCCACATCGCCGGCATCATCAACCCGCCGGATGCGGGCAAGTACGGCTACTGGACCGGGCCGGTGGAGGAGGGGCAGGGGGCGGAGGCCTGGCTCGAGGCCGCCGCGCGGCACGAAGGCTCATGGTGGAGCGACTGGCACCGCTGGCAGTGCCGCCGCGCCGGCGGCAGGAAGGTGCCGGCGCGCACGCCCGGCTCGGGCGCGCTCAGCCCGATCGAGGACGCACCGGGCTCCTACGTCCGGGCGCCGTAGCCGCCTCTCCGCGCCGCGGCGCGCCGGTCGCCAGGCGGTACTCGCGGGCCCGGGTCGCGTAGCGCCGGGCGATGCTCTCGATGGTCTCGCGCTCCGCGTTGCTCACCTGGCGCACGGGTCTCGCCGGCCGGCCCATCCACATCTCGCCGCCCTTCACCCGCTTGCCCGGCGTCACCAGCGCGCCGGCGGCGACCCAGGCGCCGCTCTCCACCACGGCGTAGTCCATCACCGTGGCGCCCATGCCGATCATGCAGCCGTCCTCCAGCACGCAGGCGTGCAGCAGGCACATGTGACCCACCACCACGCCCTCGCCGATCAGGGTGGGGCCGTCGTCGGTGGCGGTGTGGATGATCGTGCCGTCCTGGACGTTGCTGCGCGCGCCCACGCGGATGTGGTTGACGTCGCCGCGCAGGACGCAGTTGAACCAGATGCCGGATTCCGCGCCCAGCACGACATCGCCGATCACGGAGCTTCCGGCGGCGACGAAGGCGCTGGGCGCCACCCGGGGCCAGTGGTGGCGGTAGGGCAGGAGCAGGCCGGCGGACATGCGCTCCCGCCCCTTACGGGAAGAGCGGCGCCTGCTCGAGCCCGGTCGTCTCCGGCAGGGCGTGCATCAGGTTCATGTTCTGGATCGCCTGGCCGGAGGCGCCCTTGACCAGGTTGTCGATGGCCGAGATCAGGATCGCACGCCCCTCGATGCGGTCGTCGAAGACGCCGATGAGGCAGTGGTTGGAGCCGCGCACGTGGCGCGTCGCCGGTGCTGCGCCCGCCGGCAGCACCCGCACGAAGGGCTCGTCCCCGTAGCGGGCGGCAAGGGCCGCGCGGATCGCGTCGGCGCCCGCCCGGCTGCGCACGTAGATCGTCGCCAGGATGCCCCGGTTCATCGGGATCAGGTGGGGCGTGAAGTTGACCCGCACCTGCGCGCCGGCCGCGGCCGAGAGACCCTGCTCGATCTCGGGCGCGTGGCGGTGCCGGGCGACGCCGTAGGCGTGCACGCCCTCGCCGACCTCGGCGAAGAGGCTCGCTTCCCTGGCCTCCCTCCCTGCGCCCGAGACCCCGGACTTGGCGTCGATGATGATGTCGTCGCTCTCGATCAGCCCGTCCTCGAGCAGCGGCGCCAGCGGCAGTTGCGCCGCGGTGGGATAGCAGCCGGGGTTCGCCACCAGGCGGGCGGCCCGCACCGCGTCGCGCGCCAGCTCGGTGAGCCCGTAGACCGCGTGCGGCTGGAGCGCCGGCGCGCCGTGCGCGCGCCCGTACCAGTCGGCGTAGACCTGCGTGTCGGCGAGGCGGAAGTCGGCCGAGAGGTCCACCACCTTGAGGTGCTCGGGGAGGGCCGCGATCACCTCCTGCGTGGTGCCGTGGGGGAGGCAGCAGAACACCGCGTCGAGCCCGTCCCAGGCGGCATCCTCCAGCTTGACGAGGTCGGGAAAGCCGGCGCCGTCCAGATGGGGAAAGACCGCGTCTAGGCTCCGGCCCGCGCGCCGCTCGGCGGTGAGCAGGCCGACCGAGAAGCCGTCGTGGCGCGCCAGCAGGCGCAGCAGCTCGCCGCCGGTGTAGCCGCTCGCGCCGAGCACGCCGACACGCGCGGTGTTGCCCTTGTCCGATGAAGGGAGGCTCATGGGTCGTCCGCCGAGATCGTGGGAGCCGGTGCGGCGTCGCGCATCGGCTGAGCCGGGCTAGCGCTTGGAGAACTGGAAGCTGCGCCGGGCCTTGCGCTTGCCGTACTTCTTGCGCTCCACGACGCGGCTGTCGCGGGTGAGGAAGCCGCCGGACTTGAGCATCTTGCGCAGCGTCGGCTCGCGCGCCGCCAGCGCCCGGCTGATGCCGTGCCGGAGCGCGCCCGCCTGGCCCGAGAGGCCGCCGCCCCTGACGGTGCAGATCACGTCGTACTGGGTGCGGCGCCCCACCAGGTCCGCCGGCTGGTTGATGATCATGCGCAGCGCCGGGCGGGCGAAGTAGTCCTCCACCGGCCGCTTGTTGACCGTGATCGTGCCGATGCCGGGGCGCAGCCAGACGCGCGCCACGGCGTCCTTGCGCTTGCCGGTCGCGTAGGTGCGCCCCATGCGGTCGATCTGCGGCTCGGGCTCGAGGTCGGCGTCGGGCCGGGCGACATCGCCCAGCTCGGCAAGGCTGGTCAGCGTCTTCGACTCGTCAGCCACGCGGCGTGCTCCTCGCGTTCTTCGGATTCATCGCGGCAATGTCGAGGGGCTCCGGCTGCTGCGCCTCGTGCGGATGGTCGGGGCCCGCGTAGACCTTGAGGTTGGCCATCTGCTTCCGCCCGAGCGGCCCCTTGGGGATCATCCGCTGCACCGCCTTGATCACCACCGTCTCCGGCGTCTTGCCGTCGAGGATGCGGGCGGCCGAGCGGGTCTTGAGGCCGCCGGGATAGCCGGTGTGGTGGTGGTAGAGCTTGTTCTCCCGCTTGTTGCCGGTGAGCCTCACCTTGCCGGCGTTGACGATGATGATGTTGTCGCCGCAGTCCATGTGCGGCGTGTAGCTCGGCTTGTGCTTGCCGCGCAGACGGTTGGCGACGATGCTGGCGAGCCGGCCGAGGACGACGTCCTCCGCGTCCACCAGCATCCACTTCTTCTCGATGGTGGCCGGCGTGGCCGAGAAGGTCTTCATTGCTCTCACGACGACGGGATTCGACAGGACGGCGCGCAAGCCCGAGTGGCAACCGCAGGCCAGCGCGCCGCCGGGAGTATGCCACAGGTCCGGCGCCAGTCAACGGCAGCTTTGCAGAGGCGCCGTCCTGCATCCGGTGGCGGGTCGGGCGTCCGGCGGGCTCAGGCGTCGAAGCCGCAACTGGCGCGGAACTCGCCCGCCGCACGCCGGGCCTCGCGAGCCGCCTCGGGATTGTCCGGGAGCTCCGCGCAGTAGGCCTCGATCGCCTGATCGCCGAGCGGTTCCCATTTCGCGATCCACTCGGCCATCAGCGCACGGTTGCCGTCGGTTTGCGCGGCATAGTCCACGAGCGCCCGGGTCCAGCGCCTCGATCGATCGCTGTCGGCCATCTGGGCCGCCAGCAACAGCCCGAGCAACGTGTCGCCGTTGCGCTGGGCGGCGATACCCAGCTGGCGAAGGAAGGCCTCGTCGATGGCAGGCTTGGCGACCAGCTGAAGCGCGACGAAATGCTCGCCCCAGTCATAGGCGCAGAGCACCTTCTCCATCAGTTCCCGGAAGCCGAGCCACGCCCGCTCCTGCTCCCACGCCGCCCGCTCGCCCGCGACGAAGCGGGCATCCGGCCAGCTGTACGAGAGCTCCTTGGTGCGGTAGGCGATGCGAGAGACCCAGCGCATCTGGTCGGCGCTCTGCAGCATGGCGCAGTTCTCGATGGTCGAGGCCGGCACGATCTGCACGAGGTAGGCGGACGCCATCTGCACGCTGTGAATCAGGTAGCGTGCGGGCGTGTACAAGCGGGCGAGTGCCGCGATCCACGCCTCGTCCAGGCCCTTGTCGTGCTGCTTTTCGCTGAACTCGTCGAGGAGCCCGTCAACGTAGGTCTCCTGCCCGTCCTGCAGGATGTTGTAGGTGCGATAGACCAGCTGGTCCGGATCGCGGAAGCCGTCCCAGTCGTCATGGCGCAGCGGCGAGCCGTTGCGGTACTTGAGGTACCACTTGTTGAGCGGGATCTCCGGGTTCAGGGCCCACGGCATGTCGCCGTCGGTGCTCCACAGCAGGTTGGTCGAGACGACCTCGTATTCGCTCGGCCGCCGGCGCTGCTTCGCCAGGTGGCTCCACGTCTTCAGGGGCGGCATCGGCGCGGTCGGATCGAAGTCGTCTGCCTCCGGCGCGGGCACTTCGTCGGTCGGTTCGCTCATGGTCCCGTCATCCCTCGAAATAGATGTCGAGGCAGTCGTACATCTGGAGTCCTGCCTCGGCGACCGTCATCTCCGGCGGGAGCGGCTCGGCGCTGTCGTCCTCGGTGGTGCGGCGCACGCGGAGCCTCTTGCCCGGCTGGTCCTTGACATGGTGGTTGATGCAATGCTCGGCGCAGGCGGCCGCCACCTGATCCATCGTGAAGTCGGTGTCCACCTCGACCGCGAGGATGTGCGCGTCGTACTGAAAGCGCGAGAGGATCGGCAGCATCGCCATGGTGGACTCCGCTCGTTGCGCCCGCCGCCCGTGCGTCCGGGCCGGGCGTCCGGGCCTATTCCGCCGCGTCGGCGACCGGGCGATAGGGGTCCGCCCAGCGGTAGTCGTGACCGTCGCGCCCGCCCTCGCTGATCACGCCGATGCCCATGTACTTGAGCACCGCATCCAGGGTCTGCGGCTGGATGGTTCCGTTGTACATGCGGTCCACGATGGTCTCGTTGCCCGCGTAGCGCTCCACGTCGCTCTCGAAGACCCATTTGCAGACCGGCGTGCAGAAGTTGTACCGGCGACCCTCGTGATCCGTCTGATGGACCCGCGCCTTCCAGACCGGGCCCGGCCGGTTGGAGATCGGGAACTGGCACACGTTGCAGCAGATCGGCATGCAGTTCTGGTGCGTCATCTCCTCCCTGTCTTTCACCAGCTGATCGATGATGACGTCCCAGTAGTAGCCGTAGGTCTCGTTCCAGCCCGGATATTTCTCCTCGAGCCACTCCCGCTCCGGCGGGCTGACCGCGCCGACCGGATGCCACCACACCGTCTCGCGCCAGGACCAGATGCCGCCTTGCTGGCAGTGGTGATGGTTCTCGATGTCGTCGAGGAAGAGGTCCCAGTACCAAGGCCGATCGAGCCCGACGTCGCGCAGCTGACGCTCGTACTGCGTGATCACGAACTCGTGCATGTATTCCTTGAACGACCGCTCGCGCTTCTCCAGGGGAATGTAGTAGTCCATGGGCACGCCGACGGCGATCGCGAAGATGCGCCAGATACGCCAGAAGGCGACGTCGACCGCGTATTGCGCCTCCGCCTTCTTGCCGTTCTCGATCATGATCTCGATCACGGGCACGCCGATCTGGGCGTGGCGTGCCTCGTCGGACTGGATGCTGGTGATGAGGTTCTGGAAGGTGTAGTCGCCCATGTTCGCGGCGTCGTTCGCGAGGCCGATCATCTGGATGTTGGTCAGGCCGACCTCGAAGGCGAAATTAAGCATCATCGCGGTGGTGTTCGCGTCGCGCGACATCATGACGTCGTCGAGCGAATGGCGCGCGGCGAGGATCGCCCAGTTCTTCGAATGATGGGCCTCGTGGGCCCAGTCGAACTGCCGATCGTTGCCCACGAGCTCATGGGGGAACCAGAGCTGGATCTGGCCGTGGCGCATTTCGTCCAGCATGCCGAAGGTCGCCATGTTCCGCATGCCGGGCGCCCGGCCGAAGCGGGTCATCCGGGCGTCCGAATGGCACGCAGCGTATTCCGAGAGCGCGATCGCCGCGTAGTGCATCTTGATGAGGTTGAGGTAGCCGACGTCGGCGGATTCGTAGAAGCGCTGACGCGACAGCGCGGCCTTCACCGAATAGGCCGCCGCATCCTTCTCGCGCTGGATATTGACGTACTGGCGATAGGAGATCTTGTAAGGCTCGTCGAACGTCTCCCACGCCTCGACCGGCACGTCGTAGGGATCGCTCATCTCGTCGGGGAAGAGCTCGCTCTCCGCGACGAAGGACGGCGTCCAATTCGTCTCGCGCGCGATGTCGTACCACTCGGACCGGTCCAGCAGCGCCATGATCGCCTCCCTGCGATTGCCGAGCGCGGCGCCGACTGACCCGCGAATACAGGGGGTGCCAAGCCGACGGCGCGGCCCCGGTGCTGTTCGTCCACCCTCGATGCTAACGGAAACGCCGGGATCGCGAAAGCACATGCTGACGTGCGGGTCGTTGCCGCCCGCACCGTGGGCCTGTGCTTGCGTCTACCGTGCTTTGACACGAGAATGACGGGCCTTGCCGGGGCGGCAGCCCTGGTGTGCGGGAGGTCGGCCATGCTTCAGCGTTCGGACTGGTACGATATCGCCCGGGATACCAACTGGACACCTGCCTACGTCTCGCGGGAGGAGCTCTTTCCGCCCGAGATGGGCGACCCCTACGACATTCCGCTCTCCGAGTGGGAGACCTTCGACGAGCCCTACAAGGTTGCCTACCGCGAGTACGTCAACATCCAGCGCGAGAAGGATTCCGCCGCCTATTCGGTGAAGGCCGCGCTAGCGCGCTCGAAGTTCCACGACGAGGCGGACGAGGGCTGGGCCTGCGTGCTCAAGCTGCACTACGGCGCCGTCGCGCTCACCGAGTACCAGGCCTGCCAGTTCCAGGCGCGGATGTCGCGCTTCGGGCCGTCGCCGGCGATGCGCAACATGTCGGTCTACGGCATGCTCGACGAGCTGCGGCACACCCAGCTGCAGCTCTTCTTCCCGCACGAGCTGGTGCATCGGGACCGCCAGTACGACTGGGCCCACCAGGCCCAGCATTCCAAGAACTGGGCGGTGCTCGGCGGCCGCCACGCGATGGACGACATCATGATGACGCGGGACGCCGTCACCTCGGCGGTGATGGTCTCCTTCGCCTTCGAGACCGCGCTCACCAACCTGCAGATGATCGGGCTCTCGACCGACGCCGCCAACATCGGCGACCACACCTTCTCCAACCTGATCACCAGCATCCAGTCCGACGAGGCCCGCCACGCCCAGCTCGGCACGCCCACCATCGAGATCATGATCCGCAACGGCCGCAAGAAGGAAGCGCAGCAGGCCATGGACATCGCGCTGTGGCGCGTCTGGCGGCTCTTCTCGATCACCGTGGGCATCCCGATGGACTACTACATCCCGCTCGAGCAGCGGCACATGTCGTTCAAGGAGTTCATGCACGAGTGGGTCATCAACCAGTGGGAGCGGCAGGTGCGGGACCTCGGCCTCGAGCGGCCGTGGTACTGGGACATCTTCCTCCTGGACATCGACAACCACCACCATTGCCAGCAGGGCGGCATCTGGTCGTGGCGGCCGACGGTGTGGTGGAACCCGCCCGGCGCCGTGGGGCCGAAGGAGCGCGCGTGGCTGGAGGAGAAGTATCCCGGCTGGAACGAGAGCTACGGCAGCTACTGGGACGTCATCACCGACAACCTGCTCCAGGGGCGCGAGGAGAAGACGCATCCCCAGTGCATCCCCATCATCTGCAACATGTGCCAGATCCCGATCTCGCACCGGCCCGGCCCGCCCTGGGGCGCGCGCGCCTACCAGCGCGAGTACGGCGAGCGGCGCTACAACTTCTGCACCGAGGTGTGCCGCTGGGTCTTCGATACCGACCCGGTGCGCTACAAGGACCACGAGACCATCGTGGACCGCATGTATTCCGGCGAGATCGACCCGCCGACGCTGGAGAACGTGCTCACCTACATGGGCATCGGCGTCATCAGCGAGGGCGGGCGCGACGGCCACGACTACCGCTGGATCGAGGGCTTCCGCGCGGAAGCCGCGGAATAGCCCGCGCGACGACGCCCAGGACCGCATGAGCGCGTTCCCGATTCTCTCGCGCTTCCAGCAGGACGCGCACATCAAGACGGTGGAGATCGAGCCCGGCCAGACCATGGACGAGGTGGCGGCGACCTGCGCCTTCCACTCCATCGGCCTGCACGTGGCCGACAGGCCGGGCGCGACGCTCCGGGTGCGGCCCACGACCGAGGACGACTCGGCGCCGCCCTGGCCGCGCGACCTCACGGTGGAGCAGGCGGGCATCCGCTTCTACGACTGCATCGACATCTATTTCGAAGAGTAGTCCCGGACCGCCCCCGACAGTACGCATGGAGTGACCCGCGAATGGCGTTCAAGAAGGCCTGCACCCTCGACGACATCTGGGAAGGCGACATGGACACGGTCGAGGTGGACGGCGTCGAGGTGCTACTCGTCCACGTCGAGGGCGAAGGCATCCACGCGGTCCAGGCGCAGTGCCCGCACCAGGAGGTCGACCTCGTGGACGGCGACCTGGAGGGCCGCGTGCTCACCTGCATGATGCACCTCTGGGAGTTCGACGTGGTGGCGGGCAAGGGCGTGAACCCGGACCACGCCGAGATCGCGCAGTATCCCGTCAGGATCGAGGGCGAGGACGTCTACGTGGATGTCGAGGGCATCGAGCCCAAGCACGCCAAGCCCTGAGAGCGGGCCGGGCAGAAGGAGACGCCGATGAGCGCTGACGATGCGGCCCGCAACAACGCAGTCGGCCCGGTGCTGCGCGCCGGCGAGGTCGCCGACGCCGTGGTCGAGGCCCTGCAGGAGGACAACCCCGGCAAGGAGTTCACGGTCGAGGACCGCGTCGCCTACGTGCGCGCCGAGACCGAGGGCGAGTGCATCGTGCGCGCCGAGACCGTGGCGCAGGTGCTCGGCCGGCCCTTCAAGATCGCCGAGCTGGAGGTCAACCTCAGCTCCTTCTCGGGCCGGATCGAGACCACCGACGACACCATGCGCTTCTACTTCGAGAAGAGGCTGTAGGCCGGCGGTCGCGCCGTTCCGCGCCGGCACCGAATCGAGGCATGACGACCGACGCACAGGACGGGCCGGTGCAGGCCACGATGCGGCGCAAGCTCGCCGAGGCGCTGGCGCCCGACCGCCTCGACATCGTGGACGATTCGGCGCGTCATGCCGGCCACGTCGGCGCCCGGCCCGAGGGCGAGACCCACTTCAACGTCGAGATCGTCTCGGCCCGCTTCGCCGGGCTCACCCGCGTCGCGCGCCAGCGCCTGGTCCACAAGGTGCTGGAAGCCGAGCTGCAGGGCCGCGTCCACGCGCTTGCGCTCAAGACCGCGACGCCCGAGGAGGACGGGGCAGGCTAGGCGCGCCTCACCCTGCCGCCATCAGCGTCTCGACGTGGGCTGTGGCGCTGGCGGCGAGGGCCTTCAGGTTGTAGCCGCCCTCCAGCGTCGAGACGACGCGGCCGGCGCAGTGCTCGCCCGCGAGCCGGGCGAGCTGCTCCGTGATCCAGGCATAGTCCTCCTCGACCAGCTCCAGGTTGGCGAGCGGGTCGTCGCGGTGTGCATCGAAGCCGGCGGAGATCAGGATCAGCTCCGGGCGGAAGGTGTGCAGCGCCGGCAGCAGCCGGCTCTCCATCGCGTCGCGGAAGCCGGCCGAGCCGGTGCCCGACGAGAGCGGGGCGTTGACGACGTTGCCGACTCCGGTCTCGCTCGCGGCGCCCGTGCCGGGATAGAGCGGCCACTGGTGGGTCGAGCCGAAGAAGAGGTCGCCGTCCTTCTCGAAGGCCGCCTGGGTGCCGTTGCCGTGGTGCACGTCGAAGTCCACGACCGCGACCCGCGTGAGCCCGTGGGCGCGCCGCGCGCGCTCGGCGCCGATGACCACGTTGTTGAAGAGGCAGAAGCCCATCGGCCGGCGCGGCTCGGCGTGGTGGCCGGGCGGGCGCACGGCGCAGAAGGCGTTGTCCGCCTCGCCGCCGAGCACCGCATCCACCGCGGCGGCGACGGCGCCGGCCGCACGCCGCGCCGCCTCGCCCGAGGCCGGCGACATCACGGTATCCGCGTCGATGGCGACGTGCCCCTCCGCCGGCACGTTGGTGAGGATGGCGTCGACCAGCGCCTCGTCGTGCGCCCAGGCGAGCATCTCGGGCTCGCCCAGCGGCGCCTCGCGGCGCTCCAGGCTCTCGAACGACTCGGCGGCGAACGCGTCCTCGATCGCCTGCAGCCGCGCGCCCGATTCGGGATGGCGCGCGCCGGGGTCGTGATCCGCGCACACGGGATGGCTGTAGAGGATCGTCTTCGCCACGGGCCTCGCTCCCTTTCGGGGCGAGCCTAGCCCGGAGTTCTCACCAATGTCATGGTCTGCGCGGCACGGTCACAGCCCGCGTCAGGTCGGGCACCGATTGGGGCTGGACGTGCGCCCGATAATCGCCACATTGGCGGTACACGCTTCGACGGAGAGACCGATGCGCTTCTCGCTCCTGCTGCTCGCCCCCATCCTGCTGGCGCTGTCGCTCCATGCCGCGGCACCGGCGCACGCGCACCAGCCGGCGGGAGAAGTTCCGTCTCTCGCTCCGCTGGTGAAGAAGAGCGCACCGGCGGTGGTGAGCATCACGAGCACGGGCGCGCTGCAGGAGGCGCCGCCGCATCCCTTCTTCGACCATCCCTTCTTCGAGGAGTTCTTCGGCGATCGCCAGCGCCCGCAGCGCAGGCCGCGTCGGCCTCGGGCGCAGGGCTCGGGCGTCATCGTCGACGCGGAACGCGGCCACATCCTCACCAACCATCACGTGATCGACGAGGCGCAGGAGATCAAGGTCATCCTCGCCGACCGCCGCGAGCTCGTCGCCGAGCTGGTGGGCGCCGACCCCGAGACCGACATCGCCCTGCTCAGGATCGACGCCGGGTCGCTGACCGCGCTGCCCCTGGCCGATTCGAAGACCCTGGAGGTGGGCGACTACGTCGTCGCCATCGGCAGCCCCTTCGGGCTCGGGCAGACCGTCACCGCCGGCATCGTGAGCGCCGTGGGGCGTTCGGGCCTCCGCCTCGAATCCTACGAGGACTTCATTCAGACCGACGCCGCCATCAACGTGGGGAATTCGGGAGGGCCGCTCGTCAACCTCAAGGGCGAGGTCGTCGGCATCAACACCGCGATCTTCGCGCGCGCCGGCGCCGGCGGCAATATCGGCATCGGCTTCGCGATCCCGATCAACATGGCCCGCCAGATCATGGATCAGCTGCTGGCACACGGGAAGATCCAGCGCGGCCGCATCGGCGTGCAGATTCAGGACCTGGTGCCCGACCTCGCCGCGGCGCTCGGCACGATGCAGCAGCACGGCGCCGTGGTGGCCCAGGTGCTGCCGGGCACGCCGGCGGAGGCCGCCGGAATCCAGGCCGGCGACATCGTCATCGAGATGAACGGCGAGCCCGTGACGGGTTCGTCCGACCTGCGCAACAAGGTCGGCCTGTTGCGGGTGGGCGACGCGGTGCGTCTGGTCGTCGAGCGCGAGGGCGCGCTCGTCGAGATCGACCTCGCAGTGGGCGAGAGCGGCAAGGTCGCGCTCGGCGCCGGCAGCGAGGTGCCGCAGCTCGCAGGCGTCGTGTTCGGCCCGCTCACGCCGTCCTCGCCGCTCTACGACGAGCTGGAGGGCGAGGGCGTGCTCGTGCTCGAGGTCGAGGAGGACACGCCGGCCTGGAACGCCGGGCTGCGCGCGGACGATGTCATCGTCAAGGTCAACCGCCGGGAGGTGAAGACGCCCGACGACATCCTCGAGGCGGTGGAAGGGACCGATCCGCCGGTCCTGCTGAACGTCAGGCGTGGCGACGGGGCGCTCTTCATCCCGATCCGCTGAGCCGGTCAGCACACCTCCGCCGGCGAGGGAGCGGCAACGCCCCTACGCGCCGATGCGCATCCGGATCGGGCCCTGGGCGCGCTGGTTGATGAGCTGGTCCAGGTAGGCGTTGTCGCTCGCGTCGATGTCGCCCGTCGCGCCCTGCCAGACGATCGCGCCCTCGTGCAGCATGGCGAGGCGGTCGAAGCTCCGCCGCGCGATGGTCATGTCGCTGGTCACCGCCAGCGCGGTAGCGCCGGTGCGCTCGATGGCGTCGTGGATCAGCGAGACGATGGTGCCGGTCAGGATCGGGTCGAGACCGGCGGTCGGGTCGTCCAGCACGAGGAAGGGCGGCTCGGCGGCGATCGCGCGCCCGAGCGCCACGCGCTTCTGCATCCCGCCCGAGAGCTCGGCCGGCGAGAGGTCGGCGACCTTGGGCCCGAGCCCCACCGCAGCCAGGGTCGCGAGCGCCCGCCCCCGCGCCTCGCGCCGGCGCATTCCCCGGCCGTGGATGAGGGTGAAGGCCACGTTCTCCCACACGCTGAGGCTGTCGAAGAGCGCGTTCTGCTGGAACAGCACGCCGACGCCCCGCATCAGGCGCTCGAGCGCGCCCTTGTCGAGGCCCGCGAGGTCGATGTCGCCGTAGCGCACGTGGCCTGCGTCCATCGGCATCAGGCCGAGCAGGCACTTCAGCAGCACCGACTTGCCGCTCGACGAGGGGCCGACCAGCACCGTCGACCGCCCCTGCTGCACGTCGAGGTCGACCCCGCGCAGCACGGGCTTGCCGTCGAAGCCCTTGACCACGCCGCGCGCGCTGACCGTAATGCTCATGGTCCGTCTCTAGCCCGGATTTCTCACCAATGTCACGGCCTGCGTCGCGCCGGCCGGCACGCGGGGTCTCCGCTCATGTCCGACGACACGCTTCTCGAACGCCGGCACCGGCTGCTCGGCGCCGGCGCGCCGCTCTTCTACGACCGGCCGCTCCACCTGGTGCGGGGGGAGGGGGTCCGGGTCTGGGACAGCGACGGCCGGGTCTACCTCGACGCCTACAATAACGTGCCCCATGTCGGCCATTGCCACCCCCACGTGGTGGGCGCGCTGGCTGCGCAGGCCGGGCGGCTCAACCTCTCGACCCGCTATCTCGACGAGACCATCCTCGACTACGCCGAGGCGCTCACCGCCACCTTCGACGAGAGCCTCTCCCGCGTCGCGCTCACCTGCTCCGGCACCGAGGCCAGCGAGCTCGCGCTCCGCATGGCGCGGGCGTGCACCGGCAACGAGGGCGTCATCGTCACCGACTTCTGCTACCACGGGAACTCGGCGGTGATCGCTTCGCTGTCCACCGCCTACGAGGTGCCCGAGGGCAGGGATCCCCGCGTGCGCACCGTCCATGTGCCCGAGGCCGATGCCGATGCCGCCGAGGCCGCAGCCGGGGTCGAGGCTGCCGTCGCCTCGCTGGCGGAGGCCGGGATGCGCCCCGCCGCGATCTTCTTCGACACCATCTTCGCCACCGAGGGCATGCCGCAGGTTCCGCCGGGCTACGTCGAGCGGGCGGTCGCGCTCACCCGCGAAGCCGGCGGCCTCTACATCGCCGACGAGGTGCAGCCGGGCCTCGGCCGCACCGGCGATGCGATGTGGGGGCACCGGCTCTACGACGCGGTGCCCGACCTCGTGACTCTCGGCAAGCCGCTCGGCAACGGCCACCCGCTGGCGGGCGTCGTCTCCCGCGCCGACCTGATCGACGAGTTCGCAGGCAAGGCGATGTACTTCAACACCTTCGGCGGCAACCCGGTCTCCTGCGCCGCAGGCCACGCAGTGCTGGAGGTGATCGCGCAGGAGCGCCTGATGGAGAACGCCCGCAGGGTCGGCGCCCGTCTGCGCGAGGGGCTCTTCGCGCTCGGCAACAGGCACGCGGCGATCGGTGCGCCGCGCGGGCGGGGGCTCTTCATGGGCGTGCCCTTCCTCGACGAGGGCGGCGTGCCGGCGCCGGCGGTGACCGGGGCCGCGGTCAACGGGATGCGCGAGCGCGGCGTGCTGATCAGCCGCACCGGCCGCCACGACCACGTGCTCAAGATCCGCCCGCCGATGCCCTTCTCCGCCGCCGACGCCGACCAGCTTCTCGCCGCTCTCGACGAGACGCTCGACTCGCTCGCGTGATCGCCCGCCGATGACCGACTTCTATCGCCTGCCGCTCGACGAGCGGGCCGAACGATTGCGCGCGCTCGCCAGGCACGCGCTGGCCCGCTGGGGCGTGCGGGACTGCGAGCCCGAAACCGTCAAGGTCCGCGAGAACGCCGTCTTCCGCGTGGCAGCGGCGGACGGGCGGGCGGCGGTGCTGCGCGTCCACCGCCACGGCTACCACGGCGACGCGGCGCTCCGCTCCGAGCTCGCCTGGATGGAGGCGCTGCGCGCAGGAGGCATCGACGCGCCGGCGGTGATCCCGAGCGCGGCCGGCGCGCCCTTCGAGACGGTGCAGGCCCCGGGCGTGCCGGAGCCGCGCCAGGTGGACATGCTGACCTGGATGCCCGGCATCCCCATCGGCACGCTGGAGGAGGGTCTGAACCCGGCGATCGAGGACGTGCACGGGGCCTTCGCCGCCGTCGGCCGGCTGTGCGCACGCCTGCACAATCAGGCCCAGGCCTGGTCCCGGCCCGCGGGCTTCGTCCGCCATGCCTGGGACCGCGAGGGGCTGGTCGGGCCGGCACCGCTCTGGGGCCGCTTCTGGGAGGCCGCCGTGCTCAGGCCCGCCGAGCGCCGCCTGATCGAGCGCGCCCGCGCCCGCGCGCACGACGACCTCACCGCCTATGGCCGCTGGCCCCCGGTCTACGGCCTGATCCACGCCGACTTCAACCTCGACAACATGCTGCTCGACGGCGACCGGGTGATCCCGCTGGACTTCGACGACTGCGGCTTCGGCTGGCACCTCTTCGACCTGGCGACGGTCTGGACCATGTTTCTCGGCACCGACCTCGCCGTGTCGATCCGCGCCGGCGTCGTCGAGGGCTACCGCCTGGAGCGCGCGCTCCCCGACGAGGCGCTCGCGCACCTGCCGCTCTTCGAGCTGGTGCGCGCGTTCAGCTATCTCGGCTGGGTCCACACCCGCAGCGAGACCGCGTCCGCGCAGGAACTCGCGCCCGGAATCGCGGCGCTCGCGTGCACTCTCGCGGAGGACTACCTGGGCGGCTGACTCTAGGGGAAGAGGGTGAGCACGCCGGTGTAGCCGTAGAGCCGGTTGTGCGAGATCTCGCCGTTGCAGAAGAAGCCCACCAGCGGCACGTCGCCGAGGGCGCGCTCGATCAGGCGCAGCTCGCGCGAGGCCTCGCCGAACATGTTGGGGCCGCGCGCGAGGCACGAGAAGTAGAGGCCGCCGCGCGCATCGCCGCCGGCGCGGCGCTTCACCGAATCCACCATGCGGTCCAGGTCCTGCGCCGCGGCGTCGGAGTCGCGGCGGCAGAACTGCACCAGCGAGCCGCGCTCCACCAGCTCGCCGATGCCGACCAGCCCGCGGTCGACGTCGAAGCCCACGATGTTGCGCACCAGGTAGTCGCCGGTGTCGCTGCCCGAGACCGGGAGGGCGGCGAAGATGAGGCCGGCGACCTGCCGCAGGTCGCTCGCGAGCTGCTCGCCGATCTCCTCCTTGAAGACGTCGAGCGCCGACCGCCCGTCGAGCTCGATGAGGATGTTGCCCCGGCAGTCGGTGATCTCGTGGCTGGCGCCGATCGGCATGCAGCTCTGGCTCAGCGCGGTGGCGACGGCCACGCTCTCGGACAGCAGCACGCCCGAGAGCCCGCCCTCGGTGACGGCGCCGGCGATCTGCGCCGGCACCGCGCGCGACGACGAGAGGCCGCCGACCAGGAAGCCGTCCAGCTCTTCCGCCAGCTCGGCGACGATGTCGGCGGTGCGCTGGTTGCGCGGGTCGGCGTGGACGATGCCGAAGCGGGCCGGCGCCCGGGCGATCCAGGCGCCGTTGTCGCGGCTGAACTCGCCCAGGTCGTCGCGGATGGTGTCGAAGACGCGGTAGCTCTCCTGCCCGAGGTCGGCGATCATCACCGCCGCGGCGGGCTCGTCGAAATACTCCCGGCCCGTGGCGCAGACCCCGATGCCGACCGAGCCCACCCACTCGTCGATGCCGGTCGCGCGCTTGAGCCGGTCGAGCGCGGCGGGCAGGGCATCGCCGATGGCGTCGGTGACGTAGAGCATGCCGAGCCCCTGACTCGGCAGAGAGGGGCCGAGCCGTGCCAGGCAGGCCTCGATGGCGGCGTCGCCAGTCGCGCCCCCGGCGTGGGCATGGTGAAAGCGCGTCATCGTCCGCGTCCTGCCGCTATGGTGCGCTCACCCGCGCGCCTCCTGCAAGCGCCCGGCGCACCAGGCCGCCGCGCGCAGCACCTCGGCGTCCGCGCCGAAGCGGCCGATCACCTGCAGGCCGAGCGGGAGGCCGTCCAGCTTGAGGGCGGGCACGTTGATCGCCGGCACCCCGAGCAGGGTCCACAGGCTCTGCTGTGCCCGGTTGCCGGTGAATTCGAGGCCCTCCGGCGCGGGCCCGGGGGCTGCGGGGGTCAGCGCCGCGTCGTAGGGCCTCATGATCTGCGCAAAGGCGCGGCGCATGGCGTCCGCCTCGTCGAGCAGCGAGAGGTAGGCGGCTGCGTCGATCTCCAGCCCCTCTTCGACGTGCTCGCGCGCGATGTCCGAGAGCTGCGCCGCGCCGCGCCCCCACCAGGGCGCGAAGGCGTGGGCGATCTCGCGCCGCATGATGCCGCGGTGCACCGCCTTCGCTCGCGCGAACGCAGGGCCGGGGGCGAGCGGCTCGGCGCCCAGCTCCGCCGCCGCGGCCTCGTAGGCTGCCGCCGCGCCGGGTTCGACCTCGTCCCAGGCGGGCTCGCGGATCAGCGCGAGGCGGGGCCGCCCGAGCGGGAGCGCCAGGGCTGCGGCGAGGCGGGTGGGCGCGCGCCCGGCGCAGGCCTGGTCGAGCCCGTCGTCGCCGGCGATGGCGTCGATGCCGAGCGCCACGTCCCCGGCCGAGCCCGCGAAGACGCCGGCGTGGTCGAGGGTGCGGCAGAGCCGCGTGATTCCCGAGCGCGGGATCGTGCCGAAGCTCGGCTTCATGCCCCAGACCCCGCAGAAGGTGGCGGGACGGACCACCGATCCTGCGGTCTGGGAGCCGAGCGCGAGCGGCACGCCGCCGGCGGCGACCGTCGCGGCCGAGCCCGAGGAGGAGCCGCCCGGCGTCCGCGCCGGCGCGTGGGGGTTGCGGGTGGCGCCGTGAGCGCCGCAGGCGAGCTCGGTGGTCACCGTCTTGCCGAGGACCAGCGCGCCGGCCGCGCGCAGGCGGCGCACCACGGTCGCGTCCGCCTGCGGCCTGCGGCCTGCGTCGAGCGGCGTGCCGTTCTCCGTCGGCATGTCGGCGGTGTCGACGATGTCCTTGATCGCGACGGGCACGCCGGCGAGGGGACCGTGCGGGCCGGCGTCGTCGAGCGCCCGCGCGCGCGCCTGCGCCGCGGCGCCGTCGAGATGGCACCAGGCATGGATCGCGGGCTCGGTCTCTGCGATGCGGCCGAGCGCCGCGGCACAGGCCTCCGCCGCGCTTTCGCGGCCGCTGCGGACCCTGGCCGCGATCTCGCCCGCGCTCGGGCAGTGCGGCAGCGCCGGGGCGCCCTCCGGGCTCGGGCCGGTGGTCGTCATCCTCCCCTTATACGCCCGGCCGGTGCCGTCCACACCCCCTGGGGGCGGGGCGCCCCTGCCCTTGCTTGGCAAGCCATGCGGGCAGGGCTATAAGCCGGGGCATGCTGGTCACCTTGGTCGACGACTCCATCCCGTTCAACGGGATGACCCCGGCCTATCAGCCCATCGGAGGCGCCGAGAAGGCGTTCGCCAGCCTGCCGGCGGCGCTCGCCCGGCAGGGCCACGTGGTGCGCGCCGTCAATCGCAGCCCCAACAGCCTCAGCTTCGAGAACGTGAGCTGGATCCACTGGGACGGCCGCAAGCCGCCCATCACCGAGGTCCTGATCGCCTTCCGCAAGCCGCTGCTGCTGGAGTTCACGCGGGCGACGCGTGCGCGCATCCTCTGGGTCACCGGGCCGCCGGCCTACCTTCACCGCCCGGCGGTTCACGACGTGCTGAGCCGCACCGACGCCAAGCTCGTCTTTCTCGGGAACGCCCATTCCGAGGCCTACCGGACGGAGGGGGAGAACGCGGTCTACTACCGCTCGATCGCGCCCGGGGTGCGCGAGGAATACCGCAGCGTGGACGAGATGACGCCGGACGACGCGCCGGTCGCCGTGGTCACGACCCACCCCAGGCACGATCTCGACTGGCTGCTGGAGCTCTGGGTCGAGCGGATCAGGCCGAAGGCGCCCAACGCGGAGCTGCAGGTCTACTCGGCCGCGCTCAAGCGCGCCGAGGACGGCGAGGAGATCGCCGACGAGCTCAAGCCCGTCCACGAGAAGGCGCGCGCCGCTGCCGGGCACGGGGTGTCGATCATGCCGCCTTCCGGCGACCGCGACATGGCGAAGGTCTACGCGCGGGCGCGGGTCCATCTCTATCCCGGCTCCGAGCGCGAGATGTACTGCTCGACCCTGGCCGAATCGCAGGCGGTGGGCCTGCCTGCGGTGGCCCGGCCCATGCGCGCGGTCAAGGAGCGCTTCACCGACCGGCAGTCGGGCTTTCTCGCGCCCGACGACGATGCCTTCGTCGAGAACGCGCTCGCCATGCTGAACGACGACGACGCCTTCTGGACCGCGAGCAAGACCGCCCGCCGCACGGGCCGGGGGCGCAGCTGGGATTCCGTAGCGAGCGAGTTCGAAACGCTCTTTCGATGAGGATCCTCTTCATCACCGCGACGCGCGTTGGCGACGCGGTGCTCTCGACCGGGGTGCTGGCCCATCTGGTCGAGCGTTACCCCGGCGCCCGGATCACCATCGCCTGCGGCCCGCTCGCAGCGCCCCTCTTCGAGGCCGTGCCGGGGGTGGAGCGGATCGTGACCATGGAGAAGACGCGCATGGGCGGCCACTGGCTTCGCCTGTGGCGCGCCTCGGCGCTGCGGTGCTGGAGCCTGGTGGTCGACCTGCGCTCCTCGGCGCTCGCCTACCTGGTGCCCACGCGGCGCCGGCTGGTCTATCGCCGCGAAGACGGGCCGGTCCACCGCGTCGCCTCCCTGGGCAGGCTGGTGGATGCGGCGGAGCCGCCCGCGCCGCGCCTCTGGCTTACCCCGGCCTGCGAGGCCGCGGCGGCGCGCCACCTCCCCGCCGACGCGCCGCTGCT
>JAJDXK010000006.1 GCA_022823305.1 Alphaproteobacteria bacterium
GCAGTTGTCGAGCACCTGCTCGCGCGTGTGCAGGCGCGGCATCTTGTACTGGAAGACCGCGCAGCCGACCGTATCCGGGCTGCTGACGATGTCGCCGTGTCTCATGGCTTTGCCTCCCTGGCCATCCGTATCCTGGCCGCGTTTATACCGCGCACGCGCGCCGCAACCAACAACCCCTGCGGCGGCGGCGCACGGCGGAAGCACGACACGCGCGACGGGAAACGAGACGCTGGACCGCCCCGCATCATCGCGCCCATACTTCCCGGACAACGAACAGGGACGGGAGGCGACGATGGACCTGATCCTGGCGAACGGCCAGATCGTGACCGCCCACGAGACCTACAACGCCGACATCGGCATCGAGAAGGGCGTCATCAAGCAGATCGGCCACGACCTCGGGCCGGCCGGGCGCACCGTCGACTGCAGCGGCAAGATCCTCTTCCCCGGCGGCGTCGACGTGCACACCCACGTCGAGTTCGAGTTGATGGGCCAGGAGACCGCCGACGACTTCCACTCGTCGACGGTGGCCGCCGCCTGCGGCGGGATCACGACGATCTGCGACTACGCCTTCCCGGAGCCCGGCGAATCGCTGCAGGACTGCCTCGTGAAATGGAACAGGCGGGGCGAGAAGTCGGTGATCGACTACGGCCTGCACCCGACCATCTTCCAGCCCGGCGAGCACACGCTGAGCCAGATGCGGGACTGCGTCGCCGACGGATACACCAGCTTCAAGATCTTCATGGTCGGCTTCGCCGAGTTCGACAAGTACGCGGCCGAATACCTGCGCTGCATGGAGGAGGCCGGCAAGCTCGGCGCCATGGTCAACATCCACTGCGAGGACCAGTGCTGCATCTCCTACATGACGCAGAAGCTGGAGGAGGAGAACAACTCCAACGTCCGCACCTTCCCCGATTCCAGGCCGCGCATCTCGGAAGGGCTGGCCGCCCGCCGCGCGCTCTGGATGGCCCACATGGCCGACGTGCCGGCATACCTCGTGCACCTCTCGTGCCAGGAGGGGCTGGACGCGCTCAACGACGCGCGCGGGCGCGGCCAGACCTGCTACGGCGAGACCCGGCCGATCTACCTCCATCTCTCGCGCGAGCGCTTCAACGAGGAGATCGACCCGGAGCGCTACGTCGGCTGGCCGCCGCTGCGCGAAGCCGACCAGATGGAGGTGATGTGGCAGGCGCTCGACAGCAACGTGCTGCAGACCGTCGCCACCGACCACGTCGGCTGGAACATGAAGCAGAAGAAGACCGGCGTGACCGTGGACGAGTTGCTGCCCGGCATGTCGAACCTGGAGACCGTGCTGCCCATGCTCTACTCCGAGGGCGTGCGCGAGGACCGGCTCTCGCTCCACCGCTTCGTCGACGTGAGCGCGACCCAGCCGGCCAAGCTGATGGGCATGTACCCGCAGAAGGGGACCATCGCCGTCGGCTCCGACGCCGACGTCACGGTGTTCGACCCGGAGAAGCCCGTCACGATCCGCCAGCGCGACATGCACTCCAACCAGGACTGGGAGCTGCACGAGGGCTTCGAGGTGAAGGGCTGGCCCACGATGACGGTCTCGCGCGGCGACATCATCGTCGAGAACGGCAAGGTCAACGCCGAGCCCGGTCGCGGCAAGCTGGTCAAGCGGCGCACCTACACCTCCTGAGCAGGGGCGATGGCGGTCGCGCAGCGGGAGGACGCGGACACCGCGCTCCGCGTCGCGGGCCTCTGCAAGAGCTTCGGCGACCTGGAGGTGCTGCGCGACGTCTCGCTCGCCGCGCACGAGCACGACGTGATCGCCATTCTCGGCGCGAGCGGCTCGGGCAAGAGCACGCTGCTCCGCTGCATCAACCTGCTGGAGGTGCCGGACGCCGGCGAGGTCCACGTCGGCGGCGAGCTGATCCGCATGAGGCGCGACCGGCGGGGCCAGGCGATGCCGGCGGACCGGCGCCAGGTCGACCGCATCCGTGCCCGGCTCGGCATGGTGTTCCAGCAATTCAACCTGTGGTCGCACCTCACCGTGATGCAGAACGTGATCGAGGCGCCGGTTCACGTGCTCGGGCTGCCCCGGCGCGAGGCGGTCGACCGCGCCCATGCGCTGCTGGAGAAGGTGGGCCTCTCGGACAAGCTCGACGCCTACCCGGCCCACCTCTCGGGCGGGCAGGAGCAGCGCGCCGCCATCGCCCGCGCGCTCGCCATGGAGCCCGCGGTCATGCTCTTCGACGAGCCCACCTCGGCGCTCGACCCCGAGCTCGTGGGCGAGGTGCTGAAGGTCATCCGCGACCTCGCCGAGGAAGGCCGGACCATGCTGATCGTCACCCACGAGGTCGGCTTCGCCCGCGACGTCTCCTCGCGCACCGTGTTCCTGCACGAAGGCCGGATCGAGGAGGAAGGCGCGTCGCGGGCCGTGCTGGATGCGCCGCGCTCGCCCCGGCTCAAGCGCTTCCTCTCGGGTGAGCGTTACGGCACCCTGCCCCTGGATCAATCCAGTCACAACGAAGGGAGATCGGGACCATGAGGAAATTCACGTTCGTGGCGCTGTTCGCGGCGCTCGCGCTCGGCGTCGGCACGGCTGCGGCCGACATGAAGAAGGTGACGCTCGGCACCGAGGGCGCCTACCCGCCCTTCAACTGGATCGACGAGAACGGCGACCTCCAGGGCTTCGACGTCGAGATCGGCGACGCGCTCTGCGCCGCGGCGAAGCTCGACTGCACCTGGGTGGTGCAGGACTGGGACGGCATCATCCCCGGCTTGCTCGCCAAGAAGTACGACGCCATCGTCGCCTCGATGTCCATCACCGAAGAGCGCAAGCAGAAGGTCGACTTCACCGGCAAGTACTACACCACGCCGGCCAAGTTCGTGCGCATGAAGGGCTCGGGCATCGAGATCACCGACGAGGGCCTGGACGGCCTGACCGTGGGCGTGCAGCGCGCGACGATCCACGAGAACTTCCTGCGCGACAACTACGGCGACATCGTCGACATCAAGGCCTACGCCACCCAGGACGAGGCCAACCTCGACTTCGTCTCCGGCCGCGTCGACCTGCTGCTGGCGGACTCGACGGCGCTGCAGGGGGGCTTCCTCGACACGCCCGACGGCGCCGACGCGGAGTTCGTCGGCCCCGACTTCACCGACCCGCGCTGGTTCGGCGACGGCGCCGGCATCGCCGTGCGCAAGGGGGAGAGCGAGCTTCTCGACGCGCTCGACGGCGCCATCGCCGCGATCCGCGCCGACGGCACCTACAAGGCGATCAACGACAAGTACTTCGACTTCGACGTCTACGGCGACTAGGGCCGAGACCGACCGCACGGGATGGTGGCGGGTTGCAGGACGCTCCCCGCCTTGCATTCCGCGCGGCCCGTGAGCCCCCCACCTCACCCCGGCCCTCTCCGCCCCCAGGGGCGGAGAGGGAGAGAAGGCCGGTGCCGCCACGTTCCCCCTCCGCCCTCCGGGGGGAGGGGGACAGGGGGAGGTGGGCGTCCGTCGGGCTGCAGTGACCCGGCCAGGTCGAGTCCTGCTCCAGACCACGCCGCCTGCCCCTCATTGAGTTAGCGGGTTCGGCCCATGCTCGATCTCCGGGGCTACGGCTGGATGCTGTGGCAGGGCCTCGAGCTCACCATCCTGGTCGGGCTCGGGGCCATGGCGCTGGCGCTCGTGCTCGGCCTCATCGGCGCATGGGGCAAGCTCTCCCGCGCCCGCGCCGGGCGCTGGGCCGCCGGCACCTATACCACCGTCATCCGCGGCGTGCCGGAGCTGCTGCTGATCCTGCTCGTCTACTACGGCGTGCCGACGCTGATCCAGGACATCGCCGAGGGCGCGGGTTACCCCTTCATCATCGACATCAACCCCTTCGTCGCCGGCGTCATCACCATCGGATTCATCTACGGCGCGTTTGCCACCGAGGTCTTCCGCGGCGCCTTTCTCGCCGTGCCGCGCGGGCAGATCGAGGCGGCGCGCGCGCACGGCATGGGCCGCGCGCTCACCTTCCGCCGCATCGTGATGCCGCAGATGTGGCGCTTCGCGCTGCCGGGCCTGGGCAACGTGTGGATGGTGCTGATCAAGGCGACGGCGCTGATCTCGGTGATTCAGCTCGAGGAGCTGATGCGCAGCGCCGACATCGCCGCGCGCGCGACCAAGCTGCCCTTCACCTTCTTCTTCGTCGCCTCGCTCTTCTACCTCGGCATCACGATCGTCTCGATGGTGGTGCAGCGCCGCGCCGAGGTGTGGGCCAACCGCGGCGTGCGCCGGGCCTGAGGCGGACCATGGACCTCGCCATCGTATGGGAGAGCATGCCGCGCCTCCTGGAGGGCGCCGCGCTCACGGTGGAGATCACCGTCATCAGCGTGGCCATAGGCCTCGCGCTGGCGATACCGCTCGCGATCATGCGGCTCTCGCCGAACCCGCTGCTGTGGATGCCGGTCTACGGCTATATCCTCTATTTCCGCGGCACGCCGCTCTTGGTGCAGCTCTTCCTGGTCTACTACGGCTCGGGGCAGTTCCGCGTCTTCCTGGACGGGATCGGCCTCTGGGTGCTGTTCCGCGAGGCCTACTTCTGCGCGGTGCTGACGCTCACGCTCAACACCGCCGCCTATACCGCCGAGATCCTGCGCGGCGCGATCCAGGGAGTGCCGCGCGGCGACATCGAGGCGGCCCGCGCCCTCGGCTACTCGGGCACGCTGCTCTACCGCCGCATCGTGCTGCCCAAGGCCTTCCGGCTCGCGCTGCCGGCCTACACCAACGAGGTCGTGTTCCTGCTGCAGGCGACCTCGCTGGTCTCGATCATCACGCTGCTGGACCTCACCGGCGTCGCCCGCATCATCGTCGCCCGCAGCTTCGAGCCCTACAAGCTCTACATCACCGCAGGGCTGATGTACCTGGCGATGACCTATTTCTTCCTCTTCCTCTCGCGCCGGCTGGAGCACTGGCTCTCCGCCCACATGCGCGAGCGCCCCGCGAGCGCCGCGGCGGACCGCGCCAGCCGGTAACGATGGGGCTCAGGCCCGCGGCTGGACAACGTGCCCGCGCTCGGCAAGACTTGCCTTCGCGCGTGGCGGCGGGCGCTTCGCGAGCGGGCGACAGGCCGATGCAGTTCACCATAGAGGTCGAGCGGGAAGAGGACGGGCGCTGGATCGCGGAGATCGCCGAGATCCCGGGCGCGATGACCTATGGCACGAGCCGGGGCGAGGCGATCGCCAGGGTCGAGGCGCTGGCGCTCCGGGTCCTGGCAGAACGGATCGAGGCGGGCGAGCAGCCTGCCGAGCCGATCAGGATCACCTTCGCCGCCGCATGAGCCGGTGGCGCAGCACGCGAGCGCGACGCGTGCTCACCACCCTGCAGCGCATCGGCTGGAAGATCAAGCGCACGTCGGGTTCTCACCGAACCCTGTCGCGGGACGGGTATCCGGATTTCGTCTTCGCCTTCCATGACAGGGAAGAGATCGGCCCGCGCATGCTGGCCCGCATCTCGAAACGGACGGGACTGACTCCCGACGACCTGTGATCCCCGCGTCGTCTTCGGCTCAGGCGTATCGGCAGCGCGTGCCAACGCGCTTTAGTCGGCGAACGCGTCCCGGTAGTCCTCGTCGCTGAGCACGCTTGCGCCGGTGAGGCGCAGCATCTCGCGCGCGGGCGCGAGCGACGGATCGGCAATGGCGGCACGGAGGCCCGCCCGCAGCCTCTCCACGTCCTCGTCCGAGGTCGCGGCGGCGGTGACGAAGGGCAGGGCCGGCGCGGTCGGCGACGAGGTCAGGATGCGGGTGCCGCGCAGCGCGTCGCCGGCCTGGTCGGCGAGCAGGGCGTGCGTCACGCAATCGACCGCGCAGGCGTCCGCCTCCCCCGCCGCGACGCGGCGGATGCTGGCGCGATGGGCGCCCGAGGTCACGATCTCTCCGAAGAAGGACTGCGCGTCGTCGCCGCCGGGCAGGATGCTGCGCCAGACGTGGCAGCCCGAATAGGAGCCCATGCCGTTGACGGCGAGCCGCATGCCCCGCAGCTCGGCGACGCGTTCGGCCCCGGCGTCCTCGCGGACGATGACGTGCGCCGCGTAGGCGGCGGCGCCGCATCCCGGCGCATCGTAGCTGGGAGTGGCCACCAGCCTCACCGCCGGCCCGAGCACGTTGACGAAGGGATAGCCGCAGGTCTGGCTGAAGAGCAGCCCGGGCGCGCGCCAGTGGGCGTGATAGTCGTCCGGCCACGTCAGCGCGTCGGGAACGTCGCGCAGGCCCTGGTTCCGCAGGTGCCCTGCGAGGCCCGACCACCAGCGCTGCGTGACGGCCCGAACCTCGGGCTCGCAGTACATGGGCAGGCTGGCGAGACGCATCGCGGTCCTCGCTGGCTGTCGGGCAGCCGCGCCGCGCCGCCTCAGCCGGTGACGATGGGGCTGCGGCCGGCGGCGTCGTCCTCGGCCTTGAGCTTCTCGGCCTCGGCGAGCGCCGCCTCCGGCGTGTCGAAGCGCAGGTTCTCGAACATGATGAGCGGCTTGGCACGGTCGGCCGCGAGCTGGCCCACGCACCACTCCTCGTCCGGCCTGGTACAGACCACGACGTAGAAGCCGGGGATCGGCCCCAGCTTGTGGGCGTTGAGCGCGAAGAGCACCTCGGAGAGGTCGTTGAGCTTGTCGGGGTCGAGGCCGCCGAGCAGCGCCTCCTCCAGCGCCGTCGCCTGGGCCCGGGTCGGCAGCATCTTCTTGCCCGGCGGCGGCATGACGAGCGGCATGAGAGAGCTGCGGCTCTTGTCCGAGATGCTCATCCGCAGGCTCTCCCCGCCCCGGCCGCGGCGGCGTCGCGTCGCCGCTTGACCTGTCGTCCCCCTACGGCAGCGGCCCGTCCTTGAGGAAGCCGTCGATCACGTTCTTCATGATCCTGGAGACGTTGTTGTCGTAGTCGTTGTGCGAGAGGCTGCCGCACCAGACCAGCGAGCCCGGCCCGAACACCGCGCCGTCGTTGGGCGTCTTGTAGTAGATCATGTCGGCCCGGACCTGCGGGTTCTCGTGCCCGCCGCCGTAATAGCCGCGGCAGGCGAAGTGGATCTCCTCGTTGACCTGGAGCATCAGGTCGGTGTGGCCCTCGGAGCGGGCGAGCAGATAGCCCTTGTGCGGCGTGCCGAACTCGAGGTCGTAGCGGTCGAGCTCGAGGCCCGCGGCGCCGCCGCCGACGAGGCCGAAGTCGCCGATGATCTCGTCATCGCCGATGCCCTCGAAGATCCACTCGCACTCGGAGCGGAAGCTGTCGGGCTCGCGCCTGTAGTAGGACGAGACGTCGAAGCCGTAGGCCGTGAAGGTCAGCCCGCAGACCTTGCTCGGGATCCGCCCCCGCGCCCGCCACATGCCGCCGAACTTGCCGTCGAAGGCGTTGTTGTACTCGCCGGGGTTGGCGGTCCAGGCGCGGGTGCCCGCCTCGCCCTTGCGCACCTCGATGATGTTGCCGTTGTCGGGGTGGTACTGGCTGCACCAGTAGAACCCGTCGGCGCCGAGGTAGAGCCAGCGGCCGCCCTGCTGCTGGTAGGCCTCGTAGGCGTCGATCATGCTCTCGGACGAGTACTCGGGGTGCGAGCCGGTCAGCACCACGCGGTACTGGTTGAGCAGCGCCACGCCCTCGCGGTCGAGGTCCTCGTCGGTGTGCAGGTCGTAGTCGAAGCCCACGGCCTCCAGCCAGTCGGTGAGGTGGAGGTCGCCGTTGAGCTGCCAGAGCGAGGGCGAGAGCCAGTGCCGGTACTTGGGCCGCATGTTGAGGATCGGCCGGAGCCTGGACGAGTAGCAGACGCCGCTGCCGTCGGAATGCAGCGAGTAGGTGGAAAGCCCGTACTCCCGATGCTCGTTGAGGTAGAGGTCGGAGGCCTGCATCAGCGGCACCTTGCCCGCGAGCAACTGCGCCACCACCGAGTTGGTCGCCAGGTTGTCGTTGGAATAGGCGAGGTAGCTGTTGGTCGGGATGATGACCGCGACCCGCGCCGAGGGCTGGTTCTTGGGCGGACGCACCACGAAGGGGATGTAGTCCTCGGTGGCGGACGATTCCTCGCCGCCGATGCGGAGCCGGGCTGCGTAGAAGCCGCTCTTCAGCCCCTCCGGCGCGGTGAAGCCGAAGTCCGCGTCCCAGCGCGCGTCGTCGATATCGTCGTCGTGGAAGTGGATGGCGCCGTATTCCTCCGGCGCGTGGTGGTAGACGATCTCGTCCGCACTCCAGTTGTAGCCGGTCATGCCGCGCGCCGGCAGGTTGATGGCGTGGCCGTTCAGCACGTTGGGCGAGGTGTCGACGACGTAGGTCGAGGCGATGTTCTTGGTGATGTTGGCCTGGAAGTCCCAGGCGCCGACCACGGCCCGCCTGAGGTCCGCCGCACAGCCCTTGAAGCCGCGCGCGAGCGCGTCGATGTCCTGCTTGCCGAGCGCTCCGGCGGTGAGCCTGGGGCGGTCGATCTTGCCGTTGTAGGTGTCGCACTGCTCGGGCAGCGCCACCGGGGTCAGCGCCTCCTTGTAGTGGGCGCCGCAGATCGAGCGGCCCGAATCCGACACCCGGGTCGCCGCGGCCATGAGGAAGGGCGCGTCGTTGGCGCCGGGTCCGGTGCTACAGCTGTCGGAGACGACGGCCGTGGTCTCCTCGGCCGGGTGCAGCAGCGCCATGCCGAGGCCACCGTTGGCGGACGTCACCACCGGCTCCTGGTAGAGGCAGACCGCGCCGCTCTCGGCGTCGTAGGAGGCGGCGGCGAGGTACCACACCTTGCGCAGCAGCGGCTTGCCGCTGGAGACCGTGTGCACGTTCTTGCCGTCGCCGATACAGAGCGCGAGGCAGCCCGCGTCGTCGACGAAGAGGCCGTAGCCGGTGTCGTCCACCCACTTGGTGAGGATGCCCTGGCGGCCCTTGGTCGGCGTCGTCGGGAAGATGAAGGCCTGGATGGTGAAGCTCGAGACCGACATGCGGTCGTCGTGCGGCACGATCACGTAGGAGCCGCCGTGGATCTTCTGGTTGCGGCCCGAGTGGGTGCCGTCGAAGGGGGCGTCGATCTCCTCTTCCTTGTAGCCGGGGCCGTCGGGGTTGGTGTCGCCGTGTATCAGGCGCACCAGCTTGGCCTCGTAGTCCTCGCCCTTCTCGGAGTTCACGTAGAAGGTGATGTCGTCGCCCGGACGGATCGAATAGCGGTCGCTGTATCCGGTGATCCGCAGCATTGTCGTCTCTCCCAACCCTGTGTTCGTCTGATCCTGGAACGCTGCCTACGAGCCGTAGCCGTAGAGCGAGAGGAGGTCGTTGACCCGCTTCACGAAGATGGCGTGCTCGCACGCGTCCTCGCTGGGGTAGCTCTCGTCCTCCAGGATCTTGACCGGCTCCCCGCGCACGCCCGAGGTGATGCCGATGCGGTATTCCTGGTGCGGCCTGGTGCAGATCCGCACGTACTTGCCCGTCATCGGCGCGCGGCGCAGCTTGTCGATCACGGTGATGAGGTCGGGGCTGTGGCCGACGCCGGCCTTGCCCGCCTTGCCGGGCTTGCCGACGGGATTGTTGCGGTGCTCCTCGATCAGCCGGGCACGGGTCTCCGGGTCGGTGAGCAGGGGCAGCACGTAGGTGCGGGTAATGAAGTCGTCGGTCGACGCTCGGCCCTGGTCGAGCTCGATGCCGGTTTGTTCTGGAATGTTCGGGCGCATCCTCTCCTCCCTGATGCGCGCTCCGCCGCCCCGGAGGCGGGCGGCGGAACGGCCGACAAAAGCGCCCGGAATGTAGCCCGACGGCAAGGCCGGGGACAAGCCCGTCCCGCCGGCCGGCCTCACGAATTGCGGCCGGCGCCTCCCTCGCCCGTGAGCTTGCGCCAGAGCCACGAGACCCAGCCCGGCCGCCCCGCGTCGGCCACCTGCGCCCGGGCGCGGCACTCCTCCATCACGTGCGCCGGCGTCATGCGATAGGCGAGCCAGAGGGCCAGCGCCGCCACCGCGAGGTCGTCGAGCATCCCGAGCACCGGAATCACGTCGGGGATCAGGTCGACCGGGCTCGCGAGGTAGGCCAGCAGCAGGACCAGCGCCGCCTTGACCGGCCAGGGCGTCTCGCGGTGACGGAACACCAGCCACAGCGTGTGGACCTCGACCTTGAGGCGCCGCGCCAGCCGGTCGAGGAAGGCGATCAGCCCCTCGGCGCCCCCGCCAGCGCCGCCGGCCCCGCGCTCGTCAGGGGCCACGGTCGGGGGCGGCGGGCTTGCGGCTCTTGAGCAGGACGTTGAGCGCGCCGGCGCCGCCGCCGCTCTCGGGCGGGTTGGAGATGGCGACGATGTGCCGGCGCAGCGCGGGCTCGTTGAGCCAGCGCGGCGCCATGCGGCGCAGCACGCCGCCCTCGCCGCTCGCCACCGAGCCCTTGCCGGTGATGACCTGGACGCAGCGCCGCCCCGCCATGCGGCTCTCGCCGATGAAGCGCCGGAGCGCCTCGTGCGCCTGGGCCTCGGTCTTGCCGTGCAGGTCGAGGCGGGCCTCGACGGGGAGCTGCCCGCGCCTGAGCCGCCGCGCCGTGCGCTTGTCGAGCCCCGCCGGCGCCGTCGGGTCGAGCGCGGGCAGCGGCGGCGGAGAGGGCTGGCGGCGCGGCGCGGGCTTCGCCGGCACGGCAGCCTTTCGCGGCTTCCTGGCCTGCTTGGGCGGCGCTGCGGGCTCTTCGGATGCCTCGTCCCCGGCCGGCCGCTCGACGCGCTTCGGGATCGGCGTCACGTCGCGGGCGACGTGCTGCCAGAGCGTCGCTTCCTCGTCCCGCACCCGGCGTCCGCCCACGCTCACGGCGCTTCTTCCTCCACGATCACGATGTGCAGCCGGCGCGGCCCGTGGGCGCCGAGCGCGATGGTCTGCTCGATGTCTGCAGTGCGCGAGGGGCCGGTGACGAGGTTGACCGTGCGCGGCATGAAGCCGCCGTCGTCCGCGTCGCCCGCCTCGCCTGCGCCCTGCTCGCGCAGCCGCGCCCAGCCCTCCTCGTAGGCGCCGCCGATCCTCTCTGCCGGCAGCACCACGATGTGGGTCTCCGGCAGGAAGTTGAGGGTGGACGGGTGCTCCGGCCCGGAGGCCATCATCAGCGTCCCGGTCTCCGCGAAGCCCATGACGGCGCCGGTCACGGCCACCCTGTCCGCTTCCTCCGCCCGGCCCCGGCGGATCGCGAGCAGCGGCTTGTCCGCCCAGGGATAGGCGTCGAGCGCGGCATCCGGCGCCATCGCCAGCGCCGGCGGCAGGTTGTGCTGTGCCAGGTAGTCGGCCACGGCACCCGGCACCGCCTCCGGTCCGGCGACGCGGTCGACGGTGGCGAACACCTTCTCCGCCATCTCGGTGAAGAGGGCGACCCTCTCCGCCTGCGGCAGGTCGCTGCGCGCCGGCACGAGGTTGGGACGGGGGTCGGCGATGCGCGCATCGAGCGTTGCCCGCGCGGCCTCGTCCAGCGGCCCGCGGCCGAGCGAGCGGCGGATCGAGCCGAGGATGGCCTCGCGCCCGCCCGCCCCGCTCATGCCTTGCGCTCCTTGCGCCAGAGCGCGTGGAAGGTCGCGCCCTCCGGCGCCGGCATGTCGCGGGCGCCGGTCCAGCCGCCGGCGAGCGGGAGCCGCACGAAGCGCCCGCGCCGGCGGCCGAGCGCGCCCATCATGCCGATGCCGATGCCGGTGAGGCAGCGGTAGAGCGCGGGCCGCCTGGCGAGCCAGGCCCAGGCGCCGATCCCGCGCCGCACCGCCGCCGGCGCGAGCCCCTGCGCGAACTCCTGCTCGCGCAGCTTGCGCATCAGCCCCGGCAGCGGGATGCGCACGGGGCAGACCTCCTCGCAGCGGCCGCAGAAGCTCGATGCGTTGGGCAGGTGGCGCGCCTCCTCGAGGCCGATCAGATTGGGGGTCAGCACCGCGCCCACCGGGCCGGGATAGACCCAGCCGTAGGCATGCCCGCCCACCGCGCCGTAGACCGGGCAGTGGTTCATGCAGGCGCCGCACTTGATGCAGCGCAGCACCTCGCGGAACTCCGAGCCCAGCATCCGGGAGCGCCCGTTGTCGAGCAGCACCACGTGGTAGGCCTCGGGCCCGTCGGCATCGCCCGGCCGGCGCGGGCCGGTGGAGACCGTGGTGTAGGTGGAAAACTCCTGCCCCGTGGCAGAGCGCGCGAGCACGCGCATGATGGTGGTCGCGTCCTCCAGCGTCGGCACCACCTTCTCCAGCGTCGCGATGACGATGTGCATGCGGGGCAGGATCTGCGTGAGGTCGGCGTTGCCCTCGTTGGTGACGACGGCGCTGGAGCCGGTCTCGGCGATCAGGAAGTTGGCGCCGGTGATGCCGACATCGGCGGCGAGGTAGCGCGGGCGCAGCACCTCGCGGGCCTCCTCCACCAGCTCCTCGACGCGCTCCAGCCGCCGGGTGCGGCCGAGGGGCGTGTGCTTCTCGTGGAAGAGGTCGGCGACCTGATCGCGGGTCTTGTGCACCGCCGGCGCGATGATGTGGCTCGGACGCTCGTCCGCGAGCTGCACCACGTACTCGCCGAGGTCGGTCTCCACCGGCTCGATTCCATGCTCCTCGAGGAAGGGGTTGAGCGCCATCTCCTCGGCGATCATGGACTTGCTCTTGGTCACCGTCTTCGCGTCCGCCTCGCGGCAGAGCGCGAGGATGCGCTCGCGGGCCTGCTCCGGCGTCTCGCACCAGTGCACCGTGCCGCCGCTGGCCCTCACCCGCTCCTCGAAGCGCTCCAGGTAGTGGTCGAGGTGGGCGAGCACGTGGTCCTTGATGGCGCGCGCCTCGTCGCGCAGCGCCTCGAACTCCGGCAGGCGCTCGGCTGCCTCGGCCCGCTTGACCTGGAAGCCGCCCTGGAAGCGCGCGAGCGAGGTCTGCAGCGCGGCGTCCCGCAGGCCGGCGCGGGCGTTGGCGACGAAGGTGCGGCTGGTGGCGTCCACGGCCCCGCGCCCCTCAGCGGCCCTTGGCCGGCTCGCCGATGGCCGGGCGTCCGCCCATGCCGGCCAGCACCTCGGCGACGTGGCGCGCGCGCACGGCCGAGCCCTCGCGCGAGAGCCGGCCCGCGATGTTGAGCAGGCAGCCCATGTCGCCGGCCAGCACCGTGCCCGCGCCGGTGGCGGCGATGTCCTTCGCCTTGTCCGCCACCATGCGGCCCGAGATGTCGGGGTACTTGACGCAGAAGGTGCCGCCGAAGCCGCAGCAGACATCCCGGGCCGAGAGCTCGGCGAGCTCCAGCCCCTCCACCGTGGCGAGCAGTTGCCGGGGCTGCGCGCGGACGCCCATCTCGCGCAGGCTGGAGCATGAATCGTGGTAGGCGACGCGCCCCTCGTGGCGCGCGTCCACGCTCGCCACGCCGCACTCGTCCACCAGGAAGGACACCAGCTCGAAGGTCTTTTCCGCGAGCCTCTTCGCCCGCTCCTCCCACACCGGGTCGCCGGCGAAGAGCGCCGGATAGTGACGCCGGATCATGCCGGCGCAGGAGCCGGACGGCGCCACCGTCGCGTCGAAGGGCTCGAAGGCGGCGATCACGCCCTCGGCGATGGCCCTGGTGTCGGCCCGGTCGCCCGCGTTGTAGGCGGGCTGGCCGCAGCAGGTCTGCGCCGCCGGCACCGTCACCGCGCAGCCGGCGCGCTCCAGCAGCTTCACGGCGGCGAAGCCCACCGTCGGCCGGAACAGGTCGACGAGGCAGGTCACGAAGAGGCCGACCCGGCGGGGCGTTGCGGGCATGGACGGCTCGTAAGGATGTGAAAGGGGCGGAAAGACTAGTCGAGGTGCGCGCTCACGTCGAGACCGCGGGGCAGCAGCAGCCAGTAGCGGCCCGCGTGCCGCATGCGGCCCGCGATGGCGCCCGCATCGTCGCCCGTGCCCCAGAAGACATCGCCCCGCACCGGGCCGCGGATTGCGGAGCCTGAGTCCTGCGCCACCATGAGGCGGCGCACGCGGCGGTCCTTGCCGGCGGGGTCCGGGCCGGGCACGCCGGCCTCGAGCCAGAGCGGCGCCGTCAGCGGCACGAAGCGGCGGTCCACCGCGAGCGAGCGCCCGGCGGTGAGCGCCACCCCTTGCGCGCCGACCGGACCGTCCGCGGCCTCGCCCTCCTCCAGCCAGCGGAAGAAGATGTAGGAGGGGTTCTCCTGCATCAGCGCGGACGCCTGGCCGGGATTGGCCGCGAGCCAGGCGCGGATCGAGGGCATCGAGACCTCGTCCGCGCCGAGGGCGCCGCGCTCGACCAGCGAGCGCCCGATCGCGCGATAGGCGTGTCCGTTGCTGGCCGCGTGGGCGATGCGGCGCGTGCTGCCGTCCTCGAAGGCGATGCGGCCCGAGCCCTGGATGTGCAGGAAGAAGGCGTCGACCGGGTCCTCGACCCAGGCGAGCTCCAGCCCGCGCTCCGCCAGCGCGCCCGCGTCGATCTCGGCGCGGCTGGCGTAGGGCCGGAGCGCACCCTCCGAGACCCGCCCGGCGATGCGCCCGCCCGCGAGCGCGGGCCGGAAGAGGCCGAGGTCGACCGACACCAGGTCGTGCGGGCGGCCGTAGAGGGGCACGGTGTAGCGCGCGTCCAGCCGCGCAGACCCGCGCAGCTCGGGCTCGTAGTAGCCGGTGAAGAGACCCTGAGCCTCCGCGTTGTTGCGCGCCTCGTAGGCGTGGAAGCGGGATTCGAAGAAGGCGCGGGCCTCGCCCTCCTCCCCCACCCCTTCGGCCCCGGCGCAGACCGCGCGCCAGTCGCCGACCCGGCCGCCGAGCGGCGCCACGTCGAGCGCCTCGTCGTCGGCACGCGCCGCAAGCTTCGCGCACGAGCGCCTGAGCGCACCGAGGGCGGCAGCATGATCGTCGGCCTCCCAGCCCGGCAGGGCGTGGAAGGGGACCGGCCGCAGCACCAGCCGGTCCGGGGGCTCTTGCTCGGGGACGCAGGCCTGCATGGCGATCAGCACAGCGGCGAGCGCCCAGGCGCGGCGCCGGAGCACGGCCCTCAATTGGGGATGCTGGTCTCGATCAGCGCCCAGTTGGGATCGGTGGAGCGGGTGTTGCGCGCGAAGGTCCAGATGTCGGTGACCCGCTCGATCAGGCTGGAGTCGCCGCCGACCTCCTCGCCCTCCTTGTCCCGGACCACGTTGATCTGCTGGCTCACGAACTTGACCGTCACGCGAGCGGTGCTGGCGCGCATCTCGGCGCTGATGATCTCGGCCTCGTCGAGCGCGACGATCGTGGTCTCCTGGACGTGACCCTCGGCCATGCGCTCGCGGATGGCCGCCGCGAACTCGTCATAGACGTCGTCGCCGAGCAGCGGCCGCAGCGTCGGCGTGTCGCCCTTGGCGAAGGCGGAGACCACCATCTCGAACGCGGCCTGCGCACCCTGGGTGAAGCGGCGCGGCGAGAACTCGTGGTCCGCCCGCCTGATCTGCTCGAGCGCGGCCCGCAGCCCGCCCGTCGAGTCGTCCTGCTCCGGCGCCGCCTCGGTCTTCGCCGCGCGGAAGGAAGGCTCCACGACGGGCTCTTCCGGCGCCATCTCCTGCGGCGCCTCGCGCACGGGCCGGGTGCGGTCCGGCAGCTGGACGACCTCGCCCTGGGGCTGACCATGAGGCTGGCCCTGTCCCTGGCTCTCCTCTGGCGCCTCCTCGGTCGTGCGGGCGAAGCGGTCGGGATGGCGCTGGCGGTGCTGGCCGGTCCGCCGCCCGAGAACCCCCCGCAACCTCAGGATGATGAAGATCGCGATCAGGGCGAAGAATATGATGTCGTAGAACTGAAATCCGTCGGACATGTCCCGAACCTTGTGGGCAGGCGGCCTTCCGTCGCACAATGGTGACCGGAATCCGGGCCCCGTCGGCGGCGCGCACCGGCGGCCCCGGCGCAGGCGACGGTCCCGCCGAAGCCCGGCGCGGGGAGCCGACACGGTTCAAGATAGGTAGAGCGCCGCGCGAGCGCAAGCACGGAGCACACCCCCTTTCATGCCATTCCTCCTGCTCCTGTTGGCGGTTCCCGTCGGCGAGGTCTTCATCTTCCTCGAGGTGGGCGCCGTCATCGGCACGTGGCCGACGATCGGGCTCATCATCGGAACCGCCCTTGTCGGCGGTACGATCCTGCGCTGGCAGGGGCTGCAGACGCTGGCCAGGGCGCGCCGGCAGCTCGCGCAGAACCGGCTGCCGGTGGCGGAGATGGCCGAGGGCGCGGCGCTGGCGCTGGCGGCGGTGCTGCTGCTGACGCCGGGCTTCTTCACCGATGCGCTGGGCACCGTGCTGCTCTTCCCGCCGCTCCGCCGCAGCCTGCTGCGCCGCGTGCTCGCGCGCCTTGCGCCGCAGGCCCGCTACGCCGATGCCGCAGGCGGCGGCGAACCCGGAGCGGGCGGCGGCGGGCGCGTGATCGACGGTGAGTACCAGGTGCTCGACGACGGGCCCGAGTCCGGGCCCCCTGCCCCGCGAGTCTGAGGAGGAGAGCGATGACCGCTGACGAGACCGGCACGGAGACCACCACCCCGGCAACGGCGGCAGGCGCCCAGGGCGCGGCCCAGGCCCAGGGCGACCAGCAGGTGCGGCCGCAGCTCGGGATCCGCGCGCAGTACGTGAAGGACCTCTCGTTCGAGAACCCGTCTGCGCCCGGACGCCCGGCGGAGGCCGAGCGCTCGCCTGACATCTCGGTCAACGTGCAGGTGGAGGCGCGCAGGCTCGACGAGACCACCTTCGAGGTCACGCTGCAGATCACCGTCAATGCCCGGCACGAGGAGAAGCCGACCTTTCTGGTGGAGCTCTCCTACGCGGGGCTCTTCACCTTCATCGGCATCCCGCAGGATGCGATCGAGGTCGCGCTGCTGGTGGAATGCCCGCGCCTGATCTTCCCCTTCGCCCGGCGCATCGTGGCCGACGTCACCCGCGACGGCGGCTTCCCGCCGCTGCTGCTGGCGCCGATCGACTTCCTCGCGCTCTACCGCGACCGCCAGGCGCAGGCGGCCCAGGCCCAGGCGGCCGGCACCGAGGCGGCAGCCGGCGGCGCCGAGGCCGTCCCGGCGCGGCCGGAGGAGGCAAGGGAGGCCGACGAGCCCTTCGCCCCCGAGCCTCTCGCTGCACCGGCGGGCGCGGGCGGCGGCGACTAGAGCGCGTCCGTCTTTGACGGACGCGCGGCAGGCCGCGACTGCGGCCCGCCGCTTATGCGGCGCGCCCGCATCGTGCGCTCCGCGCGCGTCCCGCGCGACGGCGCCGGCCGCAGGCCGGCTGCCGTGAGCGACAAATAGCTAGGGCGTATCCGTGTGAAACGGATACGCCCTAGCCCGCATTTCTCACCATGGTCACGGCCTGCGTCGCGTCCAGGCGTTCGATCCGCCAGGAGCGGGCCGAAAAGCGTATCGGGGAATACGGTTGAGGCCCGCGACGCCGCGGGCGGGCGCCTGGGCGCGACCCGAAGGGCGGCGCTCTCCGGCCGACAGGGTGCGTCGAGACGCTTGCCCGATGTCCCCGCATCGCGCTGCGCGCCTCTCCTGCCCTGTCGGCCGGACAGCGCCGCGCAGACCATGACCCTGGTGAGAAATGCGGGCTAGCGCCCTCGCGCCGCCCCGCCGGGGCTCACCACCTCATCGTCGCGTTGAGAAAGAAGGTCCGTCCCCTCGCGGCATCGAGCGTCAGGATCGGGCCCTCATCCAGGCTGGGATCGATGGAGGGGCCGCGGTCGGCGATGTTGAGGACGCCGCCGGTGAGACCGAGCCCGATGCCGAGCACATCGCGCCACTGCAGCGCGAGGTCGTGCCCGTACCACGACTTGAAACGGGCGGACTCGGTGACGTTCTTCTGGCCCGACCTCGCGTAGGCGTTCCAGCTCGCGGTGATGTTGCCCCGGCTCGCCCGCAGCACCGCGTGCGCGCGGTTGCGCGGGTAATCGCCCGGCTGCTCCAGGCCCAGAACGCGATACTCGTAGTGGAGCGTGCGCGTGGCGCGGACATCGAGAGCAAGATCCACCCAGCCGGTCTCCCAGTCGGCGCCCGCGTGCAACGCGACGCCCCGGGTCTCTGTCTCCCCCGCCTGCACCGTGGGATTCACGATCAGTTCAATTCGCTGGCCGCGCCGCTCCACGCGCGTGCCGGGCAGCGGGTTCCCCGCAGCGGCCCGTTCTACCACGGCCTGCGCTCTTACGCTTGCTGGCAGATCGGTGGTCTCGGCCGTGAACCAGTCCGCAGAGAAGAAGAGCGGATCGAAGCTCGCCGTGGCGCCGATACTGACAAGTTCGTTCTCGTCCGGCTCCAGGTTTAGATTTCCGCCGCCCAGCATCTTTTGTTGCGTGCAAACCGGCTTGCCGTCCATGTCTTTGTTGAGCGGATCGCAAACGCGGGGAAAGCCCAGCGATTCGGGCGAGTGCAGGTCGCTCAGGCTGGGCGGGTGGGCGGCCTTGGCCCAGGAGGCGCGGAACGCGAGAGCGTCGTTGAGGCGGTAGCGGTTGGCGGCGCGCAGCGAGACGGCCTCGCCGACATCGTCGTAGTCGTCGCGGCGCGCGCCTAGGGTCAGGTCCCAGCCGTCGAGGACGGGCACGGCCGATTCCGCCAGCACCGAGACAACGCGACGCCCGGCGACGATGGACGCGCCGCCGCTCCCGAGCACGTCACTGACCTCGTGGAAGCGGTTTTGGGAATCGCGGAAGTCGTAGACGAAGCGCCAGTCCCAGTCCTCGACCTCGACGCCGAGGGTCCAGCGGACGGCGCCGCCCGCCATCGTGAACGTCTCCCCTTCCAGTGAGGCGTTCACCCTCCGGAACTCGCTCTCCGCCTCGTGTGTCTGGGTCAGCGCCATGTCGCGGATCGCCTGCTCATGGCGAGCGGGATCGGCCGGAGAGAGCGGGTTCGCGAAGTCGTAGGCGCCGCTCTCGATGGCGTCGGTGGCCAGTTGTCTGCTCACGAGGTTGATACCCTCGGTGACGTTCCTGTGCTTGTAGTACTCGGCGTGCATATCGTAGCCGAGACCGTCGTCGAGACTGCCCTGGACTCCGACGGTCAGCGCGTATTCCTCCAGGTCTTCTCGCCATTCCCGGTTGCCGTGCCCGACGAAACGGTGATTTAGCGTGAACTCGCCCCTGGTGGGGTCGTCTTCCGGGAAGTTCGTCTCGTCTAGTCCCTGGACATTGTCGATCAGTGACTGCCTGACCGCGGGATCGGTCGCCGAAAAGTTGAAGGTACCGACCGGCGGGGCGTAGCGGAACAGGGAGTCGCCCTGGGCGATTCGGGCCTCCACGTACACGTCCGCATCGTCGCCCAGCGGGTGGTCGGTGGCGATAGAGAGGCTCTCGCGCGTGAACTGCTCATACCCGTCGAGCCACTTGACCTCGGCGAACGGGTAGCCGCACACCGTGCCGGCCGGGTGGTCGAGAACCCCGGTGTAGACGCTCGGACCGCAGGAGCCGAGAGACGTCAGAACCGGATCGGCCGACGTGTCGGGATCGCTGTCGCCGTCGTCGGGAGTGAATTCGATGGTGTTGCCGCTGATCGAGACGCCAATCGCACCGACGACGGACCCCCCCCGGGTGTAGCGGGCGCGGCTGTAGTCGCGGTCCTTGTCCTGAACTTCCTCGCGTCCGATGTGGGCGGCGCCGATCGTTATGTGGCCGCGCCCCAACGAACCGCCCCAGAGGGCGCTGCCGCGCTGCGAGTCCAGACCCTCCTAGCTGGGCCGGCCGGCGGCGGCCGTGATCTCCACGCCCTCAAACTCGTTCCTGAGCACGATGTTCGTCGTTCTGCCGATGCCGAATGCGCTGTGCCGGACAGGCCCCTGGTCCAGGATCTCCACGCGCTCCACGGCCGAGAGCGGGAGCGTCGTCAGGTTCAGCCCCGCTACGGGGCGCCCGTTGACGAGAGTGGTCGACGAGCCTGTCCCCAATAGCGCCCCGTGCAGGCCGAAGCTGTTGAAGCCCGCCCGGCCGCCCAGAAGTTCCGAGAGGCTCGCGGCGCCGGACAGCGCGATGTCCTCGCGGTCGATCACGGTGACGGTCCGCGCCGGACCGTCCGCCGCTGACGCGCCCGGCGCAGGAGCCAGCGACATCGCCGCAGCCACGGTCACGGCGGCTGCGAGGCCGAGCAGCCCGGATGTGCGGCGGCCGGAAACGGTGGGACGCGAAGAGAGCGCGCGCGATGACGTGATCATGTCGTTTCCCCCCCCGGTTGCACCCAGGGCGGAGACCACGCACGCCAGCCCCGCCCTGTCCTGGTTCCGGTGCCGCCCCGCGGCCGCGGCCGGTTCCCGACGCTGCCCGACATGGGACGGTCTGCTTGTCCCACGCCAATCCAGGCGTCATTCAGGAGTCACATTGTATCGATGAAGAAGCGACGAATTCAATGTCATGTTAGTGTATATGTTGACCTTTTATTGGCATATCGGACACGAACTGCACACACATGCGTGGGCAAATATTGATGGAGCCGATCGAAAGTTAATCGTTTTATTTGCGTCGGTCGGTGGCGAGCGCGGGCCTGCGGCCGATCCAGGGGCGCGCCGCCTCGAGCTGGGCAGCGCGAGGCGGATCAGCCCGGACGCCCGGCGGAGGCCGAGCGCTCGCCCGACATCTCGGTCAACGTGCAGGTCGAAGCGCGCAGGCTCGACGAGACCACCTTCGAGGTCACGCTGCAGATCACCGTCAATGCCCGCCACGAGGAGAAGCCGACCTTTCTGGTGGAGCTCTATGCGATCGAGGTCGCGCTTCTGGTGGAATACCCGCGCCTGATCTTCCCCTTCGCCCGGCGCATCGTGGCCGACGTCACCCGCGACGGCGGCTTTCCGCCGCTGCTGCTCGCGCCGATCGACTTCCTTGCCCTCTACCGCAATCGCAAGGCGGAGGAATCCCAGGCCGAGGCGGCCCAGGGCGGAACTCCGCCGGCGGACGGGACGGCATAGCCCCGCCGCAACGCCCCCTCACCAGGACACGGTGGTGGACAGGAAGAACGTCCGACCACGCAGCGAATCCTGGGTCGTCGACACGGAATCGGGGTCGGTGGGATCGACGGACGGGCCCCGGTCCGCGACATTGAGCACACCGCCCCTGAGGTCCATCCCGCTCAGGCCGAAGGCATCGTGCCAGCGCACGGTGAGGTCGTGCCCGATCCACTTCTCGAAGCGGCCGGTCTCGCGCACGTTGGAGAAGCTCGAGACCCCCAGCACGTCCCAGCCCACCGTGACATCGCCGCGGGTCGCACGCAGCGAACCGTGTGCGCGATTTCGCGGAAAGTCGCCCGGCTGGCGCTCGCCGAGCACGTAGGTCTCGGACTTCTTCAGGTGCAGCCAGCGCGCCTCGAGGACGATGTCCGCCCAGTCCACGTTCCCGTCCAGCCGCGCCCGGACGTCGACGCCCGCGGTGTCGCTGTCCAGGCTGTTGACGATCGGACTCCGGATCTCGTCGATGATCCCGCTCGGGAGGCGTACCACCTCGACGCCCTCCGGCAGCGCGCCCCTGGCCTCGAGGTCGAGGATGGACTGCGGGGACAGCTGGGACGGCACGTCGTGGAGGGCGATCCGGAACCAGTCGGCGCTCAGCGACAGGGGCGCGATCTCGGCGGCAACGCCCAGGCTGAAGCTCTCGGCCTTGTCCGGGTCCAGGTCCCTGTTCCCGCTGCTGACACGCACGTGCTGCTCGACCGGGCAGCCCCCCGGCGGGCCCGTGTAGCGCAACCTGTCGCACACATAGGGAAAGTCGTTCGAGCTTTGCAGGTGCAGGGCATAGAGGCTCGGCGGGCGCGAGCCCCGGTCCCACGCGCCGCGAAGCGACACGGCGTCGCTCACGCGAAACCGGCTCGCCAGCTGGTGGGAGAAGGTGGCGTTCACATCGTCGTATTCGTCGCCCCGGCCAGCAACGACGACCTCCCAGTCGTCGCGCACCGGCAGCGACAGTTCGGCGAAGGCCGACCCGCGCAGGCGGTCGCCGGCCGCCTGGATACCGCCGGCGCCGAGCACGTCGACGGCCTCGTAGGTCACGCCCTCGCGGTCCCGATAGGCGTGGAGGTCGCTCCAGTCCTCGGCCGCGACCTCGATCCCGGCCGTCCACTGCGCCTCGCCGCCGCCGAGCGCGAACAGCGGCCCATCCAGGCTGGTGCCGACCGTCTCGACCTCGGTCATCTGGTCGCGGGTCAATCGCAGCGACGTCTCCTCGATCGCCTCCCGGTTGGCCGGTGAGAGCGGGTTCGCGAGGTCGTAACGCCCCTCGTCGATCACATTCTGGGCCAGGCTCTCGCTCACGAAGGTGCTGCCGTCGGTGGTGGAATCGTGGCGGTAGTAGCGCATGTGGGTGTCGTAGCTCACATCGTCGGAGAGCTGCCCCGCGAGGCCGAGCGTGACGTCGTACTCTTCGACTTCGGTGCGCCACTCGCGATTGCCGTGGCCGATGAAGCGATGAGCCACCGTGACCCTCTCAGGCAGCGAGGCGATCTCGGAATCCGGCAGGAGCTCGTCCGCGATCGCATCCGATGGCACGGAGAAGGTGCCGACCGAGGGAGCGAAGCGCTCCAGCGACTCGTATCTCCCGAGCCGGACATCGAGGTAGGTGTCGGCGCTTCCGTCCAGGGGCTGATCGTAGGTGAAGAACAGGCTCTCGCGCTCGAATTGCGCCGCTCCCCAGGAAACGTCGGCATAGGGGAAGCCGCAGCCCGTGCCTTTCACCTGGTTGGGCTCGGCAAGCTCGCCCGTGTATATGTCGGTCGGGCAGTCGCCGAGGGGCCGCGCGATCGAGCGGTACAGCAACTCCCCGTCCTTCACGGCGCCGGGAACGTGGACCAGGATGTTGTCCCCCTCGTCCCTGCTGGCGGTGGGGATGAACACGGTGTTGCCGCCGATCGAAACGCCGACCGCATCGCCGAACAGGCCGCCGGGCGCCCAACTGGCCCGGCTGTGGGCCCGCGCCGCGTCGGGAATCTCCTCGCTTCGGAACACGCCCGTCCCGACGGTCATGTGGCCCGAGCCGACCGCGCCGCCCCAGAGCGCCGTCCCCTGCTCCGTGTCGCCGCCCGCGTCGGTGGGGCGGCCGGCAAAGGCCGAGGCCTCGACGCCCTCGTAATCGCGCCTGAGCACGATGTTGACCGCGCCGGCGATGGCGTGCCCGCCGTGGAGCGCAGGTGCGCCGCCGCTCAGGATCTCGACGCGCTCCACCGCCGACGTGGGCAGAGTGTTCAGTTCGAGGGTGGAGTCGGAGATGTGGCGGCCGTTGACGAGAACCGCCACTCGCTCGCTGTCGAGCACGAACGGTCGGTGGAGGCCGAAGGCGTTGTAGCTGAGCCGACCCAGGAGCAGGTCCGAGACATCCCGCGCACCGGAGGACGCGATTTCCTCCCGGTCGATCACCGCCACGGGGCGCAGTCCGTCCGCCTGCGCGGCGGGGCTGTCGCCGGCGGCCGCCGCCTCGCCCTGCGCCGGGGCCAGAGACACCGCCGCGGCCAGCGCCAATGCCGCGGCGAGGCCGAGCGGCCACCGCGTGCGGCGGGCGCGGACCAGGGAAGAAGAAATGTGCGCGCGTAGAGAGATCGTCAATTCGGTGCCCCTCGGTTGTACTCAAGGCGGAGACCGTGCTCGCCGGCCTCTGCCTGGACCTCGCCCTGATCCTGTTCACGTGCCGCCCTGCGGTCGCGGCCGCATCAGGACACTGTCAGATACGGGGCCACGTATTTGATCCATGTCAATCCGAGCGTCGCGCAAACGATATGGTATGTCAACATGTTGATAATGCATCATATTCTCCGTCGGCATATCGAACTCGATCACACGCATATCCATCGGCATCCATTGACGGGACAGCCCGGAACCTGACCAAATCAACCATGCCGCTCGGCCGCGTACACCCGGGCTCAGGCGGTGGCGAGCGCGGGCCTGCGGCCGATCCAGGGGCGCGCCGCCTCGAGCTGGGCAGCGAGGCGGAAGAGTGTGGCTTCGTCGCCGAAGCGCGCGACCGCCTGCACCGCCACCGGAAAGCCGCCCCCGGTCTGGCCCAGCGGGATCATCATCGCCGGCTGGCCGGTGAGGTTGAACCAGACCGTGAAGGGGCTGAAGGCGAAGACGCGGCGCCAGTACTCCTCCAGGTCGTCCATCATCATGTCGAGCCAGCCGAGCCTGGGCGGCAGCGTGCCGAGGCCGGGGGTGAGCAGCACGTCCCAGTCCCGGTGGAACGCCGCCATCTGGCGGCCGATGCGGTGCGCGGTGTGGACCGCCGCCATGTAGGTCGCGCCGTCGATCCCCTCGGCCATCCGCGCGGTGTCGGCGACCACGGTCTCGAGCGCGCCGGGCCCGGGCGTGCGGCCTTCCGGGTGCGCGCGCAGCAGGTAGAGGATCTGGATCGCGCTGATGGTGCGGAAGGTCGGCACCACGGCGGCGCCGTCGATGGCGGGGTCGGCCTCGTCCACCGTGTGGCCGAGCTCGGCGCAGAGCGACGCGGTCTCCTCCAGCACGCGCAGCGAATCGGCCGCGACGGGCGCGCCGTTGGGGGCCTTGCTCGTCACCGCGATGCGGAGCGCGCCGGGGTCGGCGCCCACCTCGTCGAGGAAGGGCCGCGCCGGCGGCGGCGCGATGTAGGGATCGCCGGGCGCCGGGCCCGCAGTGGCATCGAGCAGCGCCGCGCTGTCGCGCACGGTGAGCGAGACCGCGTGCTCGATGGCGAGCCCGCCGAGGGATTCGCCGAAGTAGGGCGCCATGGTGTTGCGCGCCCGCGTCGGGCGCAGGCCGACCAGGCCGCAGGAGGCCGCCGGCGCGCGGATCGAGCCGAAGCCGTCGGAGGCATGAGCGATCGGCAGCAGGCGCGCCGCCACCGCCGCCGCGGCGCCGCCGCTGGAGCCGGCGGGCGTGCGCTCCGGGTCCCAGGGGTTGCGCGAGGGCCCGTAGAGCTGCGGCTCGCAAGTCAGGCTCAGCCCCAGCTCGCAGCTGCTGGTCTTGCCGTAGATCACCATGCCGGCCCGCTTGAGCCGGGTGACGTGGAGGCTGTCCGCGCTCGCGGGCGGCAGGTCGGCGAAGAAGCGGCTGCCCCGCGCGGTTCTGGCGCCGGCGAGCGCCGAGCCCAGGTCCTTGAGCAGGAAGGGCACGCCGGTGAGCGGCCCCTCGGGCAGGCCCTGCGCGATGGCCTGCGCGCCGTGGTCGTAGAGCTCCATCACCACGGCGTTGATCGCCGGGTTGCGCGCGTCCACGCGCGCGATCGCCGCCTCCAGAACCTCGGTCGCGCTGACCTCGCCGGCCTTCACCAGCGCCGCGAGACCCAGCGCATCGCAGGACTCGTACTCCGCGAAGCCGGCCATGGCGCGTGCCCTCCCCTGCTCGTCCCGGTGCGCGCCCAGCATAGCGCGCCGGGCCCGGATGACGCAGGGTCACGTCGGCTTGAAAGCACCCACCTCACCCTGTCCCTCTCCTCCCGAGGAGGAGAGGGGACGTGGCGGCGCGGACTTTACTCTCCCTCTCCTCCCCGCCGGGGAGGAGAGGGCCGGGGTGAGGTGGGGGGAGGCTTCAGGCGCGCGCCACGCTAACGGGAGAAGCGTGCGGCAACCAAGCGCGGCCCCGCAAGATCGGATCGTGCCCTAGCGGCCGTAGTTGAAGTCGGTCTCTTCGCTGTCTTCGTACTGGGCCAGCAGCTCGTCCATCTCGCGATAGGCCTCCTCTTCCTCCTCCTGCTTCTTCCTGCGCTTCTTCTCGACGAAGCCGACGGAGATGATGGAGAGCTCGTAGAGCGCGATGAGCGGGATGCCGAGGCCGACCTGGCTGAACAGGTCGGGCGGGGTCAGGATCGCCGCAGCGATGAAGACGATGACGATGGCGTACTTGCGCTTGCGCTTGAGCCCGGCGGCGGTCGCGAGCCCGGCGCGGCCCATCAGCGTCAGCATCACCGGAAGCTGGAAGGCGATGCCGAAGGCGAAGATCAGCTTCATCACCAGCGACAGGTACTCGCCGATCTTGGGCAGGAGCTCGAGGCCGAGCCCCTCGTCCGTGCCCGGCGCCTGGAAGGAGATGAAGAAATTGAAGGCCTGCGGGAAGATGAAGTAGTAGACCAGCGCGCCGCCGGAGAAGAACAGGACCGGGGTGACGAAGAGGAAGGGCAGGACCGCCTTCTTCTCGTGCCTGTAGAGGCCGGGCGCCACGAACATCCAGAACTGCGTCGCGATCAGCGGGAAGGTGACGAAGAAGGCGCCCCAGAAGGCGATCTTCAGCTCGGTGAAGAAGGCCTCCAGCAGGTGGGTGTAGATGAGGCTGGTGTCGTAGCCCCCCTCGGTGAGCACGTCGCGCAGCGGCTCGACCAGGAAGGCGAAGATGTCGGAGGCCACGTACCAGCAGCCGAGAAAGGCGATGACGAGCCCGATCGCCGCATAGGCGAGCCGGCGCCTGAGCTCGATCAGATGGTCGACCAGCGGCGCGCGCGATTGTTCGATCTGGTCGACCACGAGCTAGCCGCTCGTCCGGGCTTGAAGGGGCCGGCCGCCCGTCACCGGGTCGGGCCTGCGCGGCGCCGGTGCGCCGGGCCGGGGCCGTCGCGACATTCCACTCTTCGTCACGGGCTGCGGGCGCCTACGCGCTCGCTCCGCGCGAGGGCGCGTCGTCCGTGCCGTTGCCCTTCGGTGCCTCTGCCGCCGGTGCCGCAGGGGCTGCCTGTGCCGTCTCTGCGGCGGCGGGCTCGCCCTCGGGAGCAGGTGCCGCCGCGCCGCCGTCGCCGGATGCCGGCTCGCCGGCCGGCGCCGTCCCGCCGTTGGCCTTCGCGGCCGCCTCGGGCGAGGGCTTCATCACGTCCTCTCCCATCATCCTGTTCACGTCGCCGGCGCTGTCCTCGACGTCGCGCTTCACTGCATCCGCGCCCTCGTTCACGTCACGGCGGGCGTTGGCGAGCTCGCGGTTGGTCTCGTCGATTTCCTTCTTGATCGCATCGATCTCGGTCGCGTCGGCGGCCTCCTCGATGCTGCGCTGGAAGTCGCGGGCGTAGCCGCGCGCCTTGCCCATCCACTGGCCCGCCGTCTTCACGATGCGCGGCAGGTCTTTCGGCCCGACGACGATCAGGGCGATCAGCATCAGGATGATGATCTCTTGCCAGCCGATGTCGAACATTGGCGTGCCCGCTGCGGGAGCGGGTGATCTCCCTGTTTCTCTTCAGCCGCCCGGCGACTTGACGTCTAGCTCTTGGCGGCTTCGCTCTTGGCGGCCTCGTCCTTCTTGACGGCGCTTGCCTCGATGGTTGCGGGCTCGCTCTCGATCACCTTGGGCTCCTGCGGAGCCTCGGCCGACGCGGCCTGGCTCTGGGCCGGCGGCGGAGGCGCCTCGCCCTCCCGCATGCCGGTCTTGAAGCTCTTGATGCCCTTGGCGAAGTCGCCCATCAGGCGGGGCAGCTTGCCCGCGCCGAACAAGAGCACGATGACCAAGACGATCAGAAGGATTTGCCAGATCGAGATACCCATGACACGGCTCCAGTCTCACCACGGCGACGGTGCGACGCCCGGTCGCGGGCGCAAGCACCGCCGCACGGCACCGGTCCCGCAGCCTTGTCGCCTACAGGTCCTGTGTCGCAGGGAACACAAAAGTGCGGCGCGGGTCAAGCCGAATGCGGACCACCTCGTCGACCCGGGGCGCGCCCTCGTCGGCGATATTGAGGGTCAGCGGCGCCGCGTGGCCGTCGACCGCGAGGGTCAGATGGCTGGTCACGCCCACCGAGCGGCTGTCGAGCACGCGGGCTGCGGGCAGTCCGTCGGCACCGGCATCGCCCTTGCCGAGCAGCGCCACCGCCTCGGGCCTGACGTAGACGCGGACCTTGCAGCCCTCGCCGCAGCGGGTCGGCGCACGCCCGATCGGCGTCTCCACCGCCTGGCCGCTGACGCGCCCGTCGAAGGCCGGCAGCGCGCCGAAGAAGCGCGCGACGAAGGGGCTCGCCGGATGCCGGCAGAGCGCGTCGGGCGTCCCGGTCTGTACCAGCACGCCGTCCCGCATCAGCGCGATGCGGTCGGCCATGAGCATGGCCTCGTCGGCATCGTGGGTGACCAGCATGGTCGGCACGCCGGACTCGTGGAGGAAGCGCAGCGCGTCGTCGCGCACCTGCTCCCTGAGCCGCTCGTCCAGGCCGGAGAAGGGCTCGTCCAGCAGCATCACGCGAGGCGCCGGCGCCAGCGCCCGGGCGAGCGCCACGCGCTGCTGCTCGCCGCCCGAGAGCTCGTGCGGATAGGAATCGGCGAGAGCGGCGAGACCGAGCCGCTCCAGCAGCCGGTGCGCCGTGCGCCGGCGCTCGGCCCGGCGCGCGCCGTTCAGCCCGAAGCCCACGTTGTCGATGGCGCGCACGTGGGGGAAGAGCGCGTAGTCCTGGAACATCAGGCCGACCCGGCGCTTCTCCGGCACGACGAAGCGCTCGGGGCCGGCGACCTCGACGCCGTCGATCACGACCCGGCCCTCGCGGGCGCGCTCGAGGCCGGCGGCGATCCTGAGCAGCGTGGTCTTGCCGCAGCCCGAGGGGCCCAGCAGGCACACGATCTCCCCGGGCCCGACGGCGAGGTCCACGCCGCGGATCACCGGCGCCGCGTCGTAGGCGTGGTGGATGCCCTCAAGAGCGAGTCCGGCGCCCGCGGCCATGCCCGGCGCGCGAGCCGCCCCGTCGGCCGTCGTCGGTTGCAGCACACCGTGCACGCGGCACACCCTGCAATTGCAAGTCATTGGCAGAGTAATGCGCGGAAGGCCCCTTGTCCATCCCCGCGCCGGCGAAACGCCATGCTCCGCGCCGGCGCGGCCGGGTGCGCCGCTTGAAGGCGGCCCCATGTGCGACTACGGTGCCGGCGCGGCGATCACGAGCAGGCGGGGGAGATCATGGAGCTTCAGCGGGAGGCGCTGATCGACGTGGCCATGGGCTACGCGCCCGCCGACAAGGTCATCGTCAACGGCCGCGTGGTCAACGTGCACACCGGCACCGTCAAGGCCGAGGGGATCGCCGTCAAGGGCGAGCGCATCGCCGCGGTCGGCGACGTCGGCTACGCCATCGACGACAGGACCGAGGTGATCGACGCCGACGGCCGCTTCCTCGTGCCGGGGCTGATCGACCCCCACTGCCACCAGTGGCACACCTACGCCAACTCGACCGTGTTCGCCGCCTGCCGGCTGCTGCACGGCTCGACCACCATCGTGGACGGCTTCTACGGCCACGCCATCGTCAACGGCATGCGCGCCTCGCGCTACTTCCTCGACGAGCTGCTGGCGACTCCGGTCAAGCCGATCTTCGTCACCCCCACCATGTGCTACACGCAGAACCGGGGGATCGGCTTCCCCGCCTCGCCCAACGCGCCGAGCATCGAGGACCTGCGCGAGTCGCTCACCTGGCCCGAGACCAAGGGCATCGAGGAGATCAGCCCGGAGCTGATGCTCTACCAGAACCAGCGCGACCGCGCCCTGCTCGGCCTCATGGAGGAGGCGCTGGACATGGGCAAGGTGATCCAGGGCCACTCGGCGGGCATGACCGACGAGAAGATCACCAACGCCTGGGTGGCGTCGGGGATCATGCACAACCACGAGATCGTCAACGCCTCGGAGACCCGGCGCCAGGCCGAGCTCGGGATCTGGATCGTCATCAGGGAAGGCAGCGCCTGCAAGGACATCGAGGCCTGCCTCCCGGTCATCACCGAGGAGGGCTACCACGCCCGCGCCTACCAGCTCTGCACCGACGTGATCACGCCGGACTGGATGCTGGAGCGGGGCCAGATGGACAACGCCATCCGCGTCGCGGTGCAGAACGGGCTCGATCCGATGACCGCGATCCAGATGTCCACCATCCAGCCGGCCGAGTTCTACCGCGTGAACCACGACATGGGCATGATCGCGGCGGGGCGCTACGCCGACATCGTCTTCGTCGACACCCTCGAGGGCTTCGAGATCGACCGCGTGATGGCCAACGGCAAGGTCTGGGTCGAGGGCGGCGAGCTGGTCGAGCCGCTGGCCAATCCGGACTACCCGGACTGGCTCTACGGCACCATGAACATCGACCGCGTGCTCGCGCCGGAAGACTTCCGCATCAAGGCGCCGGCCGGCGCGGGCGACACCGTGAAGGTCCAGTGCATCAACACCCGCGATGGCTCGCTCGAGACGCCGGGCTCCGTGGAGACGCTGAAGGTGGTGGACGGCTACGTGCAGGCGGACCCGGAGAAGGGCATCAACAAGATCTGCATGATCGACCGTATCATGGGCACGGGCGAGGTGGGCGTCGCCTTCGTCAAGGGCTTCGGCATCAGGGAAGGCTGCATCGGCACCACCGCCAACGTCTTCAACCAGAACATCGTGCTGGTGAGCGCCTCGGACGAGGACATGGCGGCGGCCGCCAACGAGACCATCGCGATGGACGGCGGCTTCATCGCGCTGCGCGACGGCAGGGTCGAGGCCTCGCTGCCGACGCCGCTCAACGGGCTCGCCTCCGACCTCCCCTTCGACGAGCTCTTCGAGCGCCAGTACAAGCTGATCGCCGCCTGGCGCGACATGGGCTGCGAACTGGAGACGCCGCAGATGAACCTCGAGTTCGTCTCGCTCGTCACCATCCCCTACTACCGCATCAGCACGAAGGGCCTGGCCTACATGACCCAGGACCGCTTCGAGCTGGCGGAGCTCTTCGTCGACGAGGCGGCCTGAGGCGACGGTGGCGCGCGAACCGGTGGCGCAGGGGGGAGCCGACCGCGCGCTCAGGCTGGGCGTGGTGGGCGTCGGCCACTTCGGCCGCTACCACGCCGAGAAGATGGCCGCGATCGACGGCGCTCGCCTGGTCGCGGTCGCCGACATCGACAGCGCACGGGCCGCGAGCGTCGCGGAACCGCTCGGCGCCGATCCCCTGCCCGACCACGGCGCCCTGGTCGGGCGCGTCGACGCGGTCTCGGTCGCCGTGCCGGCGGGCGCGCACTACCGGGTGGTCAGGGACTTCCTCGACGCCGGGGTCCACGTGCTGGTGGAGAAGCCCTTCACCGAGAGCGTGGCCACCGCCGAGGAGCTGTCGGGCCTGGCCGAGGCCAGGGGACTGGTGCTGCAGGTCGGCCTGATCGAGCGCTTCTCCGAGACCTTCCGCGCCGTGGCACCCCGCATCACCCGGCCGCTCTACATCGAGTCGGTGCGCGTCGGGCCGTTCACGGAGCGCAATACCGACGTGAGCGTGGTGCTCGACCTGATGATCCACGACATCGACATCATCCTGGCGCTGGTGGAGTCGCCGGTCGCCGAGGTGGACGCCGTGGGCGCGCCGGTGTTCTCGGGCCACGAGGACCTCGCCAACGCCCGGCTGAAGTTCGCCAACGGCTGCGTCGCCAACGTCACGGCGAGCCGGGTCAGCCTCAAGACCGAGCGCTCGCTGCGCATCTTCCAGCCCGACGTCTACATCAAGGTCGACCACGGCGACCGCAGCGTCCGCATCGCGCGCAAGAAGGGCGAGGGCAAGCTCACGGGCATCGACGGCGTGGCGCTGGAGCGCGAGGAGTTCGACCAGGGCGACCCGCTCAAGCGCGAGATCGAGGCGTTCGTGCACGCGGTGCGCACCGGGGCTGCGCCGGAGGTGAGCGGCGCAGACGGCGTGCGCTCGCTCGAGGTGGCACGCCGCATCACCGCCTGCATCGGCGAGAACCGGGCGCGCCTGGGCCTGCCCTGACCCAGCGCGCCGGGCAGCCTTTCCGCCGTGGTCGCGACCTTCGCCTGCGACCTGTAGACGGCGCTCGTAGCCGGTTGCAGGCCACGACCTACCCCGCGATTGATTCCCCGCGCGCACCTGTGCTTCCCTGCCGCCCGCAAGCGATTTGGACAAACGACCGTTCGGGGTCGTCGTGGAATTCTGGCTGGGCCTTTACGGGATGCAGAGCCCGCGCGTGCATCCGCGCTCGTGGGCCGGGCTCTACGACGAGGTCGTGGAGCACGCGGTCTTCGCCGAGGAGGTCGGCTTCGACAGCTTCTGGCTGACCGAGCATCACTTCTGGTACGACGGCTACTGTCCCAACCTGCTGCCCGTGCTGGCCGCGATCGCGCGCCGCACCTCGCGCATCGGCATCGGCACCGGCTGCTCGCTGCTCGGCCTGCATGACCCGCTGCGCGATGCCGAGGACAAGGCATCGCTCGACGTGCTCTCCAACGGCAGGCTCCTGCTCGGGCTCGCGCCGGGCTACCGGCCCGAGGAGTTCGAGGGCCTCGACATCGAGAAGAAGACCCGGGGCAGGCGCTTCTACGAGGCCGTCGACGTGATGAAGAAGGCGTGGACGGGCGAGGTCTTCTCCCACCACGGCGAGTTCTTCCACTACGACGACCTGCGCCTGGAGCCTGTGCCGCTGCAGCGGCCGCACCCGCCGATCTGGGTGGGCGCCAACCGCACCAGGCTGCAGGCGACCAACATCGGCAAGGCCGGGCTCGGCTTCTGGGAAGGCCCGTCCATGAGCCTCGAGCTCTTCACGCGCAACGCCGGGATCTACAAGGAGGCCGCGCGCGCCGCCGGCCACCCGGAGAGCGCCATCAAGTGCGGGCTCTTCCGCGACGTCTGCATCGCCGAGACGCAGGAGGAGGCGCTGCGGATCATGGACGAGGACCTGCTGCCGATGTACGAGGAGCAGTACGTCGCCTACGGCTACGTGCCCGAGGCGACCGGCAGCCGCCGCGAGATGCTGGCGCACCCGGTGTTCCGGGAGATCGTCGAGGCCTCCTTCGTCGGCACGCCGGACCAGATCATCCGCAAGATCGAGCGCTACCGCGAGGCGGTCCACTTCGACCACTTCATGCCGCGCATCATGCACATCAGCCAGAAGAAGGACCGGCTCTTCAGGCAGATGGAACTCTTCGCCGAGCACGTCATCCCGCACTTTCGGGGCGCGTCGTGAGGTCGGGCCTCTACTACGGCTGGGAGCTGACCGGCGGTGGTGGGAGCCCGGCCGCGGTCGACCTCTACGGCGAGATGCTGGAGCAGATCGAGCTCGCCGATCACCTCGGCTTCGATACGGCGCTGATCGGCGAGAGCCATTTCGTTGACGGCGATCTCACCGGCTCGGTCGTGGACCTGCTGGGCGCGCTCGCAGGCTCGACCCGCTTCATCCGCCTCGGCTCCGCCGGCAGGGCGCTCGCGCTGCAGCATCCTGCGCGCGCGGCCGAGGATTTCGCCGTCATCGACCTGCTGTCCAACGGCCGCGCCATCCTCGGCGTCGGCGCAGGCCACTCGGAGGCCGCGTTCGCCGCCTTCGGCGTGCCCTTCGACGAGCGCCGCGCCCGCTTCGAGGAGGCGCTGGACTTCATCGCGCACGCCTGGACCTCGGACGCGTTCTCCTACGGTGGGCGCTTCACCCGATTCCCCGGGAAGACGCCGGAAAACGCGGAGACCCCCTTCGCTCACGAGCCCTACGAAAAGCCCTTCAGGCTGCAGTGGGAGCGCGCCGGGCTCGAGCCGAAGCACCTCGCGGTGACGCCACGCCCGGTGCAGATCCCGCACCCGCCGATCTGGGTCGAGGCGCAGGGCGAGGACGACGTCGCGCTCGCCGTCCGCCACGGCCACGCCATCCTGCCGGCACCGGCACTGAGCGATGCGGAGGTGGTGGGGCTCTACCGTGCCTACACGGCGGGGATGGCGGCCGCCGGGCGCAGCCTGACCGGGGTGGAGCGGCCGGTGATCCGCGAGGTCTTCTGCGCGGAAACGCAGGCCGAGGCCGTCGCCATCGCCGGCGAGCCGCTGCGCGCGGTCTACGCACAGCACGCCGCCGCCGACGCCCTCGGCAACGGGGCCGATGCGAGCCTCGACCGGCTGATGGCCGAGCGCTTCGTCCTCGGCGATCCCGACCAGGTGTTCGAGCGCTTCAAGACGCTGCAGCAGGAGGCCGGCATCAACCACGTGATCTGCCGATTCCGCGTGCCCGGCATCGAGCACGAGGCCGTCGTCCGCTCGCTCAGGCTCTACGCCGGCGAGGTCATCACGCGCCTGCGCTCGTAGGCCACCAACGCCCGAGAGAGACCGCGATGAACGAGAAGCAGCTCGACACCGGGCTCCTGCCCTATCCCCTGCCGCCCTGGAAGCACCGCTTCCGCACCCTCAGCATCTTCTGCGAGGTCGACGAGGCGGCGCTCGCCCCCCGCGTGCCGGCGCCGCTGGAGCTCGCCACCAACGTGGTGCAGATCACCGTGATGCACTTCGAGAGCACGGTGCCGACGCGGCCCTACTACGACAGCGCCGTGATCGCGCAGGTGCGCTACCGCGGCGAGGTCGGCGGCCACTGGGTGCACGCCTTCACCAGCACCGACCAGGTGTGCGCCGGCACGCGCGAGCTCTGGGGCTTCCGCATGAAGCTCGCGGCGATGGAGCTGCACGTCGACACCGACCGCATCTGGGGCTTCACCGAGCGCCTGGGCAGGCGCGTGATCGAGATCGACATGCGGCCCACGGGCAGGGCCTTCGAGCCGCTCAGGACCTTCCCCCGCCTCTTCGTGAAGGCGCTGCCGGAGGCCGACCGCGCCGACGCGGTGAAGCGTCAGGTGGTGCAGCTTCCGGCCGAGACGGAGATCACCGAGACGGTGTGGGGCGAGGGTACGGTGCGCTTCGAGGAGAGCGCGGACGACCCCACCCACCTGCTGAGGCCGTCGCGCATCCTCGGCGCGAGTCTCGTCTCCGGCAACCAGATCCTCCCCTGGGGCGTCGTCCTCTCCGACTGAGCGCCGGCGGGTGCGGTGTTGTTCGGCGTCGTCTTTGACTCCTCGGAATATACGGAAATCAAGGCCTTACCACGCCGATCGGCGTCCAATTTGCACGCCGAACAACAAGCTCGAGGCCAACATCCGCGCTTTCATCGACAAGCACAACGATGACCCCAGGCCCTTCAGGTGGACCAGGTCCGCCGACGACATCCTCGCCGCCGTCAAGCGCTTCTGTCTCTGACCTGCCCCCGTCGACTGGTCCAGGTCGAATGTTAGTGTATTGCCGGTTTCTCGGCCAAGCTGGGTGGCCGGCGGAGTGTAGCGGAGCCGGGCGACCAGCTTGGCATGACGATCGTCTCCCCCAGCAGGCAAGAGGGATGCAGTTCTCCGTCTTCCACACACTCAAGCTCGATCAGGCCGCCGTCCGCCGCAGCCCCGAGCCCGGCCCTCCGGAACATCTCGACCTTGATCCGCTCCCTGGCCTCTTTGGCCGGGAGGAAGTGTGGCCGACGGAAAGTCGGATGACTCGGTGACGGAAAGTCGAGTGAGCCCTTGGAAATGTGGCCGGGAAACTATGCAGGTCGGCCACGACGTGAGGTTGATCCCGCTGATCCATATGATGTCGCTCGTGAAGCGCCAGAGGAACGACGGCGCGGACGCGGGGCGGCCTGCGAGGCGGCGCAGCGTCCGACCATGCGCTTTGTGGCTGCGAAGGGGAAGGAGTGACAGGCCAGGGGGACGTTGTTTCGCACGCGCGACCTTGGGCAAGGATCACGACCGTCGCATGCCGACGGCTGCCTGGATCGCGATGCTGCCGAGCACGATTGCCCCGCCGATGAGGGTGAGGATGCTGGGGACCTCTCCGAATGCGAGCCACACCCATATCGAAGCCAGCACCACCTCCGACATCGACAGCACGATGATCTCGGCCGCGGGAACGCTTCTCGCGCCGATGGTCAGCATGACGATTCCGCCGCCGATCACCAGCACGCCATAGATCACGGCCAGGCCGGCGTCCACCGCGGGCGCCGCCAGTCCAGTGCCGCTGGCAAGGGCCATCGCTCCGCTGGCCGCCATGGTGATCACGGCACCGATCAGAATTGCCACGCTCATGTCGGTGTGTCGGCCCCGCCGAATGCCGACCACGAAGCCGGCAAATCCCACGGCGGCCGAGAGCGACGCCAGATCGCCGAGCAGGTCGGCCTCGGCCAGGCCCTCCCCGATCATGATGGCGACGCCGGCGACCACGCCGGCCATGGCGAACCACATCGAGCGCGCCACCGGCTCGCGCATCACCACCCAGCCGAGCAGGGCCGCGAACACGGGCGCCGGACTGTAGAGAAAGAGCGCGTTGGCCACGGTGGAGTGCATCACCCCCCAGACGTAGCCGGTGAACGCGACCGAGAGGCAGAGGCCCGCCACCAGGCCGGTCACACCAGCCCGACGCACGAGCAGCGGAACCGGACGGCCGCTGACGAGGAGATAGACGAGAATGGCCGCGGCGGTGCCGAGGGCGCGGTAAAATAGAAACTGCCACTCTCCGATATCGTCTGCGAACCGGATGATCGGCCCGCCCACGCTCATGTAGAGCCCGGCCGAGAGCACCCACAGGCGGCCGGTGATTCGGGCGCGGTCGGCCCCGGGCGCATGCGCCGGGTTCAAGGGAACGACCTGTGGTCCGCGAACACTGCCGCGACGTTCGCACATGCGCGCCGGTACGGCACCAGCGTGATCGTCTCAGCGGCCTGCGTCGCGGCCCGATGCCGCCCTGGCGCGCCACTCAAGCCCGAAGGAGCAGCAAGCCGCGGGCGGGGCCTGGACGGGATCGGACAAGGCCGGCATCGTCCTATCCGTAGATCGGGCGCAGATCCTCGGCCATTGTCGCCAGATGCGCGGGCGCGACGATCACGCCGTCCCGAAGAATCTGACGATCTTCGATCCACATCGACTGCATCGATATAACGCAATCGGGATGGTTCTCACCGCCGCCGGGAACCCAGAACGGCAGCCCCAGCCCGATCGCGTTGTAGCCGACCACGCGCTGGTCCTCGATGAAGCACTTGCCGGTATAGCGCGCCGCCGGATGAAATCCGCAGGTGAAGTGGACGACGTAGCCGAACTCCCCGTTTCCGGCCCGCGCCAGCGCGCGGCGCATGACCTTGTTCTCCGGCCCACCGCCGATGATCTCCCTGACCCGGCCGTCGATCGTCAGCGTCATCGGCTCGGCAAGCTCAGTGTAGTACTCGTGAAACATGCTGCCGGTGACAACCGAGCCGCTGACCGACTCCAGCTCGGGCAGCATCATCACCGTGCCCGGCACGAAGTAGCCCCCGGGCTCGGTCGCCTTGGCCAGCGCGAAGCCCTCGGGATTGGCCATGGTGAAGCTGACATCCGTGCCGTGCGCATTGGTGATCCGGCATCCCTTGCCGGCGGACTGGGCGATCAGCTCGCCGAACGCATCGCCCAGCGCGAACATCCCGTCAAGATCGGCCCCGCCCATCAGGCGAACCATCTCCTCGGCCCCCATGTCGGCGCCGAGAAAGTAGCGGGCGCGACCCTTCTTCATCGCATCGTCGAACGCCCGGGAACCAGCCAGATAGGGCATGCAGAGATCGATCCAGACGTCGCACTTACCGGCCGCGGCCTTGACGTGATCGGGCAGGTAGTCGTCGGCCAGCCCGCCCTGGAAGGGCACCGGCGGCGCCAGCACGATTGAGGCGACCTTCGCGCCGAGCCGGTAGGCGGCATCCGCCGTGGCCTGCACGCCGACGACATCGGCACCCGTATCGGTCGTGATGAGGACGCTCTCGCCCTGCTTGATGCACATCATGTCTCGCGCCAGGACATCGGCGGCGCGCGCCAGTCTGGGTCCGATGTCGGCGCGGGTCATGACTCACGTCCTCGCTCTGGAGAATGCGGCTTCTCGGGGCCTGGCATCATCTACTACCGGCAGTATAGCGCAGTGCTTCCCCGTTCCACCTCGCGCCACAGGGGCTGCGCCTCCCGGCCGGGGCCATGGGCGCGTGCTATCCTGCGATCGCCGGAGCCGGGAACGGGCCCGGTTGTCACCCACCCGGGACGCGGTCTTGGTCCACAATGCGCATTGCCGGAGGAGCGCCATGCCGTACACGGTCTTTCGCAGTCGCGTTTCCGCCGCGCCGGCCGTGATCTGGGCGGTTATTCTGGACGATCTTTCCAATCAGATCGGCGAGGATAGCTGCCTCGAGCCCATCCTGTCGGGTCGACGTCACTCCTGCTGCTGGGAGAGAACGGAGGCGACGCCGGAAGACGTCTCGATTCAGGCGTTCACAGCCGACGTGAAGGACATGCGGATCACCTGCACGATCGCCGAGAGCGCATGCTACGAAGGTACGAAGGTGACGCAGATCGTGGCACCCCACTGGCGCGATCCCGACCGCTGTCCGACGCTTTCGATGAGCATGACGTGGCTGCGCCTGGAGCCGGCCGGCCAAGTGCCGGACCTGCGGGCGCAACTACGCGACGACGTCACTCGCCTCAAGCGCCTCGCCGAGGACACGATACGGCGGCAGGCGCCCCACTAGGCGATGGCCTGCCTCATGTCGAGCACCCGACGGCTCCGACGGCACCGAAGGGTCCGATCCAGCGCAAGGAGGAAACCATGTTCGTCGCCACCAAGGACAGACCGCTTGCAACCACGATCACGGGCTCGCTGCCTCGGCCGCAGTGGTTCACCACGGGCCTCGATCGGCGGGCATTCTCGATCAGCATGGGCGGACGCGTCTTTCGCGAGCAGTACACGGACGCGGTGCAAAGTCTGCTCGGAGATCAGAAGCGCGCGGGTCTCGACATCCTGGTCGACGGCGACATGCGTTTCGATCTGGATATCGGGGGACGGTCCTGGTTCGGCTACATATTCGATCGCCTGGAGGGGCTGGGCTCGGTCGACGTGCGGCCGCAGCCTCAGTACCCCTCGCCCCGCGAGCAGACGCCCGGCGATATCCTTCACGAAGTCAGCGAGACGCGCATGCCGCCGGTGGTCGAAGGGCCGGTCGGACGGGGCCGGCTCGAATACACCGATGTCTGGAAGGCGGCCCAGCGTCTCGTCGCAGAGCCGGTGAAGCTCGGCTGCTGCTCGGTCCAGTGGATCGAGATGTATGCACAGAACAAGCACTACAAGAGCCGGGAAGACACGCTCTTCGCCATGTCGGAAGCCCTCAACCAGGAGCACCATCAGCTTGCCGACGCGGGATGCCCCGTGATTCAGATCGAGGAGCCCGCAATCCACTTCAACGACAATGGAAACCTCGGCATTTCTCAGGACACATACGTCGAGGCCTTCAACACGGAAGTGCGCGGCCTGCGCGACAAGACGGAGGTGTGGTGCCATACGTGCTGGGGCAATCCGTTTGCGCAAAAGATCGAAGTCGGTCCCTCCTACAAGGCCAGCCTTGAATATCTGGATCGCCTCGATGTCGATGTCATCACCTTCGAGACGGCAGCCAACAATGGCGCTGAATTCGCAGAGATTGCCGCCGGCATCAGCAGCGACAAGAAGATCTGCATCGGCGGCGTTTACCACCGCACGCTGGAGGTCGAGCGGCCCGAGGACGTGGCCAGCCTGATCCGCAGGGCACTGGAGCATATCGAGCCCGGCCGCCTCGTCATCAGCTCCGATTGCGGTTTCGGCAGGCAGGGGATGAGCCGCACGCACGCCTTTTACAAGATGGTGTCGCTGGTTGCGGGAACCAATATGGTGCGCCGGGAGCTGGGCCTGGAGGAGACGCCGATCCTGGCAGCCGACAAGCGCTATTCGTTCATGTAGGTTAATGTCGCGCGTCGGCAAATGAAAGGGCCGGCCCGCGCCGCCGGCGGACCGGTCGGTCCTTCCCCTTATCCGGAAACGCTCACCACGGGACCTCAAATGCCGGGCGTTGTACCGCGCCAGGGATTGGCGCTTTCGTAAGCAGCGGAGGCCCGAAATACGCTGACGTCGTCATAGGTGCGCCCGACGATCTGCATGCCCGTCGGTACCCCGCTGGCAGCGAATCCCGTGGGTACCGTCGCCACCGGGCACTGGCTGACGAGATTGAAGGGATAGGTCAGGCACCACTGCAGCATCGCGTCGACCGGCTTGCCGTTGATGCTGAAATCGGGGTCGTCGCACTTGTGCCAGGCGTCGACGGAGGGCACGGCAAGAGTCGGGCAAATCAGATAGTCGTAGGTCTTCAGTATTTTGCCAAGACGAGCGTACATCTGTGTTCGCACGAACTCGGTTTGTTTGACGCGAACGTGGCTGTGGTTCATTCCGGCGTGCAAGAGCTCGCGGACATAAGGATCCATTTGGTACTGCCAGCGCGGCAGATACTGGCCCGCAATCGACGCGAACAACCCTTGCCAATGGGTGATCCAGGCATCGTACACGTCCATCGTCCAGCCGAGATCGATCTCGTCGACCTGAGCTCCGAGCGACTTGAATACCCCGGCCGCCGCCCTGGTGTTTCTCGCGACGTCCGTATCGATTTCGAAATAGCCGAGGTCGGTCGAGAAGGCCAATTTCTTGCCCTCGACACCGCCGAGCCTGTCGAGCTCCGGAATGCGCAGCTTCGGCCGCAGGGTTGTGATGTCTCCTTCCCACGGGCCGCACATGACGTTCTGCATGAGGCGCGCATCCTCGACGCTGCGCGTCATCGGACCGAAGTGCAGGATGAGCTCGAGGTTGGTTTCCAGAATCCCGACCGGATTGCGCCCGAAGCTCGGCTTCACGCCGAATATCCCGCATGCCGAAGATGGAATGCGCACCGAGCCGCCACCGTCGGTGCCGTCTGCGAGCGTCGTCATGCCCGCCGCGACCGCCGCACCGGCCCCTCCGGAGGAACCGCCCGAGCTGAATGTCGTGTTCCAGGGATTTCGTGTCGCCCCCCATAGCGGGCTGTGGCAATGCCCCGTGTGGGCGAACTCCGGGGTGGTTGTGCGGGCATGCATGATGATGCCGGCGTTGAACAGGCGCTGGACGGTGGGGGCCGTAAACTCCGAGCGGACGCCCTCATAGACGCGCGATCCCCACGTGGTGATCTCACCCTTGACCGGGTGCAGATCCTTGATGGCGCAGGGGATCCCTTCGAGGGGGCGCAGGCGTCCGTCGGTCTTGCCGTATTTCTCTTCGGCTCGTCTGGCCTGTTCGAGAGCACGGTCGTAGAAAGTGTAGGTGTACGCGTTCACCTTGGGATTGACCGCCTCGGAGCGGGCGATAACCGCCTCGGTGAGCTCGACCGGCGAGAGCTTGCGTGCCTTGAAGAGGGCCAGCGCTTCGCTCGCGGTCACGTAGCAAAGGTCAGTGGCTGAGCCTGTCGTCATTGCCATTCTCCCCGTCTACACCTCGCCAGCGTCCAGGCGGTGCGAGGCCGCCATGCGTGTGCGGCAGAGCTGCAGCACTCGGGCGCGATCAACGATTCTCCACGGGCGCTCGTCGGCGCGCTCCTCTCGTTGGCGACTACGCGCGTCACTCGGCGAGGCCCGATCTCCGCACGTCGCTGAGCCAGGGCACGCGGGGGACGATGTAGCCGCGCCACACGCTCTGGATGACGCCGACAACTCCCTCGCGCAGGAGCACGATGAACGCGACCGTTATGGCGCCGAAGGCGATCATGCGCCACTCGCCGAGGTCCTTCATCAGCTCGTTGGCCACCATGATGATGATACAACCGATGATCGGGCCCCATCGGCTGCCGAGACCGCCGACCACCAGCATCGAGAACAGGAAGAGGAGGAGGTCGAGATCGAGCAGCGCCGGGCCGATCGTGCGGAAATGCCCCGCGTAGACCGAGCCCATCAGCCCGGTGAAGAATCCGGACAGGGCGAAGACCAGGATCTGGTACTTGACGCGGGCGATGCCGCGCGAGGACGCCAGTGGCTGGTTGTCCCGCAGCGCGCGGAACGCGGAGCCGAAGGGGCTCTTGATGATGACGAAGGCGAAGATCGTGTTGATCACCAGGAGCAGGAGGCCGAGGTAGTAGGTACCCAGCGGCGCCTGCTTGTAGGCCAACCAGTCGCGGAAGCCGAGATCGCCGAACTTCATCAGACCGCGCGGCCCGCCGGTCAAGGGGTAGCAGATCTTGCCTTCGTAGAAGAAGCAGTTCACGTCGCTCTGCACCAGGGCCTGAATGACGACCGCGATGGCGAGCGTCAGCAGCAGGACGTAGGGTCCTTGCAGGCGCAGCGTCGCCGCGCCGATCACGACGCTGACGAAGACCGCAAATACCGCGCCGACCCAGGCGCCGTACCAGATCGAGATTTCAAGATAGAAGCCGAGCATCGCGGCGGCGTAGCCGCCGAGGAAGAAGACGGCCATCTGTGCCAGGGAATAGACGCCGGCGACGCCGAACACCAGGTTCCACTGGGTGACCACGCAAGCCCAGATGAAGAACAGGGTGAACTGCCCCAGGATGTATTTGCCCGGGCTGAGGATCGGGATGATGACTGCAATGGCGAGCAGGGCGAAGCCGATCGCAAGATCGAGCCTCAAGTCCTGGCGGCGGGCGGCAGCGTAGGCGCCACTGCTCCCGTGTGCTGGCGTGGAGGGTATCGTCATACGCGCGTGACCCTGCGCCGACCGAAAACGCCGTAGGGCTTCCACAGCAGCACGATGATGACCAGCACCAGCATGGCGGGGAAGCCGTAGCGCGCGCCGGCGCCGTAACTGACCGCGGACTCGAACCAGCCGAGCACGAACGAGGCCACGAAGGCAGCCGGTAGGTTACCGAGCCCGGCGATGACGCAGATGATGAAGGCCTTGAGCAAGGGCTCGTGGCCGACATAGGGCGACATCGGGATGACCGCCGTCAGCAGGACGCCGGAAGCCGCCGCGATCACACCGGCGATCACCATGACCAGCAGGAAGATTCGCTCGACGGGAACACCCATGAGCTGGGCCGCGTCGCGGTCCTGGGCGACTGCGAGAATGGCCGTGCCCGCGCGGGTCCTGTTGAGGTACCAGCTCAGGATCAGCATGATGACCAGCGCGATTCCCAGGTTGATCAGGCTCTGGTAGCGCATGGTCACCGAGCCCATGAGAATCCCGTCGTCGACCAGGAAGGGCTGCTTCTTGGCGTAGGCGGTGAAGATCTTGACCAGCAGATTCTCGATGACGATGGCGACGCCGACGGTCGCGATCACGATGCTGGTGTCGAAGGTCGGCACCCGGTACATCCACTTGACCGTCACGTAATAGAGCACCGCGCCGGCGATGAAGCCCACCCCGAGGGACGCCAGGAACCCCAGCCACCAGGGCACCGGCAGATACTCGACCAGGGCGAAAGAAGCGTAGCCGCCGATCGCGAGCATCGCGCCCAACGCCATGTTGAGCATGCCGATCGAGCCCCACACGAGCGAGAGCGCGATCGACGCCGCGGCGTACATCGCGCCGAGGCTGAGGCCGCTTTCGAAGATGACCAGGAAAGCTGTCACCGACGCCTATCCTCCCAGGTACGTTTCGAGGATTTTCTCGTGCCTCATCAACTCGTCCGGCTCTCCTTCCCACACGAACTCGCCGTGGTCGACCAGGTAGACGTAGTCGGCGAAGTCCACGATGCGGCTGATGTTCTCCTCGACGATGAGGATGGTGCGGCCTTCGGCCTTGAGATCGCGAATCACGTCGTAGATTTGGTCGACGACGATGGGGGCGAGCCCGAGCGAGGGCTCGTCAATGAGCATGATCCGGCCCGCCGACATCAGGCCGCGCCCGAGCGCGAGCATGCGCCGCTCGCCGCCAGAGAGCGTGCTGGCCATCTGGCCCTGACGCTCCTCGAGACGCGGGAAGATCTCGAACACGCCCTTCAGGCGCGAGCCGATCTCGCTCTTGGGCGCCAGGTAGGCACCCATGGTGAGGTTCTTCAGGACGGTCAGCTCGGTGAAGATGAGATCGCCTTGCGGGATGTGAACCACCCCCTGCTGCACCACCCTGTCCGCGCGCACGCCCTTGATCGACGCGCCGTCCAGCCTGATGTCGCCGCCCATGATGGGGATCAGCGACGAGATCGCCCGCAGCAGGGTGGTCTTGCCGTGTCCGTTCGGGCCGATGATGCCGACGGCGCCGCCGTCGTTGACGTGCAGCGACAGATCCCGGAGCACCGGCTGGCCGTGATAGCCGGCCGTGAGGCCATCGACTTCAAGACGCGTCGTGGCCATGGTGGAGTTCCTCGTCGATGATGTGCTCAAGGCGCCGCGCCGCGCCCTCGCCCAGATAGACGTCGACCACCGTCTGATCCTTGGTCAGCCCCTCGGCCAGTCCCTCGTAAATCTTGCTGCCATGATGCATGACCACGACGCGGTCGGACAACGCCACCAGAAAGCGCATGACGTGCTCGATGAGGATGACGGTCAGGGGCCGGTCTTCGCGCATGCGACGTACCAGGGCCATGACGACCTCGATCTCGTCGACGTTGAGACCACCCACCGGCTCGTCGAGAAGGAGCAGCCGAGGCCGTGTCGCCAGCGCGCTCGCGATCATCAGCAGCTTGCGCTGCAGCACCGGGAGTTCGCGCGCAATCACCATCTCGTAGTCGAGCAGCTCGGTGAACTCCAGGACTTCGTCGGTGATCCGCTGCGCCTCCCTGTCGAAGCGGAGCTTCGGAAAAAAGACGTTGCGCGGCCCGTAATACGACGCGCAGAGGATGTTTTCGCGGACCGGCAGGGTCTCGAACGCGGCGTTGAGCTGGTACGTTCGCGAGAGACCGGCGTGACAGATCTGGACCGGGTTGGCCTTCGTTATGTCGTTGCCGTCGAAGGTGATGGTCCCCGCGCTCGCCGGATTCAGCCCTGAAATGACGTCGAAGAGCGTCGTCTTGCCGGCGCCATTGGGCCCGCCAATCCCGAGGACCTCGCCTTGCTGTACGTCGAGGTTCAGGTCATCGACCGCTGCCATCGCACCGAAATACTTGAAGACTCCTCGGCACGACAGCAGCGGTTCGTGGGCCGAATCATCCATGGCCGGCCCTATGTCACTGGGTTACGTGGCCCTTTGCCAGGCTCTTGGCTGTTACGCGCCGATCTGCGGAAGCCCCCCATTATCCTTGAACCAGGAGGGGATCATGAAGTGCCCCGTGTTGTAGGGCTCCGGCGCGACCAGCGCGCGCACCGGCGAGACCTCCTGGATCTGGAAGAACAGATGCGGCTGCCCGAGCGACGGGTCGTTGGTGTAGTCGGGATAGGGGATGCCCGCCTGCCACTCGGGATGCATGTTGACGGAGCCGACGACGCTCCGATAGATCAGCTTCTGCAGGCGGTAGGCCACCTTCCTGTTCTGGTCGTAGTCGCCGGGCTCGCCCGAGCCGCCGGCAAGCGCCGCGGCCATCGCCCAGTGATACATCGACACGTAGGTCTCGCAACCGACCAGCGGCGTCGAGTTCTCACCGTAGAGCTCGCGGTACTTGTTCTCGAAGGTCGTGCCGATTTCGTCCTGCAGCTGCCCGATCACCGTGGCCACCGTAGTACCGAGCGCGTTCTCCTGCGCGATGTCGGTGAACACGGCCGAGATTGCGCCGAACTGGTAGTAGGTCAGCGAATCGATCGGATCCTGCATGAACTGGTTCTGGCACTGCGCGATTTCCTGGGACGGGAAATGCGTGTTGGCAAAGGCGGAAGGATCTGCCGCCCGGACCTTGGCCAGCGTCGGCCCCCACTCCGTGGTGGGTGTCTTGACGATCTCCGGACCGTAGGCGACCTCCCAGCCGTACTCGGCCGCCGACTCGTTCATCGCGTTCACGATGACGATGGAATAGGGCGTGGAGCCGGAGACAAGCGCGATCCTGTTGTTGCGCGGCTTCCACTGCCCCGTGTCGCGCAGCCAGGAAAGGAACTGGATGTAGCCGAGACCGTACCAGTACTCCGCCGGATCGGTCTGGAAGCAGCTGTAATAGCGCTCCGGATCGCTCATCACCGTGTCGTGGTGATGCAGCAGGGTGTTGTGGTGCAGGTAGAGGATGCCCGCATCCGCGACCGGCTCGTACTCGGCGTTGTTGGGGCCGATGTTGTAGCCGTTGATGATGGCATGCACTTCCTTGCTGTCGATCAGCCGGTTGAAGGCGGTGACCACCTCGTCGGCCGACTGGTTCTTGGTGTCCTCCCAGTGCATCTCGATGGGACGGCCGAGCACGCCGCCGAGCGCGTTGATCTCGTCGACGGCCATCTCGATGCCGTTCCTGAACTCGATCGCGTCGTGAGCGCCCCATCCTGTGAAGGGCAGCGCGCTACCGACCGGGATCGGGTCGCCTTCGGCCTTGCCCTCGTTGAGCTCGGCCAGCGTGGCGCTCGAGGCGACGATCGCGCCGGCGCCGCCGACGGCCGCTCCCTTGAGGATATCGCGCCGGCTGAGGCCCTTCTTGGCGAGCTCCTCGACCGGCGTGTTCATAAGCTGCTTCTCTGCGGGCGTCCGGTACTTCGCCCAGACGTAGTTCGACATCCCGGGGAATAGCTTCATCGCGTGACCTCCCATGCGATTGCCCAATGTGCCGCGGCGAATTCTGACGTCGCCACTCCTACGAGCGCGCGTTCGCGCGCTGGTCTCCTCTCTGCGCGGCCGCAATCCGGGCGGTCGCGCTCGCGGCCGGGCCCGAGCGGCCCGGACAGCGCCACTATTCCGCAGCCTCCGCCGCAGAAGTCGCTCCCTGAACCCTCCAGCTGTAGCAATCTCTCATGACTGGCGCGGGCTTCTTCTCGACCGGGAACGGCGTGGGGTCGACGAACCGATCGAGCACGTTCTTGGTCAGCTTCGAGACGTTGTTGTCGCAGTCGTTCCACGGCAGGCTTCCGATCCACGCCATCGACGACACCGAGAAGACAGCGCCGCCGTTGGGCGTCTCGAAGAAGCACAGGTCGCCGCGTACGAACTCGTTCTCCTGGCCGCCGCATCCCGGAAGATTGAAGAGGATGTCCTCGACCACCACGAGATAGGTGTCGGTGTGGTTCTCGGACGACGCGACGCAAAGGGCATGGGGCGGAGTCCCGAACCCGCGCTCGACGCGGTCGACCTCGAGCCCGGCGGCACCGCCGCCGATCAGGCCGAAGTCGCCGATCAGCTCCTCGCTGCCGATGCCCTCGAACATGAACTTGACACGCTCGTCGAAGCTGTCGGGATTGCGGCGATAGTAGGTCGAGATATCGAAGCCTTCGGCCGAGAAGCCGACGCCCGCCATGACATTTGGACCGAAGCGGCCCTGCCGGCGCCACAGGCCGCTGTATTCGCAGGTGAAGCCGGTGTAGTACTCGCCGCTCTTGGGCGCCCATGCCCGGCTTCCACCTTCCGAACGCCGTATCTCGATCACGCCGGGCGCGCTCGTGTGGTAGGACACGCGCCAATAGAAGCCGTTGCCACCCATATACATGAGCCGCCCACCCTGATGGGTGTAGTCGAAGACGGCATCGAACATGCTCTTCGAGTAGTACTCGGGGTGCGAACCCGTGAGCACGACGCTGTACGGAGCGAGGACGTCGGTACCGCCGTAGTGGACGTCCTCGTCGGTGATGACGTCGAAGTCGTAGCCCATCTTTTCGAGCCACACGGTGAGGTGCGTGTCGGCGTTGAACTGCCAAAGCTGCGAGCCGTCGCCGCCGAGCATGGTTTGCGCCTTGGGCCGCATGTTGAGCACGGGTCGCAGTCGCGACGAGATGTGCACGCCGCTGCCGTCGGAATGACGGTCATAGAGCGAATGCCCGTATTCGCGGTGCTCGTTCAGGAAGATATGGTGCTTGTCGAGCTCGATCGCGCGATGGGTCATGATCTCCGCCGGCCACGGATCGGTCGCGAAATGCTCGTTGGCATAGGCCTTGTAACTCGTGATCGGGAACAGGAAGCAGACTTTCTTTTCCTTGCCCGGCGCAGGCCTGACAACGAAGGGAATGTACTCCTCGTCATTTCGATCCTCGCCCGCAAGCAGATGAGCTGCGTAGATCCCGCTCTTCATGGAATCCGGAATTGTCAGCTCGAAATCGACGTCCCATCCCGAATCGTAAACGTCGTCGTCGTGGAACTTGATCGCTCCATACTGCTCCGGCGCATGCTTCCAGCGCATTTCCTCGCCGGTCCAGTTGTAGCCGGTCACGCCGCGGGTCGGCAGATGCACGATCTTTCCGTGCAGCCGGTGGCTCGAAGCGTCGGTGATGGTCGTCTCCGCGATGTCGAGCGAAAAATCCCAGGCCGCGATCGTGCGATGCGCAAGCGTCGTGGACGCATTGCCGGCCAGAATTTGCGCACTCTCTGCCCGGCTCAGCACACCCGCGACGATCGCGGGGCTGTCCAGCTTGCCGTTGAAGTGATTGGTGCCGATCGCCGCGTCGCCGCGCGGCGTGTCGCCGCCGTAGCAAGCGGCCATCATTACCGGCGCCTTGTTCATGGCGGGTGCGACAGAGACCTTTTCTTCCGCAGCGCCTGCATCGTCGATGGTCGGGTACTCGAACTGAGGCTCCTGACGCACCGTGATCGTGCCGGTGTCGGCATCGTAGGTCGCAGCGGCGAGGTACCACTCGTACTCGACCATCGGCTTGCCGATCGAGACCGAAGCGACACCGCCGTTGCCGTCCCCCACCATGAAGGCGACGCCACCCGACTCGTCGATCACCAGGGCGAAACCGCTGTTGTCCTTGGTTGACCACTTGGAGACCAGCCCCTGAAGGCCCTTGCGGGGCGTGGTGGGCCATACCATGACCTGGACCGAGAAGCTTCCGAGTGTCTCCAGGGGAGCCGAGCTGGGGACCATTGCGTAGGAGCCGGCATAGATTTCCTGCTTGCGCCCGGCATAGGTGCCGTTCACGGGAGTGTCGATGGTTTCCTCGATGATTCCGGGCCCTTCCGGATTCAAGTCGCCCGAGACCACGCGGACGATCTGGGCCTGGTATTCTGGATGCTCGCAATTCACCATGAACTTGATCTTGTCGCCGGGTGCGACACTGATCTGATCGCTATAGCCAGTGATCTTGAGCATTGCGTGCGTACCCCCTAGTGTGAAATCCCGGAAACTGGGTCGAACGAGTCTGCTGCCATGTTCGGCGCGTGGGCGCTACGTCAGGGTTTCCCCCGTATGACGGTACCAGCGCAGCTTGAAGATCTCCCACTCGCCCTCTTCACGGCTTGATACCCGGATATTGTGGTACTTGAGCGGCTTTCCCCGACCCTGCATTTCCGCCACCACCCACTCCTTGTGGGGCCGATCGATGACGAGGCAATATTTCCCCTCGATAGCCTCGCCGCGCAGCCTGTTTAGAAGGCGGATGACCTCTGGCGGCTGAATTCCAACTGGCTGCTGCCTGATGTGGTCGATCCATTTCCGATCAGCGTCGGAAATCTGGTAACGGGTCATCGTCGTCACGGCCGTCGCCTCCCTGGTTCCGTCCGCCAATGATGCCGGTGGAGTGTATCACAGGCAATGGGGCGAGGTTAACCCGCCCCGCCTCCTTCGCCACTGGAGACCGGCCGAGGCTACCGCGCGGCGCGGCCGGCGGCGGCGTGAGCGCGCGCGAAGAAATGCCGGCGGGAATCGGGCGCTGCGAGACGATGCCCCGACAAGTTCCGCCATGGATAATTCGGTTTAGGGGTATATGCTTGGAGTGCCACCCCCAGCGGGAGCGGACGGCTGTCCAGCCAACCAGAAGTGAGAGATGCACCATGAAGCAGATTAGCTACGTGATCCAATTTCGCGGCTCCGCAGGCCCCAAGGAAGGCGAGGAAGGGGTGCTCCGGGCGCAGACCACCGGGGCTTCGGCCTCCATCACCACGAACATCAGCGACAGCGGGGTCGACGCCGCCATCGAAGCCATCGCGGGCAACGCCGCGTCCTTCGACTCCGATGTCTTCCCCAACGAGGACGGCACCTTCACCGAGTCGGGGGTCATCAATTTCGGCGGCGGCAACGGCTTCACCTTCAGCACCCGCGGCACGGGCCAGATGGGACCGAGCGCGGACTCGAACCTGACTCACGGCGGGATCTGCTGGAAGATCGATGCCGGCACTGGCATCTTCAACGGCGCCACCGGGATCATCACGTCCAACTTCACCGTCAGCGGCTCGGGCGAGGTGGTCGACAACCAGTGGGGCGTCATCTTCCTGAAGTAGCCCCTGAACGGGTTGGGTGGCGGCTCGATCGTGCAGCGCGCCGAAATCGAGGCTGAAGCGTCAGCCGCCACCGCCTTCCCGGGATGCGCCGCGACCGACGCAGCGGGAGCGGGGCGCCGCGCCCGAGTTCGAAATCGCGGGCGGCGCCAAGCCGCCCGCAACCGCGTGCGCCGGGACCGGCGAGCCGGCGGGCGCGATGCCGAGGATGCCCTCGACGGACCCTAGGCCGAAGGGCCTTCTCCCTCCATGACCGTGCCGTGGTTGAAGGGCTCGCTGCCATCGTGCATCCAGCCGCGATAGCGCGGCAGTTGGTCCACCGTATCGAACCACTCGATCCGCTCGTCCGACCATATGTGAAATTGCGGAACCAGGGCGTCGGGGTCATCCGTCGTGCTGATGAAGACCTCGATCAGGTCGCCGCCAAGCTCCTCCACATACCCCTCCCAGGTGAGCGGCGTGCCGCACTTGCGGCAAAAGCCGCGCCTGATGCCCGGCGACGACTCGTAGATGCTCCGCTCGTCGCCCGACCATATGATTTCACTCTTGAGATAGCCCGCGAGCGCAACCACCGGAGCGCCCGTGTGGGCCCTGCACGACTTGCAGTGGCAATAGACGACCGCGTGGGCCTCTGGCGCCTCGTAGCGCACCGCGCCGCACATGCATCCTCCGGTCACCTTGCCCGTACCCGTTCCCATCGCGACCTCCCCGCGTATGACCGGGCCCCATTGGGTGGCCCGGTTTCAATGTTAGTTGAGGGACGTCGACGAGACCATGTCTGAAGTGGCTGGCCGAGCGCTGCCAGGCGCCGGCCAGCTCGGCCACGGCACGGCTCCGGGGATGAGCTCCGGGCCGTTGCCGAAGCTGATGCAGGCCGCCAGGACGCAGCAGGCGGCGCTCTACGCCCGCTCGAGCACCATGGCGATGCCCTGGCCGACGCCGATGCACATGGTGCAGAGCGCGTAGCGGCCCTCGCGGCGCTCGAGCTCGCGCACGGCGGTGAGCACCAGCCGCGCGCCGCTCATGCCGAGGGGATGGCCGAAGGCGATGGCGCCGCCGTTGGGGTTCACGTGCTCGGCGTCGTCGGGGAGCCCCAGCTCGCGGGTCACCGCCAGCACCTGCGCGGCGAAGGCCTCGTTGAGCTCGATCACGTCCATGCGGTCGAGATCGAGGCCCGCGCGCGCCAGCACCTTGCGCGAGGCCGGCGCAGGCCCGACGCCCATGATGCGGGGCGCGACGCCGGCGCTCGCCATGGCGACGACGCGGGCGCGCGGCTCGAGCCCGTGGCGCCGGGCGGCCTCCTCCGAAGCCACCAGCAGGGCGCAGGCGCCATCGTTGACGCCCGACGCGTTGCCGGCGGTCACGGTGCCTCCCTCGCGAAAGGGGGTCGGCAGCTTCGCCAGCGCCTCCAGCGTCGTCTGCGGGCGCGGATGCTCGTCGCGCGCGATGGTGACCGGGTCGGCCTTGCGCCGCGGCACCGTGACCGGGGTGATCTCGCTCGCGAGCCGGCCCACCTCGATCGCCGCAGCGGCGCGGCGCTGGCTGCGGAAGGCGTAGGCGTCCTGGTCCGCGCGCCCGACCTGGTACTCCTCGGCCACGTTCTCGGCGGTCTCAGGCATGGAATCGATGCCATGCGCGGCCTTCATCAGCCTGTTGACGAAGCGCCAGCCGAGCGTGGTGTCGTGGACCTGGGCCTGGCGCGAGAACGCGGTCTCGGCCTTGGCCATGACGAAGGGCGCGCGGGTCATGCTCTCGACGCCGCCGGCGATGGCGAGCGCCCCCTCGCCCGCCTTGATCGCCCGCGCCGCGCTGCCGATGGCCTCCATGCCGGAGCCGCAGAGCCGGTTGACGGTGACGCCGGGCACGCTCTCGGGCAGGCCCGCCAGCAGCGAGGCCATGCGGGCGACGTTGCGATTGTCCTCGCCGGCCTGGTTGGCGCAGCCGAAGAGCACGTCGTCGACCTCGGCCCAGTCCACGCCTGCGTTGCGCTCCATCAGGGCGGCGATGGGCACCGCGCCGAGATCGTCGGGGCGCACGCCGGCGAGCGCGCCGCCGTGACGGCCGATGGGGGTGCGCAGTCCGTCGCAGATGTAGGCCTCGGTCATGGCTCGGGCTTTCCTTCCTTGTCCGCGTCGGCAACGAAGCTGAAGGACGCGGGATCGAACACCAGGCGTCGCTGCACCGGGAAGAAGCGGAGGTCGAAGCGCTCGGCGATCAGGCCCCAGACGCCCTGCGGCGCGCGCAGCATCATCAGCACCGCGATCCCGCCCAGCACGATCAGATACCAGCTACCGAAGTCCGCGAGCAACTCGCGCAGCACGAAGAAGACGATGACGCCGACGATCGGCCCCTCGATGGTGCCGATGCCGCCGATCACGACGATGAAGATGACGTTGGCGGTCCAGTCGACGACGTTGAAGCCGGCCTCGGGCGAGATGCGCAGCTTGGTGAGGAAGACCAGCGCGCCCACCATGCCGGTGCCGAAGGCGGCGACGATGTAGACCCAGATCTTGGTGCGGAAGTTGTCGACGCCGAGGCTGCCCGACGCCGCCTCCGAATCCCTGATCGCGGTAAGCGCGAGCCCGTGGCGCGAGCGCAGCAGCAGGTAGACCAGCGCGATGGCGCCGACGGCGATGGCGAGGCCTGTCCAGTAGATCGCGGATTCCCGCCACATGCGCCCCTGCGCGATGCCCTTCACCACCGCCGCCGGCAGGCTCATGCCGGAGCCGCCGCCCAGCGCCGAGACCTGGGCGAAGGAGAGCATGTACACCTCCGCCACCACCCAGGTGCCGATGGCGAAGTAGGCGCCGCGCAGGCGGAAGACGATGAAGGCCGTCGGCACGGCGAAGAGCGCCGCGGCGATGCCGGCGAGCGGGATCGCGGCGATGGGGTGGACGCCCGCGTTCATGGCGAAGACGAAGAGCGCGTAGCCGCCGAGCCCGAGGAAGGCCTGCTGCCCGACCGAGACCAGCCCGGCATAGCCCGCAAGCAGGTTCCAGAGCTGGGCGAGCGCGAGGTAGTAGGCGATCTCGACGATGGTCCGCATGTCCGCGCGCCCGCCCCAGAAGGGGAGCGAGATCAGCACCGCGAGCCCGGCGACGGCGACCAGCGCGCCGTAGCGGCTCGCGCGGGTGCCGCGCTCGACCCGGTAGGCGGCGCTGCCCTCGCTCACCGGTCCCTCGTGCGCGGGAAGAGGCCGTTGGGACGCAGCACCAGCACGATCAGGAAGGCCACGTGGCCCGCCAGGATCTGCCCGCCGGGGTGGAACTTGGCACCGATGGCCTGGGCGACGCCGAGGATCACGCCGCCCGCCAGCGTCCCCCACAGGCTCCCCAGCCCGCCGATGATGACCGCCTCGAAGGCGTAGAGCAGCCGCGCCGGCCCGATGGCGGGCGAGAAGTTGGTGCGGATCGCCATGAAGGTGCCGGCGAGCGCCACCACGCCGAGCGCCAGCGCCATGGCGAGCGCGAAGACGTGGCGGTTGTCGATCCCCATCAGGCCTGCGGTCCTGTGGTCGTCGGAGGTGGCGCGGAAGGCCATGCCGAGGCGGGTGCGGAAGAGCATGAGCTGGAGGCCCGCGATCACCCCGAGGGCTGCGAGGAAGACGATGAGCGGGAACCAGCCGATGGCGATCTGGTCGCCGATGGCGATGCTCGCGGTCTCCAGCGCGCCCGCCTTGAGCCGCTGCGTGTCGGCGGAGAACACCTCCAGCAGCACGTTCTGGATGATGATGGAAAGCCCGAAGGTCACCAGCAGGGGCGGGAGGATGTCGCGGCCCAGCGTCAGGTTGAGGATGCCGCGCTGCAGCGCGTAGCCGATGGCGGCCATCACCGGCACGGTGACGATCAGGCTGAGCAGCGGATGCACGCCGGTCCCGTTGACCATGGCGAGGCCGAGGAAGGCGGCGAGCACGATCAGGTCGCCGTGGGCGATGTTGACCAGCCGCATCACGCCGAAGATCAGCGAGAGCCCGGTGGCGAAGAGCGCATAGAGCCCGCCCAGCAGGATTCCCTGGATGATGGCGTCGAGCCACTCCATGGCGGGTCAGGCCGCGTGCGCGGTCGTCACTGCCCTAGACCCCGAAGTAGGCCCGGGTGACGTCCTCGCGCGAGACGTCCTCGGGCCGGCCCTGCAGCGAGACCCGGCCTTCCTGGAAGCAGTAGACGCGGTCGGCCACGGCCAGCGCCTGGTTGATGTCCTGCTCGACCACCACGACCGTGGTTCCCTCCGCCACGATGGTCGGCAGCACGGCGTAGATCTGGCGGATGATGACGGGCGCGAGCCCGAGGCTCAGCTCGTCGCAGAGCAGCAGCACGGGATTGCTCATCAGCGCACGGCCGATGGCGCACATCTGCTGCTCGCCGCCGCTGAGCGCGGTGCCGGGCGTGGCGCGGCGCTCCGCCAGCACGGGGAAGAGCTCGTGCACCCGCCCGATCCCCCACGGGCCGGCGCGCCTGCCGTAGGCGCCCATGCGCAGGTTCTCCTCCACCGAGAGCGAGGGGAAAAGCAGCCGACCCTCGGGCACCAGCGCGATGCCGCGGCGAACGATCTCGTGCGCCGGCAGGTGGCCGATGGGTTCGCCCTCGAACGAGACCTGCTCTCGCGCGCTCGGCAGCTGGCCCACCACGCTCCTGAGAAAGGTCGACTTGCCGGCGCCGTTGGCGCCGATGATGGCGACGGTCTCGCCGCGGCGCACGTGCAGGTCGATGCCGAAGAGCGCCTGGAAGTCGCCGTAGGATGCGGTCAGCCCCTGCGTCTCCAGCACCGCCTCGGGGCCTGCGCTCATTCGGCGCTGATCCCCATGTAGACCTCCTGCACCTCGGTGCTCGCCATCACCTCGTGCGGGTCGCCCTCGGCGAGCTTGCGGCCGAAGTTGATGACGACGAGCCGGCTCACCACCGAGAGCAGCGCGTGCACCACGTGCTCGATCCAGACGATGGAAACGCCGGTGCGATGGATCGCCTTGATGGTGTCGACCAGGGCGGCGCACTCGTGCTCGGTCAGGCCGCCGGCGATCTCGTCCAGCAGCAGCACGCGCGGCCGCGTGGCCAGCGCGCGCGCCATCTCCAGCCGCTTGCGCTCCAGCAGGGTGAGCGCGCCGGCGAGCGCGTTCGCCTTCTGCAGCAGGCCGGTGCGGTCGAGGATCTCGTGGCAGTCCTCATAGCTCGCGGCCTCGGTGCGGCTGCCGCCGAAGGCCGCGCCCACCAGCAGGTTCTCGAACACGGTCATGTTCGCGAAGGGATGGGGGATCTGGTAGGAGCGCCCGATCCCCATGCGGCAGCGCTCGTGCGCGGGCGTGCGCGTGATGTCGCGGCCGGCGAAGTAGACGCGCCCCTCGCTCGGCCGCACCCCGCCGGTGATGATGTTGAACATCGTGCTCTTGCCGGCGCCGTTGGGGCCGATGACGCCGAGCGCCTCGCCATCCGCCAGTTCCATGCTGAACCGGTCGGTCGCCTTGACCGAGCCGAAGCTCTTGGAGACGCCGTCGAGCGCGATCAGCGCCGTCATGCCGGCGCCCGCGCCCGGTGACGCCGGAAGGGCCGTCTGCGGGCTCCTACGCGATCGCTTCCATCCCGGCGTTGGTGGGAATGTTCGGCGCCGTCTCGTTCGACGTGATGGTGAGGTCGTAGGCGAAGGGGCCCTCCGGCGTGCGCCGCCACTGGCCGCCGACCAGCGGCATCTTGGCCACGTTCTTGACCGGGCCCGCGCCCCACGAGACCGGGCCCGCGACGGTCGCGATATCGGTGGCGACGATCGAGGCCAGCATGGCCTCGGTGTCGCCGATGTCCTCGGCCCGGCTCACCACGTCGAGCGCGACCTCGAGCAGCGAGTGGCCGTAGCCGACCGGCTGGCTCCACTGCTTGCCCGTCGCCGCGGTGAAGGCCGCAGCCAGCTCGCCGCAGCTCTGCCCGGTGATGCTGGAGGTGAAGGGGTGCGAGGGGCTCCACCAGATCTCGGAGCTCAGGTTGTGCCCGGCATCGCCCAGCGCCTCGACCGAGACCGGGAAGAGCAGCGCCTTGCCCACGGTCGCCGCCTTGGGCCGGAAGCCCTGCTGCGCGGCCTGGGTCCAGAAGGTGGTGAAGTCCGGCGGCAGCACCACGCCGGTGACGATCTCGGCGCCCGCATCCTTGAACTCGGAGATCTGGGCTGAGAAGTCGTCGGACAGGTTCTGGTAGCGGCCCGGGTCGATCAGGGTGTAGCCGGCGCCCGCGAGCGGCTTGGGGAAACCCAATTCCGGATGGCCCCAGGCGTTGCCGTCGCCGTCGTTGGGGAAGAGACCGCCGACCACCTTGTTGGTCTCCAGCTTGCCCCAGAGGTTGAGGAAGACCGCGATCACGTCCTCCAGCCCCCAGAAGTAGTGGTAGGTCCACTGGAAGCCGGTGGCAGGGTCGCCGCCGCGGCCGAAGAAGTAGGGCTGCCACGGGCAGAGCGTGGTGACGCAGGGGACCTCGTTGATCTCCGCTTGGTCGGCCACGGGATTGGTGGTCTCCGGCGTGTTGGCGGCGCAGAGCAGGTGCACCTCGTCGGAGAGGATCAGCTCGCTCGCGACCTCGGCCGCGCGGTTGGGGTTCGACTGGCTGTCCTTGACGATGATCTCGACGTCCAGGCTCTTGCCGCCGGACTGCACCTTGCCGCCGACGGCGTCGAGCACCGAGGAGACGTTGAACTCGTCGGCCTCGGCGAAGGCCGCGAGCGGTCCGGTCTTGGGGCTGACGTAGCCGATCCTGACCGTGTCCGCGGCGCGGGCGATGGAGGGGAAGCCTGCGCTGAGCGCGGCGGTGCCGGCGACGCCGGCGGCGCCGGCCTTCAGGACATCGCGACGGGTGCGGCCTGCGCCTTTCGCGGTGCGGCTCTCAGTGGTCATCGGCTGGTCTCCTCTTGCGGCAATCTCGGTTCACGGCATCTGGCCGGACAGTAGCAAACCTTCCCGGCCCCTCAAAAGACAGCTCAGGCCGAGACGGCCGCCGGGCGCGCGACCCCCGCGCCGGCCAGCTCCTCGAGCAGCTCGTCCGTGGTGCGGACCCGGCAGTAGCCCCTGATGCCGTAGAGGGCCTCGCGGTGGCGCTGCTCGGAGTAGGTGGCGCAGCAGTCGTCCACCACGGTCATGAGGAAGCCGCGGTCGCAGCCGTCCCGCACCGCGGTCTCGACGCACTGGTCGGTGAGCAGCCCCATGACCATCACGTATTCGACGCCGAGGTTGCGCAGCAGGTATTCGAAGTTGGTCGAGTTGAAGAGGCTGGACGAGGACTTGGGGATGACGATCTCGTCATCCGCCGGCCCCAGCTCGTCGACGACCTCCGCCTCCCACGAGCCCTTGGGGACGAAGATGCCGGAGATCTTGTAGTCGAGGCCGCGCTCGCGGCCGTCCTTGGTCAGGCACTCGACCACCGTGTACATGACCTCGATGCCCGCGCCCCGGCAGGCGGCGATCAGGCGCTGCCCGTTGGGAATCACGACGTCACGGACACGGTCGAAGTAGTCCTGCTTCTCCGGGTGCCGCGCGCGGCTCTCGGCGTTGTACTCGCTCTTCTGGACATCGACCACGAGCAGGGCGGTGCGCTCGGGCTCCACCGCCCGCTGCCGGAAGGAGGCATCGCCTTCCGGGGGAATGGCATCGATCTCGCTGCGTTGCATGGCTGTCGCCTCCGCTCTCCGTTCTGCCTCGCTCAGTAGACCTGCATGTATCGCTGGCACATGTGCTGGGGCCGCGATTCCGCGTAGAGCCGGACCTCGTGCCGCTTGAGCGCGGTGTAGGCCTGCACCATCGTCGGCGTGAACCAGCCTGTCACGCGCTCGTCCTTGCCGAACGCATCGAGAGCCTCCTCGAGCGAGGTGGGGAGCCTGTTGATGCCGCGCTCCTTTCTCTCGTCCTCGCTCATGTCGTCCGGCTCCCCGTCCACCAGGGTCGGGCACGGCAGCCCGTCGCGGATTCCCTGCAGGCCCGCGCGCACGATGGCGCCGATGGCCAGATAGGGGCTCGCGGTGGCGTCGGTGAAGCGGATCTCGATGTTGAAGGCCTCGCCGCGCTCCGCCGGATCGGCAGCCGGCGACGGGCAGATGCGCACGGCGGCCTCGCGGTTCTGGACACCGACGATGTCGTAGCCGCAGCTCCAGTGATGCGGGCCGAGGCGCAGATAGGAGATGGGGCTCGGCGCGGTCACGGCACAGAGCGCCGCAACGTGGCGCTGCACGCCCGCGCAGAAACGGGCCGCCACCTCGCTGAGCTCGCCGGGCCCCTCGGCATCGAAGGCGGCGGGCCGGCCCTCGGCGTCGCGGAAGCTCAGGTGCAGGTGGCAGCCGTTGCCCACCGCGTCGGGCGCGGGCTTCGGCGTGAATGTCGCGCGCAGACCGCTCTGGCGCGCGGCCTCGCGCACCACCTCGCGGGTGAGCACGACGCGGTCCGCACCGGCGAGGCCCGCGGCCGGCCCGCAGGTAATCTCGAACTGCCCGACGCCGTACTCGGGCTCGAAGGTTTCCAGACCCAACCCGGCGTCGATCAGGGCCGCGACGCAGAGGTCGGCGAAGGGCGCGATGCGGCGCACGGCGTCGAGCGAGAAGGGCGCCGCCCAGCCGAGCTCCTCGGCGAAGAGCGCGAACTCGTTCTCGTAGGCGATGTGCAGGTCGAGACCCGTCTCCGCCTTGAAGTCAGCCAGCGCCGAGCCGAGGAAGCTCCGCGTGCAACATTCCCAGGGGCTGCCGTCGAGGTTGAGGCTGTCGCAGAGCGCCAGGTGAAGCGGTGGAAAATCGGGCCGCAGCACGAGGCGGCGCCGGGTCTCGTCGTCGGGTGTCTGCCGCACCTCGTCCATCGGCCCCCACGGGTTGTCGGCGAGGTCCTCGAAGGGGGTCATCGACTGCCCCGCCAGCGCCCAGCCGAGGCCGTGCTGCTTGCGGCGCTCGTACTCCGCGACCGGCACGCCGCGCGTCCGCGAGATGCCGACGAGGTCGTTCCAGACCAGGAATATCAGCTCGCCCGCGCTCACGCTCCGCTCGCTCCCCTACGCCGCCAGGTCCTCGCCGGCGAGAACGCGGTCGATCAGCGCGACCGTCTCCGCGAGGCCGTAGAGCGCGATGAAGGAGCCCATGCGCGGGCCCTGGCTCTGGCCCAGCAGGATCTCGTAGAGCGCGCGGAACCAGTCGCGCAGGGTCTCGAAGGGATGGCGCTTGCCGACCTCGTAGACCTCGCTCTGGATCGCCTCGGCCTGCGCGCCCGCCGGCATCGCCGCGAGCACGGCGCGCAGGTCGTCGAGCGCCGCGCGCTCGTGCGGCGCCGGCGCGCGGTAGGCCTTGGTGGGCTTCACCATGTCCCGGTAGTAGGTGAGCGCGTGGCCCACCAGCTCGTCGAGGATGGGCGCGCTCTCGGGCGCAGCACCGGGCACGTAGCGGGCGATGAAGCCCCACAGCACGGCCGGGTCCTCGGTGTTGCAGACGCTCGCGAGGTTGAGGAGGACGCCGAAGCCGAGCCCGGTCTCGGGCCGGGGCGGCTGGCCCGCATGGATGTGCCAGGCCGGGTTCTCGAGCCGCTCGGCCGGCGCCTGCGCCGGGTACTTCGCGAGATGGGCCAGGTAGTCGTCGACGTGGCGCGGGATCACGTCGAAGTAGAGCCGCTTGGCCCGCCTCGGCGCGTTGTACATGTAGAGCGAGAGCGAATCGCGTGAGCCATAGGCGAGCCACTCCTCGATGGCGAGCCCGTTACCGCGCGACTTCGAGATCTTCTCGCCCTTCTCGTCGAGGAAGAGCTCGTAGATGAAGCCGGCCGGCGGCCGCGAGCCGAGCGCGCGGCAGATTCTGCCGGAGACCTCGACCGAGCTGATGAGGTCCTTCCCCGCCATCTCGTAGTCGACGCCGAGTGCGTGCCAGCGCATCGCCCAGTCGGCCTTCCACTGCAGCTTGCAGCGGCCGCCGGTGACCGGGACGGTCATGGTCTCGCCGTCCTCGTCCACGTAGCTCACCGTGCCCGCCGCCTCGTCGCGGGCGGTGATGGGCACCTGCAGCACCCGCCCGGTCTTGGGGCAGAGCGGCAGGAAGGGGCTGTAGGTCGCCTGCCGCTCCGCGCCCAGCGTCGGCAGGATGATGCGCATGATCGCGTCGTAGCGGCGCAGCGCGTCCATGAGCGCTGCGTCGAATTCGCCCGAGCGGTAGGCCTCGCTCGCGCTCTTGAAGGTGTAGTCGAAGCCGAAGTCGTCGAGGAAGGCACGGAGCCGCGCGTTGTTGTGGGCCCCGAAGCTCTCGTGCGTGCCGAAGGGGTCCGGGATCTGCGTCAGCGGCTTGCCCAGGTGCTCCTCGACCATCGCCCTGTCGGGGATGTTGTCCGGCACCTTGCGCAGCGCGTCCATGTCGTCGGAGAAGGCGACCAGCCGCGTCGGGATGTCGCTGAGCACGGCGAAAGCGTGCCGCACCATGGTCGTGCGGGCGACCTCGGCGAAGGTGCCGATTTGGGGCAGGCCGGAGGGACCGTAGCCGGTCTCGAAGAGCGCATGGCCCTTCGCCGGCGTCTTGCCGCCGAGGCGCTTCAGCAGCGCCGCTGCCTCCCTGAAAGGCCAGGCCTTGGCGCTCTCGGCGAGCGCGCGCAGGTCGTCTGTCAATCCGCTCATCGTCCTGTCCGGGAACCGGCGGAAGGGTGGTGTCTCGGTCGACACCCACCTCCCCCTGTCCCCCGCCCCCCGACGGGCGGCGGGGGGACGCCGGCTGCACCGGCGGACTCCCCCACCCCGCCCCCGGGGGGGGAGAGGGCCGGGGAGAGGTGGGGGCGTGTGCTGCCATTCATGGCCATGAGGCAACCCGGTACCGTCGCCGCAGAATTCGAACGAGGAGAGGATGGCCGGAACATGCGCCGGGCCGCCGCCGCGCGTCAACCGCTATACTCTCGCGCCATGCCCGCCTCCGCCGAGTCCCGCGCGCCCGCCGCGCCGCCGCTGCTG